>NZ_JBVJLW010000020.1:0-171127 GCF_055584525.1 Streptomyces sp. NPDC102514
CACCCTCACCGGCCTCCACGTCTACGCAACCGCGCACGGCATCGCTCTCACGACAGAGACAAAACCACCGTGTTGATTCTTTACGAGCCCTTAGGCGCTTCCGGCCGCTCCCCGTTGCCCCGGTTCGGGGCGGATCGCCTCCAGACGTCCGCTTCCGGTTGAGCCCCTGCGGATACGTCCTCCCCATCGGGCCCTCTTGGTCACGCCCTCCCGGTCACGCCACTGTCAGGCCGCCGGTGTGAGCGGCGGCGCGGGCGGTGTCCTCCTCGGCGTCCAGGGCCTGGCGGATGCCGGCCGCGACCGCCGGGTGCACCGGCAGGGCGAGATGTCCGATTCCGCTCACGCGCACGTTCTGGGCGAGCAGATCCGGGTGCTCGACGCACGCCGTCTCCAGCGGGTCCATCAGCTGGTCGAGGTCGCTCCAGAAACTCACGAACCGCGTACGGCAGTGCGGGGCGGGCTTGCGCAGTTCTTCGAGTACGCCGGAGCCCGGGCGCATCTGCCGGACGATCGGGTGCGCGTTCATCAGCGGTACGACGCGGGTGCCCGCGTGCGGGGTGCCCAGGGTGACCAGCGTCCGGACGCGGATGTCACCGCCCAGGCGCTGCACGTAGTAGCGCGCGATCAGCCCGCCGAGACTGTGCCCGACGATGTCCACCTCCTGGCGGCCGGTGCGCTCGCAGATCTCCTCGATGTGCCGGCCGAGCAGCTCGGCGGCCGTCCGTATGTCGCAGGTCAGCGGGGAGTAGTTGAGCGACTCGATCTGCTGCCGGCCGTGCTGGGCCAGCGAACGCCGCAGCAGCACGAAGACCGAGCGGTTGTCTATGAAGCCGTGCAGCAGGACGACCGGGGGCTTGTCCGGAGTGGGCAGCCGGGCCGCGTCGGCGGTGCGGCCCGTGCCGTCCGCGTCGAGGTCCGGATCGGGCAGGTCGGCCAGGGACTGGGTCGGGATCGGGGACCGGCGGCGCTCCGGGGTGATGCCGGACGGATAGAGGACGAGATGGCCGGCGAGAATCGCGATCTCCAGGGCCGTCGCCTTCAGCAGGGTCAGTGAGAGCCCGGCCAGTCTGGTGGGGAGCAGGCGCTGACAGAGTGGAAGAAGGGGCAGCAGTGCCCTGGTGACCTTCATGGCCGACCTCCCGTCGGCGCACGGCAGGAACCCTCTGTCCCCCGTGTGCCCTCGTGGGAAGCCGATGGGTGAGGACGGCGACGGTGCACGTGCGGCGTGGGTGACGCCGGTGGAGCGACGGGGTGTCCGTCGTCGTGCGATCGCCGATGCGCCGCACCACCCCGTCGCGCGGCTGACGGCGCGGAGGTGCGGAGACCTCGTAGCGGTTTCCCTTGCGCCCGTCCCGGGTGCGAACCGTGTGTCGCGGTGTGCGGGATCGATGCGCTGCGAACTTGTCCCACCGTGTGATTTCCCCCTCGGTCTCCACCGCGAAACTGCCGGTTACGGGATGGTGGAGATAACGTTCGTTCACTTATCCGGACCGTGCGGTGCGGGGCGGCTGTGCCGGGCATGTCCGGGATGCATGCCGGGCGCGGGCGCGGGCGCGGGCGTCGGCGCAGGCGCGGTGGCGGGGCGCCGTCGTGGTGTGGTGATCGTTGCTGGGCGAGACAGATCTCTGCAGATCGGTGCAGTCGGTTGATGGAGGCAGTGATGGGTTCGGCAACCGGTCCGATCCGCGTGGTGGTGGCCGAACCGGGGCTCGACGGACACGATCGCGGGGCGAAGGTGATCGCGCGGGCGCTGCGGGACGCGGGTATGGAGGTCATCTACACCGGCCTCCGGCAGACGCCCGAGCACGTCGTGGGCACGGCGATCCAGGAGGACGCCGATGCGATCGGGCTGTCCGTCCCCTCCGGCGCGCACCACACGCTGTTCGCCGCGGTCATCGAGCTCCTGAAGGAGCGCGACGCCGCGGACATCACGGTGTTCGGCGGCGGGGTCATCCCCGAGGCGGATGTCGTGTCGCTCAAGGAGATGGGTGTCGCGGAGGTCTTCCCCGCCGGGGTGACGAGCGCGGTCATCGTGGACTGGGTGCGGGTGAACGTGCGCCGGCCTGTGTAGGGCTGCGCCCGGCGGGTTGGCCGGGGGTGGGGGCCTGGTGTGCGTGGGTGGGTGCGGGTCCGTTGTGGCTGGTCGCGCCGTTCCCCGCGCCCCTGGGCAGTAGGGGTGCTGGTGTGTGGTTTGGTGCGGGGCGCTCCTGGCTAGTGGGGTTACGGGTGCGTGAGTTCCGTTTGGATTGCTGCTCTTAGGCGCAGGGTCGTGACCAGGCGTTGGAAGGATTCGGCCCAGTAGCCTCCCGCACCCGGCGCCGCGTTCTCCGACTCGTCGGGGACGGCTGTGAGCGTTTCGAGGCGGACGGCCTCCGCCGGATCCAGACAGCGCTCGGCCAGTCCCATGACCCCGCTGAAACTCCATGGATAACTCCCCGCGTCCCGCGCGATGTTGAGCGCGTCCACCACCGCCCGCCCCAACGGGCCGGCCCAGGGCACCGCGCACACCCCGAGCAGCTGAAACGCCTCCGACAGTCCGTGCACGGCTATGAAGCCCGCCACCCACTCCGCCCGCTCCTCGGCGCCCAACGTGCCGAGCAGCTTCGCCCGCTCGGCCAGGGAAACCGCTCCCGGCCCGCCCGCCTCCGGCGCCGCCGGTGTCCCCAGCAGCGCTCTGGACCAGGAAGGGTCCCGCTGCCGCACCGCCGCCCGGCACCACGCGGCATGCAGCTCGTCCTGCCAGTCATCGGCCACGGGCAGCGCCACGATCTCCTCCGGCGTGCGCCCCCCGAGCCGCCGCGACCAGGTGTCGAGCGGGGCAGCCTCCACCAACTGGCCCAGCCACCACGACCGTTCGCCCCGGCCGGCCGGAGCCTTGGCCACCACGCCGTCGCGCTCCATGCCGGAATCGCACTCGTGCGGCGCCTCCACCGCTATCGTCGGCGTGCTGTGCGTATGGTCGACCGCGACGCAGGACCCCGCCCGCTCCGCCATCCGCCCGGCGAGCGCCGAGCCGGGCAGTGCGGACAGCAACTCCGCCGCCGTGGCCCGCACATTGCGGCTCCGGTCGGCCAACGCCCGTTCCAGGAAAGGCTCGTCCGCCGCGCACAGCCCCGTCCGCAACGAGTCGAGGAACATCAACCGGTCCTCGGCCCGCTCCGACGCCCACGTCCCGGCGAGCAGATCCCGCGCGGCCTCCGCGTCCCGCGCCCGGACCGCCGCCAGCAGCGCGACCCGCTCGGCGAACAGCCCCTCCTCCCACAACGCGCGCATCCGCTCCGGCTCCTCGGGACCGGGCAGTACGGCGCCGCCGCCCGGAGCCGCCCGCAGCGCGAACCGCCAGTCCGTGTTCAGCCGGGCCAGCCACAGCGCGCGCGGCCCCGCGAACGCCAGCACCGCCGGCCGGAGGTCCGTACGCCCCCTGGCCGCGTCCAGCAGAGCCGGCAGCGCCTGGGGAGGAGCCGCGAAACCCTGCCGGTTCGCCGTGGCGAGCCACTGCGGCAGCAGCTCCATGAGGTCGGGGGCCGTTCCCCGGCGGCCACCGCTCCCCGCCCCCGGGCGGTCGGCGAGCAGCATCGTCAGCCGGCGTGCCGCCGCCGGGGGGAGCGCGGGACGGGAATCCTCCGCCGCGGGCTCGATGCGGGCAGCCGCCCGGCCCGGCCGCATCCCGGCCCGTCTCCGCACGGTCTCCACCGCCGCCGCGTCGAGCAGCGCCGTCGGTGCGTCACGCCGGGACGTGACCCCCGAGGGCGTACGCCGCGTGGTCCCCAGCAGCGCCACGGTCACCAGCTCCTCCCAGTGGCTCCCGGCCGACGCCTCCGTGGAAGCGGGAGAGGGAGTGGGGGCAGGAGCGGAAGCGGGGACAGGGGTGCTCGTCATGGGCGTCCCTCTCGTAGAAGGCCTCGTAGAAGACGTCGTAGAAGGCGTGGTGGGCGGCGAGTCGTAAGGGAGTCGAGAAGGCTGGAGCGCGCTGCCGTCAGCACAGGGTCACCGCCTCGCCCGGACCTTCCGGCCAGGCAGTGAGCGGGGAGAAGCCGCGGTGGCCGCACTCTCCGAAGACCGTCACCGGAGCGCCGCCGGAGAGGGCGACCAGTCGCCACAGACCGGAGCGGGACCGGGCGGCCGGGGTGAGCGGCAGCGCGAACTCTCCGTCGGCGTCAGCCAGCTGCCAGTCGTCGCCGTCCGGAGTCGGTATGACGCGGGCCAGGGTCACGGGCCGCGATTCCAGCCACGGGTCGTCCCGGAGCGCCTCGCCGTACTGGGCAGCGGCCTGCGCCACACCCACCCCGGGCGGCCGGAGCCCCGTGGGCGCCGGAGCGGCGAACCGCTCGCCCAGCGCCGCCCGCAACTGCCCCGCACCCGGATACGCGGACAGCTCCGCTTCCACCGTCAGCCCGACGGGCAACGTCAGCTCCGGTGCACGCCCGGCGGCCCCGTAGGAGAGGAGCAGGGCCGTACGCCCCGACTCGGCCCCGTACAGCCAGATCCGGCGGGTGGTGAGGCGGCTGTCCGCGGTGTCGTACTGGGCCAGGACCAGCCAGCGGTCGCGCACCGGCGGGCCGTCCGCCGAACCGGGCAGCCCGATCCGGGAACGCACCGTCGCGGCCAGCCCGTCGGGCAGCGCCGCACGGCGCAGCCACCCCTGGTCGAGGAGGTGGAGCAGCGCGCACTCCTCCAGCAACCGCACGGGCCAGCCGGGCCCCGACGACGGTATCGCCCCCAACTCCCGCACCCGCGCGGCAAGTCCCGGCGCCTGCGCGTCGACCATGCGGGCCGCCGTCTCCTCCCACAGCCCGTACCCCCGCTGCTCCGCCGAGGCCAGACCGCCCCGCAGCAGATCGGTCAGCCGCTGCTCCAGCTCCGTCGCCCCCGCGGTGATCCACTCGGCCCGCCGCTCCGCCCTGCGCCGCGCCGCCTCCGGATCACCCGCGGACGCAGAACCGGCCGCGCCCTCCGCCCGCTTGCCGTCCGCGCGCTTCCTCCTGCCCTCGATCCACTCGTCCGCCCAGTCCGGCGCCTGCCCCTGCGGCACCGCGCCGTCCTCGCCGGCCCAGAGCAGCAGCAGCCCCAGCGCGTGCTTGCACGGGAACTTGCGGCTCGGGCAACTGCACTTGTACGCGGGCCCGGTGGAGTCCGCGATGTCGATCACCGTCCGGTACGGCTTGCTGCCGCTTCCCCTGCACAGGCCCCATACCGTCCCCTCCTCGGAACTGCCCGCCTCCGACCACGGCCCGGCCGCGCCGAGCTTGCTGCCCGCCTTGCGTGACGCGGTGTCAGGCGCCAGTGCCAGCACCTGATCCGCAGTCCAGCGCACCCCCTGCTGAGTCATGGGATCGAAGGTAGGTCCCACCACTGACAATCGCCTGTGACGGATGCGTTTGCGCAGGTCAGAGCCGATTGTCAGTGGCGTGGTGCACGGTGGTACCAGATCCGAACCGGCCGAGCCGCAAGGGGGACCGCTCCATGTCCGTGTCCGTCGACCCGACGTCCGTCGACCCGAACCACCACCAGTCCGAAGGCGTGCCCGCGCCCGCGGCCCCGCCCGCGCCGGACAGGGGCACGGGCCCGGACAAGGGTGAGGAGCTGCGGCCGCACGCCGAGGACGCGTTCGCCTCCGAACTCGCCGCGCTGGCCGCGCAGGACGACCGCCCGCGGCCCGCCCGCTGGCGGATGTCACCGTGGGCCGTCGCGACGTACCTGCTGGGCGGCACGCTGCCGGACGGCACGGTGATCACGCCGAAGTACGTGGGACCGCGCCGCATCGTCGAAGTGGCCGTGACCACGCTCGCCACCGACCGGGCGCTGCTCCTGCTCGGCGTACCCGGCACGGCGAAGACATGGGTGTCGGAGCATCTGGCCGCGGCGGTCAGCGGCGACTCCACCCTTCTCGTGCAGGGCACGGCCGGCACGCCGGAGGAGGCGATCCGGTACGGCTGGAACTACGCGCAGCTGCTCGCCCACGGCCCGAGCCGGGACGCCCTGGTGCCCAGCCCGGTCATGCGGGCCATGGCCGACGGGATGACGGCCCGGGTCGAGGAGCTGACCCGCATCCCCGCCGACGTCCAGGACACGCTCATCACGATCCTGTCGGAGAAGAACCTGCCCATCCCGGAGTTGGGCTCGGAGGTGCAGGCCGTCCGGGGCTTCAACCTCATCGCGACGGCCAACGACCGCGACCGCGGGGTGAACGACCTGTCGAGCGCCCTGCGCCGCCGCTTCAACACGGTGGTCCTGCCCCTGCCGGAGAGCGCCGACGCCGAGGTCGACATCGTCTCGCGCCGCGTCGACCAGATCGGCCGCTCCCTGGACCTGCCCGCCGTGCCCGACGGCATCGACGAGATCCGCCGCGTCGTCACCGTCTTCCGCGAGCTGCGCGACGGCGTCACGGCCGACGGGCGTACGAAGCTCAAGTCGCCCAGCGGCACGCTGTCCACCGCCGAGGCGATCTCCGTCGTCACCAGCGGCCTCGCCCTGGCGGCCCACTTCGGGGACGGCGTCCTGCGTGCCGGGGACGTGGCGGCGGGCATCCTCGGGGCCGTCGTCCGCGACCCGGCGGCCGACCGTGTCATCTGGCAGGAGTACTTGGAGGCGGTCGTCCGTGAGCGCGACGGCTGGAAGGACTTCTACCGGGCGTGCCGGGAGGTGAGCGCGTGAGCGAGCACGCCGGGAGGAGTGGGGCCGGGGTGCGCCGGCCGCCCGGGCCTCTGCTGCTCGGGGTGCGCCACCACGGGCCCGGCTCGGCGCGAGCCGTAAGGGCGGCACTCGACGCGGCGAACCCCCGCGTGGTGCTCATCGAAGGGCCGCCGGAGGCCGATGCGTTGATCGCGCTCGCCGCCGAGGAGGACATGCGGCCGCCCGTCGCGCTCCTCGCGCATGTCGTGGACGAGCCGGGACGGTCGGCGTTCTGGCCGCTCGCCGAGTTCTCACCCGAGTGGGTGGCCATCCGCTGGGCCCTGGAGCACGACGTGCCGGCCCGCTTCATCGACCTCCCGGCCACGCACACGCTCGCCCGGGACGAGCAGGAAGAAGCGGAGAAGGAAGAGGGGAAGGGCGAGGGGGAGCCGGACGGGGCCCTTTCCGAACCCGCCCGGGCCGTACGGATCGACCCGCTCGCCGTACTCGCCGAGACCGCCGGATACGACGACCCCGAGCGGTGGTGGGAGGACGTGATCGAGCACCGGGGGACACGGGGAATCGAGCACCGGGGAGCGCGCGGGGAGGACGCGTTCGCACCGTTCGACGTGCTCGGCGAGGCCATGGAGGCACTGCGGGAGGTCTACGGGACGGGGGGAAACGACCGGGATCTCGTACGCGAGGCGTACATGCGGCTCCAGGTGCGGGCGGCCCAGCGGGAGTTCGCGGACGACGTGGCCGTGGTGTGCGGCGCCTGGCACGTGCCCGCGCTGCGGCAGCGGACCACCGTCGCCGCCGACCGGGCCCTGCTCAAGGGACTGCCCAAGGTGAAGGCCGACATGACCTGGGTGCCCTGGACCCACCGGCGGCTCTCCCGCATGAGTGGTTACGGAGCGGGCATCGACTCGCCCGGCTGGTACGGGCATCTGTTCGCCGCCACCGACCGCCCCATCGAGCGCTGGATGACGAAGGTGGCCCGGCTGCTGCGCGACGAGGACCGGCCCGTGTCCTCCGCGCACGTCATCGAGGCGGTGCGGCTCGCCGACACGCTCGCGGCGATGCGGGGCCGCCCCCTGCCGGGCCTCACGGAGACCACCGACGCCGTACGGGCCGTGATGTGCGAGGGCTCGGACGTCCCCCTCTCCCTCGTGCACGACCGGCTCGTCGTCGGCGACGTCCTGGGCGAGGTGCCCGAGGCGGCGCCCGCCGTCCCGCTCCAGCGCGACCTCGCCCGGCTGCAGCGGCGGCTGCGGCTCAAGCCGGAGGCACAGGAGAGAGAGCTGGAGCTCGACCTGCGCAAGGAGACCGACGGCGGACGCAGCAGACTGCTGCACCGGCTGCGCCTCCTCGGCGTCGGGTGGGGGGAGCCGGTCGCGTCACGCGGCAGCACGGGTACGTTCCGCGAGACCTGGCGGCTGCACTGGGAGCCGGAGCTCGCGGTGCGCGTCGCCGAGGCCGGCGTGTGGGGTACGACGGTGATCGCCGCCGCGACCGCCAAGGCCGAGGCGGACGCGATCGGCGCACGGTCCCTGGCCGACGTCACGGGCCTCGCCGAGCGCTGCCTCCTCGCCGAACTCCCGGACGCCCTCCCCGTGGTCATGGGCATCCTCGCCGACCGGGCCGCCCTGGACGCCGACGTCGGCCATCTCGCCCAGGCACTGCCCGCCCTCGTCCGCTCCCTGCGGTACGGCGACGTACGGGGCACCGGCACCCAGGCCCTGGCCGAGGTCGCCGCCGGGCTCGCGGAGCGGGTTTTCGTCGGACTGCCCCCGGCCTGTGCCGCCCTCGACGCGGAGGCCGCCGAGGAGATGCGGGGCCACGTCGACGCGGTGCACGGCGCGGTGGGACTGCTGGCCGAGGGTGTGGAGGGGCCCGAGGGATCCAAGGAGTCCGAGGGCGGCGCGGTCGACTCCCGCGTCGGCATACGCAGCCGGTGGCACTCCGTGCTGAGGACGCTCTCCGGGCGGGACACCGTTCCGGGCGTCGTCCGGGGGCGGGCCGTCCGGTTGCTGCTGGACGACGGGGAGCTGGGGCAGGAGGAGGCGGCCCGGCTCATGGGGCTAGTCCTGTCACCGGGGACCGCGCCCGGCGACGCGGCGGCCTGGATCGAGGGGTTCGTCGGCGGGGGATCGGGGGGCGGGATGCTGCTCGTGCACGACGAACGGCTGCTCGGCCTGGTCGACTCCTGGCTGACCGGTGTGCCGGGGGACGCGTTCACCGACGTACTCCCGCTGCTGCGGCGCACCTTCTCGGAGTACGAGCCCGGAGTGCGCCGCACCCTGGGCGAACTGGTCCGGCGCGGGCCGGGTCCGCGCGGCAGCGTCGCGGACACCGTCTCCGGGACACCCGGCTTCGGACCCGACCTGGACGAGGACCGTGCCGGCGCCGTACTGCCGGTGCTGCGCATGCTGCTGGGGCTGGACGAGGCCGACGACGCTGACGCCGATGTCGGTGTCGGCGTCGGCGTCGGTGATCTCGGCGACCGCACCGGTCCAGGGGACAACGACCTTGTGGGGGCGGGCCGATGAGCGGGGGAGCGGTGAACACGGGAACGACCGACCAGGCCGACCAGACCGACCAGACCGATCTGACCGGCGCGACCGACCCGACCGGGGTGGCCGACCGGACGGGGGCGGCCGATCAGGCCGGTGTCGCCGACGAACGGCTGCGGCGCTGGCGGCTCGTGCTCGGCGGGGAGGACGCGGACGGTACGGGCTGCGCGCTCACGGGGCAGGACGCCGCGATGGACGGGGCGCTCGGCGCGCTGTACGGGAACGGGAAGGGCGGCAGGGCGCGGGCGGGGCAGGAGCGTTCGGCGGGGCTCGGAGCGTCCGCGCCGTCCGTCGCCCGGTGGCTGGGCGACATTCGGACGTACTTCCCGTCCTCCGTCGTCCAGGTCATGCAGCGGGACGCCATCGACCGCCTCGGCCTGTCCACCCTGCTCCTGGAGCCGGAGATGCTGGAGGCCGTGGAGGCCGACGTCCACCTGGTCGGCACCCTGCTGTCGCTGAACAAGGCGATGCCCGAGACGACCAAGGAAACGGCGCGGGCGGTCGTGCGCAAGGTGGTCGAGGACCTGGAGAAGCGGCTCGCGACCCGCACCCGGGCGACTCTCACGGGGGCCCTGGACCGCAGTGCGCGTATCAGCCGGCCGCGCCATCACGACATCGACTGGAACCGCACGATCGCGGCCAACCTCAAGCACTATCTGCCCGAGTACCGCACGATCGTGCCCGAGCGGCTCATCGGGTACGGACGGGCCTCGCAGTCGGTGAAGAAGGAGGTCGTCCTCTGCATCGACCAGTCCGGCTCGATGGCGGCGTCGGTCGTGTACGCGTCGGTGTTCGGCGCGGTCCTCGCCTCGATGCGGTCCATCAACACCCGGCTCGTCGTCTTCGACACGGCGGTCGTCGACCTCACCGACCAGCTCGACGACCCGGTCGACGTCCTCTTCGGCACGCAGCTCGGCGGCGGCACGGACATCAACAGGGCCCTCGCGTACTGCCAGTCGCAGATCACGCGCCCCGCCGACACCGTGGTCGTGCTCATCAGCGACCTCTACGAAGGCGGCATCCGGAACGAGATGCTGAAGCGGGTTGCCGCGATGAAGGCGTCCGGGGTGCAGTTCGTGACGTTGCTCGCGCTGTCCGACGAGGGGGCCCCGGCGTACGACCGCGAACACGCGGCGGCCCTGGCGGGGCTGGGCGCACCGGCGTTCGCCTGTACGCCCGATCTCTTCCCGGAAGTGATGGCGGCGGCGATCGAGAAGCGCCCCCTGCCGATACCGGACACCGGCAGCCCGGCGCGGTAGGGCCGGCAGGGGAAGCCGACGGCGGAAGAGGCGGAAGAGGCGGAAGCAGAGGGCGAGGGAGAGGGCGGGGGGAGGGGAGCGAGGGAAAAAGCGGACATGAGTATCCATCGGTAACAGGGGGCTTGCGCTACCTCGGGAGTCGCGTGCGAGGATCGGCGGGCCTTCGGGGGCGTGCAGCCTTGCGGCCGCGCCCCTCCCCGCTTCACTCCACTCCATGACGTCGGCGTACCCAGCTGCGTCCTGTCCCTCCGCACGGGAGGCTCTGCCCGCCTTGGCCCTGTCAGCCGTACTGCCCGGTCCCGCTCCGCGTATGACGCGTGGAGCGGCGGGGCGGCGTGTGCTGCACGTGGTGTTGCTGGTGGGCGGGTTGTTCGTGCTGGGGCTTCTCTGCGGTGGGCGGGCGCACGCGGCGGACGGTGTCGTGCCGGCCAAGAAGCCTGCTGAGCTGGTCCGTTCGGTGACGAGTTCGGCCGAGCGGTTGGCCGCGGGTACGCCGCGGAAGCGGACCGGCGGCGAGCAGTCGCCAGCCCCGCACTCGGACCCGTACTCGCACTCGGACCCGTACGCGGACTCGCACCCGGACCCGGACCCGGGTTTCCGACCCGTGACCGAGAAGATCGTTCGCCCGGTCACTGAGCACGTCGTGCAGCCGGTCACCGAGCTGGTCGTACCGCCGGCCGCGGGGCACGTCGTCCAGCCCGTCGGTGATCTGGTGGATCAGATCACCGACGGAATAGTCGGTGGGATAGCCGACGGGATAGGCGGGGGAGTCGAGCAGCCGGACCCGCCCCAGTGGTGGCCGTCGGTGCCTCAGCTGCCCACGCTCCCCGGTGTTCCCGAGCTGCCGGAATCGCCGGTGCTGCCGCTGCCCGCGGTCCCCGGCCAGACCCTCCCGGCCGGTTCGGCGGCGGAGCCGCAGCAGCCCGGCGACACTTCGGACCCGCAGCAGGCGGACGAGAAGCAGTCGAGCGGCGAGAGCGGCGCGGCGGAGTACGGGCCGCGGTTCGCCGGTGGCCTCGCGGCGGCCGGTGACGACGCGCGCCACCAGGGGCACGCCCGGAGCGCCCGGAACACCCAGGTGACGGGCGTCGTGCGGGCGCCCGTGCACCAAGTGCCCGACGGTGACCCCGAGGGTGCGTTGGCGCGTCATTCCGCGGTCGACAGCGGGTCGCCGAGGCACGGCGACGCGCAGGCCGTCACCTTGAACGAGAGGGTCCGGCCGACGCTGGTGCCCGGCGCCGCCGCGGACGTCACCGCGGCCGGGCCCCGGGACCGGCACCGGGCCATTCCGGCGTTCCCCGGCTAGGGCCTGTCTCCGCCGGCACTCGCGTGCGGCGTGACGGGCGACATCCGGCCGTTCGTGCACGGCGCGGCCGGACGGGCCGGTTCCGTCGCCCGCCGGCTGACCGGAGCCGTCGGGTCCGCCGCCGTCACGCAGGCCGCGAACGCGGTCGGTGGCGTCCAGGGCATGACCGGGTCCGGCCCGCCGGGCCGGCTGACGCCCGACCGGGGCGGGTCCGCGTACGGCCTCTGACCACCCCCGTCGTACGGCCGAGCGAGGCGGCCGACCGTACGGGACCCCTCCGAACGGCTTCCGAGCCGCATCCGACTCCGCTGGGCGCAGGCCCGTACGGCCGAAATCCGTTCGGTTCGTCCGGGCACGACCCCGCGGTCCGGGCCGGCGTTCCTCATTGGGGTGAGGACCGCCGGCTCACGCCCCTGAGACCGGATTCAGGGGCTGTTCGCGGGGCCTCACCAGGCAAACCCCAGCCTGGTGAGGCCCTTTACTCTGGCAATCTGTGACCGTAATCACCGCCCAGGTGTGATCTGCGATTTACGACCCCACGGTCGGCGGAGATAACCTGCGAGACGGACATGCCGCGTGTCGGCCACCGTGCTCACGCCCTCCTTGTGACCGCGCAGTCACGTTGCCCTCGCGGCACGCCCACGCAGACAACGAACCGCGAATTACCTGATAGGGACGGACGCGCGTGGACCTGTTCGAGTACCAGGCGAGGGACCTCTTCGCCAAGCACGGTGTACCGGTGCTGGCCGGTGAAGTCATCGACACGCCTGAAGGGGCGCGCGCGGCGACCGAGCGACTTGGCGGCAAGTCCGTCGTCAAGGCGCAGGTCAAGGTCGGTGGCCGCGGCAAGGCCGGCGGCGTGAAGCTGGCCGCCACCCCGGACGAGGCCGTCGCTCGCGCGACGGACATTCTCGGCATGGACATCAAGGGCCACACGGTCCACAAGGTGATGATCGCCGAGACGGCCCCGGAGATTCTTGAGGAGTACTACGTCTCGTACCTCCTCGACCGCACGAACCGCACCTTCCTCGCCATGGCGTCCGTACAGGGCGGCATGGACATCGAGGAGGTCGCGGAGAAGACCCCCGAGGCCCTCGCGAAGGTCCCGGTCGACGCCGTCGAGGGCGTTTCGATCGAGAAGGCCCGCGAGATCGTGGCCCTGGCGAAGTTCCCGGCCGAGGTGGCCGAGAAGGTCGCCGAGATCCTCGTGACCCTGTGGGAGACCTTCGTCGCGGAGGACGCGCTCCTCCTGGAGGTCAACCCCCTCGCCAAGGTCGCCTCCGGCGCCGTGCTGGCGCTGGACGGGAAGGTCTCCCTGGACGAGAACGCCGAGTTCCGCCAGGCGGACCACGCCGCTCTCGAGGACAAGGAGTCGGCCAACCCGCTGGAGGCCGCCGCCAAGGAGAAGAACCTCAACTACGTCAAGCTCGACGGTGAGGTCGGCATCATCGGCAACGGCGCGGGTCTCGTCATGAGCACCCTCGACGTCGTCGCGTACGCCGGTGAGAACCACGGCGGCGTGAAGCCGGCCAACTTCCTCGACATCGGCGGCGGCGCCTCCGCCGCGGTCATGGCGAACGGCCTGGAGATCATCCTCGGCGACCCGGACGTCAAGTCCGTTTTCGTCAACGTCTTCGGTGGCATCACCGCCTGTGACGAGGTCGCCAACGGCATCGTCCAGGCGCTGCAACTGCTCGCCGACAAGGGCGAAGAGGTCAGCAAGCCGCTGGTCGTGCGTCTCGACGGCAACAACGCCGAGCTGGGTCGCAAGATCCTCTCCGACGCCAACCACCCGCTGGTGCAGCGCGTGGACACCATGGACGGCGCGGCCGACAAGGCCGCCGAGCTCGCGGCCGCGAAGTAAGGGACGAGGGACAGAACAGCCATGGCTATCTTCCTCAACAAGGACAGCAAGGTCATCGTCCAGGGCATGACCGGCGCCACGGGCATGAAGCACACCAAGCTCATGCTCGCTGACGGCACGAACATCGTCGGCGGCGTGAACCCGCGCAAGGCCGGCACGTCGGTCGACTTCGACGGCACCGACATCCCCGTCTTCGGCACGGTCGCCGAGGCCATCGAGAAGACGGGCGCCAACGTGTCCGTCCTCTTCGTGCCGCCGGCCTTCTCCAAGGCCGCCGTCGTCGAGGCCATCGACGCCGAGATCCCCCTCGCGGTCGTCATCACCGAGGGCATCGCCGTCCACGACTCCGCCGCCTTCTGGGCGTACGCGAAGTCGAAGGGCAACAAGACCCGCATCATCGGCCCGAACTGCCCCGGTCTCATCACCCCGGGCCAGTCCAACGCCGGCATCATCCCGGGCGACATCACGAAGCCGGGCCGTATCGGCCTGGTCTCGAAGTCCGGCACGCTGACGTACCAGATGATGTACGAGCTCCGTGACATCGGCTTCTCGTCGGCCGTCGGCATCGGTGGCGACCCGGTCATCGGTACGACGCACATCGACGCGCTCGCCGCGTTCGAGGCCGACCCCGACACCGACCTGATCGTCATGATCGGTGAGATCGGCGGCGACGCCGAGGAGCGTGCGGCGGACTACATCGCGAAGAACGTGACGAAGCCGGTCGTCGGTTACGTCGCGGGCTTCACCGCGCCCGAGGGCAAGACCATGGGCCACGCCGGCGCCATCGTCTCCGGCTCCTCCGGCACGGCCGCCGCCAAGAAGGAGGCCCTCGAGGCCGCCGGTGTCAAGGTCGGCAAGACGCCGACCGAGACGGCGAAGCTGGCCCGCGCCATCCTCGCCGGCTGACCGGCCGGTTCCCTGTTTGTCGGTACGCCGACGGGCCCGCACCCTCACCGGGGGTGCGGGCTCGTCCGCGTTGCCGGGCGGGTCTCAGCGGAGCTGCGGTACGAGTCTCTCCGGGCCCTTGCCGAACATGCCGCGCAGGGTGGCCCGCAGCTCCAGGTCCTCCTCCGACAGGGGGCCCGGGCCGGAACGCGGCGGAACGCCGGGCACCTTCGTGGCCGGGGCCTGCGGAGCCTCGTAATGATCGGGGGCCGTGTGCAGCGTGAACGCGGTGGAGCCGATGATCAGGACCGTGAAGGCGATGGCCGCGCGGGTCCAGCGGCGGGCCCGGCGCTCGCTGCCGGAGCGCACGACGACGGGCTTCGGTGCGGTCCGCAGCCGTTCCGTGCCGCCCAGCTCGGCGAGCCGCCGCCGCAGCTCCTCCTTCTCCGCCAGTTCGGGCAGGCGCCGGGCGACGGTCGCGCGTGCGTACAGCAGCCGGTTCGCCGCCGCCGGAGTGCTCGCCTCCGTCTCGGCCGCGGTCTCCGCCAGCCCGATCCCGACACCGTCGTAGAGGAGCAGGGTCCGCCGGTACACGGGCGGCAGATTCAGCAGTGTCGACAACAGCCGGCGGTCGTCCAGGGCGGCCGGCGGCGGCTCCGGGGACCGGTGGCGCAGCCGCAGCCGATGCCAGGGGGACATCGCGTACTCGTACGCCGCCGCCCGCACCCAGCCCGCCGGATCCCGGTCGACCGCCACCTCGGGCCAGCGCTGCCACGCCAGCTGGAAGGCCCGCTCCACGGACTCCCGCGCCAGCTCACGCCGCCCGGTGAGCAGATACGCCTGCCGTACGAGGGCGGGGGCGGCGTACGCGTAGAGGGTGTCGAAGGCCTGCGCGGGCGTCAGGTCGGTGGCGGCGCCGTCGGTGTCGGTGCCGCCGGTGTCGGTGTCCGTATCGGCGTCGGTGGGGGCAGCGGTCTGCGTCACCGGGCGCCCTTTCGTACGTAAAAGTACATAAAACGTATATTGAGCGACACATCCGAGGTTCGCCTGTTACGACGGGAAAGCGCGTGTCGTTGGGAGCATGGCGGTGTGACCCAGATGACCGATCGCAGCCCCGATCGCAGGCCGGACCGCAGCCCGTCGTTGCCGCCGCCGCTCGCCCGGCTGCGCGAACGGTCGCCCGGCCTGGCCGCGGGCCTGGCCGGCGGCGCGCTCGCGGCGGGCCTTGGGCTGGCGGCGCTCGCCGTCCTCGTGACGGTCCTGTGGATCAGTTCGCCTTACCCGGACAGCGGTCCCGACGGGGCCCTGCACGTCGCCGCCGCGCTGTGGCTGCTGGCGCACGGCGCGGAACTCGTCCGCACGGACACGCTGTCCGGCGTACCCGCACCCATTGGTGTGACTCCCCTGCTCCTCGTCGCCCTGCCCGTGTGGCTGCTGCACCGCGCGGCGCGCGACGCGGCGGACGGCAAGGCGGCCGACGGCGACGAGTCCGGGGCGCCGTCGCCCGCCGTCCGGGCCGCGTGGGCCGGAACCGTCGTGGGCTATCTGACGGTCGGCGCCGCCGCCGCGGTGTACGCCTCGGGCGGCGAACCGAGCCCGTCGTGGACGTCCGTCGTCCTGTGGCCGCCGCTGCTCGCGGTGACCGCGGCGGGAGCGGGCGTCTGGACGGCGTACGGGCGACCGCTCGGGCCGCTGCCACCGGCCGTGCGCCACGCTCTCGGCAGCCTGCGCCTCGGGTCCGTCACGTCTCCGGACGCCGTACCGCGGCTCGTGGCCGCCGTACGCGCCGCGGTCGCCGGGGCCGCGGTGCTGGTGGGCGGCGGGGTCGTCCTCGTCGGTGTCTCGCTGGTGTGGCACGGAGGTCCGGCGCGGCTGTCGTTCCTGCAGCTCACGGACAGCTGGTCGGGCCGGTTCGCGGTGCTGCTGCTGGCGCTGGCGCTCATCCCGAACGCGGCGGTGTGGGGGGCCGCGTACGCGCTCGGCCCCGGTTTCACGCTCGGGGCCGGGCATGCGGCGGGCCCGCTGCTGTCGGACCCCGGCTCGCGGCTGCCCCCCTTCCCCCTGCTGGCGGCCCTTCCGGACGCGGGCCAGGGGACAGCGCCGAACTGGTCGGCGGGAGCCGTGCCCCTGGTGGCCGGCGTGGTGGTGGCGTGGTTCACCGTCGGGGCGGGAGTGCCCGCCCGCACGCGTGCGGGCGGGGGAGAGGACGCGGCCTCGGCAGCCGCCCGGCGCGCGGCGGCCTGGTCGGCCGGACGTACCGCCGGGACCCTGGCGCTCGCGGCGGCCCTGTGCGGCCTGGCCCTCGCGGTCCTCGCAGCCCTGGCGGGCGGCCCCCTCGGAGTCGCCGCGCTCGCCGACTTCGGCCCGGTCTGGTGGCAGACGGGGCCGGCCGCCGCGCTCTGGATCGCGGCGGTGGGCCTGCCGACGGGCCTGGCCCTGCGTTCCTGGCGCCTGCGCAGGCCCCGGGCCCCTCGCGTCCGTTCCGCGGACTCGGCCGGCGTGCGGGGTTGGGCGCGCCGGGTGAGGGGTTTCCGCCTACGAGGACGGGGGGTCCGGGGCCTCGGCGTACGGGGTCTCTGGGCTCGGCGCGCACGGGACCCCGAGCGGTCCGCCGATGGGCAGGCGTCCCAGGAACAGCCGACCGGGAAGCGGGCGACCGGGGAGCACTCGATCTACGAGTTCCTGGTCCACGAGCCTCCGCCACCGCCTCCGCCACCGCCTCCGGCGACTCCGGCGAAGTTTCCGGGCCCGGTATCCCCGGCGAGCGGGTCCCCGGGACCGGTGGTTCCGGTGAGCGGGGTTTCGAGTCCGGTGTCCCCGGTCAAGGGGTCTCCCGGCTCACCGGCTCCGCTGCCGGGGGCCACACGCCCGGTGTTCCCGATGGACGGGTCCCTTGGGCCCGTGTCCCCAACGGGCGATTCCCCGCGGTCGCCGTCCCCGGAGAACGGGCCCCCGGCCCCCGCGTCCTCGGCGGGCGGGTCTGCGGTCTCCGCCTCCCCGGTGGGCGGGCCCCCGGCCCCCAAGTCCTCGGTGCGCGATCCGTCGGCCCAGACATCACCAGTGCATGGACTGCCCGCCCACGCGCCGTCGGCTCAGGCGCCGCAGAGGCCGTCCGTGTCACCCGCGCCGTCGGTACGGCCCCCAGCCACGCTCTCGCCCGAGCCCTCGCTCCGAGGCCCCTCCGGCTCCGCCGAACCGGAGCCGCCCTCGCGAACCCGCTGGTTCTCGCGGTTCCGGACCGGACGGCGGGCGGAGACGAACCCCCGCTCGGCCGACGGCAGTCGCACGGCCCCCGACCCCGACTTCGCGCCGTACGACTTCCTGCCGCCCTCCGACTCCTACGGGTCCCTCTGGCAGGACGACTGGCACGACGACGTCTCGCGCGAGACCCGTTGGGCGGCGCTGAAGAAGGCGTCCACCCCCGTCGACCGGGTCGACCCCCCGGACTGACGAGCGGGGGCACCCGCTCCCGGGTCAGTCGCTGGTGCCCAGGAACCCCTGCAGCTCGTCCGGCAGCAGCGTGTCGCAGGACTTCTTCGCCGTGTTGGTGAGGGAGTCGTTCACACACGTGTAGTAGTCGCGGTACACGAGCTGCGCCGTGAACGTCATCGCGACCAGGGCGAGCGCCAGGGACGCCGTGACGAGGCCGCTGATCGCCGCGGTGGTCTGGGGCCTCGAGTCCCGGCCGGACGGCACCGGGGTGTCCGGGTCCGCCGAGCGGGGCTTGGCGCGCAGGGCGCTGATCGACCAGTACAGGGCCAGCGCGCCGAGCAGCAACGCCACGTACGGCCAGCTGAAGAGGGCGAAGAAGAACGCCCACATGCCGGACAGCAGCGCGTACCGTGCGCGCCGCTGCGCGGGGTCGGTCGGGTCCCAGCGCATGCCCGCGCCGGGGCCGCCGGAACCCTCCGGACCACCCTGGCCGCCACCGGGGCCGCCCGAGTTGCCGGAGCCCGGCCTGTCACCGAAACGGCCGCCCTGTGCGGGGCCCGGCTGCCGGTCGCTCCACTGGCTGCCCCAGGGGGAGCTGTCGTCGTCCTGGCCGCCCCTGCCGTCCTGACCCTGGCCGCCCGCGGGCCGCCGCGGCTGCCACGGCCGGTCGGGGGTGCCCTCCGGCGGCGGGGCGAAGGGGTTGTCGTCCGAGGGGTTTCCCGGCGTGCCGGAGCCCTGCCCGTTCTCGGGCACGTCGTCGCTCTCCCGCGGTGGAGTGGGAGAGGAGCGCCGCTCGCGCAGCAGGAGCGGAAGGCGTCGGAGACTTCGGTCCGGCATCAGGTGTGCGTCTTCCCCTTGGTGGTGTCGGGCGGTGGTGATCGGCGGGCAACTGTCCACAGAGTCGGCTACGCCTCCGGGGGCTCACTTCCCGGACATTCGTACCTGTACCTCTCCCTGGTCAACGTCCCGTGCGCAAAAGGCGTTCCCCTGCGCGGACCGTCTTCCCGGGGTGGTTCCTCCCCAGACGCTACCTTCCGGCCACGCCCCCGTCCCGTGGGGGCCGCCCGGTGTGCCGGTATCGTTGCTGGCGGTCGGCCGCTTCGTAGACTTCCCCGTATCCGGGGGCGCGAAGCATTCGTACGACCATACAAAGGCACTCCCCGAGAAAGGGCCCCGCCGTGGCCAAGGCCAAGCGCCTCGTCGTGCTGGTCTCCGGATCAGGTACGAATCTGCAGGCCCTCCTCGACGCGATCGCGTCGCAGGGAGTCGCCGGCTACGGAGCCGAGATCGTCGCGGTCGGCGCGGACCGCGAGAACATCGCGGGGCTTGAGCGCGCCGAGCGTGCCGGGCTGCCGACCTTCGTCCACCGGGTGAAGGACTACGGGACCCGTGACGAGTGGGACGCGGCACTGGCCGAGGCCACCGCCGCGTACGCCCCGGATCTCGTCGTCTCGGCCGGGTTCATGAAGATCGTGGGCAAGGAGTTCCTGGCCCGCTTCGGCGGCCGGTGCGTGAACACCCACCCCGCCCTGCTGCCCAGCTTCCCGGGGGCGCACGGCGTCCGTGACGCCCTCGCCTACGGCGCGAAGGTCACCGGGTGCACCGTCCACTTCGTCGACGACGGCGTCGACACCGGCCCGATCATCGCCCAGGGCGTGGTCGAGGTCCGCAACGAGGACTACGAAGACGATGGGTCCGCTCTCCATGAGCGCATCAAGGAAGTCGAGCGAAGGCTGCTCGTCGATGTCGTGGGGCGGCTCGCCCGCAACGGCTATCGCATCGAGGGACGAAAGGTAGTTATCCAGTGACCGCCGAGAGCACAGGCAGCGCAGGCAGCGCCGGCAGCACAGACACGGCCGAGGGCAGCAAGCGGGTCATCCGGCGCGCGCTCGTCAGCGTCTACGACAAGACCGGACTCGAAGAGCTCGCCCTTGGCCTGCACGCGGCAGGCGTGGAGCTGGTCTCCACCGGTTCCACCGCCGCGAAGATCGCCGCCGCCGGGGTTCCCGTCACCAAGGTCGAGGAGCTCACCGGCTTCCCCGAATGCCTGGACGGCCGGGTCAAGACGCTGCACCCGCGCGTGCACGCGGGCATCCTCGCCGACCTGCGGCTCGAATCCCACCGGGAGCAGCTCGGCGAGCTGGGCGTCGAGCCGTTCCAGCTGGTCGTCGTGAACCTCTACCCGTTCCGGGAGACCGTCGCCTCGGGCGCCGGCCCCGACGAGTGCGTCGAGCAGATCGACATCGGCGGCCCCTCGATGGTCCGCGCCGCCGCCAAGAACCACCCGTCCGTCTCCGTGGTCACCAGCCCCGAGCGGTACGCCGACGTGCTGTCCGCGGTCCGCGACGGCGGCTTCGACCTGCGCGCCCGCAAGCGGCTCGCCGCCGAGGCCTTCCAGCACACCGCCGCGTACGACGTCACCGTCGCCTCCTGGTTCGCGAGCGAGTACGCGCCCGCCGACGACTCGGGCTTCCCCGATTTCATCGGCTCGACCTTCGAGAAGCGCAACACCCTGCGCTACGGGGAGAACCCGCACCAGGGCGCCGCGCTGTACGTCGACGGGACGGGCGGTCTGGCCGACGCCGAGCAGCTGCACGGCAAGGAGATGTCCTTCAACAACTACACGGACACGGACGCCGCGCGCCGTGCCGCGTACGACCACGACGACCCGTGCGTCGCGATCATCAAGCACGCCAACCCGTGCGGCATCGCGATCGGCGCCAACGTCGCCGAGGCGCACCGCAAGGCGCACGCCTGCGACCCGCTCTCCGCGTTCGGTGGCGTCATCGCCGTCAACCGCCCCGTCTCCAAGGAGATGGCGGAGCAGGTCGCGGAGATCTTCACCGAGGTCATCGTCGCGCCCGAGTACGAGGACGGCGCGCTGGAGGCCCTCGCCAAGAAGAAGAACATCCGCGTGCTGCGCGCCCACCAGGGTCCGTCCGCGCAGGTCGAGGTCAAGCAGATCGACGGCGGCCGGCTCCTGCAGGTCACCGACCGTCTCCAGGCCGACGGCGACGACCCGTCCTCCTGGACGCTCGCGACCGGCGACGCCCTCTCCCAGGGCGAGCTGGACGAGCTGGCCTTCGCGTGGCGCGCCTGCCGGGCCGTCAAGTCGAACGCGATCCTCCTCGCCAAGGACGGCGCCTCCGTCGGCGTCGGCATGGGCCAGGTCAACCGCGTCGACTCCGCCAAGCTCGCCGTCGAGCGCGCGGGCGCCGAGCGGGCCCGGGGCTCCTTCGCCGCCTCGGACGCCTTCTTCCCGTTCCCCGACGGCCTGGAGATCCTGACCGCGGCCGGCGTCAAGGCAGTGGTCCAGCCCGGCGGTTCGGTCCGCGACGAACTGGTCGTCGAGGCGGCCAAGAAGGCGGGCGTCACCATGTACTTCACGGGGACGCGCCACTTCTTCCACTGAGACTCCGGCAGGACCCCGGCAGGACCCCGGTACGCGCCAGGGCCGTGTTCCCCTTCACGAGGCGGAACACGGCCCTTGGCGTGTGAACGGCGCGTGTACGACGTGCACGGGCCGTTTCCCGAGGTCAGTACCGCGGGCGCTTGAACCAGGCGGTGGCGGCGCCGTTCACCATCGAGGCGAGGATGATGCCGGCGATGGCCAGGGAGATGATCCCGCCGAAGGTGACGGAACCGCCGCCGCCCTGCACGGTGTTGCCGAGACCGCCGAGGATCATCAGCGACGCGTACACGATCGTCGTGACGCGGATGCCGGTGCCGCCGTTCTTGAACTTCACGCCCAGGAAGATCGACAGGGCGCCGATGCCGACCAGGAACGCCGCGAGCACGAAGCCCAGGCCCGCGAGGGTGTCGGTGTCGTCACCGCTGCCGAAGCCGTTCGACGCGTCCTGCGCGGCGCCGACCGCTATGCCGGCGATGATCCCGAACAGGATCTGCAGACCCGCCAGGATGAACAGCAGGACGCGCGCGGTCTTCATCAGACCCGGCATCTCCATCGGTATGTGGTTCCCGCCCGGGTAACCGGGATACGCCGGCTGCTGCGGGTAGCCGTAGCCATAGCCGGGCTGCTGCTGCGGGGCGCCCTGCGGGTAGCCGTAACCGGGCTGGCCCTGGGGCGGGTAGCCGGGCTGCCCCTGGGGCTGCTGCGGCGGATATCCGGGCTGCTGGCCCTGGGGAGGCGGGCCGTAGGGGTTGTTCGGATCGCCGAAACTCATGGCGTCTTTCCTCCGTCGTTGCGTCAAGTGCGGGGACGACGCGGCACATTTCGGAGGAAAGTTCTACAGATGCGGTTCGTCCCCCCGGTACTGTCCGCGGCACTGTGTCATTCATCGTCCTTAACGCGTCACTTATTTGTCCAGCCGGATACCGGCTGCGTTGTGCAAGTGCAACCTCGTCGATCATGGGGCGAAGCGGGACAGCGACGGGGTCGGGCGGGGTGTCGGGGGAGGCCGGGGGCCGTGGGCGGGGGGCCGGATTGGAACCGGGGCCCCGTCATCCGCGAGGATGGGCCCATGACCGCCCAGATTCTCGATGGCAAGGCCACCGCAGCCGCGATCAAGTCCGATCTGACCGTCCGCGTGGCGGCCCTGAAGGAGAGGGGCATCACGCCCGGACTCGGGACCGTCCTGGTCGGTGAGGACCCCGGCAGCCAGAAGTACGTCGCGGGCAAGCACCGCGACTGCGCGCAGGTCGGTATCGCCTCCATCCAGCGTGAACTGCCCGCGACCGCCACGCAGGAGGAGATCGAGGCGGTCGTCCGCGAGCTCAACGAGGACCCGGCCTGCACCGGGTACATCGTCCAGCTGCCGCTCCCCAAGGGCATCGACGAGAACCGCATCCTCGAACTGATGGACCCGGACAAGGACGCCGACGGGCTCCACCCGATGAACCTCGGCCGTCTCGTCCTGAACGAGCCGGCCCCGCTGCCCTGCACCCCGAACGGCGTCCTCACCCTGCTCCGGCAGTACGGAGTGGAGATCAAGGGCGCCGAGGTCGTGGTCGTCGGCCGCGGTGTGACCATCGGCCGGTCGATGCCGCTGCTGCTCACGCGGCGCTCGGAGAACGCGACGGTCACGCAGTGCCACACCGGTACGCGCGATCTGGCCGCGCATCTGCGGAAGGCCGACATCATCGTGGCCGCGGCGGGGTCCGCGCACCTGATCCGCCCCGAGGACGTCAAGCCGGGGGCGGCCGTCCTCGACGTCGGCGTCTCCCGCAACGCCGAGGGCAAGATCGTGGGCGACGTCCACCCCGGGGTGGCCGAGGTCGCCGCGTGGATCTCGCCGAACCCGGGCGGAGTGGGCCCGATGACCCGCGCCCAGCTCCTCGTCAACGTGGTCGAGGCGGCGGAACGCAGTGCCGTCTGACCGCGAGCCGGCGATCCCGGCGGAGGAGGGGGCTGTGAGCCCGGCGAAGAACGATGCCCGGGGGGCGGGCGACGCGCCGACGCCGAGCCCGTCTCCGGTGACGACGACGGCCCCGGCTCAGGCGACGACGTCGGCTCCGGCCGATGACGGAGGCCCGGCTCGGAAGGACGCCGTTCAATCGGAGTCCGGCCCGGCTCCGGCGCCGAGCCCGGCTTCGGACCTGGGCTCAGCCCCGGCTGCGGAACCGACCTCGGCATCAGCCGCAACCGCAACCGCAACTGCAACCGCAGCCTCCGCCTCGGACCCGGAACCGGGATCGGCCCCGGCTGCGGGATCGGCCTCGGAAACGGCTACGGCGCCGGACTCGGACTCTGCCTCGGAGCCGGATGCGGAGACCGGAGCCGCCGAGGACGAGGAGCTGACCGTCAGTGACGCCGTCAGTGCGCCCGGGCCCGACGGGGAGCCCCGGCGGGCCACGCGGCGGTTCCCCCTGTTCACCCGGGACACCGCGCGGCCCGAGGGCGGCGGCAGGGCGGCCCGCCGTGACGCGCCCGCGCCCGCACGGCAGTGGCCGATCCTCGCGGTCACCGGCCTGGTCGGGCTCGGACTGCTGCTGACCGCGCTCGACGCGTTCAAGGCGGGGACCCTGCTGATCGGCGTCGCCCTGCTCGTGGGTGCCGCCATGCGCTGGGTGCTGCCCGACGTGGGCATGCTCGCCGTCCGCTCCCGGTTCACGGACCTCGTCACGTACGGCGTCCTGGGGGCGACCATCGCCCTGCTCGCGATGATGGCGCAGCCGAATCCCTGGCTGGAGCTTCCGTTCCTGGACGACACGCTGCACTTCACGATCAGGACGTAGACGGGAGCGCTCCGCTCGGTGCCTTCGGTGCCGAGCGTCGTGGGGATCTGCCGGTCCGCCGTGGCTGAGCGCGCAGTTCCCCGCGCCCCTTCGGGGCGCCTGACTGAGCGCGCAAATCCCCGCGCCCCTTCGGGGGCCGTTCGACTGTGGGGCGCTTGAAGCGGCGGCGCCCGTCCGTTCCCCCGAAGTACGGAGGGGCGCCGCCTGGAATCCAGGGTCATGGACGTGCCAATGGCCGTTCAATACCTGTCAGTCGCCTGTGGCAGGGCGGTGACCGTTCCGGCACCTCCCGCGCGCGGGGCGCGCAAAACGTGTCCTCGCCGGTACCGGTCGCCCAGGACGCCGTACGCGCCACCGTTTCCGTCGATAGCCTGGCGGACCGACCGCGGCCGTCGCCTCATCGTGACGGAGGCGAGCGGTCGACGATCCGATCTGCCCCTGGTGTGCGTGTGATCCCCCTGAAACAGCGAGTGACGCACGACGCCGTGCACGTCCCTGCCCGGCGGCCCGGCCGGCTCGTCAGCCGGGAGGCAAGTCGGTGGGACACTGGACCGCAGACCAGGGGGCATGCGACGGTGCATGCCCACAGGCCCGAATGCTCCCGTGCGCCCCCATCCCGGGAACTGAGATCCTGACCGAACGCATCCCTGTGGGTAGCCGGAACGGGGACTCGGCAGGGGCTTCACACGCGGGAAAAGACCAGCACGTACCGGGGGGAAGAGGGGGGTACCAATGCCTCGTTGGAGGCCCTTGCCGGATGAACTCGATCCGCAGGTAAGGGAGTTCGCCAGTCAGTTGCGCCGACTGGTCGACCGCGGTGGGCTGAGTATCGCCGCCGTGGCCGACCGCACGGGATACAGCAAGACGTCCTGGGAGCGGTATCTGAACGGCCGCCTGCTCGCGCCCAAGGGCGCGATCGTGGCGTTGGCCGAGGTGACCGGGACCAATCCCGTCCATCTGACGACCATGTGGGAGCTTGCCGAGCGCGCCTGGAGCCGTTCGGAGATGCGCCACGACATGACCATGGAAGCGATCCGGATCTCCCAGGCGCGCGCCGCGCTGGGGGAGTTCGGGCCGACTCCGGCCAAGGGGGGAAAGAGCGGGAAGCAGGCGCGCGCCGGGGGAAGCACGACCGCGCCCAAGCCGGGTATCGCGGGCCCGGCCGGGGTGTCACCCACCGTGCCCCCGCAGAGCCCGGAGCAGGGGGACGAGCGCAGGCCGCCGTACGGGACCGGCGGCGCCGAGGGCGCGGGCGCGAGGACCGGTGCGGATGCGCGAGGTGGCGGTTGGGGAGTCGTCGCCTCGCCCCCGGGATCGTCCGGTGCCTCCGGTTTCGGTCCGGCGGGAGCGTACGGGCCGTCCGGTTCGGCCGGTCCTGCGCGGGCCGGCGGTCCGGCCGGGGGTCCGCCGCAGGACGCGCGGCCGGGAACCGGCGGTTCGCCCGACGGGCAGCGGCGCAAGCGGCGGCTCACCATGTTCCTCGCCGGAGTCGTGGGCGCGCTCGTGGTGGTGGCCGCGGCCGTGTACCTCACGAGCTCCGGCGGTGACGAGGGCAAGAACGAGGCCAAACCGAGCCCGAGCCCGACGGTGAGCAAGAAACTGCCTGCCGGGGTCGAGTGCAACGGCACGGACTGCGCGGGCAAGGACCCGGAGAACATGGGCTGCGGCGGGACGCTGGCGCAGACCGTGGAGAAGGCCGTGGTCGGCACCGCGCAGGTCGAGGTCCGGTACAGCGAGACGTGCGGTGCCGCCTGGGCCCGTATCACCGCGGCCGGGGCGGGGGACACGGTCCGGATATCGGCCGGCTCGGCTGCCGCGCAGACCGCCGAGGTCGAGACGGACACCGACGCCTACACCCCGATGGTCGCGGTGAAGAGCGCCACCGGGGCGAAGGCCTGCGCGACGCTCGCGTCGGGCGTGGAGGGCTGCACGAAGTAGCCGGTCGCGTCACCGCACGCGACCCGGACGGGCGCCCGACTCCCTTGAGCCGGGCGCCCGTTGGCGTGAGGGAGGAATGGCGGACGTCCTTCGGGGCAGGCGGACCGTACCCCCACGGGAGTCCGGAGTGTTTTCGGCAGGATGGCAGCCCCCGAGCTGCCGACCGGCACCCCCACCTGGTGGCGGCCGTTGACCCACTCTCCCGGTTCAACGACCGCCACCTACCCCCCCAGGGGCGCGGGGAACGGCACAGTCTTTTCGCCCTCCAGGCCCGCAGCCAACAGCGCAACCTTGCGCCCTTCAGGGGCGCGGGGAACGGCGCAATCTTTTGCTTTTAAGGGGCGCGGGGAACGGCGCGACCAGCCCCCACCGCCCCGCACCCGACAACGCACCAGCCCCGCTGGGCGCAGCCCACAGCGCACCA
Source organism: Streptomyces sp. NPDC102514 (assembly GCF_055584525.1). Lineage (NCBI taxonomy): Bacteria > Bacillati > Actinomycetota > Actinomycetes > Kitasatosporales > Streptomycetaceae > Streptomyces > Streptomyces sp. NPDC102514. The sequence goes on from NZ_JBVJLW010000020.1 coordinate 26,489, forward strand.
GCCCCGCCGCCCGCAGCCCAGACGGCTCTGCCAACCCGCCGGGCACGGCCCTGTGGGGCGCCCCACAGGGCCCCGGCCGTCCGGGATCCCGGATGCGCGATAGCCTGACCGCTGGATCTCTCTTGACGCCGAGAGATCGATCATCGACACCGGTGATCGATCATCGCGCCGCCAGGGCCGGGATCCCGCACCCCGGGGCAGGGACGCCCCACCGTCAGCTGCCATACGGAGAACGCCATGACCCGCACTCCCGTGAACGTCACCGTCACCGGCGCGGCCGGCCAGATCGGTTACGCCCTGCTCTTCCGCATCGCCTCCGGCCAGCTGCTCGGCGCGGACGTGCCGGTCAAGCTGCGTCTGCTGGAGATCACGCCGGCGCTGAAGGCCGCCGAGGGCACCGCCATGGAGCTCGACGACTGCGCCTTCCCGCTCCTTCAGGGCATCGACATCACCGACGACCCGAACGTGGCCTTCGACGGCACGAACGTCGGTCTGCTCGTCGGCGCCCGCCCCCGTACCAAGGGCATGGAGCGCGGTGACCTCCTGGAGGCCAACGGCGGCATCTTCAAGCCCCAGGGCAAGGCCATCAACGACAACGCCGCGGACGACGTGAAGATCCTCGTCGTCGGCAACCCGGCCAACACCAACGCCCTCATCGCCCAGGCCGCCGCCCCGGACGTACCGGCGGAGCGCTTCACCGCGATGACCCGTCTGGACCACAACCGCGCGCTCACGCAGCTCGCGAAGAAGACCGGCTCCACGGTCGCGGACATCCAGCGCCTCACCATCTGGGGCAACCACTCCGCCACCCAGTACCCCGACATCTTCCACGCCACGATCGCCGGCAAGAACGCCGCCGAGACCGTGAACGACGAGAAGTGGCTGGCCGAGGAGTTCATCCCGACCGTCGCCAAGCGCGGCGCGGCCATCATCGAGGCCCGTGGCGCCTCGTCAGCCGCGTCGGCCGCGAACGCCGCCATCGACCACGTCCACACGTGGGTCAACGGCACGGCGGACGGCGACTGGACCTCGATGGGCATCCCGTCCGACGGCTCGTACGGCGTTCCGGAGGGCCTCATCTCCTCCTTCCCCGTCACCACGAAGGACGGCTCGTACGAGATCGTCCAGGGCCTCGACATCAACGAGTTCTCCCGCGCGCGTATCGACGCGTCGGTGCAGGAGCTGACGGAGGAGCGCGAGGCGGTCCGCGCCCTCGGCCTCATCTAGGACCTGTCCGGTCGATCACGGCGAAGACGCGGGGTGTGGCACGCACATCTGCGGCGTTGTCGTCGGTTGCCGACGCTCCGCGTCGACGCCCTCCTCCGCCTTGCAGCTGCACGCACCACACCCCGCTCACCGGCGCCCACAAGGCACCGCAGCTTCCCTTCGCCGTGATCGACCGGACAGGACCTAGGCCCGCTCACCCTCTGAGCCGTTTCACCACCGATCCCCGGGCGCCCGCCCGGGGATCGGTGCGTTCAAGGCCCCTCGCCGGCGGTCGTGAGCGGCTTCTCGAACCAGTACCCGGCGTGCGGGTTGTCGCCGTACGGCGGGATCTCGGTGTACCCGCCGGTCCGGTACATCGCCGCCGCCTCCTTGAGGACCCTGTGCGTGTCCAGGCGTACGGTCCGGTGTCCGCGCCCGGCGGCGGCCCCCTCCAGTTCGGTGAGCAGCCGCCGCCCCAGGCCCAGCCCGCGCGCTTCCGGACGTACCCACAGATGCCGGATCTCGGCCGTCCCCGCGTCGAGCGCGCACAGCGCCCCGCAGCCGACGGCGCGTTCCTCCTCGTACGCGACGAGGAGCGCGGCGATCCGTTCGGGGGGTACGAGGTCGGTGGCGGCGTACCCCTCGGGGAAGCGTCCGTCGAGTTCGGCGGCGTAACCGGCGAGGCAGGCGCGTGCGTCGGGCGAGGCCGCGTCGACGGGCCGTACCGTGATCGCGGCCAGCCGCAGCAGCCGTTCGGTGACCGCGACCGCCTCGGTCAGCCGGTCCCGCTGGGCCTCGGTCAACCCGCGCAGCAGTCCCTCGGCGAGGTCGTCCGCGCGGCGGTTCTGCTCCGCCAGTTCGGCCCGCCCGGCCGGGGTCGGCTCCGCGAGGCGCAGTCTGCTGTCCGCGGGGTGCACGGTGACCCGGACGAGTCCCTGCTTCTCCAGCGCGCGCACCATCCGGCTCAGGTAGCCGGCGTCCAGACCGAGCCGGGTCCGCAGCTCCCGCAGGGACGCGCCGGCTCCGATCTCGTACAGCAGCCGTGCCTCGCCGAGGGGCCGGTCCTGCCCGAGGTAGTGGTCGTCGAGCACCCCGATCCGGCGCGTGAAGTAGCGGTTGAAGCGACGCAGGACCGTCACGTGCGCCGCGGACACCCCGGGTCCGGGGACTGATGCCGACACCGACTTCATAATCTTTGACTTTAGTCAAAGACTCGTCGGGGTGTCCATGTTTCGGGCGGCTTGTCAGTGACCCCGCGCACTTCGGCGACGGGGTGCGCATGACATCGGGGCCGAGGGGCAGGTGCTCCCGGCCCCGAGAGTGACGGGCACGGAACAGGAACGGAAGGCAGCACCGGATCATGTCGGGACACCAGGCGCAGCAGACGATTCATGTGGACGGCGAGTGGCGTGCCGCCGCCTCCGGAGCCGTACGGGACATCCTCGACCCGGCGGACGCGAAGCCGTTCGCCGAGGTCGCCGAGGGCGGGGTGCCGGACACGGACGCCGCCGTCGAGGCCGCCCGGCGCGCCTTCGACCACGGGGAGTGGCCCCGCACGCCCGTCACCGAGCGGGCCGCCCTCCTGCGCCGCGTCGCCGACCTCCTCGTCCGCGACCGCGAGAAGCTCGGCCTCCTGGAGAGCCGGGACGCGGGCAAGACGCTGGAGGAGGGGCGGGTCGACATCGACTGCGTCGCCGACGCCTTCCGGTACTTCGCCGATCTCGTCGTCGGCGAGGGCGGCGGCCGGGTCGTCGACGCCGGCTCGGACGACATCCACAGCGTCGTCGTGCACGAGCCCGTCGGCGTCTGCGCGATGATCACGCCCTGGAACTACCCGCTGCTCCAGGCCAGCTGGAAGGTCGCCCCGGCCCTCGCCGCGGGCAACACCTTCGTCCTCAAGCCCAGCGAGATCACCCCGCTGACCACCGTCGCCCTCATCGAGCTGCTGGTGGAGGCCGGGCTGCCCGCCGGAGTGGCCAACCTCGTCACCGGTCCCGGGCACAGCGTCGGCGCCCGGCTCGCCGAGCATCCCGGCGTCGACCTCGTCTCCTTCACCGGCGGACTCGCCAGCGGTACGAAGGTCGCGCAGGCCGCCGCCCTCACGGTGAAGAAGGTCGCCCTCGAACTCGGCGGCAAGAACCCCAACGTCGTCTTCGCCGACTCCTGCGCCACCGAGGAGGGCTTCGACACCGCCGTCGACCAGGCCCTGAACGCCGCGTTCATCCACAGCGGCCAGGTCTGCTCGGCGGGCTCCCGCCTGATCATCGAGGAGTCGGTGCGCGACCGGTTCGTCACCGAACTGGTGCGCCGCGCCGGGCTGATCCGGCTCGGCCGCGGCACCGAGGACGGCGTCGAGTGCGGCCCGCTCGTCTCCGCCGAACAGCGCGAGAAGACCGAGGGGTACGTGGCCGCCGCCCTGGCGGAGGGCGCGGTGCTGCGGACCGGCGGCGCCCGCCCCGACCCGTCCGACCGGCTCCCCGCGACCGGCTACTTCTACGAGCCGACCGTCCTCGACCAGTGCCACCGCGAGATGCGCGTCGTACGGGAAGAGGTCTTCGGGCCCGTCCTGACGGTCGAGACCTTCCGTACGGAGGACGAGGCCGTGGCGCTCGCCAACGACACGGAGTACGGACTCGCGGGAGGCGTCTGGACCGCCGACGCGGGGCGCGCCCGGCGCGTGGCAGGACGGCTGCGGCACGGCACCGTCTGGATCAACGACTTCCACCCCTACCTTCCGCAGGCGGAGTGGGGCGGCTTCGGCAAGAGCGGCGTCGGCCGCGAGCTGGGGCCCGCGGGCCTCGCCGAGTACCGCGAGACGAAGCACGTGTACCAGAACCTCGCCCCGAAGCCGGTCCGCTGGTTCGCGGGCTGACACCCGGCACCCCTTCAACGGCCCTCACGCCGCCCCCCACCTCACAAGGCCCCCTGGAGCGCCACCGCATGCCCGAAAACAAGCGCGAGCCCGACAGCACGTACACGTATGAGCCCGAGCACGAGCACACGTACGACTACGTCGTCATCGGCGGCGGTACCGCCGGATCCGTCATCGCCTCCCGGCTCACCGAGAACCCCGAGGTCACCGTCGCCGTCATCGAGGGCGGCCCCAGTGACGTGGACCGGGACGACGTCCTGACCCTGCGCCGCTGGATGGGCCTGCTCGGCGGGGAGCTCGACTACGACTACCCGACGACCGAGCAGCCGCGCGGCAACTCGCACATCCGGCACAGCCGCGCCCGGGTCCTCGGCGGCTGTTCCTCGCACAACACCCTCATCGCGTTCAAGCCGCTGCCGTCCGACTGGGACGAGTGGGAGGCGGCGGGCGCCGAGGGCTGGGGTTCGGTTCCGATGGAGGCGTACTTCCCGCGCCTGCGCAACAACATCGTCCCGGTCGATGAGAAGGACCGGAACGCCATCGCCCGCGACTTCGTGGACGCGGCGCAGTCGACGCTCGGCGTGCCGCACGTGGAGGGCTTCAACAAGAAGCCGTTCACCGAGGGCGTCGGCTTCTTCGACCTCGCCTACCACCCGGAGACCAACAAGCGCTCCAGCGCGTCCGTCGCGTATCTGCACCCCGTCATGGACGAGCGGCCCAACCTCCACCTGTACCTGGAGACCTGGGCGCACAAGCTGGAACTGGACGGCACCCGGGCCCGCGGGGTCCGTGTCACGACGAAGGACGGCGACGAACTCCTCGTACGGGCCCGTCGTGAGGTCCTGCTGTGCGCCGGCGCCGTCGACTCGCCCCGGCTGCTGCTGCACTCCGGCGTCGGGCCGCGCGAGGACCTCGAAAAGCTCGGCATACCCGTGGTCCACGACCTGCCGGGTGTCGGCGAGAACCTGCTCGACCACCCCGAGTCGGTCATCGTCTGGGAGACGGACGGGCCGATCCCCGAGAACTCCGCGATGGACTCCGACGCGGGTCTGTTCGTACGGCGGGACCCCGAACGGGCGGGCCCCGACCTGATGTTCCACTTCTACCAGATCCCTTTCACGGACAATCCGGAGCGCCTCGGCTACGAACGCCCCGAGCACGGCGTCTCGATGACCCCGAACATCCCCAAGCCGCGCAGCCGCGGCCGGCTGTATCTGACCAGCGCCGACCCGGCCGAGAAGCCCGCCCTCGACTTCCGCTACTTCACGGACGAGGACGACTACGACGGCCGTACCCTCGTCGACGGCATCCGGATCGCCCGCGAGATCGCGAAGAGCGAACCGCTCGCGCACTGGCTCACGCGCGAGGTGTGCCCCGGGCCCGACGTCACCGGCGACGAGGAACTGAGCGAGTACGCGCGCAAGGTCGCCCACACCGTGTACCACCCGGCGGGCACCTGCCGGATGGGCGCGGCGGACGACCGGCTCGCCGTCGTGGACCCCGAGTTGCGGGTCCGCGGCCTCGACGGCCTCCGGATCGCCGACGCGTCCGTCTTTCCGACCATGCCCGCCGTGAACCCGATGATCGGGGTCCTCATGGTCGGCGAGAAGTGCGTGGACCTGCTGGGAGGCGGTGCGTGATGAGTACGACGACCACTGTTCAGGAAGCCTCCGCCGAGCGCGCGGGTGCCGAGGACGCCAAGGGCGCCGAGCCCGTCTTCTCCGTGGACGGCCTGTGGAAGGTCTTCGGCCCCAAGGCCGACCGGGTCCCTGCCGACCCCGAGCTGGCCGCCCTCTCCGCCGCCGAACTCCGCTCCCGTACCGGCTGCACGGCCGCCGTCCGGGACGTCAGTTTCGATGTGCGCAAGGGCGAGGTCTTCGTCGTCATGGGCCTGTCCGGCTCCGGCAAGTCCACCCTCGTCCGCTGTCTGACCCGACTCATCGAGCCGACCGCCGGCACGATCGCCATCGACGGCGAGGACGTGCGGGCCATGGACAGGGCGCGGCTGCGCGCACTGCGCCGCCACCGGGCCGCGATGGTCTTCCAGCACTTCGGCCTGCTCCCGCACCGATCCGTGCTCGACAACGTGGCGTACGGCCTTGAGGTCCAGGGGGTGCCGAAGCGCGAGCGGCGCGCGAAGGCGCAGGAGGTCGTCGCGAAGGTCGGCCTCGAAGGCATGGAGCAGCGCCGCCCCGGTCAGCTCTCCGGCGGCCAGCAGCAGCGCGTGGGACTCGCCCGGGCGCTGGCGGTGGATCCCGAAGTCCTGCTCTTCGACGAACCGTTCAGTGCTCTCGATCCGATGATTCGACGAGACATGCAGGAGGAGGTGATCCGGTTGCACGGCGAGGAGGGCCGCACGATGGTCTTCATCACGCACGACCTGAACGAGGCGCTGCGCCTGGGCGACCGGATCGCCCTCATGCGCGACGGCCGCATCGTCCAGCTGGGCACGCCCGAGGAGATCGTGGGCTCGCCCGCCGACGACTACGTACGGGAGTTCGTCCGGGACGTGCCGCGCGAGCAGGTCATGACGGTCCGCAGAGCCATGCGGGCCGCGTCGGCGCAGGAGGCGGGCGAGGGTCCGGCCCTGTCGCCGGAGGCCACGGTCTCGCAGGCCATCGAGGCGGTCGCCCGCTCGGGACAGACCGCCCGCGTGGTGGACCAGGGACGCTGCCTCGGAGTCGTGGACTCGGACGCGCTGCTGGAGGTGGTGGCGGGGACGGCCACCCGGTCGGTCGGATCCACCGAGTCTGCCGGGTCGACCGGGTCGACCGGGTCCGCTGAGGCGGCCGGGTCCGCCGGGTCCGCCGGGTCCTTCGGGTCGGCTCGCGAAGGGGTGGCCTGATGGCCACGGCCACCGCGCACGCTCCCCGTACGGCCCTGCCCGGCTTCCTCGGCTTTCTCCGGCGCCCGGCCGTCGGCAAGCTCGTCCTGCTCGCCGTCGCCGCGGCCGTCCTCGTACCGCTGGCCGACTCCCGCTGGGCGAGCGGCAGTTGGCCGGGCGCCCTCACCGTCGACCTCACCGAACCCCTCGGCAGGGCCAGCACCTGGATCATCGACAACCGCGACAGCCACCCGCTGTTCCTCTACTTCTTCGGGCACGTCTCGAACGCGGTCGTCCTCGCCGTACGCGCCGTCTACCTCGTCCTGCTCGCCGCGGGCTGGGCGGGCGTCACGGCCGCGGCGGCACTGGTCGCCTGGCGGGTCGCCGGGGTGCGGCTCGCGCTCGGCACGGCCGCCGCGGTCCTGACCTGCGGGCTGCTCGGTATGTGGGTGCCCACCATGCAGACCCTCGCGCTCATGGTGGTCGCGGTCCTCGCGTCCGTCGCCCTGGGCGCGCTGCTGGGCCTCGCCGCCGGACTCTCCGACCGTACGTACCGCGCACTGCGGCCCGTCCTCGACACCATGCAGGTGCTGCCGGCCTTCGCGTACCTCCTGCCGGTCGTCCTCGTCTTCGGCATCGGCGTCCCGGCCGCGGTCCTCGCCACCGTCGTGTACGCGGCCCCGCCCATGGCCCGCCTCACCGCGCTCGGGCTGCGCGGCGCCGACGCCGGCGTGATGGAGGCCGTCGAGTCGCTGGGCACCACCGCACGGCAGCGGCTGTTCACGGCCCGGCTGCCGCTCGCCCGCAAGGAACTCCTGCTCGGCCTCAACCAGACCATCATGATGGCCCTTTCGATGGCCGTCATCGCGTCCGTCATCGGCGCGGGCGGCCTCGGCGACCGCGTCTACCAGGCACTCGCCTCGGTCGACGTGGGCGCCGCGCTCGCCGCCGGCATCCCGATCGTGCTGCTCGCCGTCGTCCTGGACCGGGTGACGGGAGCGGCGGGATCGGCGGATTCGGCGGGTTCGGCGGAGGCGTGGTCCGAAGGGACGGGCTCCCGCTGGGCGAGCCGGACCGGCCGGACCGGCTGGGTCCTCGCCGCCGTCGCCGCCCTGGCCGTCGCGGTCGCCGGACGCCTGGCCGGCCGGCTCGACTGGCCCGAGACCTGGATCGTGAACATCGCCGAGCCGGTGAACCGCGCCGTCGACTGGATGACCGACCACCTCTACTCCGGCGTCCCCTACGTGGGCGGCACCGCCGACTGGGCGGCCCACTTCACCACCGGCGTCCTGAACCCGGTGCGCGACGGCCTGCAGTGGCTGCCCTGGTGGGCGGTCCTGCTGACCGTCGCCGCGCTCGCCTGGCTGATCGGCACCTGGCGCACCGCCCTGACCGCCGTCCTCGCGATGGCCGCGATCGGGGTGCTCGGTGTGTGGCAGCCGTCCCTCGACACGCTCTCGCAGGTCCTCGCGGCGGTCGCGGTCACGCTGGTCCTCGGCTTCGGCACGGCCGTCGCGGCGGCCCGCAGCGAGCGCTGCGAACGCCTCCTGCGCCCCGTCCTGGACGTCTTCCAGACCATGCCGCAGTTCGTCTACCTCATACCCGTCGTGGCGCTCTTCGGCGTCGGCCGTGCCCCCGCGGTCGCCGCCGCGGTCGTCTACGCGCTGCCCGCCGTCGTCCGCATCACCACGCAGGGCCTGCGCAACGTGGACCCGGCGGCCATGGAGTCCTCGCGCTCCATGGGCGCGACCGGCTGGCAGCAACTGCGCCAGGTCCAGCTGCCGCTGGCCCGCCCCGCCCTGCTGCTCGCCGTGAACCAGGGCGTCGTCCTCGTCCTCGCCGTCGTCATCATCGGCGGCCTGGTCGGCGGTGGCGCGCTCGGTTACGACGTCGTGTTCGGGCTCGCCCAGGGCGACCTGGCCACGGGTCTGGTGGCCGGCGCGGCGATCGTCTGCCTCGGCCTGATGCTCGACCGGGTCACGCAACCGACGCGGCGCCGTACGAAGAAGGGAGCCTGAGATGCGTACACGTGTGACACGTACGACCGGTGCGCTCGCGGTCGGCTGCTCCTTGCTGGTGCTGACGGCCGGCTGCGGAGCCGCCGACATGACCAAGCAGTCCTCGCCCTTCGCCAACGCGCAGGGCGCTAAGACCGTGACCCTCTCCACGCAGTCCTGGGTCGGCGCGCAGGCCAACGTGGCCGTCGCGCAGTACCTGCTGGAGCACGAACTGGGCTATCGCGTCGACACCGTCCAGGTCGACGAGGTGCCCGCGTGGGACGCGCTCAGCCAGGGCCGCGTCGACGCGATCCTGGAGGACTGGGGCCACCCCGAGCAGGAACAGCGGTACGTCGAGGACAAGAAGACGATCGTGGACGGCGGCGGCCTCGGCGTCACCGGGCACATCGGCTGGTTCGTACCGACGTACTTCGCGAAGCAGCACCCCGACGTGACGAACTGGAAGAACCTCAACAAGTACGCCGACCAGTTGCGCACCGCCGAGAGCGGCGGCAAGGGGCAGCTGCTCGACGGCTCACCCTCCTACGTCACGAACGACAAGGCGCTGGTGAAGAACCTGGACCTCGACTTCCAGGTGGTGTTCGCCGGTTCGGAGGCGGCGCAGATCACGCAGATGCGGCAGTTCGCCAAGGAGAAGAAGCCGTTTCTCACGTACTGGTACTCGCCGCAGTGGCTCTTCAAGAAGGTGCCGATGACAGAGGTGAAGCTGCCCGCGTACAAGGAGGGCTGCGACGCGGAGCCGGAGGCGGTCGCCTGCGCGTATCCGCACACGCCGCTCCGCAAGTACCTCAACGCGGACTTCGCGAAGTCCGACGGCGGGGCCGCCGCGTTCCTGAAGAAGTTCAAGTGGACGACCGAGGACCAGAACGAGGTCTCCCTCCTGATCGCGGACCAGAAACTGTCCCCGGAGGAGGCGGCGAAGAAGTGGGTACGGGGCCATGAACGCACGTGGAGGGCTTGGCTGACCAAGTAGCACTGACGGGGCGGGGCGGCTGGCGCTGTCCGTCGGCTGCGGGCCGATGGGGGTTGCCCGCGCAGTTCCCCGCGCCCCCATCAGGGGCGCGGGGAACTGCGCAGTCTTTTCGCTTTGAGCGGAACGGGGCAGCGGCGACCGGCCCGGTCTTTTCAGGGGCGCGGGGAACTGCGCAGTCTTTTAGGGTGCGCGGGCAACCCCCACGGCCCGCAGCCGAAGCGATCACGTGGACCCGTCCGGAAAAACGGGTCCGGAGACTCACCCGTGCTGCCCCGCCGTGTAATGCCCCGGCACAAGACGGCAACTCACCCCGAACCGATTCCACGCGTTGATCACCGTGATCGACGCAAGCAGCTGGGACAGCTCCGTCTCGTCGAAGTACCGCGCGGCCGTCTCGAACACCTCGTCCGGGACGAACCCGTCCGTCAGAACCGTCACCGCCTCGGTCAGCGCGAGCGCCGCAAGCTCCTTCTCCGTGTAGAAGTGCCGGGACTCCTCCCACGCGCTGAGCTGGACGATCCGCTCCACACTCTCGCCCGCCGCGAACGCGTCCTTCGTGTGCATGTCGAGGCAGAACGCGCAGTGGTTGAGCTGAGAGGTGCGGATCTTCACCAGTTCCAGCAGCACGGGGTCGACGCCCCGCCGGGCCGCCGCGTCCAGCTTGACCATGGCCTTGTAGACCTCGGGGGCGAACTTGGCCCACTGGAGCCGGGGGCTCTCCTCGGGGGCGGTGGTGCTCTGTGTCGTCGTCGTCATGTTCTCGACCCTACGAGCGAACCAGCCCAGGAGTATGGTCCATTTCCATGGCTGGATCTTGGGCCACTTTCGGAGTGGATCTGCATGTGGACGTGGCGCGTACCGGCTCCGGCCTGCGCAGAGGCCTCACGGACGCGCTGCGGGAGGCGGTGCGGGGCGGACGGCTCGCCCCGGGCCTCCGGCTGCCGTCCTCACGCTCCCTCGCCGCCGACCTCGGCATCGCCCGCAACACGGTCGCCGACGCCTACGCCGACCTCGTCGCCGAGGGCTGGCTCACCGCACGCCAGGGCTCGGGCACACGCGTGGCGCAGCGGAACGTGCCGGTCCCGGCCTCTCCCGCGCGCAGGCCCCGTTCACTCCGGGGACCCGCGTACGACCTGGTCCCCGGCACCCCGGACCTCGCCTCCTTCCCGCGCGCCGAGTGGCTCAGGGCCTACCGCCGGGCCCTCACGGCGGCACCGAACGACGCCCTCGGTTACGGGGATCCGCGCGGCCGGGTCGAACTGCGCACCGCCCTCGCCGGCTACCTCGCCCGCGCCCGTGGCGTACGCGCCGACCCCGACCACATCCTCGTCTGCTCGGGTTTCGTGCACGGGCTGATGCTGCTCGGGGAGGTGCTGCGGCGGCGGGGCGCACGGACGCTCGCGGTGGAGTCGTACGGCCTCGATGTGCACTGGGACCTGATCGAACGGGCGGGCCTGGAGTCGTTGCCGCTGCCGTTCGACGAACTGGGCACGCGGACCGACGACTTGGGCGCGCCCGGTGACGGCGCCCTGGGCGGGGTGCTGCTCACGCCCGCCCACCAGTTCCCCATGGGTGTGCCGCTGCACCCCGACCGCCGTGCCGCCGTCGTCGACTGGGCGCGGCGCACGGGCGGGCTGATCCTGGAGGACGACTACGACGGCGAGTTCCGCTACGACCGCCAGCCCGTGGGCGCGCTCCAGGGCCTCGACCCGGACCGCGTGGTGTACTTCGGCACCGCCAGCAAGGCGCTCGCGCCCGGCCTGCGCCTCGGCTGGCTGGTCCTGCCGCCGGACGTGGCGCCCGAGGTCATGGCGGCGAAGGGCGGCGCGGACTGGTCGTGCGGGGTCCTGGACCAGCTGACCCTGGCGGAGTTCATCACCTCGGGCGCGTACGACCGTCACGTACGGGCTTCCCGCCTCCGTTACCGCCGCCGCCGCGACCAGCTCGTCGCGGCCCTGGCGGCCCGCGCCCCGTCGGTCACCGCCACCGGTATCGCGGCCGGATTCCACGCCGTGCTGCGGCTCCCGCCCGGCACCGAGCAGTCGGTGGTCCGCGCGGCGGCCTGGCACGGCCTGGCCGTCCACGGCCTGACCCGCTACCGCCACCCGGCCGCCACGCACCCTCCGGCGGACGCCCTGGTCGTCGGCTACGGAACCCCGTCGGACAGCGGCTGGCCGGGAGCCCTGGACACACTGTGCGGGGCGCTGCCCTAGCCGCGCCTGGGCAGCGAGCTGGCGGCGGCGGGCGGTGAGTGGCGATCGGCGATAGGCGGGAGGCGAGCGGCGGGGGTCGGCCCAGGCCCAGGCCCAGGCCCAAGCTCAGGCCCAAGCTCTAGGTCGTGCGCGGTTCCGCCTTCGCCCCGTCGTCCGCCGGCGCCTCCCCGAAGCGCGCCAACGCCAGCGCGCCCGCCACCGCCACCGCGAAACCGAGGACGGCCAGCCACTCCAGACCCTCGCGGGTACGGTCGCCCAGCCAGACCACGCCCACCACGGCCGGCCCGATGGTCTCGCCGACGACCAGCCCCGCCGTCGCCGTCGTCACCGAGCCGCGCTGGAGCGCCGAGGTGAGCAGCAGGAACGCGGCACCCCCGCCCAGCAGCAGCGCGTACGTCGCCGGATTGGTGACGAGCGTCGAGGGCGCGAGGCCGTCGATGAGCCGGACCGACACCTCGACCACCCCGAACCCGAACCCGGCGCCCAGGCCGAGCGCGAGCGCCCGCGCCCGTCCGGGCAGCCGCCCGGCGAGCGCTCCGACGAGCAGTACGGCGAAGGCGGTGGCCAGCATCGCGTACTTGAGCGCCGTCGAACCGGCCCTGTCCCCCTCCTCGCCGGACGCCAGCCCGAGCATCGCGAGCCCCGCGCACACCACGGCGACCGCACTCCACTCGACCCCGCTCAGCCGCACCCCGAGGAGCCAGGCCGCCACCACCGCCGTCACCGCGAGACTCGCGGCGAGCGCCGCCCCCACCGCGTAGATCGGCAGCGACCGCAGGGCCGCGATCTGCAGCACGAACCCGACCCCGTCGAGCGCGAGCCCGGCGAGATACCGCCACTCACGCACGGCCCGCAGGAACAGGGCGGCGTTCACCCCGGAAGCCGCGTCACCGGAAGCCGGGCCAGAGGACTCCGTGCCCGGCCCGGCCGCCCGCGCGGCGATCGCCTGCAGCACCGTCGCGGTCCCGAAGCACACCGACGCACCAAGGGCACACAGCATTCCAAAGAGCACAAAGTGACTTTAGAGGAAGGAAAGTTGGGGTAGCCGCTTGTACAACCGGGGCGCGTGATCTTTACGCTGTCGGACTGACGAGCCCGGACGACGGGCCTGACGGGGGAGAGACATGGCGGAGCAGCGCAGAAGACTACGGTCCAGCACGGTCGTACTCGGAGGCATGGGCATTCTCGCGACAGCCCTCACCTCATGCGGGTCCGATCCCGACCGCCGCTGCGTGGACCGCGACAGCTACGACTACGCGGGCGGCTACAAGGTCGTCGTCGACAAGAACTGCGCGTCCGGCTCCGGCTCCACGTCGTCGGGCAGGAAACGCGGGACCAGCGGGAGCGGCACGGTCGACGCCGCCTGGTACTACGACGCCGACGTCGCCGGAGGCCGCGCCGAGGACGGCACCTTCAGCCGCAGCGAGGCCGTCGACCGGGACGGCTTCGGCTGCTCGGACTCGGGCAGCGGCGGCGGCTGACCGGGACACGGAACGCGCTGACGGCTCTCCGGACAACTGACGGATCTACGGACACCTACTGTGGAACGCCGAACCATGGAACCCCGCCCCGACTGGCAGCGAACGGTCGAGGACCAGGGCCTCATCTACCCCCTCACCCGCTACCCGGACGACTCCCTGCGCCCCTACTGGGACGAGTCCGCCCACTACGTCTTCTCCCTGCCCGAGGTCGAGGCCCTGGAGCAGGTCGTCGAGGAACTCCACACGATGTGCCTGGCCGCGGCCGAGTACATCGTCACCGGGAACCGCCTCGCCGACCTCGGGATCACCGACCCGCGCGTGGCGGAGCCGGTCGCCGAGGCCTGGCGCCGCCGCGCCGAACTCCCCTCCCTGTACGGCCGTTTCGACCTCCGCTACGACGGCACGGGCCCGGCGAAGCTCCTGGAGTACAACGCCGACACCCCGACCTCGCTCGTCGAGGCCGCGAGCCCCCAGTGGTTCTGGATGGAGGAACGCTTCCCCGGCGCCGACCAGTGGAACTCCCTCCACGAACGGCTCGTCGAAGCCTGGCGGAAGCAGGCCTCCCTCCTCCCACCGGGCAGCCCCCTCTACTTCGCGCACTCCGCCGCCGACGAACTCGGCGAGGACCTCATGACGGTCGGCTATCTGAAGGAGACCGCTGAACAGGCCGGCCTCGACACCGCCTGGATCGCGATGGAGGAGATCGGCTGGGACCGCCTCTCCGGACGCTTCGTCGACAAGCAGCTCCGCTTCATCCGCAGCTGCTTCAAGCTCTATCCCTGGGAATGGCTCACCACCGACCGCTTCGCCCCGCACGTCCTCGCCACCCTCGACAACGGCGGCGGCACCGGCACGACGATGTGGATCGAACCCGCCTGGAAGATGCTGCTCAGCAACAAAGCCCTCCTCGCGATCCTCTGGGAGCTGTACCCCGACCACCCCAACCTCCTTCCCGCCTACCTCGACGGCCCCCGCGAACTCGCCACCACCAGCGGATACGTGGCCAAGCCCCTCCTCGGCCGCGAGGGCGCAGGCGTCACCATCCACGAACCGGGCTCCGGACCCGTCGCCGTCCGCGAGGAGGCCTGCTGCTACCAGGAGCTGGCGCCCCTGCCGTCCTTCGACGGCAACCGGGTCGTCCTCGGCGCCTGGGTCGTCGGACATGAATCGGCCGGCCTCGGCATCCGCGAATCGTCCGGCCTGGTGACGGACGAATACGCACGCTTCCTGCCGCACGTGATCCTGTGACCCACGGCAGGGATCGGTCCCGGCCGGACCCTGCCGTCGCTCGCATGGTGGACGGCGGAACCTCTCCCGCGGGCCCTCCCGGTACGCTGATCCACGGGCCGTGACTGGCGCGCTGGGATGGGATCGACCATCGGGGAGCGGCCCGGGAAGTGTGTGCCGTGCGCCTGGGCCGAACCGTGAACGCCGAACGCCACGTCCGGAGGCCGTCATGCCAGAGCCCCTTTCCACCGAATCCACCGCCTTCCGCAGTGCCCTCGAAGTGATCCGTGCCGTCGAACCCCGGATCGCCGACGCCATCGGGCAGGAGGTCGCCGACCAGCGCGAGATGCTCAAGCTGATCGCCTCCGAGAACTACGCCTCTCCGGCCACCCTCCTCGCGATGGGCAACTGGTTCAGCGACAAGTACGCGGAAGGCACCGTCGGCCGCCGCTTCTACGCCGGCTGTCGCAACGTGGACACCGTCGAGGCCCTCGCGGCCGAGCACGCCCGCGAGCTCTTCGGCGCCGAGCACGCCTACGCCCAGCCGCACTCCGGCATCGACGCCAACCTCGTCGCCTTCTGGGCCGTCCTCGCCCAGCGCATCGAGGCCCCCGCCCTGGAGAAGGCCGGCGTCCGCAACGTCAACGACCTCTCCGAGGCCGACTGGGCCGAGCTGCGCCAGGCCTTCGGCAACCAGCGCATGCTCGGCATGTCCCTGGACGCCGGCGGCCACCTCACCCACGGCTTCCGCCCGAACATCTCCGGCAAGATGTTCGACCAGCGCTCCTACAGCACCGACCCCACCACCGGCCTCATCGACTACGAGGCCCTGCGCGCCACGGCCCGCGAGTTCAAGCCGATGATCATCGTCGCCGGCTACTCCGCCTACCCCCGTCTCGTGAACTTCCGGATCATGCGCGAGATCGCCGACGAGGTCGGTGCCACGCTCATGGTCGACATGGCCCACTTCGCCGGTCTCGTCGCCGGCAAGGTCCTCACCGGGGACTTCGACCCGGTACCGCACGCCCAGATCGTCACCACGACCACCCACAAGTCGCTGCGCGGCCCGCGCGGCGGCATGGTCCTGTGCGACTCCTCGCTCGCCGACCAGGTCGACCGCGGCTGCCCGATGGTCCTCGGCGGCCCCCTTCCGCACGTCATGGCCGCCAAGGCCGTCGCCCTCGCCGAGGCCCGCCGCCCCGAGTTCCGCGACTACGCCCAGGCCGTCGTCGACAACGCCCGCGCCCTCGCCGAGGGCCTGATGCGGCGCGGTGCCACGCTGGTCACCGGCGGCACGGACAATCACCTCAACCTCATCGATGTCGCCTCCTCCTACGGCCTCACCGGCCGCCAGGCCGAGTCGGCCCTGCTCGACTCGGGCATCGTCACCAACCGCAACGCGATCCCCGCCGACCCGAACGGCGCCTGGTACACCTCGGGCATCCGGATCGGCACGCCCGCGCTGACCACCCGGGGCCTCGGGGCCACCGAGATGGACGAGATCGCGGGCCTCATCGACCGCGTCCTCACCACCACGGAACCGGGCACCACCAAGAAGGGCGCCCCCTCCAAGGCCCAGCACATCCTCGACCCGAAGATCGCGGACGAGATCTCCCACCGCGCGACCGACCTCCTCACCGGCTTCCCGCTGTACCCGGAGATCGACCTCGGCTGAGTCCCCGGCCACCGGGGCCCGGCCGGCCCTGGCCACCCGGCCCCGGTCATCCGACCCCGGCCGGTCGACTCACAAGTCGATCAGTTCCTGTCGTGACTCCCGCGGCGGCCCCGGCTCACGCCCGGCCGCCGCGCGGCGTATCAGCAGAGTGCCGCCGGAGCCGAGGACGATCCCCGCCGCCAGGCCCGTCGTGACCCCCGGCGCCGCCCACCACGCCCGGTCCCCGGAACGGGACCCTCCACCCACGACGGGTCCGGAGCCGAACAACTCCCGTTGCCGCAAGTGGTCATAGACCGACCGGGGCGCCCGGTGCCAGCGGATGTCGTCGTCGTTCACATCGAGTGCCGGGTCGGACCGGATCCAGGGTGTGCCGTCCTTCGCGAGGAACACCTGGTCCTGGCGGCCCATGAAGATGTCGCCCCCGGGAGCACGGTCCGTCTCCGGCCAGCCGCCCACTCCGGTCGTCCCCCAGACGACCGTGGCCCGCACGGCGGGGTAACGCCCTTCGAGCCAGTCCTGCGGGACCTTCTCCGTGCCGGTGGCCGTCGGCCCCGTCAACTGCCAGAGCCGGGCGAAGTCCGGCTCCCCGGACCGCACGCTCGTGGTCCGTCCCGTACCGTCGCCCGCCACGACGACCGCGAGATTCGGCGAGCCGCCTTCCGCGCCCGGGACAGCCGCCTGAGCCCGAGCCGCCCCGAACACGACGACCATGGCGAGCGCGGCGCCGACGACGACGGCGACCGCGCCAAACGCGCCGACAGCGGTGACCGCCACGACCACTCTGAACGCGGCGACGACAGCCATCCCCGTCCCCGGCCGGACCGCCCCCTCAACCATCGCTCAGCCCCAGCCCCAGCCCCAGCCCCGGCCCCGGCCCCGGCCCCGGCCCCGGCCCCGGCCACCCTGTGCCCACTCCTCCTCGCATCCCCACCCCTCCTCGCATCCCTGCCCCGCCCCAGCTCCCCGGCGCCCGCGCCCGCCAGCGCCACCCCCCACGGCCCGGTGCGATCCGCCCGCGACCGTCTGTCACTTCTGGTACACCGCCCGACCCGCCGGGGTTCCCACTCCGCGTCCACCAAAAATCCGACCCGGCAGACCCTTACTCCCGCTCCCGCTCGAGGCCCCGCTCCCGCTCCCGCTCCAACGACCGCGCGATCTCCACCGCCCGTGTCTTCGACGCCACGCCCTCCAGCCGGAGCGTCGTGTCACCCCGGTGTGTCCACAGCAGCGTGGGCCCGGCGGTCCGGACGGAGCGGGTGAAGTCGCCGTCCGAGTCCACCAGCCAGAGCCGCAGCAGATGCGGCTCGGAGAACCACAGCGCCCGGCCGCCGGCGAATTCCGCGTCCTCGTCCAGCGGGACGTACTCCGGCGGCTTCGGCACGACCTTCGCGAAGCCGGGGCTCAGGGACGCCGCGTACTCGTCGAGCCGGATCGTGTGCCCCCGCTTGCGCCAGCACAGGCTCACCAGGAACCGCTCCTTCGGCTCCCGGGCCACCGTCACCGCGTCCGGAGGCCCGAGGGCGGGCGGCGTGCGGGGTGCGAACCCGGCCCGCCGCCCGGCCTCGGCGAGCGTGAGCGACGGGCCTGTGCAGCCGGGCACCTCCGCGCCGGGCGACGGCTTCACCGAAGGGTCGTGCCGCACCTCGACCCCGGCGAAGTCGAACCAGTCGACGACCGCGGCGCGCACCGGAGGCGTGAGCACGAGGACCGTCAGCAGACCGCACAGACCCGCGCTCAGCACGCGCCCGCGTGACCGCACCCAGCGGCGCATCACCCGCAGCCGCTCGGCCGGGGTCGGCGGCTCGGTCACCGGGGGCGGCACCCGCTCGGCGAGTATCTGCTCCAGCACCCGCTCGACCATCGACTCGCCGCCCGGGTCCCCGGGCCGGTCCATCGACCGCCCGAGCGCCCGCAACTCCTCCGTCAACCGCGAGACACGCTCGCGCTCAATCCCGGGCCCACTCCCACTCCCGAACCCGTCGCGCTGCCCCTGCCCCTGCCCCTGCTCCTGCCCATGCCGCCCCCCGTCACCGGAGACTTCGCCGCCCCCGTCCTCGTACCGCTCACTCATGCTCATCACCTCCTCTCCGTGACCCCTGATCCTGCGGCGCCCGCTGCTTTCCCAGCCCCCGCCGCGTCCCCAGCGCCTCCCGCCTCTCCTCGTCCCCGGGCCGTTCCCGGGGTGGTTCGAAGTCCGGGAGGAGTCTGCTCAGCTTTCTCAGGGCGCGGTTGAGCCGGGACTTCACCGTCCCGCGCGGCCAGCCCAGGGCCTGGGCCGTCTCCGACTCGTCCATCTCCAGCAGATAGCGGTAGGTGACGACCAGGCGGTGCTCCTCGCCGAGGCTCTCCAGGGCGGTCAGCAGCGCCGTCCTGCGCTCGGTCTCCAGCGCCGCGGTCGCCGGGTCCGCCGATTCCGGTATCAGCGGCTCGGCCTCCACCAGCGCGGCCTCGCGGCCGGCCAGGGACCGCTGGCGCACCGCCGTCCGCACTGTGTTCCTCGTCTCATTGGCGACGATCGAGAGCAGCCACGGCCTG
Organism: Streptomyces sp. NPDC102514; assembly: GCF_055584525.1. Lineage (NCBI taxonomy): Bacteria > Bacillati > Actinomycetota > Actinomycetes > Kitasatosporales > Streptomycetaceae > Streptomyces > Streptomyces sp. NPDC102514. Next base: position 45,513 of record NZ_JBVJLW010000020.1, read on the forward strand.
AACGCCGCGCCGTCCCGAAAACGCCCCAACGAGCAGTAGGCCTTGAAGAAGGCCTGCTGCACCACGTCCTCCGCGTCCGCCCCCGCACCCAGCGCCGCGGCGGCCCTGAGCGCGAGGCCCGTATGGGCACGCACCAGCTGCGCGTACGCCTCCGGCTCTCCGGCGCGCACCCGTGCGATGACCGCGTCCTCATCGACGATGCGGCCCCCCTCCCGCGCCCCCACGCTCGTCCTCACACTCTTGTTACACCGCCGGAGACAGATCGGTTCCCACCTGTTTCCGACCAGTTCCGGAGTGGGCCCCGACACCTGAGAGAATGGTGAGCATGGCTTCTGACCGCCCGCCCGTCTCCCACCCCCGCCCTCAAACGGGGGGCTCCGCGCCGCAGTCTGATTTGCGTGTGCTCTCTGGAATCCAGCCCACCGCAGGCTCGTTCCACCTCGGCAACTACCTCGGCGCCGTCCGCCAGTGGGTGGCCCTGCAGGAGTCCCACGACGCCTTCTACATGGTCGTGGACCTGCATGCGATCACCCTCCCGCAGGACCCCGCGGACCTGCGCGCGAACACCCGGCTCGCCGCCGCTCAGCTGCTGGCCGCCGGGCTCGACCCCGAGCGCTGCACACTCTTCGTCCAGAGCCATGTCCCCGAGCACGCCCAGCTCGCGTGGATCATGAACTGCCTCACCGGCTTCGGCGAGGCCGCCCGCATGACCCAGTTCAAGGACAAGTCCGCCAAGCAGGGCGCCGACCGCGCCTCCGTCGGCCTCTTCACGTACCCGATCCTGCAGGTCGCGGACATCCTGCTGTACCAGGCCAACGAGGTCCCCGTGGGCGAGGACCAGCGTCAGCACATCGAGCTGACGCGTGACCTCGCCGAGCGGTTCAACAGCCGCCTGGGGGAGACGTTCACGGTTCCGAAGCCGTACATCCTCAAGGAGACGGCGAAGATCTTCGATCTTCAGGACCCGGCGATCAAGATGAGCAAGTCGGCGTCGACGCCGAAGGGCCTCATCAACCTCCTCGACGAGCCGAAGGCCACCGCGAAGAAGGTCAAGAGCGCGGTCACCGACACGGACACGGTGATCAGGTTCGACCCCGTGGAGAAGCCGGGCGTCAGCAATCTGCTGAGCATCTACTCCACCCTCACCGGCACCGGTATCGCGGAACTGGAGCAGAAGTACGTCGGCAAGGGCTACGGTGCGCTGAAGACGGACCTGGCGGAGGTCATGGTCGACTTCGTGACGCCCTTCCGGGAGCGCACCCAGCAGTATCTGGACGACCCGGAGACGCTCGACTCGATCCTGGCCAAGGGAGCTGAGAAGGCTCGCGCGGTCGCGGCGGAGACGCTGGCCCAGGCGTACGACAAGGTGGGTTTCCTCCCCGCCAAGCACTGATCGCCGGGACGAGACCAGGACAACACCGGCACGACATCCGGAACGGGCCCGCACCGCCGTACAGTCGATAGCCGAACCGGCGGCAGACCTCGCCCGACCGGAACGCCGACACGGTGGAAAAGAACACCGGCACAACGACAGGAGACGACGTGGGGACCGTAACGATCGGTGTGTCGATCGCGGTCCCGGAGCCACACGGCAGCCTGCTCCAGGAGCGGCGCGCGGGCTTCGGCGACCCCGCGGCTTCCGGCATTCCCACCCACGTCACGCTGCTGCCGCCGACCGAGGTCGAACAGTCGGCGCTGCCCGCGATCGAGACGCATCTCGTGGAGGTCGCGGCGGCCGGCCGCCCCTTCTCGATGCGGCTGAACGGCACGGGAACGTTCCGTCCGCTGTCCCCGGTCGTGTTCGTGCAGGTGGTCGAGGGTGCCGAGGCCTGCACCTGGCTGCAGAAGCAGGTCAGGGACGCCTCCGGGCCCGTGGCGCGCGAGCTGCAGTTCCCGTACCACCCCCATGTGACGGTGGCGCACGGCATCGACGACGAGGCGATGGACCGGGCTTTCGAGGAACTGGCGGAGTACGAGGCGCACTGGCCGTGCACCGGCTTCGCGCTCTATGAGCAGGGGCCCGACGGCGTGTGGCGCAGGCTGCGCGACTACGTTTTCGGAGGCGCGGTCGTACCGCCTCAGGCGACCCACGTGGAACGGGGCCCGCTCCCGGCGTGCTGACGGGGCGCTCGGGGGCGGGGGCCTGAGGTCGGGTTCTCGTCCGCGGGCCCGTCGTGGCTGGTCGCGCAGTTCCCCGCGCCCCTGAAGGGGTGCCCCCGCAGGGGCGCAGCCCCGACAAGGACCCGTCCGCTACAGCGGCAGGCGGCGGAAAACCCCCCGCGGGATGTGCCGCAGTGCCGACATGACCACCCGGAGTGCCCCCGGTACCCACACCGTTTCGGAGCGGCGGCGCAGGCCCGTCTCGATGGCTGTGGCGACCGCCTCGGGGGTTGTCGCGAGGGGGGCCTCCTCCAGGCCCTCCGTCATCTTGGAACGGACGAAGCCGGGGCGTACGACCATCACGTGGACGCCCGTGCCGTACAGCGCGTCCCCCAGGCCCTGGGTGAACGCGTCGAGGCCCGCCTTGCTGGAGCCGTAGATGAAGTTGGCGCGGCGGGCCCGCTCGCCCGCCACCGAGGAGAGCACCACCAGGGAGCCGTGGCCCTGCGTCTGGAGCGCCCGCGCGCACACCAGTCCCGACGACACGGCGCCCGTGTAGTTGGTCTGGGCGACCCGGACCGCGGCGCCGGGCTCGTTCTCGTCGTGCGACTGGTCGCCCAGGACGCCGAACGCGAGCAGGACCATGTCGATGTCGCCCTCGGCGAACACCTTGCCGAGGGCCGCCTCGTGGGCGTCCGGGTCGAGCGCGTCGAAGTCGACGGTACGGACGTCCGCGCCGAGTTCCCGCAACCCTGAGGCGGCCGATTCCAGGCCGGGGGAGGGGCGGCCGGCGAGCCACACCGTGCGGGTGCGGCGCGTGATCAGCCGCCGTGCGGTGGCGAGCCCGATCTCGGACGTGCCGCCGAGGACGAGCAGGGACTGGGGGATGCCGAAGGCGTCCTTCATGGGACCGAACTCCTATGGGAAGAGGGCCGACAGGGCAGGTGGCCGGCGTCAGAGCCCGAGGCGCCGGGACAGGTCGGAGGTGAAGACGGACCGCGGGTCCAGCTCCTCGCGCAGCGCCCGGAACTCGCCGAGCCGCGGATACATCGCCGTGAGCAGTTCGGGCCGCAGCCGGGAGTCCTTGGCGAGGTAGACCCGCCCGTCGGCCGCGGCGACCTCCGCGTCCAGCTCGTCGAGGAAGCCGCCGAGTCCCGGCAGGTTCGCGGGGATGTCGAGGGCGAGGGTCCAGCCGGGCATCGGGAAGGACAGCCAGCCCGGGTCGCCCTCGCCGAACCGCTTGAGGACGGCGAGGAAGGACGGGCAGCGGCGCTGCGAGATGCGCTGCACGATCCGGCGCAGGGTCTCCTCCTGCCCGTAGCCGACGGCGAACTGGTACTGCACGAAACCGCCGCGTCCGTAGACGCGGTTCCAGTGCGGCACGCCGTCGAGCGGATGGAAGAACGTGGACATCCGCTGGAGTTCGCCCACCCGCGCGCGGGGCGCCTTGCGGTACCAGAGCTCGTTGAAGAGGCCCACCGTCGTACGGCCGAGCAGGCCCTCGGGGACGAAGGAGGGCGCGGCGGGCAGACGCCCCGGACGGAACTCCAGCGGGGCTCTACGCGCGCGTGTGCGGCCGTCCAGCGCCTCCAGGGGAGCATGGTCGCCCCGGGTCAGCACCGAGCGGCCCATGGACGCGCCCCGGGCCAGCAGGTCGATCCAGGCGACCGAGTAGCGGTAGCGGTGGTCGGTGGCCGTGAGGCGGGCCATCAAGTCGTCCAGGTCCGTGGCGCGTTCCGTGTCGACGGACATCAACGACGTCTCGACGGGCTGCAGCCGGACGGTGGCCGTCAGGATGACGCCGGTCAGGCCCATCCCGCCCGCCGTGGCGTCGAACAGGGGCGTTCCCCGGTCCACCATGCGGATCTGCCCGTCGGCCGTCAGCAGTTCGAAGGACAGGACGTGACGGGCGAACGAGCCGGACACATGGTGGTTCTTGCCGTGGATGTCCGCGCCGATCGCCCCGCCGACCGTCACATAGCGGGTCCCGGGCGTCACCGGCACGAACCAGCCCAGCGGCAGCAGTACTTCCATGAGGCGGTGCAGGGAGACACCGGCGCCGCACAGCACGGTCCCGCCGTCCACGTCGACCGCGTGGACGCTGTCGAGCCCCGTCATGTCGAACACGGCCCCGCCCGCGTTCTGCGCCGCGTCCCCGTACGCCCGTCCCAGGCCCCGGGCGATGCCTCCCCGGGCCCCGCAGTCACGGACGGCCGCCACGGCCTCCTCGTACGAACGGGGGCGCACCAGGCGGGCTGCGGTGGGAGCGGTGCGGCCCCACCCCGTGACGGAAACCGTGTCGGTAGGCATACCAGTGACCGTATCGAGCGGAAGTTGCCTTTAGTTACCTAACATCCACTTACATCCCTTTCCTCCCCGAAATGGGTGATTAATGGGATGTCGCTCAATATTGCCGGAGCTGTAGCCCTGTTGACGTGAACAGTGAGTCCCCATGGACCACCACGACGAGCGCCCTGACCTGGACCACCGGATCCTCACGGCCCTCCACGCACGCGGCACGGGACCCGGAGTCGCCGCCGCCGCGCGGACCCTGTCCCTGGTAGGCGAGCACGGCGCGCTGTGGCTCGCGGCGGGCCTCGCGGGAGCCGCCGCCGACCGGGAGCGGCGCGGCGCCTGGCTGCGCGGCACGGCCCTGACCGCGGGCGCGCACCTCGCCAGCATGGGCGTGAAACGGCTCGTACGCCGTCCGCGTCCCGGCCATGTCGAGCCGCTGGTCCGCACCGCGGGCCGGCACTCCTTCCCCAGCTCGCACGCCACGTCCGCGGTGGCCGCCGCCGTGGCCTTCGGCGCGCTCGGCGCGCGCGTGGTGCCCGCGCTGGCCGCCGCGATGTGCGTGTCGCGGGTGGTCGTCGGCGTCCACTACCCCTCGGACGTCGCCGCGGGCGCCGCCCTCGGCGCGGTGACGGCCCGGCTGGGCGCCCGCTGGATGACAGGAGGCCGTGACCATGGCTGAGACGGTCCTTCTGGGGAGTGCGAAGAGTCCGGGGAGCCCGGGTACCGCGGAGGGGACACGGGGAGAGCGGCCCGCCCCGCCGAAAAGTGGCCTCCTGAAGGGGATCATCAGGACCGCCCGTCCGAAACAGTGGGTCAAGAACGTCCTCGTCGTCGCCGCCCCGGCCGCCGCCGGCGAACTCTTCTCACGGCACGCCCTCATCCAGGTCGCCCTGGTCTTCGTCCTGTTCACGGCCTGCGCGGCGAGTGTCTACCTCGTCAACGACGCACGCGACGCCGACGCCGACCGCGCCCACCCGGTCAAGCGCCACCGGCCGGTCGCCGCGGGCGTGGTGCCCGTCCCGGTCGCCTACTCCGTAGGGATCGTTCTCGCCGTCGTCGCCCCGACCGTGGCCGCCTTCGTGTGCTCGCCGCTCACCTCGGCGCTGCTCACCGCCTACCTGGGGATGCAGTTCGCGTACTGCATCAGCCTCAAGCACGTCCTGGTCGTCGATCTCGCCGTGGTGACCACCGGGTTCCTGATGCGGGCCATGATCGGCGGGCTCGCGCTCGGCATCCCGCTGTCGCGCTGGTTTCTGATCACCACCGGCTTCGGCGCGCTGTTCATGGTGTCCGCCAAGCGCTACTCCGAAGCCGTCCAGATGGCCGGGAAAGCGGGCGCCACGCGCGCGCTGCTCACCGAGTACACCGTCGGCTACCTGCGCTTCGTCTGGCAGCTCGCCGCCTCCGTAGCCGTCCTCGGCTACTGCCTGTGGGCCCTGGAGGAGGGCGGCCTGCCGCACACCAGCGTGCTGCCCTGGCGGCAGCTGTCGATGGTCGCCTTCATCCTCGCCGTCCTGCGGTACGCGGTCTTCGCCGACCGGGGCACCGCGGGCGAACCCGAGGACGTGGTCCTGCGCGACCGCGCGCTCGCCCTCATCGGCGTGGCATGGCTCGCCATGTACGGCCTGGCGGTGGCCAACTGGTGACCCGGCCGCACCGCAGGGAACTGCTCGGCTTCGCCGCCGCGGGCCTCCTCGCGTACGCCGCCGACCTCGCCCTCTTCCTCTGGCTGCGCGGCCCGGCCGGGCTCGACCCGCTGACCGCCAAGGCCCTGTCGTTCGTGGCGGGCTGCTCGGTCGCGTACGCGGGCAACGCGCTGGGTACGTACCGGCACACGACCACGAGCCTGCTCCAGTACGGGATCTTCTTCGGAGTGAACATCGCGGGCGCCCTGGTACAGCTGCTGTGCATCCTCGTGAGCCACTACGGACTCGGGCTCACCTCCCCGCGCGCGGACACCGTGTCGGGCGCGGGAATCGGCATGGCGCTCGCCACGGTCCTGCGCTTTTGGGGTACGAGGACATTGGTTTTCCGAGGCGAGGGCAGAGTCGGATCATGGACTGGCTGAAAAAGCTCCCCGTCGTGGGCCCGTTGGTCGCACGGCTGATGCTCACGCACGCCTGGCGCTCGTACGAACGGCTGGACCGGGTGAAGTGGACGCGGCTCGCCGCCGCGATGACCTTCATCAGCTTCATCGCGCTCTTCCCGCTGATCACCGTGGCCGCCGCGATCGCCGCCGCGACCCTCGACGAGAAAGGGGTGAAGACGCTTGAGGACAAGATCGCCGAGCAGATCCCCGGCATCGCCGAACAGCTCGACATCGGTGCCCTCGTCGACAACGCGGGCACCGTCGGACTCATCGCGGGCGCCCTGCTGCTGTTCACCGGCATCGGCTGGGTCGGCTCGATGCGCGAGTGCCTGCGCGCGGTCTGGGAGCTGCCGGACGAGGAGGAGAACCCGATCCTGCGCAAGCTCGTGGACGGCGGCGTACTCGTCGGCCTCGGCGGCGCCGCGCTCGTCACGATCGCCGCGTCCACCCTCGCGTCGACCGCCGTGGGCTGGACCACCCGGCAGCTCGGCATCGACGAGGGCGGCTGGGGCGGGGTGCTGCTGCGGGTGGCCGCGTTCGCCGTGGCCGTCCTCGCCGCCTTCCTGCTGCTCCTGTACGTCCTGACGCTGCTCCCCGGCGTCCAGCCCGAGCGGCGCCGCCTCGTCGTCGCCGCGCTGATCGGCGCCGCCGGGTTCGAGCTGCTGAAACTGCTGCTCAGCGGCTACATCCAGGGAGTCGCGGCGAAGAGCATGTACGGGGCGTTCGGGGTGCCCGTCGCGCTGCTGCTGTGGATCAACTTCACGTCCAAGCTGCTGCTCTTCTGCGCGTCCTGGACGGCGACGGAGCACAAGGAGACGGCGGAGCCGGCCGGGACGGACGACTCCGCGGACCTCAACGGCGGCGACGCATCAGCTCCGGCAGCGGCCAGCGGCGGTTGATCAGGAAGACACCGGCGGCGAGCAGGGCGAGGACGCCGCCGGTGATCGCCAGGGCGATCCCGACACCGCCCGAACCGTCCGCCTTCGACGCGGCGGCCACCGTCTTCGACTTGCCCCCGCCGTCACCCGAACCGCCCGCCTCACCGGAGGCGTTCGCGCCCGGCTGCGCGCCCGTGTCCGCGCTCTTCGGCGGCACCAGCTCGCCCACCGGGGTGACCTTGCCCGAGGCCTTGAAGCCCCAGTCGAGGAGCTTGGCGGTCTCCTTGTAGACCTCGTCGTGCTCCTGCTTCTCCGGGTTCATGACCGTGACGAGCAGCACCCGGCCGTCGCGCTCGGCGACCCCGGTGAAGGTCGCGCCCGCGTTCGTGGTGTTGCCGTTCTTCACACCCGCAATGCCCTGGTAGGCGTCGAGGCCGTAGTCGCCCGTCAGTAGCCGGTTGGTGTTCTGGATCTCGAAGGACCCGCGGGTGGTCTTGCCCTTCTTGTTCTTCCTGGTCTCGCCGGGGAACTTCGCGCGGACCGTCGAGCAGTACTCCCGGAAGTCCTCGTTCTGCAGGCCGGAGCGGGCGAACAAGGTCAGGTCGTACGCCGACGACACCTGGCGCTTCTCGTCGTAGCCGTCCGGGCTGACCACGTTCGTGTCGAGCGCCTGGAGTTCCTCGGCGCGCGCGTTCATGTCCTCGACGGTCTGGTCGACGCCGCCGTTCATCGCGGACAGGACGTGCACGGCGTCGTTGCCGGAGCGAAGGAAGACACCGAGCCACAGATCGTGGACCGTGTACGTCTCGTCCTCCTTGACGCCCACCATGCTGGAGCCCGAGCCGATGCCCGCCAGGTCCGCCGGGACGACCTTGTGCTTCTGCTTCTTGGGGAACTTGGGCAGCACGGTGTCGGCGAACAGCATCTTCAGGGTGCTCGCCGGAGGCAGCCGCCAGTGCGCGTTGTGCGAGGCGAGGACATCGCCGGACTCGGCGTCCGCGACGATCCAGGAGCGGGCGCTCAGATCCTTCGGGAGGACCGGCGCTCCGGTGCCGAGGTTCGCCTGCGTCCCGGGCTGCGCGAGCAGGGCGCCGCCCACGGACGACATGTCCGCCGGTGGGGTGGCCGAGGGGCTGGCCGACGGGCTCGGCTTCGGCTTGTCCGCCGCGAAGGCGGCAGCGGCTGCGGCGGCGGGCGCGGTGGCCGTCGCCGTGAGCGCGAGCGAGAACGACAACAGGGTGGCGGAGGTGACCAGCAAGGAGGACTTGGCGGTCTTTTTCATGGCGGGCACGGTCGAGAACGTACAGGGCGTGGGGAGGGAAGTCGCCGGGGCCTCCTCATCGGGGCCCTTTCCGCCAGGGGCTTTTCCGCCACCGTGCCGTGTGCCGTGGTCGGACCCACCCCGGGCGCCGGTTCCGTTCGAGGACGGCGATACTGAACCCATGAAGCTCAGCCGTCCCGTCTCCTGGTTCCTGCTCGCCTTCGGGGTGTGGAGCTGGGTCATTTGGGTCACTTTCATCAAAAATCTCTGGAAGGACGGCAGCGGGCTCGCCTTCGACGACGCGGGCGATCCGACCGGGTACTTCTGGGTGCACCTGACGCTCGCCGTTGTCTCCTTTGTCTTGGGGACGGTTGTCGGGGGCATCGGGTTGCGCGGTGTACGGGCCTTGCGCCACACGCCGTCGTCGTAAGGCACAACGTCGTAACGCACAACGTCATCACGTCATAACGGGAGAGTCGTCGCGTGGTCATCGTGTTCGTCGTGGTCGTGGTGCTGGCCCTGGCCGTGTTCGGGGGGCTGCACTGGTACCTGTGGCGCCGGCTGGTGCGGGACACGACGGCCCGTCCCGGGGTGTCCCGGCGGGTGGGCACGGCCGTGATCATCGGCGGGCCGCTGCTGATGTTCGCCGCGGTCACGTCCGAGCGGACGGGCGCGCCGTTCTGGCTGCAGCAGGTGCTGGCCTGGCCCGGCTTCCTGTGGATGGCGCTGTCGATCTACCTCCTGCTGGCGCTGCTGATCGGCGAGGCCGTACGGCCGCTGCTGCGGAAGGTCCTGGACCGGCGTACGGCGCCCGGGGCCGAGCCGGTTGCCGCGTCCGCGGTCGGGTCCGCGGTCGAACCGGCCGAGGTGCGCGAGGCCGCGCATGTCCCGGCGGGCGCGTCCGCGGCCGGGGAGGCACCGGCCCGGGAGGCCGAGCGGCCCCCGGAGGCACCGGCACCCACACCCGCGCCCGCGTCCGTCGGCCCCTCGCGACGGCTCCTCATCTCCCGGGTCGTGGGCGGGGCCGCGGCAGTCGCCGCCGTGGGCACCGTGGGGTACGGGACGTACGGCGTCCTCAGCGGGCCCAAGGTCAAGCGGGTCACCGTGCCGCTGGCCAAGCTCCCGAGGGCCGCCCACGGGTACCGGATCGCCGTCGTCAGCGACATCCACCTCGGGCCCGTACTGGGGCGCGGCTTCGCCCAGAAGGTCGTCGACACGATCAACTCGACGCAGCCCGACCTGATCGCGGTCGTGGGCGACCTCGTCGACGGCAGTGTGAAGGACCTCGGGCCCGCCGCCGCGCCGCTCGCGCAACTGCGGGCACGGCACGGCTCGTTCTTCGTCACCGGGAACCACGAGTACTTCTCCGGCGCCGAGGAGTGGGTCGCGCGCGTACGTGAACTGGGGCTGAACCCGCTGGAGAACGCCCGCACCGAACTGGCCCACTTCGACCTCGCCGGCGTCAACGACATCGCCGGGGAGGACGAGGGCCAGGGGCCCGACTTCGCGAAGGCCCTCGGCGACCGGGACCGCGCCCGGGCGTGTGTCCTGCTCGCCCACCAGCCCGTACAGATCCATGACGCCGTGGACCACGGGGTGGACCTCCAGCTCTCCGGACACACCCACGGCGGGCAGTTGTGGCCCGGCAACTTCATCGCGGACCTCGCGAATCCGACGCTCGCGGGTCTGGAGCGGTACGGGGACACGCAGTTGTACGTGTCGCGGGGCGCCGGTGCGTGGGGGCCGCCCACGCGGGTGGGGGCGCCGTCGGACATCACGGTCGTGGAGCTGGCCTCCAAGCAGGCCTGATGCGGGCCGTCTGACGCGGCGCGTCGAACAGCTGATTCTGGTCAGTCGGCGGGGCGCCTGCCGTGGCCGTACGGCCGGGAACCTTCACATGATCCGGTGAACCGTCACCTGCGGGCGCCCGGCGGCGTGTGGCGTCAGGGGATGAATCGCCGGTTGAGCAGTGCGGACGCGAGGGGCCGGGGTACGCGTCGGGCGGCGGGCGGTCTTCCGGTTGTGTAGCCCCCACGGGATCGGCCCGTCGAGGGCCTGTCGCGTTCATACAGGGTTGCAATTGCGCGAGTGACGCATCGGGGCCGCGTCACGCAGCATGATGTGACGGAGGCGTGCGCGGGGTGAGGAGCAAACGTGTTGAGACGCAACTCCTTCCGGCTGCCCAGACACCCGGCTTCCGTCGGGCTCGCGCGGCGCCGGGTGCGGGATCATCTGTCGAACTGGGGGCACAGTTCGGGGGAGCAGGCCTTCGAGGACGTGGTGCTGCTCGTGTCCGAACTGGCGACGAACGCGGTGCGGCATGCGCCGTTGCTTGAACGGGAGTTCGAGGTCGCGGTGACCACGCTCGCGGACGGGTCGTGTCTCATAGAGGTCTCCGACGAGAGCGCCGCGCAGCCGCGGCTGCGGTCGGTCGGGGAGTACGAGGAGGAGTCCGGGCGGGGGTTGCGGCTGGTCGAGAGCCTCACCACGGCGTGGGGGGTCTGGAGCCGGGGCCGCCACGGCAAGACGGTCTGGGCGCTGGTCCCGGCCCCGACACCGGAGCCCTCCGGGCGGGGGTGGACGGGGTGACGTGCGGCCCGCTGGGGCCGACCGCGCCGCGCCCCTTCCGGGCCTGGGCCCGCCGTTTTTGTCTGCGGGCCGGTGGGGGCTGTTCGCGCAGTTCCCCGCGCCCCTTTCGGGGCTGGGTCCGCCGTTCTTCGTCTGCGGGTCGGTGGGGGCTGTTCGCGCCGTTCCCCGCGCCCCTTACGGGGCTGGGTCCGCCGTTCTTCGTCTGCGGGTCGGTGGGGGTTGCTCGCGCCGTTCCTCGCGCCCCTGGAAGGGGTGACCGTCGGGTATGACTCTGCGGGGCCGTGGGGGCTTGTCGCGCCGTTCCCCGCGCCCCTGAAGGGGCTCGGGGGGCGCAGTTTCCCGCACCCCTGACGGGCGTCGGCCGTGCCCGCGGCCCTGACGGCTGCGCCTCTCGCGCGGCAAAAGCCGGGGCGCAGCCCCGCTTTTGAGGGGCGCGGGGAACGGCGCGACAAGCCCCCACCGGCCCGCAGGTCGGATAGCAGCGGGCCCAGCCCCGTAAGGGGCGCGGGGAACTGCGCGGCCAGCCCCCACCGGCCCGCACCCTGGCAACCACCCGGTCCTCCTCCCGTCAGGAAGACATCTCGCACAGCCCCGACGGCAGCGTCAGCGTCACCGTCAGGCCCGAGCCCGGGGACGTGCGGACCGTCACCTCACCCCCGTGCGCCGCCGCAACCCCCTGCACGATCGCCATCCCCAGCCCGCTCCCCGCACCCCCGCCCGCCCGGAAGAACCGGTCGAAGATGCGGGCGGCGTCCTCCTCCGCGAGCCCCGGCCCCTCGTCGGCGACCCGCACCCGCACCACCCCGTCGACCCGCTCCAGATCGAGGGCGACCGCGACATCCGCGGGCGTGTGCGTGCGTACGTTCGCCACGAGGTTGCCCAGCACCTGCCGCAGGCCCGACTCGTCGGCCCGTACGAGGAGAGCCCCTTCGGCGCTCACCGACACCGGCCGGCCCGGCTGCTGGGCCCGCAGATCCTCCGCCGCGTCCCGCACAAGACGGCTCAGGTCGACGTTCCGGAAGCGCAGTTCGGGCTGCTGGTCGAGGCGCGCCAGGGTGAGCAGCTCGTCGACGAGCCGTCCCATCCGGTCGGCCTCCCCGGTCATCCGGTCCCAGGCCCGTTTGCGTTCGGCAGGCTCCCGCAGCATGCCCTTGTCGTACAGCTGGAGATAGCCGCGTATCGCGGACAGCGGCGTACGCAGCTCGTGGGAGGCGTCCGCGACGAACCGCCGCAGCTGGGCCGCGCTCCGCTCCCGCGTCCGGTACGCCACCTCGACCTGCTGGAGCATCGAGTTGAGGGCGAGCCGCAACTGCTCGACCTCCTGGGTCGGGTGGTGGCTGGACGGCACCCGGCGGGCCAGATCCCCCTCGGCGATCGCCGACGACGTCTCCACCATGTCCTCCAGCGGCCGCAGCCGCCGGCCCACGCTCAGCATCGTCAGTACGGCGAGCAGTGCCAGCAGCAGCACCCCGAAGAACAGATCGAGTTTGAGCGCCTTGGCCATGCCTTTGTGCAGCGCGTCGGTCGAGCCGGCGACCAGGATCACGGACCCGTCGGGCAGGGACGCGCCGATCACCCGGAACGGCGAACCGTCCACCGACACGTCGCGCGGGTCCGCGTCGCCGGTCAGCGCGCGCGGATCGCCCACCGCGGAGGCGAGCGCACGCTGGTTCGCGGTCGGTTCGAACGTGCCGAGCGTGAGGGCCCGGCCCCCGGAGTCGACCACCGCGAACAGCGAGTCCGCGTCCGGCGGGCCCAGCGTCTCCGGCGCCCGCCCCTCCCGGACGAAGGCCAGCGCGCTCAGCGAGTCGATCTGCCGCGCGGTCAGCTGCGTACTCTCCAGGGAGTCCCGCATCCTGAGGAGCTCCGAGTCGACCTGGTCCACGAGGTAGTACCGCATGCCCATCAGGCTCACCGCCGTCGCCACGACGATGCCGAGCGCCAGCAGCCCCACGTTGGCGACCGTCAGCTTGCCGCGCAGGGAGTGGATGCCGTGCTCGCGGCAGCGCTGGAGGATCATGCGAGCCCGTATCCGACACCGCGCCGGGTCGTGATCACCGGGGCGCCGAGGGCGTCGAGCTTGCGCCGCAGATAGCTGATGTACGTCTCCACGACGGTCGACTCCGCCGGGTGCTCGTACTGCCAGACGTGCCGCAGCAGCTGCTCCTTGGGCACGATCCGGCCGCCGTTGCGCACGAGGAAGCGCAGCAGCGCGTACTCGGTGGGGGTCAGCTCGACCGTGCGGCCCGCGCGGTGCACCGAGTACGTCGTCTCGTCCAGCTCCAGGTCGCCGTAGCGCAGCGGCGGGCGCTCGGGCAGGACGTCGGCGGGGCGGGTGCGGCGCAGCACGGCGGTGATGCGGGCGATCACCTCGTCGATGTTGAACGGCTTGGTGATGTAGTCGTCGCCGAAGGAGAGCGCGCCGACGATCTCCGTGGGCGCGTCCCGCGCGGTGAGGAAGACCAGCGCCAGGTCGGGCTGCTTCACGCGCAGTTCGCGGCCCAGCGCCCGGCCGTCGCCGTCCGGGAGCATCACGTCGAGGAGCGCCGCGTCCGGGCGCGTGCGCTCGGCCAGCGTCAGCGCCTGGCGGACGGTCCCGGCCGTCATCACCTCGAAGCGGTGGTAGCGCAGGGCGATGGTCAGCACGTCCGCGATGCTCGGCTCGTCCTCGACGACCAGCACGGTCGCCCCCTCGTGAGCGGTCATGCCTCCCAGTATCGGCGCGACCACTGACAACGGGGCCGACTCGCCCTTTGGAGTTCCTTGTGAGTCATGGCCAGGTCATGTCCCGCGGCCCGCGCCGCGCCCGATGCTGTGGCCCAGGACCTGGGGGACCAACCGATCGACCCGATGAACAATCGAGCGACTAAGGGGCGTTGAGGCGTGACGACATTGGCACGGTGGTGCTATCGGCACCGGCTGGTGGTCCTGATTCTGTGGGTGGGGGCGCTGTTGGGGCTGGGCTTCGCGGGCTCCGCCGCGGGCACGAACTACGCGGACACCTTCACTCTTCCGAACACGGACTCCACGCGCGCGTACGACCTGATGGAGAAGGCCTTCCCGGAGCGGTCCGGCGACACGGACACGGTGGTGTGGAAGGTCGACGACGGGACGGTACGGGACGCGTCCGTACGCTCCCGGATCGAGCCCGCCCTGGAGGAGATCGGGCGCATGAAGGGCGTCGGCGAGGTCAGCAGCCCGTACGCCGCCCAGGGGGCCACGCAGATCAGCGGGAACGGGCGGATCGCGTACGCCCAGATCACCTTCACCGAGCAGGCCAACGGTGTGCCGAAGGCGCTCGTGGAGGACGTCGTCGACACGGCGCAGGACGCCGAACGCGCCGGGCTCCGGGTGGAGCTGGGCGGCCAGGCGATCACCCGCACCCAGGAACCGCCCACCGGCATCGCCGAGATGGTCGGCATCCTGGCCGCGGCGGTCGTCCTTTTCCTCGCCTTCGGCTCGCTCTTCGCGATGCTGCTGCCGCTCGTCGTCGCGATCGCGGCCCTCGGCACCGGCCTGATGGCGACCTCACTGCTCAGCCATGTCACCGACGTGCCCGAAGTGGCGCCGCTGCTCGGCTCGCTGATCGGCCTGGGCGTCGGCATCGACTACGCCCTGTTCATCGTGACGCGGCACCGCCGGGGCATCCTGCGCGGCATGAAGCCCGAGGAGTCCGCCGTCACGGCCCTCAACACCTCGGGCCGCGCGGTCCTGTTCGCCGGCGGCACGGTGTGCATCGCGCTCGCCGGGATGCTGGTGATGAACATGCGCTTCCTGGACGGTGTCGTCGTCGCCACCTCGCTGACGGTCGTGCTGAGCGTGCTCGCCGCGACCACCCTGCTGCCCGCGCTCCTGGGACTGCTCGGTATGCGCGTGCTCAGCCGCAAGCAGCGCCGCAGGCTCGCCGCCGAGGGACCGGAGTCGGAGGAGGCGAGCGGACTCGCCGCCCGCTGGTCCGCCTTCGTACAGAAGCGGCCGAGGTCGATCGCCGCCGGGGCGTTCCTCGTGATGATGGTCCTGGCGCTGCCCGTCCTGTCGATCCGGCTCGGCGCCACCGACCAGGGCAACCACCAGGACTCCACGACCACCCGGCAGGCGTACGACCTGCTCGCCGAAGGGTTCGGGCCCGGCTTCAACGGCCCTCTCCAGGTGGTCGTGGACGGCGGGGACGCCGACGCGCTCGTCTCCACCATCCGCTCGACCGACGGCGTCGCGCAGGTGGCCGCCGCGCCGCCCGCGCAGGGCATCACGGTCATCCAGGTGGTGCCCACCACGTCACCGCAGTCCGAGAAGACGGACCAGCTGATCGACCGGCTGCGCGACGACGTGATCCCGGAGTCCGGGGCCCAGGCCCATGTGGGCGGTGTGACCGCCGTCTTCAAGGACTTCGCGGCCGTCACGGGGGAGCGGCTGCCCTACTTCGTCGCGGCGATCATCTCGCTCGGCTTCCTGCTGCTGATGGTGGCCTTCCGCTCCCTGGTGGTGCCGCTGACGGCGGCCCTGATGAACCTCATCGCGGCAGCCGCCTCCTTCGGAGTGCTCGTCGCGATCTTCCAGTGGGGCTGGGGCACGGAACTCCTCGGCATCGGTAAGGAGGGGCCGATCACCGCCTTCCTGCCGGTCATCATGCTGTCGCTGCTCTTCGGGCTCTCGATGGACTACCAGGTGTTCCTGGTGAGCCGTATGCACGAGGAGTGGGTGCACACCAAGGACAACGCGCGCGCGGTCCGGGTCGGCCTCGCCGAGACCAGCCGGGTCATCAACTGCGCGGCCCTGATCATGATCTGTGTGTTCTCCGCGTTCGTGCTCAGCGGTGACATGGAGGGCGCGATGGCGGGCATCGGGCTCGCGGCGGCGGTCGCGCTCGACGCGTTCATCCTGCGTACGGCCCTGGTGCCGGCCGCGATGCACCTCCTGGGCAACTCCAACTGGTGGCTGCCCGCGGGCCTGGAGAAGCGGCTGCCGCACCTGGCGGTGGAGCCCCGCGAGGAGACCGTCGCCGAGCCCCACGCGCGCGTGGCCGACGCCGGGACCGGCACCGGCACCGGCACTGGTACCGGCACAGGCACCGGCGGCGGCGGTTCCACCGTGATCCACGGCTTCGTCCGCACCCCGGACGGCGCGCCCGTCGAGGGTGCCGCGCTGACCCTGCTCTCGAAGGGCGGCCGTCAGCTCGACCGGGTGACCTCGCTGGCCGACGGCTCGTACATCGTCTCGGTCCCGTCCGCGGGCGCGTACCTGCTGGCAGTGACGGCCCGGGAGCACCCCTCGCGGGCCCGCCATGTAACGGTCGGCGCGGAACCGCTGGTGTACGACGTGGAGCTGGCGGAGGACGAGGTGGACGCGGTGAACTGACCGCGCGAGGCGCTATTCCGAGGACTGTTTCGTGGACTTCCTGGCGGCTTTGGCGGGATCGGGCAGCGCGTTCGTCATCCCCGGCAGGAAGTCCGTGAACAGCTCGTGCACCTCACGGACCAGGGGCCGCAGCACACGGAAGCGGGCCAGCGAGACGCCGAGCGAGGTGAGGCGGGCGCCGCGTTCGGCGAGCCGGTAACTGCGCTCGCGCCCCTCCGTACGGTCGAAGATCCAGTACAGGACCAGGCCCATCTGGGAGAGCCACAGCAGTTCGGGCAGCACCTCCCGCAGCTCCTCCGGGATCTTCGCCTTCGAACCGCTCAGCACCTCGCTGCAGACGCCGATGGCCTCCACGCGCGCGTGCTCCGACTCGGGCGAGAACGGGCTGAGCGGGCTGTCCGGGTCGGCGGCGTTCTTGAAGAACTGCACGGCGAACTCGTGGTAGGGCGTCGCCACGTCCAGCCACGCCTTCAGGACCCCGGCGATCCGTTTCTCCAGGTCCCGCTCGTGGTCCAGGACCTCACGGACCGCCGCGCGGTGCTCCACGGCCATGCGGTCGTAGAAGCCCTGGATCAGGTGCTCCTTGCCTGCGAAGTAGTAGTACGCGTTGCCTACGGAGACCCCGGCCTCCTTGGCGATGGCCCGCATCGTCGTCTTCTCGTAACCCCGTTCCTGGAACAGGCGCATGGCCGTCTCCAGGATCAGGGCCCGGGTCTGCTCGCTCTTGGCGGGCGTTCGCGGGGCGCCGGGGCCTTCGGGCACCGCGGCGCCCTCGGGCACGGCGTGGCCTTCGGGCACCGCGGGACCGTCCGGGCTGGGGGCACTGTCGTTCGCTGCTGGCACGGGACAGAGCCTAACGAGGCGGACAGGTGCCGCTGTCGCAGGCGGGTGGCTCGTGGACCCAGCCCACGGTCTGGTCGTACGTCCAGCCGTCGGCCGCGACGTACGTACGCCCGCCCCACTGTCCGTTCCGCCCGTCCCAGTACCCCTCCCGGCGGGCCCGCTGTCCCTCGCGCCACCTGGCCGCGGCGAGCACCGCGCCCCGGGCCAGCCGGGCCCCGGCCGGGGTGCTGAGCCGGTGGGCCATCGGGCGGTGGTCGGCGAGCGCCCACAGGGTGACGACCCAGGCGGCGGTGCCCCGGTAGATCTGGCCCGCGTCCCCGATCACGGTGATCTCGTCGAGCGTCGCGGCGTGGTCGAGCCCGGGGTAGCGGCGCGTGGCCTCCGCCGATCCGGCGGCCACCAGCTCCAGGGGCACCAACTGCCGCTGCCGTACGAGCCAGTCGCGCAGGAAGGCACAGAGCGAGCACCGGGCGTCGTACAGGACGGTGAGCCCGCGGACCGGGACGCGTACGGCGTCCCGGTCCGGGCCTGCGGCGGTCGCCACCGGGGTCACGCCCTGGCCGTCGGCGCGACCCAGCCCTGCGGCGGCACGGGCGGCTGCTGCTCGCGCTCCATGACGCCCCGGCGGCGGATCTTGTTGAGCACGTACACGTTCCCCAGGTGCATGGCGCCGAGCACCAGGAGCACCACGCCGAGCTTCGTCGACAGGGCCTCGAAGACCCCGCGGGCGTCGGCGATCTCGTCGTCCTGGTTGAGATAGAGCGCCACGAAGCCGAGGTTCACCAGGTAGAAGCCGACCACCAGGAGGTGGTTGACGGCGTCCGCGAGTTTTTCGTTCCCCTGGAGTACATCGGCCAGGAAGATCCGCCCGTTGTGGCTGAGCGTCCGTGCCACCCAGACCGTCAGCGCGACGCTGATCAGTAGATATATGACATACGCAACGACCGTGAGGTCCATGTCCCCGCCCCTTCTTGAACGTGTTCAAAAGTCTTTCGAGAGAGAATGTAGACCTGTTTTTGAACACGTTCAAGTAGAGCGTCGGCGGTACGGGTGTGACGTGCGGCTCAGACGTGCGGGGGCGGGGGGCTCATCCGGTGCGGGCCAGCTCCGGCCGCTTGGTGTAGTCGGTGAACCCGATGACGTTGCCCCAGGGGTCGGCGACCTCGACGGTCCAGCCGGTGGCGACGGAGAGGGGTGCGTCGAGGGGCTGCACACCGGCGGCGGCGAGGGTGTCGGCCATGCCTCTGGCGTCCCGCACTTCCAGCCAGATCCGGGGCGAGGCCCAGGAGGGCGGCCGGTGCCCCAGCTCGTCCTCCAGCCGCAGCAGCACGCCGGGCGTCTCCTTGCCGACCTTCAGCACGGCGATCCCGGCCTCGTCGAGCCGGAACCCGACCGTGAACCCGGCCCGCCGGTAGAAGTCCACGGCCTCGTCGAGACTGCCGACGGGGAGGAGGACGTTGTCGAATCCGAGCAGTTCGTACGACTCTTCGTCTGACATGTCGTCAGATTAGGTCTCCGGGGGTGAGGGGCGGGGGAGGCGACGGGGGGAGGGCGGGGCGGTCACCCGTGTGGCGCCCCGGTCACTCGTTCGGCTGAGCACGGCGATATTGCCCCTGGGTACGCTGAACCCACAGGCGAGACTCCGTCCCATGGGAGCAATGATGAGCGCCGCATTCGAGAACGGGCTCGACGACGAGCCTGAGTACCGCTGGCCGATCCCGCCCCCGGAGGGTTGGACCGCGGACGATCTCGACCGGATTCCGGGCCTCCCGCCGCATACGGAGTTGATCGACGGGAGCCTGGTTTTCGTGAGTCCGCAGACTCGTTTCCACTCACGCACGATGCGTCTGTTGGACAACGCCCTTCTGGATCAGGCGCCGGATCACCTTGACGTCGACCGAGAGATGACGATCAAGCTTGATTCGAAGAACCGGCTGGAGCCGGACATCCTGGTCTTCGAGGCATCAGCGGTGACCGGGACGGACCAGACCTGGTATCGACCGCAGGACGTCCTCCTGGCGGTCGAGGTCGTGTCTCCCGATTCCCGGGAGCGGGACCGCGAGGTCAAGCCCCGCAAGTACGCGGAAGCCGGGGTGCCGCACTTCTGGCGGGTCGAGAAGGACCAGGAGAAGGATTTTCCCGTCGTCTACGTGTACGAACTCGACCCCGCCACAAAGTCCTACGGGCTTACCGGCATCTTCCACGACCGCCTCAAGACCACGGCACCCTTCGACATCGAGATCGACCTCAACGCGGTAGGCCGACGCCGGGGCACTTCCGGGGACGCGGCACGCGGCTGACCACCGGAGGCCGCCCCCTGGTCAGTGACCGAGCCCCTCCTTCACGATGCGCTGGGCCACCGTCCGGGCCGGGGTGGCCAGTTCGGCGGTGATTCGGGATTCCGTGCCGTCGTCCGTCGTGACGGTCGCCGGGAGGGGCGGGACGGCGAGGAGGCACTGGTGGCGCAGGTGCGTCGGGGGGTGGGTCGTGTCGACGCTGTGGCCTCGCAGGACCGCCGCGCGGCGCTGGCGTTCGTACTCGCTCGCCGGAACGGAGTCCATGTGCGCGCCCAGGCGTTCCCACAGGCCCAGCCAGGGCTCCCGGCCCGCCGGGCCGCGCCGGCCGACCTGCTGGGCGTTGGCCTCGCGCCGCAGCATGGTCTCGGCCGAGTCGAGGACGAGGAAACGGTTCATGATCGACGCGGCCGCGTCGGTGGACCCGGCGCGCGCGGCCGTCGAGTCGGCGAGGTACTCGGCACGCTGTGTCGCCCGCAGGGTCAGCCGGTCCAGCAGCATCAACAGCCCCTGGATCAGGGCGCGGGGCAGAACGAAGACCAGGTTGACGAAGGCCTCCACGATCGTCGGGTTCGGCGTGGGGCCGACGTAGTAGCGCCAAGTGCTGAGGGAGCGGAGCGCGTTGCCGATGATCAGGCCCTGCCGGGTGTCCCCGTTGCTGTAGTGGCCGAGTTCATGGCCGAGCAGGGCGATCCGCTCCTGCGGGGTGAGGATCTCCCAGAGCGGCACGCCGATGGTCAGCAGCCGGCGACCGCGTATCCCGTACGTCGTCACGCTCGCGTTCAGCTCGGCGCTGACGGCGACCGTGTCCACCCCACGGGTGCCCGCGACGACGGCGACCTCGTCGATCAGTGCGAAGAGCGCGGGCGCGTCGGTGCGGGTCAGCAGGGGCTGGTCGTCGGGCAGTTCGGAGAAGCGCGGCCGCAACGTCCAGGTGAGCACCGCGAGAACCAGGCCGAGGACCATCCCGGCGCCGCCCCATCCGGTGACGAGGAATCACACCGCGCCGACGGCCAGGGCCACGGTGACGCCGTGCACCGCGAGCGCGATCAGGTAGGCCGCGAGGCCGGCGGCGTCGCGGCGCGGGCGCAGCGTCTCTCCGGCGGCCACCTCGGTGGCCAGGCGCTCGCCGTGACGGCGGGCGAGTCTTCGCCGCCGTCTCTCCAGCCGCCCCGGCTCCTCGCCGGGCCGCTCCGGATCCACGTTCCAGTCGCACCCGGCACACCAGGTGGTGAACCGCGCGTCCGCCCGGATCTCGGCCCCGCACTGCGGACACGGCTGCGTTGTCTCTCCGGTCTGCCCGGCGGTCCCGACGCTGGTACTCACGTGACGTCTCCCTCTCCCCGACCCCTCCCCAGAGGCCGCTCCGTTCGCGACGCCACAGCTGATCACTCCACGGCCACCACGTAAAGCCTTTTTGGGCCCCTGACGTGCGGATACCGCGACGAGCGCGCGAACGCCTTCACCGGCAGGGGCGCCCGGTTATCTCCTGACGAACGGCGGCCAACAGCGAGCGGAGGCCCGCCGGGGGGACGGAGAGCGTGGTGGCCGGATCGTCGGACTCGCGGAGGCGGAGTTGGCCGTCGGGGGTGGTGGCGAGTTCCAGGCAGTTGCTGGCCTCGCTGCTGAATGAGGACTTCTGCCAGCGGAGTTCGGTCATGACGGGTCCTTTCGTAGATCTGCGATCAGTCCGTGGATGAAGTCGCGCGATTCTGCGGCGGTGAGTGAGAGCTGCTCCATGCGGCCCATGATTGTTCGGTACTTCTCCAGCTGGGCTTCTGCGTGCAGGAATTCGGAGCCGTGTTCCGTGTCCAGCTGCACGGTGTCCAGTTGTGCGTGCGGACCGTCGGCGATGACCACGGTCTGGCCTGCGCCGGGGAAGATGCCGGCCGAGAAAGGGAGCACGAGGACCGTCACGTTCTCGCGTTCGCTCATCTGCGCAATGTGCGCCAACTGGTCGCGCATGATGCCGGGGCCCCCGAACCGCATCCGCAGAGCCGCCTCGTGGATGATCCCGGCGTACTGCGTCGGGGTGCCGCTGTAGAGAATTCCCTGGCGCTTGATGCGGTGGGACAGACGGTGCTCGATCTTCGGGGGCGGCAGGCTGGGCACATTCTGCTGGAAGACCAGGCGGGCGTAGTCCGCGGTCTGGAGAAGCCCGGGCAGATGCGTGAACTGAACCGTACGCAGCGCCTTCGCGTGCTCCTCCATTTCCGACAGGTCCAGCAGGACCGGCGGGAGGAGATCCCGGTAGTCGTCCCACCAGTTGCGGGAGCGTCCAGCCGTCATGGCCGCGAGCGCGTCGATGTAGGGCTCATCGCAGCATTCGTACCCGTGGGCGAATGCTCGAACGCGATCCGCGCTGACGCCGAACCGTCCGGACTCGATGTTGCTGATTCGAGCCGGATCGATACCCAGTTTCTGCCCCGCCTCGCGGGAGTTGAGGCCCGCGCGCTCACGGAGTTTGCGCAGTTCAGCGCCTAGGCGCTGTTGCCTGACGGTGGCCGTAGGCCTTGGTGGCATTGCGGCTTCACTCCAATAAGTTGCCGTGTTCGGTAGCAGTATTGCAGTCGAGTGCTCTACTTTCAGTGTGCGGTCAGTCACTCAAAGTGGCGCAGGAGTATCGGAAGCGCACCGCACCAGCGACAGAGCCACCGCCCGCGTCATCTGACTGCATCCATCAACCCCTGTATCGCACAGAGGAGTTACGGCCATGACCGAACTCGCCCTGCATCACCCTGCCCACTCGCCGCTCGACGGCGACTGGGAGTACGCGCTCCGCATCCCCCACTCGCCCCTGGGGCCGGGCATCGTCCGCGCCCACGTGCGGGCCGTGCTCACCCGGTACCAGGTGGACTCCGGCGTCCTCGACAACGCCCAACTCGTCGCGTCGGAGCTGGTCACCAACTCCCTCTCCTGCACGCGGGACTCCGTCGCCGTGCGTCTCATGCGCACCGGCGGCCGGTTGCGGCTCAGCGTGTGGGACAGCAGCCCGTATCCTCCACCGCGTCCGCCGGGGGCGGTTGCGGGGCCCGAGGACGAGAGCGGGCGCGGGCTCTGGCTGACACAGGCGTGCGCCGACGAGTGGGGCCACTACCTCGTGATCAACGGGCGGCGCAACGGCGGCGGCAAGGAGGTCTGGGCCGAGTGGCGCGCCCCCGGTGCGTAGGCTCGGCCGAGCCCCGCTTCGTGACACTTGCCGCATCCGTGCACAACACCACGGCCGAACCGGCTTCTCTATCCGCCGTCCTCTCCGGCAAGATGTCCTGACCTGATTCTTTTCATACGTCATCCCCGTCCCCAGGAGCAGTCACCGTGAGCGAGCAGCCGTCTCAGCCGCAGCAGCCCCCGAACCAGCCGCCCGGCTACGGCTATCCGAACTCCGGGGAGACGCCTCCCGGTTACGGCTATCCGAACCCGGGCTCCGTCCCGCCCAGCGACGGCAACCCGTACGCGAGCGGCAGCCAGCCGGGGCAGCCGTACGGGCCTCCGCAGTCCGGGTATCAGCAGGGGCCGGGGTATCCGCCCCCCGGCGGTTACGCCCCGGCCGGCGCGTACCCTCCCGGTACCTTCACCGGTGACCCCAACGCCCCGTACGGGTACGACCCCTACGGGCGCCCGTACTCCGACAAGTCGAAGATCGTCGCCGGTGTCCTCCAGCTCTGCCTGGGGAGCCTCGGTGTCGGGCGGTTCTACATCGGCAGCGTGGGGATCGGGCTCGCCCAGCTCTTCACCTGCGGTGGGCTCGGCATCTGGGCCCTCATCGACGGCATCATGCTGCTGACCGGGCACAACGCCACGGACGCCCAGGGCCGCCCCCTGCGTGGCTGAGACGGGCCCCGTGCGCGCGGAACTGCTGCGGCGCCCGGCGACCGCACCCCTCGCGGTGCTCGTCGCCGGGGCCGTCGGCGCGGGCTATCTGTACGGCACCGACCCGCACGAGCCCGGCCACGTGCTGCCCGCGTGCCCGTTCCGGTTCGTCACCGGGCTGCTCTGCCCGGCCTGCGGCGGCACCCGGATGACGTACGACCTGATGCACGGTCAGTTCGGTGCGGCCTGGCTCGACAACCGGGCGCTGCTGCTCGCCTCGCCGTTCGCCCTCGCGCTGTTGGCGCGCTGGATCGTGGAGGGGCTGCGCGGGCGTCGCTGGCGGCCCGAACTCAGCCCCCGCGTACAGGTGTTGATCCTGTCGCTGGCCGTGGCGTGGACCGTGGTTCGCAATATTTGGAACTGATTTAGGTATAACTTGATCACGGGATGGGAACAATAGACTGTTTACCCTCCCAACCGCCCCTCCCTTCTCCGTACGCTCACACGGCACAGGGGGGATGACGTGTACGCGGCCATGCCGCTATGCGATCTCGGACGGGCTTCTTTCTCCGTCGGAGGTCCCTCCTGGTGATGTCCCGGAGCGGGCCGCCCCCGCTCCGGTGTCTGTCTAAGCCATTCAGATGAAGCATTCGGATTCATCCAGTCATCCAGGAGCACGTCTCATGACCGTCCCCCCTGCCACCCCGTACGGCGTCGACCCGCAGGGCCGTCCCTACTCGGACAAGTCGAAGATCGTCGCGGGCATCCTCCAGATCTTCCTGGGCACGCTCGGCATCGGCCGCTTCTACGTCGGCTCCGTCGGCGTCGGTGTCGCCCAGCTCCTCACCTGCGGTGGCCTGGGCTTCTGGGCGCTGATCGACGGCATCCTGTTCCTCACCAGCAACGACCGCACCGACAAGCAGGGCCGCGTACTGCGTGGCTGATGTCGCCAGGTGCACGGCAAGAGGGGCCCCACTCCGGCGGGAGTGGGGCCCCTCTTGTGTGCGTACGTGCGGTGGTACCGGAGTACCGGAGGATCAGAAGCGGCGCGTGATCAGCGCCCGCTTCACTTCCTGGATCGCCTTCGTGACCTCGATACCGCGCGGGCAGGCGTCCGTGCAGTTGAACGTCGTGCGGCAACGCCACACGCCGTCCTTGTCGTTGAGGATCTCCAGGCGCTGCTCTCCGGCGTCGTCACGCGAGTCGAAGATGAAGCGGTGGGCGTTCACGATGGCCGCCGGGCCGAAGTACTGGCCGTCGTTCCAGAACACCGGGCACGAGGACGTGCACGCGGCGCACAGGATGCACTTCGTCGTGTCGTCGAAGCGCTCCCGGTCCTCCGCCGTCTGCAGACGCTCGCGCGTCGGCTCGTTCGTCTCCTTCGTGACGAGGAACGGCATCACGTCGCGGTACGCCTGGAAGAAGGGCTCCATGTCCACGACCAGGTCCTTCAGCACGGTGAGGCCCTTGATGGGCTCGACCGTGATGGGCTTGGCCGGGTTGATGTCCTTGATCAGGGTCTTGCAGGCGAGACGGTTCTTGCCGTTGATCCGCATGGCGTCCGAGCCGCAGATGCCGTGCGCGCAGGACCGGCGGAACGTCAGGGTGCCGTCCAGGTCCCACTTGATCTTGTGCAGCGCGTCGAGGACACGCTCCTTGGGGTCGATCTCCAGCTGGAAGTCTTCCCAGACCGCTTCCGCCGAGTTCTCGGGGTTGAAGCGGCGGATGCGGAACGTGGCCGTGATGTACGGGGAGTCGGCGAAGCCGGGCTCGGCCGTGCCGGCCGCGTCGGCCTTGTCCAGGGTCGGGGTTGCCATCAGTACTTACGCTCCATCGGCTGGTAGCGGGTCTGCACGACCGGCTTGTAGTCGAGACGGATCGACTCGGTGCCGTCGTCGCCGACCTCGCGGTACGCCATGGTGTGGCGCATGAAGTTGACGTCGTCGCGGTTGGGGTAGTCCTCGCGGTAGTGACCGCCGCGGGACTCCTTGCGGGCGAGCGCGGACACGGCCATGACCTCGGCGAGGTCGAGCAGGTTGCCCAGCTCGACGGCTTCGAGGAGGTCGGTGTTGAACCGCTTGCCCTTGTCCTGGACGGACACGTTCAGGTAGCGCTCGCGCAGCTCGGCGATCTTCTCGACGGCCGTCTTGATCGTCTGCTCGGTGCGGAACACCATGACGTTGGCGTCCATGCACTCCTGCAGCTCACGGCGGATGTCCGCCACGCGCTCGTTGCCCGTGGCCGCCCGCAGCCGCTCGATCTGGCCGACGACCAGCGAGGCCGGGTCCTCGGGCAGCTCGACGTGCGCGGCCGTGGCCGAGTACTCCGCCGCCGCGATGCCCGCGCGCTTCCCGAACACGTTGATGTCGAGCAGCGAGTTCGTGCCCAGCCGGTTCGCGCCGTGCACGGAGACGCACGCGACCTCACCGGCCGCGTACAGGCCCGGGACGACCGTGGTGTTGTCCGACAGGACCTCACCCTCGACGTTCGTCGGGATGCCGCCCATGGCGTAGTGCGCGGTGGGCTGGATCGGGATCGGGTCCGTGTACGGCTCGATGCCGAGGTACGTACGCGCGAACTCCGTGATGTCCGGGAGCTTGGCGTCCAGCTGCTCCGGCGGCAGGTGCGTGAGGTCGAGGTAGACGTGGTCGCCCTCGGGACCGCAGCCGCGGCCCTCACGGATCTCCGTGTAGATGGAGCGGGACACGACGTCACGGGACGCGAGGTCCTTCATGACCGGCGCGTACTTCTCCATGAAGCGCTCGCCGTCCTTGTTGCGGAGGATGCCGCCCTCACCGCGGGCGCCCTCCGTCAGCAGGATGCCCATGCGCCAGATGCCGGTCGGGTGGAACTGGAAGAACTCCATGTCCTCCAGCGGCAGGCCACGGCGGTAGACCGCGGCCTGGCCGTCACCGGTCAGCGTGTGCGCGTTCGACGTCACCTTGAAGAACTTGCCGGTGCCGCCGGACGCGTAGATCACGGCCTTCGCCTGGAAGACGTGGATCTCACCGGTCGCCAGTTCGTAGGCGACGACGCCGGCCGACTTCTTGACGCCGTCGACCTCCACGAGCAGCTGGTCGAGGACGTAGAACTCGTTGAAGAACTCCACACCCTCCTTGACGCAGTTCTGGTAGAGCGTCTGGAGGATCATGTGGCCGGTGCGGTCCGCCGCGTAGCAGGACCGGCGGACCGGGGCCTCGCCGTGGTTGCGGGAGTGCCCGCCGAACCGGCGCTGGTCGATGGTGCCGTCCGGGGTCCGGTTGAACGGCAGGCCCATCTTCTCCAGGTCGAGGACCGCGTCGATGGCCTCCTTCGCCAGGATCTCGGCGGCGTCCTGGTCGACCAGGTAGTCGCCGCCCTTGATCGTGTCGAAGGTGTGCCACTCCCAGTTGTCCTCCTCCACGTTCGCCAGCGCGGCGGCCATACCGCCCTGCGCGGCGCCCGTGTGGGAGCGGGTGGGGTAGAGCTTCGTCAGCACGGCGGTCCGGCTGCGCTTCGTCGACTCGATGGCCGCGCGCATTCCGGCGCCGCCGGCGCCGACGATGACGGTGTCGTACTTGTGGATCTTCATGATTCTCGCAGCCCCGTGCCTAGCGGATGTTCGGGTCGAAGGTGAAGATCACCAGCGTGCCCAGCAGGATGGTGAACACCGTGGCGGTGTAGAGCAGGCCCTTGAGCCACAGCCGGGTGTCCGCGCGCTCCGCGTAGTCGTTGATGACCGTACGCAGGCCGTTGGCGCCGTGCAGCATCGCCAGCCACAGCATCAACAGATCCCAGACCTGCCAGAACGGGGAGGCCCAGCGGCCCGCCACGAAGGCGAAACCGATCTTGGAGACCCCGCCGTCGAGGACGAGCTGGATGAGCAGGTGGCCGAGGACCAGGACGACCAGGACGACGCCGGACAGCCGCATGAACAGCCAGCCGTACATCTCGAAGTTGCCGCGGGTGGACTTCGGGGTCTTCCTGGTCCGCTTGCGCGGGGCTTCGATGAGGGGCGCCGGGTTGTCGACGTCGTAGAGGGACGCGCCCTCGACGGGGCCGATGCCGGGCGCGGTCTTCTCGGTGGTGCCTGTGTTGTTCGACATCTTGCGCGTCAGCTCCCGAAGACTTCACGAGCGGCGTGGCCGAGGACGGGGTACAGGGCCCCGATCATCAGCACGACCCAGATGCCGACAACGGTCCAGAGCATCTGCTTCTGGTAGCGCGGGCCCTTCGACCAGAAGTCGACGGCGATCACCCGCAGGCCGTTGAGCGCGTGGAAGAGGATGGCGGCGACGAGGCCGTACTCCAGCAGCGCGACGATCGGCGTCTTGTAGGTGGCTACGACCTTGTCGTAGTCCTGGGGAGAGACACGGACAAGAGCGGTGTCCAGCACGTGTACGAACAGGAAGAAGAAGATGAGGACGCCGGTGACTCGATGAGCCACCCAGGACCACATTCCTTCCCGGCCGCGGTACAGCGTTCCAGCCGGCACGGAAGAACCCTCCGGGAGCGGGGATTGGGGCCTGCCGGCTTCGATGTCGACCTGGCCCGGCCGGGTACGGTCCACCGGCCCTGGCCATCGTAGCGACGTGTTGTCGGAACGTTTACGGCGGGCCTACCGATGTGATCGAACTGGCAGGCAAAGGGGTACGTATGGGCTATTGCGGGTGGGGTCCGGTGCGGGTGCGTCGTGGCCGGCCTCAGGGATTGCGCAGTTCCCCGCGCCCCTGAAGGCGAAAGACTGCGCCGTTTCCCGCGCCCCTGAAACGCTAAACGACTGCGCCGTTCCCCGCGCCCCTTGGGGCGGCTCCCAGGGATCTCGTCAGGCGGCCTCTGGTCAGGCGGCGTAGTTCTTCTGCCGCGAGTGTCAGTTCTTTGTCCGGGTCGTTGGCCAGGCGGGAGCTGATTTCGGTCAGGACCAGGTCGGGGGACTCCTCCTGGGGCGTGTCGTCCAGGCAGATGACGAAGACATGGCCGAAACGGCTCTCGTACGCGGCGTGGGCGGCGCTCAGGGCCATGTGCGCGGCGGAGTACGCGCCGTCCGGGAGGAGCGTGAGGGATTCGCAGGCCAGGGCCTCGGAGACATCGGCCGACGTCAGGTCGTACGCCGCCTCGTCGGACGCGGCCAGCAGGGCGTCCAGGTCGGGATAGGGGCGGTGCGCGGCGACCCGGCGGGCCCAGTGGGAGCTGCCGCAGCAGGCCAGGAGCGCGCGCTCGGCCTCGTCCGCGGGCATGGCGTTGAACCGGGCCAGGCCGGTGGGGCGGTGTCCGGGCGGCTCCGGTGTGGCGACGGCCTGGCCGGGGAGACGGGAAGGACGGTGCGCGGGCAGCGTGGGTTCCTCGGCGGTTCGGCGGCGCGGGGAGGCGCGCCACGCGGGATTCGGCAGGGGATCAGGAGGAGCTACATGAGAGACAAGGGAATGAAGTGAGAGGTGTGGTTTCACGCTATCGAGGCTTGGCGGTAGCTGTCCGAGAGATGCCCGAACTTCACCCGTAAGGGAGAGTTTCAGGACAGATGGTGGACGGCGGCACCGGGCGCCGGGGCTTAGGTTCACAGCGGAGGTACAGCGTACGGGGACGGACGCGGGGGAGTGATCGGGAGAGTGAGTGGTCTGTGGTGAGCGGGCGTAGGCGCAAAGGGCCGGCATCGGTCCACAAGAAGCCCCTGCTGGTCGGCGCGGGTGTCGTGGTGGTCGTGGCGGGCGCCGCGCTGACCGTCGGGCTCTGGCCGAGCGGCGATTCGGGCGGGCCCTCGACCGGGCGGCCCTCCGGCGAGAGAAGCGCCCTGGCACCGGCGGACTCCCCGACCCCGTCACCCGATCGGACGTATCCGATGTCACGGACGCCCCGGACGATTCCGGCGGTCCGCGAGCACACCCCCGCCCGCGGACCCGGCTGGCGGCCCGCGAAGGGCGGCCGGGTGGTCGTGGGCGACGACGCGCTCGCCGACGAGGGACGGCTGCTGGCCGAGGAGCTGGGGCTGTCCTACGCGGGCCGGGGCGAGGCGCGCGCCGGGGACGTCGGGCTGAACCTCACGGACGAGGACGCGAACGCCGAGTCGTACACGCTGCGGGTGGCCGACGGGCGGGTGCGGATCAGCGGTACGGAGGAGGCGGGCGTCTTCTACGGCACCCGCACGCTCAAGCAGGAGGTCCACGGGAACGCCACGGCGCCCGAGGGGGTCGTACGCGACTCGCCGGCCAAACCGCAGCGCGGGTTCATGCTGGACATCGCGCGCAAGCATTTCACCGCCGCCTGGATCGAGGACCGCATCCGTGAGCTGGGCGATCTGAAGTACAACCAGCTCGGGCTGCACTTCTCCGACGACCAGGGCTTCCGGATAGCCTCCGACTCGCACCCCGAGATCGTCTCGAAGGAACACCTGACCAAGGCCGAGGTGCGCCGCATCCTCGCCCTCGCGAAGAGCCGCCACATAGCCGTCGTGCCCGAGATCGACTCACCGGGACACCTCGGCGCGGTGATCGCCGCCCATCCGGACCTCCAGCTCCGCAACACCGCGGGTGTCGCCTCCAAGGGCGCGCTCGACATCTCGAAGCCCGCCGCCGCGAAGATCGTCGACGAACTGCTGAACGAGTACGCCGACCTGTTCCCCGGGCCGTACTGGCACCTCGGCGCCGACGAGTACCAGGCGCTGACGGTGGCGAACCCGGCGGCCTCGTACCCGCAGCTGGCCACCGCCGCGACGAAGGCGTACGGATCCGGCGCCGGGATCGCCGACCTGGCGACCGGGTGGCTCAACGACCGGGCCGACACCATGCGCGGCCACGACCGGACCGTGCGCGCCTGGAACGACGGGATCTTCGCCGGGGGCACCGTCCAGGCCGACAAGGACCTGAAGGTCGCGTACTGGACCGGCAAGGAGATCGGCGCGCGGCAGCCGACGGAGTACCTGCGGTCCGGCCGCGAGCTGCTCAACTACAACGACGAGTACCTGTACTACGTCCTCGGCCAGCCCAACACCTTCGTCTACCCGACCGGGCAGCGCATCTACGAGCAGTGGACGCCCCTCGTCGTACGCGGCACGAGCCCGGTGTCCAAGGAGTACGACGACCAGATCCTCGGCGCGTCCTTCGCCGTCTGGTGCGACCTCTCGAACTCCCAGACCCAGGCCCAGGTGGCGGCGGGCATCCGGATGCCGCTGCGGGCGCTGACACAGAAGCTGTGGGACCCGCGCAAGCCCGCGTCGTCGTGGGCCGACTTCAAGGCGCTGGCGGGCAAGCTGGACTGAGCGGGACGGCCCGTGGCGGCGCCCCGGCCGAGACTGCGCAGTCGCCCCGGCCGTGACTGTGCAGTTTCTGACGGCTTGCGTGTTCCGGTGGCGAACTACTGTGCCCGTGTGGTGTATTCGGCGCTGGCCGACCGATACACCGGGGGGAGCGGCATGGGCTACTGGGGGTATTTCGTCGTGGGCAGAAGCGAGCAGCCGCTTGCCGAGCTACGCGCGTTGTCGGGTGCGGCGGGCATGACGCTGCACGAGACGGCGGACGGCGGCTGGCAGGTCTGGGAGTACCCGAACGCTCCCGACGGGGGCGCCTCGGACGTGGGGAACATGAACGACCTCGCGGAGGAGACGGGCGCGCCCGCGCTCTTCGGATACGTCATGGACAGCGACTGCGTGGTCGTCGAGGCGGCGGCGCCCGACAGCGGGGCCTGGACGACCTGTCTGGCCAGGGACGCGATGGCCGGGTACCTGGGCGGGAACGAGGACGGACTGGCCGTCGACGACTTCTTCCTGGAACCGCGCGACGCCGTCCTACGGGCCCTCGCCTGGGCCGCCGAGTCGGGCCGTGACGCGTCGGAGGAACGTCTCCTCGATGTGCTCAGTTCCGATGCGAGCCCCTCGGCCGAGATGCTGTTCTTCCGGTTCCTGGACCGGCTGGGCGTCATCCCCATGTAGATTTCCGCCACTTCGCACTGTGACGTTCCGGCCACCGTGCACGCAGTAAGGGGAAGTGCGGGCTCCGCAACCAGCGGCGGCCCACCGAGGGAGGCGTGATGAGCCTGGTGGAACTGACCGCTGAGGCCGACGAGCTGGGTCTCGCGGCCGGCGGTCTGGCGTGCCTGGACAGGTGCGTGCCCCTGTTGGGCGGCGACGACGAGATCCTGCGCCCCCTGTGGGCGAGTCTCGCGGAGTCCGAGGAGGGGTTCCGCGACTGGGGCGAGTGCGTCGAGCAGGTGCGCGCCAAGCTCTATGTGGCGGACGGCCCGGAGAACCCCGCGTCGGCCGAGGGCGAGGCCGTCGCGCTGGCGCACCGCATGCTCGGCGGGGCCCCGGCGGAGCGGACCGCCGCGAACCTGCGGGAGTGGGCCGACGCCTGCTCGGTCGCCGCACTCCAGATCCACGGCCTGCTGGACGCCACGGCCCGTGCCGAGTCCGACGGCGCGGCCTCGGCACGGGACCGGCGCGAGGGCCGTACGCAGGACATGTCGCCGCTCGTCGCCGCCGAACTCCGCCGCCAGGTCAGCGTGCTGGAACTGGTGTCGGCGCACGGTCCGGGTGGTCTGCGCCAGGCGCGCGAACTCACCACCGAGGGCCGCCGCGTCCTGCGCGCCGTGGTCTCCCGACGGGCCCGCGGACGCGCCTGAGCGCCCGCAGGCCCGAACCCGCAAGCCTGAACCCGCTCGCGACCGCCCGCGCGTACGCGCAAGGCCGGGACCCTGTTCCGTACAGGGTCCCGGCCTTGTGCGTGTGTCTCGTGCTGTCTACGGGGTCAGGACCTGGCCCAGTCGCATGGCCGTCGCCGTGCCCAGCTGGGTGACGCCGTAGTACGCCGACCTGGCGACGGAGACCCCCGAGGCGGTGCTCGGGAGGTACAGCAGCGTGCCGTTGTACGCGTCCTCGCCCTCCGCGCCGATGAGCAGGTGCGCGCGGCCGTGGCCGGAGAAGTCCGTCAGCGAGACGGCCGAACCCAGCTTGTCGTCCTTCTCCGTGGACCCGGGGACCCCCGTCGTGTCCTGGGAGAAGGAGAGCGACCCGGTGCCGGTGAGGCCGGTCGAGGCGCCCTTGAGGAGCCAGACCGCGCCCGCGTTGGCCTTGTTGGCGCCGCTGCGGGTGATGTCCTCGTTCGGGGCGCCGGTGAGGACGTCCGCGAAGCCGTCGGCGTTGAAGTCGCCCACGGAGACGGAGGTGCCCATCGCGTCACCGGACTCGTTGGCGCCCTCGACCCCGGCCGTGCTCTGGGTGATCTTCGTCAGCCCGGTGGTGGTGAAGCCCGTGGACGTGCCCGGGACCATCGTGACCTGGCCGCCGGAGACCGCGCCGGACTCGGAGGCGTACGGCTGGCCGATGACGATGTCGTCGTAGCCGTTGCCGTTCACGTCGCCCGCGGCGATCGAGCGGCCGCCCTTGACGGAGAGCGTGGACACCTTCGACAGGCCCAGCGACTTGGACCCCTTGAACCAGGTGACCTTGCCGGCGCCGGACGCGTCGCGGTAGTTGAGCGCCACGTCCGCGTAGCCGTCCCGGTTGAAGTCACCGGTCGTGGCGTCCGCGTACGCGAGGGCGCCGGAGGCGGTGGTGAGGTCGCCGGCGACCTCGTGGCCGTCGTCGAAGCGGGCCGCCCAGTTGCCGCCCGTGCCGGTGGCCGCCGTGAAGACGTCCGCCCTGCCGTCGGCGTTGAAGTCGCCGACCGCGACCGTCGCGCCGAACCGTGCCCCGGACGGCTCGTAGTCGTCGCCCAGCGCCATGGTGTCCGCGCCGAGGTCGAACTTCGGGCCGTACAGGATCGTCACCGCCCCGCGGTCCGCGTGGCCGGTCGTGTCGTCCTCGCCGGGGGCGCCGATCGCGATGTCCGCGTAGCCGTCGCCGTTGATGTCACCGAGGGCCGTGGCCGCGCCCCACTGGTCGCCCGACTCGGCGGCGCCCGGAACGTTGGCGGTGCCCTGGTTGAGCTTCACCTTCGCGGCGGACACGGGGCCGTTGACACCGCCGGGCACGAGGGTGAGCCAGCCGCTGCCCTGCTTGGGCGTGGCGGCGACGAGGTCGCTGATGCCGTCGCCGTTGAAGTCGGCCGTCGGGACCGCGGAGTTCCTGGCCGGGCTTGAGGCGTACCGGCGGATCTCGCTCAGTTTCGAGTAGAGGTTCTTGCCGGGGCACTCGGTGGCGAAGCCGTCGCGGTGACCGGAGATCGTGTTCAGCGTGGCCTGCTGGCCCGCCTTCCAGACACCCGTGTCGTCGGCGGCGGTCAGGGTGACCTGGCCGCTCGGGTTGCCGTCGTACTGGCCGAGCTTCCACGCGGCGACGCGCGCCACGGACTCCAGGGCGGCCCGGGTCGGCCTGCCCGCGGCCTTCGCCGCGGTGGTGGAGGTGGCGGCGGCGCCCTCGAAGTCACCGAGGACGGCGATGCCCGCCGAGTCGCCGTTGAAGCCGTAGGTGTGCGCGCCGCGCACCGGGAGATCGACACCGCCCGCGCGGCCCTCGAAGATCCGGCCGCACTTGTCGACCAGGAAGTTGTAGCCGATGTCGTTCCACAGCTCGGTCTGCACGTGGTACGCCATGATGCCGCGCACCAGCGCCGGGGACTCGGCGCAGCTGTAGTCGTTCGTACCGACCGTGTGGTGGACGAAGACCGCGCTGACCTTCTCGATGTACTCCGGCGGATCCTTGACCGTCGACTCGGCGGCACCCCACTGGGCGCGGGAGACGATCGGCGGCTGCGTCACGGTGGACGGCGGCGGGGACGGGACCGGGTCGGGCGTCGGGGAGGCCGAAGCGCTCTCCGACGCACTCCCGGAGGCGCTTTGAGACGTGCTTTCGGCGGGTGACGCGGGAGCGCCGGTCGTGTCGGCCGCACCCGTGGGCTCCGCGCCCGCCGAATCCGCCGGGGACGCGGACGCCGAGGCGGCGTCGGACGGGGAGCCGGTCGGATCCTCGGCTACGAAGGCCGCGCTGTCCAACGAGAGACCGGTGGCCGTGCCCAGCGCCTCGTTCTTCGCCTCGGCCGAGGTCACGCCCGGGTCCACGAGACTCAGCTCAAGTCCCTTGGGCAGCCCGGAACTCGCCGACCCCCCAGCTGCGACCACCCGCGCCTCGACACCGTCGCTCGGGCCGACCCACAACGGATCGGACGCGCCGCGCGCCTCCTTGGCGCCCGGTTCCGCCTTGTCGACCGGGTGGAATTCCAGGTCCAGGTTCTGCCAGCCGGTCCACTCGTCCGAGCCGAGCGCGCGCGTCCGTACCTGGGCGGTGCCGTCGAGTTCGGCCTTCGCGCCGGCCCAGGAGATGCCGAGCAGCGAGAACTGGGCGGTGCCCGTCCGCTCCACCTCACGGCGGCCCGTGCCGTCGCTGCTCATCGCGAGCTCGTGGACCTTCACGGGCCGCTTGCTGCGCGCGGCGTCCGCCGACGGGCCGTCGCCCGGGTTCGCGACCGCGTACGTCACGGCGCCCGCCCCGGCCAGTACGACGGCACCTGTCGTCAGCCACGCTCTCCGCTTCAGACTCAGCGGTTTGTACGCATGGGTCGTCCGGCGACTCAAATACCCCACCCCTAGGAAAGCGGCACAAAAAACCCACCCGTCACAAGAGTGGCTTCTTAATTCAGCGCCAACTCCGGACGAAACATCACCCAACGGGGCTGTGCGGTCCGTCACTTCGGGGCGGGCCGGACGCTTGAGGGAGCAGATGGTTGTACGGATTCCGGTGAATTGCCGCGTGACCTTTGTCACCATGGGGACGTGTGATGTTCGGGTCGCCCGGCCCGCTTGGTGTTGCGGACCGGCCGCGGCTCGCGCGGCCCGGACGTGACCGAGTGAGGGGGCGCAGGCGTGACGGGGACGAGCGCGGAGTCGGGAGGGCCCCCGCGCGGGACCCGCGGGCTCTCGGCCGACCTGCGGATGCGGCAGCACGCGGCCCGGTTCGTCCAGGACGTCACGGCCCGCAACCGGCTGCCGCTGGACTACTCCGTCGCGAGCCTGCGCGTCGTCGACTTCATCGTCGACGGGCTGCGCAGGAGCGGCCGGGACCACGCGGCCGTGGGCCGGGTGCTGTACGGGCTCGGGGTGTACGCGGGAGAGGTGCTGGTGCGGCGGGCCGGCGCCGCGTGGGTCGACTTCGACCAGGGGCAGCGGGAGTTGTTCGGCCAGCCGGTGGGCGTACGGATGCCGGACGGGCGGGTGTGGAATCCGCTGGGCAAGGTCGTGAAGCGGTTCGAGGCGGGCGAGCGGGAGTCGCTGCGCACGTTCTATCTGCAGTTGCACGGGCGGGCGCGGACCGGACCGCCCGGACCGCCCGGACCGCCCGGACCGCCCGGACCGCCGGGGCGGTCCGGATGCGTGGAGGCGGGCGGCGCGACCGACGGGCTGTGACGTTTCTGCGCCGCCCGGCGCAGATGGCCTTGAGGGTGTGCGACCCCGTGCGGCCGCAGAGGTCCGCCACGGAGGTCCGCCACAGAGGTTCACCACGGTGGTCCGCACCCGGTGCGAACGAGGCAGTGTTGGGCCAGGGAGGGGAGTCCCGCCGCGTGCGGTCGTCCGACGGGGAGCTGGGCCTGGCCGTCGCGCGGGCGCAGCAGGGGGACGAGGACGCCTTCGCGGTCGCGTACAGGATCGCGCAGCCCGGACTGCTCGGGTATCTGCGGGGCCTGGTCGGCGCCGAGGCGGAGGACGTGGCCTCGGACGCGTGGCTGGAGATCGCCCGGGATCTGGGCCGGTTCCGCGGGGACGGGGCGGGGTTCCGCGGCTGGACCGCGACCATCGCCCGACACCGGGCGCTCGATCATCTGCGCCGGCAGAAGGTACGGCCGCGGGCGTCCGAACTGGAACAGGACGTGCTCGACCTGCCCGCCGCCCAGAGCACGGACGACCAGGCCCTGGAGTCCCTCGGCACGCAGTACGCCCTCGAACTCCTCGCGACCCTGCCGCGCGACCAGGCGGAGGCCGTCCTGCTGCGGGTCGTCGTCGGGCTCGACGGCCCGGCGGCCGGGCGGGTCCTCGGTAAACGTCCCGGCGCGGTACGCACCGCCGCCCACCGGGGTCTGAAGCGGCTGGCCCGCCGTCTCGACGCCGAAGGTGTGACGGAAGACGGGCCCCGGACGCTGGGGGAGTCGGGATGAACGGCAGACGGTCCTCCGGCGGCGGAAGTGGATGCGGACATGGCTGAACGAGAGGGCGACAGCACCCGCCCGGACCTCGGTGTCCTCCTCGCCGCCGCCGTACGGGGCGGGGAAGCGGACCCCGACGCGGAGAAGCGGGCCCTCGCCGCGTTCCGGGACGCCCGGGACGAGGGGGCGCACGCGGCGGTCCGCACCCGGCGCCGGGACGACTGGCGGCCCGCGGGCGAACGGCGCGGCTGGTCGCTGCGGGCGACGCTGCTCGCGCTGGCGGCGAGCGTGACGCTCGGCGGGGTGGCCGTGGCGGCCATCGGCTCGGGCGTGGGCGGACGGGACGACGGGGGCGAGCGGGACGGCCCCCGGCGGCCGTCGAGCAGTGCGGCGGCCGACCCCGGCGCCCCGGCCGGCGTCGGCGGACCCGCGGACTCCGGGCCCGACCGGCCCTCCACCGCGCGGGACACCGAGGCCCACTGCCGCGCGTACGACTCCGCGAAGGAACGGGGCAAGGCCCTCGACCCGACCGCCTGGCAGCGGCTGGTCCGGGCCGCGGGCGGCGAGGACGAGGTGGCGGCGTACTGCGCGGCGCGGTCGGCCGGGGCGAAGGAGAAGAAGAACAGCAAGAACAGCAAGAACAGCAAGAGCGCCAAGGAAGCCGAGAAGGCCGGGAAGGCCGGGAAAGCGGCGAAGGCCGAGGGTGGTAATTCGGCCAAACCGTCGAAGGCGCCGGGCAACGGCGTCACGAAAAGCCCGAAGGCCACAAAGAGCGCGAAGGGTGAGAGCAGCTGAGGGGAGGGAGCGCATTTGCTCTCCTGGAGCAGGTCCTCTCTTTCTGTCCAGATCGGCTCTCATCTAGGTGTTGCGGCTGTTTCCGACCGCCACTGGACACGCACCGGTCATGTGCCCAGCGGTCGAGGTCGGCCCGGCGGGCTGTCGCGCCAGAAGTGGATATCCCGTCGGGCCGAGGGCTGCGGCGTGCAGCGATCTGCGTGACAAGGACCCGTTCGCGAAGGGGTGGGCGTCATCGTGCGTCTGCCCAAGCATTCCGATGGGCCCCCTGGGTTCGGACGCCAAGGGCATCGACGAGCCTGAGTATGACGTATACCGTCGAAGTACACTTAGACGGAAACTGTCGCAGTCGATGTGTAGGAGCGGTGAGTGAAGAAGAGCTTATTGATCAAGCCGGACGACGTGGTCGGCCGGGATCGGGAGTGGGATCTGCTCGCGGAGTTCCTCACCGACCCGGATCCGGCGATGCGGCTCGGCATTGTGTCGGGGCGGCGGCGGCACGGGAAGTCGTACCTTCTGCAGGCCCTATCCGAGCAGGTCGGTGGCCTGTACGTCACAGCTGTACGGGAAGAGGGGCGGCTGCCTGCGATCCAGCGATTCAGTGACGCGGTCGCCGCCTATGCTGGCTTGCGGCAGGGCAGCCTGCGTCTCACCGACTGGCGTGACGTCCTGTCCAACGCCCTTGAGGTGACCGCCCGTTCGTCGTACCCGCTCCTTGTGATCGACGAGTTGCCGTACCTGCTCCAGCACTCGCCCGAAATCCCGGGGCTGCTGCAACAGCTCTACGACGAGCGCCAGCGGGGTGCCCGGCCCGGTGCTGGGCCAGGTCCGCGTCTGATCCTGTGCGGCTCGGCGATGAGCGTCATGCATGAACTGCTCTCTGGAACCAAGCCGCTGAGGGGGCGTGCCGTGGTCGATCTACGGCTTGGTGCTTTCGACTATCGGGAAAGCCGGGCTTTCTGGCAGATCGCCGACCCACTGACCGCGCTCAAGGTGCACGCGGTCCTGGGGGGAGCTCCCGGCTACCGGCCGGTGGCTGCCCGGCCGCATCCGGACGACGGCTTCGACACCTGGCTCAGCCGGACGCTGCTCGATCCGGGGCGGGCGGTGTTCTCGCGTACCGAGACCGAATACCTGCTGCGCGAAGACCCGAGGATCACGCAACACACGCTGTACTACGACACCCTCACCGCGATTGCGAACGGCGCCACCACACCCAGCAAGATCGGTGCCGCTCTTGAACGTCCGCGCAACGCCGTCGCCCACCCTCTCGGAGTCCTGGAATCCACTGGCTACATCCGGCGTGAACAGGACATCCTCCGCTCCAAGCACCCTGTCATCACCCTCGCCGACCCAGTGATCCGCTTCAATCAGCTCATCACCCTCCCGCAGGCCGCCGCGGTGGAGCAGGGTTTCGCCGAGCAGGTATGGCAGCAGGCCGCTCCGACCTTCAACTCCAAGATCCTCGGGCCGCACTTCGAGGACCTGGCCCGCGACTTCACCCGTCGTTACGCTCACACCCTGTTGCCCAGTGGACTGCCCGGCCCGGTCGGTACCACCGAGGTCGCCGACCAGGCCGCCAGGACCAAGCACGAGGTAGATGTCATCGCCCTGGCCGCCGGCGAGCGCCCGCAGGCTCCCCGCGCGAGGATCGCGCTGCTTGGCGAGGCCAAGGCGACTGCCGCGCGCCGTGGGACCGGTGACCTGGAGCGACTGGACCGTATTCGTACCCTGCTCACGGATCAGGGGCACGACACCGAGGCCACTGCTCTGGCCCTGTATTCCCTGCACGGCTTCTATCCCGACCTGGTCGAACTGGCCGACCGGCGTGGCGACGTACTACTGGTCGATCTGCGCGTGCTGTACGGCGACTGACAGCTGGGCAGCCCGCGCCGGATTCCCAACGGCGGCGCGATCGGCAAGAGCCGAGGCACAGCAGTCACATTCTGGGGCGAGGTTGCCGTTGCGAACGAGGCTGTGGTTCGGGGCGAGCCTGCGACCGGGGACGGGGCTGTAGTTCGGGGCGGGGAGGGGCGAGTACCGCGCGCACCATGTCTTTCGATATGTCATGGCGGTTGTAGTCGAGGTGGATCATGCCGTGCACCTCGTCAGGCGTGAGGTTCGGGTAGCGTGCCGCGACTTCACGGATGTATCGGGTTTTGGCGTCTTCGGGGGGCCCGCCGCCGACTGACGAGGTGCGGAGCGTGACGGGCCGATGGATACGGCGACCGGGATTGTCGGAATACATCTCGCGCCCCCTTGACGTCGATGGATGAGCTGAAGCTAGGTGAGCGCAACGGTGCAGGTCCACGACGGATCGTGGCGTGACCATGCCCCTTCGTCGGCAGGTTGCTGTCACGCTCTAAGCTGTCGGCTGCTTTCCGACCGATAGCGCGGCGGTCACAGAGAGGGGCAGGCCACGGCAACCGTTCATGTCGCGGTCTTGGATCCCCTGCCGATGTTCCGGCATGGCGTTGCGGCGTCGTTGTCCAGCTTGGGCCACCTCGTGGAAGAGCCTCCGAACGCCGAAACCTGGCTGCGTGAGCGTCCGGGAGGGCTTGTGCTGCTGACTCTGTGCTGCGCGGAGGACCTGGATCGGTTGACCGCTCTGTGCCGCCTACGACCCCGCCCGCTCGTAGTTGCGCTGTCGCCTGCCGACGACGCGTCCCTAGGCGCCCGGGCGATGCGGGCCGGTGCCCGCTCAGTGGCGACGCGTGAGGCGACAGCGCCTGCATTACAGCGGGCGGTGTCCGCAACGTTGAACGGCGAGGCGGTGATGCCGACCGAGGTCGCCGACCTCCTGCTGACAGGCCGGGGCGGCCGAGCCCCGCGCGGTCCGGAGCCCACGGGTGACGAGATCGCTTGGCTCAGTCGGCTGGCCGACGGTTGGACCGTGTCCCGGCTGGCCTCGGTCTCCGGCTACTCGGAGCGGGCCATGTACCGACTGCTCAGGGCGTTTTACCAGAGGATGGGCGTCAGTACCCGCATGGAGGCCGTGATGCTGGCGTACGACATGGGCTGGCTCGGGGACTAGCCCGTGCGGCCTGGCCGCATGCGGGCCAGCTCCCTGAGTACCGGTTCGAGTCGTGGGTCACCGTTGGCCAAGATCTCTAGCAAGAATCTCAGCCGGTCATCCAGCCCGGGTGTCTGTGTGGCGTGTTCAGGCCGAGCTTGCCTGAACGCTTCCAGCGCCGTCGCGGGTTCCTCCTCGTCGATGAGTACCGAGTAACACCGGGCGATGCCGGTGAAGTCCCAAGCCATCAGGTCGGTCTCGTCTGCTCCGGTGCGCCGACCGGTCTCATCGTGGAGTTGCTGGAAGAGATCTCCCGCGGTGCCCGGGAGCCCGGAGCGGTGTGCGACGATTCCTCGCAATGCCAATTCCACTGTCTCCTTGCCCGCCACTCGGTAGCGGGCCGCCTCCTCTATCGCCTTCTGGGCCGCCGGGAGGTCGCTCATGTGCACATGAGCGGTGGCCAGTACGGTGAGTGACCGCCGTAGATTGACCGGGTACCGGTAGTCGCGCGCGACACTGATTGCATGCTCGGCCGTCCTCCGTGCCTCGCCGTACCTGTCCTGCCAGAGGTACAGCTCGGCCTTCGCGCAGAGCAGGTCCGCCTGCATCGAGGGATCGGGGTGGGCTATGACCAGTTCGTCACACCTGGCCAGCATCGTTCGCGCGTATCGGATCTCGTTCAACTCGGCATACCATCGGACCAACCGCAGGGCCGCGCCGAACGCGCATTCGGCATCGCTGTCGCGGGCGGCTCCAAAAGCTGAGAGCGCGTTCTCGATCGCTTGCCGATAGTCGCCGCGCCGCTGTCGGCAGACGGCCAGTCCGGTCAATGCGTTCGCACGGTCTACGTCGGCGTCGTCCTCGCAGGCCAGTGCCCACGCCCACGCGTAGTGCTGCTCGGCCTTCGCGACATGACTGTGCTCCCCGAACATGACGCCCATGCCGATGTGGATGCCACGTATCGCCTCACGGTCCTGTTTTTGCTGGGCCATAGTGAGCGCGCATTCGTACGCGGACCTGGCAGCAGTGAAGTCACCATCGAAAGAGTAGATGTTTCCCAGCCCGGCGAGATTCACCATCTCGGCCCCGTCCTCACTGAGCCGCCCGCGCACGGCTTCCCGCTGGGTCCGCAACTCGACCCCACTGCTCCAACGGCACACCAGGAGGTTCATCGAATCGATGAGGGAGTGCGCGTAGTCGTACAAGCCTGCCCGAAGCCAGACATCGACGCGCGCGAAGTGAGCTTCCAGGTCGACCAGGCCGTGGATATCGGCTTTGTCCTTCTGCATGTCCTGCAACGCCGCGACCGCTCTCAGGAGGAGCGAACGCCGGGTCGGTGCTTCGCCCCGCTCCATCTGCCGGTCGCCGTCCGTCAGACGGCTGAGAACCGCATCGATCTCGCTCTTTCGCACGTACCGTCGGCCGTCTCGGCGCTCCAGGACGAGGCGGACCTCCACGAGCGCTCGCAACACCGGCTCGACCCGGGGCGCCGGCACGTAAGGCTCCATTACTCCGATGACGGACTCGGTGTCGGCCGGAATGCCCAGTGCCGCCAGTCCCTCCACCACTCGCTGCTGTTCGGCGGGGAGGTGGTCGATGAATTTGCGCACCAGGCGATGATGGACCTCGCTCTCCGGCATGAAGGACAGCCACGAGCCGACTTCGTGGGCCTGCAGTTTTGCCGATCTGCTGCTGGTGATCGCGGAAAGCAACTCGGCCAGGCGCGGGTTGCCGGCCAGACGGCCGTGAACGCGCCGCAGATCGTCGTCCGGCAGAGCGGCGAGCCCGTACATGTCGCGCGGGTCGAGTGCGGCGAAATGCTCCTTCAAGCTGAGCGGTTCAAGTCCTTCCAGTCTGATGTGGACGGCGGTCTCCGGCCACGCTACGCCTGTCGTGGCCCTGGGCACGTGCTGTGTCACGAGAACGACCTTGATGACCGGGTGGGGTCGGCTTTGCACGGTGTCCAACGCCAGGTCGAGCTCCGAGTCGTGCAACGCATGGCCGTCGTTCAGCAGGTTCTCCGCCGAGTCGATCACGACGACAGGCCGGGATCCGGCGGATGCGTGGTGGCCGTCCAGGGCCATTTCGAGACGGGCCCGTGCGTAGGGTCCGGCCGCCTGGCCCAGCCCGGTCGGTTCGATGGCCTCCACCAAGGTTGCCACGCCGATGTCGCCGTACGGAGTGGCATCGTGCCAGAAGAGCGCCGCAGTCTCGTCGTCCGTATCAACCCTGGACAGGTCCATGAGCACCTCGCGCACCAAAGCCGTCTTGCCTATCCCGGCCGGGCCGCTGACCACGACGACAGCGGTGACCCGATCGTCCAGCGCCGCCCGGAGGAGGCCCCGTGGAACGGTGCGGTCGACGAAGGCAGAGCCGCCCCGGGCAGGCCGGCCGATCGTCGGTGCTGCCACCGTGTCGGCCCTTCCCGGTTCCTCCCCGGCGTCGAAAGCCTTCGGCCCAGCCACCCACGAGTGCGCGGATCCGAGAAGAAGTCGGGTGAGACGCCCTGCCAGCCGCGCGCACCAGCGACGGGCGTCCGGCGTACCGCGTTCGTACGCACTGTGCAGCATCGCCTGGGCCAGCAGTGAGATCTTCAACTGCCTGTGCCAGTGATCTGTGTCGCCGTGCTTGTCGACGACGAACCGGAGCGCCGGCTCCCTGAGTGCGTCGATGATCTTCCGCACTCTGGCCGGTATGCCTTCCGCAAGGTCTTCGTCGCGCTCGTCGTGCTCCAGATAGGCGAGGAACGTCTCCTGGCTGTCCGTGGACGACTCCCCGATGTGCCGCCAGCAGAGCGAGATCAGCAGCGTGGCGAGATCCCGGCTGAGGGGTGCTTGCGCGTCATAGGTGGCCAGATCGATCAGCTGGAAGCGGTCGGGATCGGGAACCCTGTTGCGCTCGGGCACGAGAACGTTGTCCCCGTGTAGATCGCCGTGTGTCCGGCCCACCAGGTAATGGATTTTCTCCAGAGGCGCAAGCGTGCCCTCGGCGAGCAGCCGCCACGGGTTGGGCAACGGCTCGCGCTCGCCCGGCAACTGGAGGAGGTCGGTTGTCAGAAGACCGCGCGATCGCGCCCAGTCGCGTAGCCACCCGTCGGTGCGAAAGGCGTCGCCCAACTCGGACATGAGCAACTCGGCCACCGTCGCCTGCGCACTGCGGTATGCGTTGCCGGTCCACTCATGGAGCAGCGCGTACCCGACCGTCTCGCAGCAGTCGGCGAGTCGGTTGAGGTCCACATTCCCCAGTGGGACACCGCCCGCCAGGAACTGGCCTACTACGTAGCCGTCATGAGGACATGGGACCGTCGGAAATGCGATTTCCGTGAGGTGTTCGTGACGGAATTCACTGGGCGCGTCCTCCAGAGCCGCCGAGTGCCGTCGATTCTCCCGCTGGTGCTTCGACGGAGCCGAGGGACAATATTTGATCACACACCAATGCGGTCGGGGCAGTCCCGAGGCATGTGCTATCTGTGCCCTTACCAGTTGCGCCCCGCTGTAGCCGTGGCTGCGTCCTCCGATGGTGCCGCTGAGAACCTTGCGCCCGTTGTCGCGCAGAGACTCGATGATGGCAGAAGCGACAGCGGCGTCCCCGAACTCGTGAGTCAGCTCCTCCAGAGCGGTCATGGCGGGGGAAACCTCGATTCCAGCTCGTGCATTCTGATCTGGAAATCGCTCTTGTCCTGGTCGTGGTAGCGGCGGAAATACCAGGTCGGCAGGCGCGGTTGGAGACGTCTCATTTGAAAGAGCGCGTCCTGGACCTGACGGACGAAGCGGGGCAGCGCGTCCGGTGCGGTTATTACCGGCGACGCGGGCTCATCGATGACTGAACGCACCAGACTGAGG
Organism: Streptomyces sp. NPDC102514; assembly: GCF_055584525.1. NCBI lineage: Bacteria > Bacillati > Actinomycetota > Actinomycetes > Kitasatosporales > Streptomycetaceae > Streptomyces > Streptomyces sp. NPDC102514. Next base: position 89,717 of record NZ_JBVJLW010000020.1, read on the forward strand.
ATTCGCAGCCGCTGCTGAATGCTTGTCATCTGCGTGCGATAGGTCTGCAGACACAGGAGCAGCAGGCCGAGCGAGGGAATGAACCACCCGGTCATCAGTCGGCTCACCGTGCCACCGGTAGTCAGTGCCAGCAGGATGCCCGCTGTGGACCAGAGCACCAGTACGCCCAGCATGAGCTGGGCGTAGCGAAGCCGTATTCGTGATCCCCAGGCCAAGTTCTGTTCCAAGCAGAAAAGCACGTCGTACGGTGCGGCGGCTTCCACCACCAGGTAGTAGCCTCGCAGCCGGACCTCGCTGCCGCGGAAGCTTCTGCTGAGTCGACTCACCTCGTCGTTGCCGATCCGGTTTCCGACCGCCACGTTGTTCCACGGTAGGCCGAGTACGTCGGCGTCGAACATTTCCTGAAGAGTCGCGGCAGTCCGCAGGTATCGCTCGGCCCAAGGCGCCATCACCGCTATGTAGAGCGCAGCCCACAACGTGCCGCCGAGGGTGACGGCGGTGCCGTACCGCGAACCAGGGGCGGTCAGCAGGCCGGCCACCGCGAAGACGACCGAGACGCTCACGCTCAGGGTCTGTGCTCGCTGGTTGCGGAGGTGGGACACGGCGACGGCCTTGAGCAGACGCACGGCCGCAACGCTTTCCTGTTGATCTACGATGGGATGCGTCCTCGTCAACGTCCCTCCCCCATGTACGCATCGGCGTGATGAGTGTCACACGCCTTGCGGCCTTGGCGGTACTGTCCGTCGCATTCGCGGCTGAGGTGTGCCCTTCCGCTGTCCCTCTCTCTGTTGCCGACAGGAGTCACGTCGGCACAGTACGGCGGGTGGTCGAGCAGGGAAGGGGCCGGGAGCCCATCGACGGCGACGGTTCAGCGCATCGTGCCGAACGGGAACCAGTGCGTGTCCGGTTCGCGGGTAGTGTGTTGGTCGCGCTTGTCACGTACGCCGCGCGCAACTTCACGTTGAGACGGCTAGGCGGGGAAAACGACGGGGGCTGCCTCCCCCAGCCGCACTCGAAGGTCCGATCTCACCTTCTGCATGGGGATGATAAGCACTCCCGGCCGGGCTCGCCGGGGTACGTGGGGAAAGCGCTCCTCTGCCAGGTTGTAGGCGGTGTCCCAGGAGCCGGTGCCGCCGTGTAACGCGCTGATGATGGCGGCGAGCCTTAGTTGGCCATGGCGGAGGTACTCAACAGGACGACTTGGACGCGGCGGGCCTCGCCAAGCTGGCGGCGGTTTCCTCGCTGTGAGTTGTTCCGTGGCGCCCCACGGCAGCAGGCTGCCGATGGGGTGGTTGCGCAGCACCAAATCCGGGGGGTGGTGGATCGGGTTTGGCGGACTGGCGCCTGCGGCCTGTAGTGCTCGCTGAACATGCCCCCGCATGCCGTGATCCTTTGGAAAGAGTGTTCGCTGGAGAATCCGGTGAGGGTCTCCGTGAATGTGAGGCGCTGCTCAGAAGGCTACGCCGCGGCCGTGAGGCGAGCACTGTGCTGGAGGGGCCCACAGCACCGGCGTCTGAGCCGGTACTTGGCGCACAGCCACAAAGAGCGCGAAAAGCGCAAAGAGCAAGAAGAATGAGGACGGTTGACGGGAAGAGGCACCGGCTCCGCCGATGGCAACGGCCGGGGCCGCCACCCCCCACAGGAGAGGCCCCGGCCGTCGCGCGGCACGGGCCGCGCGGCGGCCCGTACTCTCCTCAGCGCCGCCGGTGCGTTTTGTGTCACACCTGAGGCCGCAACGAGTTAGTTGCATGTTGTACGGACATGGACGCGCCCCGGTTTCAAGCCGTAACGTGCATTTCGCGCCGGATGCGGGGCAGGACCGCAACCATCGACCGAGAGACCACGACGGAGATGACCCGGCCCGCGAGAGCGGCGCCGGCTGGGCGCAATAAGGGGCGCGGTGCTGGGGGACGACGCGGAGCTGACCGCCGCGGTGCTTGCCGCACAGTACGGAGACGAGACCGCGTTCCGGACTGTGTACCGAGCCGTGCATCCACGGCTCCTGGGGTATGTGCGGACGCTGGTCGGTGACCCGGACGCCGAGGACGTGACGTCCGAGGCCTGGCTGCAGATCGCCCGCGACCTCGAACGGTTCAGCGGAGACGCCGACCGCTTCCGCGGCTGGGCGGCCCGGATAGCCCGTAACCGCGCGCTCGACCACATACGCATGCGCGGGCGGCGCCCCGCGATAGGCGGCGACGAGAGCGAACTGACCGGCAGGGCGGCCGAGTCCGACACCGCGGGTGAGGCCATGGAGGCGCTCGCCACGGGCCGCACCCTCTCCCTCATCGCCCAGCTCCCGCAGGACCAGGCGGAAGCCGTCGTGCTGCGGGTCGTCGTCGGCCTCGACGCCAAGACCGCCGCGGACACCCTCGGCAAACGGCCCGGCGCCGTCCGCACGGCGGCCCACCGCGGACTCAAGCGCCTCGCGGAACTGCTCGGCGCGGACCCGGAGGCGGCTGCTCCGGAATCCGTGGGCTCCCTGGCCTCGGTACCCCAGCAGAGACCCCCGCACACGGAGCCGCGGACCCGTGCGGTGACGTCGGCCGGTGTGACGCATACGCCTTCGCGTACGCAGAAGGACATGTGATGGCCGACGAGCGCTCTGTTTTCCCGGGGGACGATCCCACGCCGCCCGGCCGGTGGCTGGACCGCGACGCGGCGGAACGGCTGCTGCGCGGAGAACCGCTCGAAGCCGTCGACGCCGACATCCGCGCCCAGGCCGACCGGCTCGCCGAGGCGCTCGAAGAACTGGGCGCGACCGGTGCCGAGTTCGCGCCGGCCGGCGCTGCCGGTGACCGGAGTGCCGAACTCCCGGGCGAGGAAGCCGCGTTGGCCGCCTTCCGTTCGGCGCGCTCCGGCCGGAGCGCGGAGTCGGCCTTCGCCGGACCCTCCCGTACGCGGTCCTCGGCACCCTTCCCCTCCCCGTCGGCCTCCACGTCCCTGGGGGCCTCCCTGGACGCGGGACTCGTCCGGCTGGGCCGTTTCACCCCGGACCACCGCACCCGTTCCCCGTGGGGCCGCCCGGTGCGCTTCGGCCTCGCCGCCGCGCTGGCCGCCGGGATGATCGGCGGGGTCGCCGTGGCCGCCACCGCCGGTGTCCTGGCCTTCGGCGGGGGCGGACCGGAACCGGGCGCCTCCGCGACGGCCGACGCCACCCGGGACCACCCGCTCCGCACCCCGTCCCCCGAGGCGACCAGCCGCGGCGACGACCCGCGGCCCGAGGGCAGCGCGGGCGCACCGACCGGCGGGAACCTGGCCCCGGGCGGCGAAACCCCCGAGGACACGGGTACGGGCGCGCAGCCCGACTCCGACGACACCGGCCGCCAGAACCGGCAGGCGCAGCGCTGGGCCAGGATCGCCTCGGCCTGCCGTGACATCCGCGACGGCAAGGACCTCGACGACGGGCGCAGACGCACCCTGGAGGACGCGGCCCGGGGCGCCGAGCAGGTGCAGAAGTACTGCAGGAGCATCCTGAGGACCTGGAACCACGGCGACTCCGACGACGACTGGAGCGACGGTTCCGGGCACAACGATCCCGGCAAGGGCGACAACGGCAAGGGCGACGACCGCGGCGGCGACGGTGGCGACGGCGGCGGAAACGGCGGCGGCAGCGGTGACGGCGGCGGCAACGGCGGTGGTGACGGCCACGGCGGTGACGACCGCGGCCACATAGGGACGGGCACGTTCCGGGGCGACGGGGGCAAGGCGGCCCCGACCCCGGGGATCAGTGCCCTCACGGCGCCGACCGGTCGCCTCTGACCTGCGATTCCGTTCCGTCTACACGCGTGTGCCGTCCCGGTGTGACGTTTTCAGCCGCCCCGACGCAGTACTAAGCGAGCCGACTGGTCATCGGCTGTCGCACGAGCCGGGGTTCCCCCCGTACTCACGGCTCAGTGCACAAAAGGCGCGGGCGGGACACGTTCCCCCGGTCCCGCCCGCGCCCGCACACCTTCTCCGCCGTACGGCGCTCACCAGTAGATGACGACCTTGTCGCCGTCCCTGACCTGCGCGAACAGCGCCGCGATCTTCCCCTCGTCCCGTACGTTCACACAGCCGTGCGAGCCGCCGTAGTAGCCCGTCCCCGCGAAGTCCGCGGAGTAGTGGACCGCCTGGCCGCCGCTGAAGAACATCGCGTACGGCATGGGTGAGTCGTAGAGCGTCGACACATGATGACGCGACTTGAAGTAGACGTCGAAGACACCTTCGCGGGTGGGCGTGTACTGCGCGCCGAAGCGCACCTCCATCACGGAGACCGTGCGGCCGTCGATCATCCAGCGCAGGGTGCGGCTGGTCTTGCTGATGCACAGCACCCGGCCCGTCATACAGCGCGGGTCCGGTTTCGCGGCCGGCTGGCCGCCCGACGCGTACAGGTCCCACTTGCCCGGCGCGTGGGTCATCCCCAGCAGCCGCTGCCAGGTCACCGCGTCCGTGGTGCCCGTCTTCGGCAGGCCGCGCTTGCCCTGGAAACCCTTGACCGCGTAGACCGTCGAGGCGTCGTACGTGCCCGTGGGCCCCTCGTAGAGCCACAGCACCTGTCGCAGCCGGGCCTGCAACTCCCGTACGTCCCCGCCCCGGTCGCCCGGCGACCACAGGACCTTGGCCGCGGACCGCCCTGCGGAACTCGGCGGCTTGGCGTCACCGGGGGAGCGGCCGGCCGGTGAGGACGCACCGGAGGACGGCGCCGTACCGGCGGCGGGCGAGCCGGAGGGTGAGGTGCCCGGCGGGCCCGCGGGCTGGATGGTGCACCCGCTCACCACGGTGAGCGCTGCCAGTGCCGTCGCCGCCGCGACCGATCTCCACACACCTGGTGTACGCATTTGAACCCCCCGCCGCTCATCGATCCGGTCACCGAGGTGCCGTGGTGACATCCGAGCGGCCGTCTCGTCCCGCGGAACTCCATCCTGCGCTGTCATACCCGGATGCGACACTGCCTCTCATGCTTGGCGTAACCGATCTCCCCACCTATCTCGTGGGCCTCGTGCTGATTGTTCTGCTGCCGGGGCCGAACTCGCTCTATGTGCTGTCCGTCGCCGCGCGGCGGGGTGTCAGGACCGGATATCAGGCCTCCGCCGGTGTCTGGTGCGGCGACGCCGTGCTGATGACGCTGTCCGCGGCCGGTGTCGCGTCCCTGTTGCAGGCCAACGCCCTGCTGTTCGGGATCGTGAAGTACGCGGGCGCCGGGTATCTCACCTGGCTGGCCTTCGGGATGCTGCGGGCCGCGTGGCAGATGTGGCGGACCCGGCGGGAGCGGGGCGAGGCCGAGGAGACCGTCCCGCAGGCCGTCGAGGAGCGGCCCTTCCGGCGGGCGCTCGTCATCAGCCTGTTCAACCCGAAGGCGATCCTGTTCTTCGTCGCCTTCTTCGTGCAGTTCGTCGACCCCGGCTACGCGTATCCGGCCCTGTCGTTCGTCGTGCTCGGCGCCTTCGCCCAGGTCGCGAGCTTCCTCTACCTCAGCGCGCTGATATTCGGCGGGACGAAGCTGGCGGCGGCCTTCACGCGGCGCAGGCGGCTCTCCGCGGGGGCCACCTCCGCCGCCGGCGCGCTCTTCCTGGGTTTCGCCGTGAAGCTGTCGCTCGCCAGCTCCGTCTGAGGGCCCCTGAAGCAGCCCTGGTAGTCCTGGCGGTCCTAGAGGGCGCCCACGCGCGCCGCGTACTCCGCCAGGCCCTGCGCCGACCCGCCCGGTTCGCCCGATCCGCCCGCCCAGCCCACGTAACCGTCGGGGCGGACCAGGAACACCCCGGTTCCGTACGCCTCGTACGCGGGGAAGCGGACCGTGCGGACGCCCGGGAGGTCCGGCACCCCGCTGTCCGTGCTGCCGACCGTGAGCAGGGTCCAGTGCGGGCCCCGGAAGGCGTCGAAGAGGCGGGTTCCGGCGCGGGTGCCGTCCGGTGCGCGGTCGCCTGCCCGGAGAGCCTCCTCGGGCAGGTCCGTACGCGTCTCCACCGCCAGCGCCGAACCCCGGTAGCCGAGGCCGAGCTGCTGGGTGGCCGCACCGCGCCGCACCTCGCCGCGGTGGACGCCGGTGGACAGGCCCAGCATCTGCGCGGCGATGGGCATCCGCTCCTCCTCGTACGAGTCGAGGAGGGCGGCCGGGGCGGACCCCCGCAGCACGGCCGCGAACTTCCAGCCCAGGTTGTAGGCGTCCTGGACGCTGGTGTTGAGGCCCTGGCCGCCCGCGGGCGAGTGGACGTGGGCCGCGTCACCCGCAAGGAAGACCCGACCGTCCCGGAACCGGTCCGCCATCGCGGCCCGCGGCCGGAACTCGGAGGCCCAGCGGACCTCGGTCACGTCGTCCGCGGACAGATGCGTGCGCGTGGCGACCAGCTTGCGGATGCCGTCGAGGGACAGGTCCGGCTCGGCGGACGGGTCCGCGAAACCGGCCGCCAGCTGGAAGTCCTCGGTGTGCGGGAGGGGGCAGATCCCCAGGAAGCCGCCCTGGAGGCCGGGCCCGGCCTCGGTGGGCGGGAAGAAGTGCCAGTTGTCGCGGTCGAGCCCGGTGACGCGGATGTCCGCGACCAGCGCCGGAGCCGGGTCCACGGTCTCGCCGGTCATCCCGATGCCCAGCGCGCGCCGCACGGCCGACCGGCCGCCGTCCGCGGCGACGGCGTAGCGGGCGCGCACCGGGGCGCCGGAGGCGAAGCTCGCCGTCACCCCTTCGGTGTCCTGGGCGAGGCCCACCAGTTCCCGGCCGAAGGCGACGCCGCCGCCCAGCTCCGCCAGGCGCGCGTACAGGATCTCCTGTGTCCTCCACTGCGGCACCATCAGCGCGAAGCCCGCGTACGGGTCGGCCTCCGTCGCCTCGACCTCGTCGAACATCCGGTGCTCGCCCTGCCGCTGCCCGTCCTTCCAGACCATCCCGACGGGGTACGTGCCGCCGCCCGCCCGGAGCGCGTCCAGTACGCCGAGGTCGTCGAAGACCTCCTGGGTGCGCGGCTGGATCCCCTTGCCGCGCGAGCCGGGGAAGAGGGTGGCGGACCGCTCCACGACGAGGGCGCGTACGCCGTGCCGGGCGAGGTCGAGCGCGAGGGCGAGTCCGGTGGGCCCGGCGCCCACGATCAGGACGTCGGTCTCGGTTGGTACGGCGGCGGTGTCCACGGTGGTGTCCCCGGCGGCATGCGTTTCGGTGTCCACGGCGATCTCCTTAACGTCGTTAAGTTACTTGGGTCGAGGATGCACTTAACGCCGTTAAGCTGTCAAGGAGAGACCTCCGGATAGGGTGCGACCGTGGCTGTAGGGAAGATCGACCGAGCGCTGGTGGCCGACACGGCGCTGCGCCTGCTGAACGAGGTCGGCCTCAACGGCCTCAGCCTCCGCGTCATCGCCAAGGAGCTGGACGTCAAGGCGCCCGCCCTCTACTGGCACTTCAAGGACAAGCAGGCGCTGCTGGACGAGATGGCGACGGAGATGTACCGGCGGATGATCGCCAGTACCTCGATCCCGCCGGGCACGGACTGGCGCGAGCGGCTTCTCGTGGCCAACCGCGGTCTGCGGGCCGCGCTGCTGAGCTACCGCGACGGGGCCAAGGTCTTCAGCGGCTCACGCTTCACCGGCACCGAGCACGCCGCCCAGATGGAGGGGAACCTGCGCGCCTTCGTGGACGCCGGGTTCACCCTCCGGCAGGGGGTACGCGCCTTCACCACCGCGTATCTGTACACGCTGGGCTTCGTCACCGAGGAGCAGGGCGTGTATCCGCTGCCGGGGGAGCGCCGCGAGGGCTACGACGTGGACGCGCGCGCCGAGATGCTCGCCGACCACCCCCTGTCGGCGGCGGCGGGCTCGGTGATCTTCGAGGGGTACGACGAGGGGTTCGAGGAAGGGCTCGAACTGCTCCTGGCCGGGATCGAGGCACGCTGTGGAATCGGCTGAACCGAGCGGCCGGCCCGGCCCGGAACCGGCCGATACGGGGGCGGTCGAGGACGGCGGGGCGGCCGAGGTGCCCGAGCGCGTCGAGGGCCTCGTCGACTTCGTCCCCGACCCCGCCGCCCGTGCCGAACTCGCCCGCCGGATGTCCGAGCTCGCCGACCTCATCGACGAGGCCGGCGACGCGCTCGGCGAGATCCTCCAGGACGTTCAGCGGCTGCGGCGGGACTAGGGCCTGTCTGACCATTCCCGTCTGCCTGGCGACGCCATGCACGCACTCTCGCCGCACCGGGCACAGAGCCAAGTACGTCCAGTACGAGGCTCTGCGCCCGGCACTCCCCCAGCCTCCGGCCGGGGGGACCCCCAGAGCACGCACCTGACGCCGCCCGGCCGCCCTGCGGGCGACGACGGGAATGGTCAGACAGGCCCTGGCAGGCGCGGCAGGCGCGGCAGGCGTGTGAAGTTCAGCGTGGGTTTGACAGGGACGAGCGCAGCCGTGGGGTCAGCCGGTCCTCGACGAGCCGGTTCAGCAGCCAGGCCAGGGCCAGCATCGTCACGACCGTCAGCAGCGCCGTCGCGTACGACGGCAGGCCCAGGCTCTGGTGGTAGGCCTTGATGGCGACCCAGCCCAGGTGCTCGTGGACCAGGTAGAAGGGGTACGTCAGCGCCCCGGCCACCGTCAGCCAGGACCAGTTCGCCCGGTTCAGCCAGCCCAGCGCGACCGCGGCGACCGCCACGAAGCCCAGGGTGACGACGAGGACGATCCCGGTCGAGCTGCGGTTGGAGAAGAACTGCGGGTCGGGCGCGTGCCACAGCCGCGCCACCGCGTAGTGCTGGCCGATCAGCCAGCTCACGAGCACGATGCCCCACGCGTACGCGTCGCGCCGGTCGCGGTGCACGAGGTAGAGGCCGATGCCGCCGATGAAGAACGGCGCGTACTCGGGCATCAGGATCAGGTCGAGCAGCGGCTCGTGCGCCGCCTGGGCGATCGCCGCGGCCAGGGTCCAGCTCGCGCAGAACAGGATCACGCGCCGCCGGGTCGCCCCGGGCAGGACCACGCAGAGCGCGAACAGGGCGTAGAAGCGGACCTCGGCCCAGAGCGTCCAGCAGACGCCGAGCACCCGGTCGACGCCCAGCGGTTGCTGCAGCAGCGTCAGGTTCACCAGCGCGTCACTGGGCGAGACGGCGTGGTAGGCGACCACCGGCAGCGCGAAGACGGCCGTGACGATGACGATCGCCGCCCAGTACGCCGGCATCAGCCGGGAGACCCGCGAGGCGAAGAACGAGCGCAGACTCCGTCCCCAGCCGCTCATGCAGATCACGAAGCCGCTGATCACGAAGAAGATCTGGACGCCCAGGCAGCCGTACGCGAACCAGGTGTGGAGCGTGGGGAACTGGAGCTGGGGCGAGGTGCCCCAGGCCCCTGTCACCTCGCCGTCCCGGCCGCCGTAGTGGTACGCGGCGACCATGAGGGCGGCGATCAGCCGAAGCCCGTCCAGCGCGCGCAGGCGCGGGGCGTGCTTCTTGGGGACTATCCGGGGTGGGACAGGAGCGCTGTCGCCCGCCTCGGTGGAGGCACCCGCCCCGGGAGAGGAGTCCGTCCCCGGAGAGGACGTGAGGGCGGGCGAAGAATCCACGGTGCTCATCCGAGAGTGGCCCTCTTCAGGGATCGGGCGCGCTTGGCCACACGACGTACCGTCGCGTTGCGCGGGATGAAGGCGAGCTGCGCCGGTACCGCGCCGGGCAGTCCCAGCGAGGTGAGGCGCCGCCGCTTGAAGTAACGCCAGGTGTGGGCGTTCAGACGCCGGGTCAGATACTGCTCGGCGCCCGGCCGGGTGTCCGGGTAGATCTTGGGCTGCATCGCGAAGCCCACGGCCCGTACCAGTTCGGACAGTTCCTCGGCGGTCATGCCCTGGCGCTGTCCGGTGACGGCCGCGCTGTCCGTCAGCTCCGGCAGCAGCGCGTCCACGATCGTGACGGGGACGCGGTTGCTGTTCTCGTACGGGGTGAGGCGTTCCAGGAGGGGTTCGGTGCCGATGCGGGCGACCGGGAGGCCGTACAGCGCGGAGGCCGTGAGCAGTGCGGTGGAGAAGCAGCCCACCACCAGCGCGGGACGCATCCGCTGGTAGAGCACCTCGGCGAGGACCGGGGTGTCGAGCACCGTGAGGTCGGCGCCGATCCGCTCGGCCTCCTTCTCCAGGGCGCGCGACCAGCGGGCCGGCGCGCTGGGGTGCGGCTTGAAGACGATCCGGGCGTGCCCGAGTGCGACGGCGCCCTTGAGCATCCGTACGTGCAGGTCCTCCTCCTCCTCGGCGGTGAGGATGCCGAGGGCGGAGAGGTACTGGCCGAGCAGCAGGGCCGGTTCGTCGATTGCGGGCAACTCGTCGCCCGTCTTGACGAGTTCGGCCAGGACGTCGGTGAAGACCTCGGTCGGCACGATCTCCGGTCCGACACCGAACTCCGTGAGCAGCAGCGGAGTGAGGCCCGGCACCAGGTCGAGGTGGAGGAGCCGGTCGATCCGTGTGCCGACCAGCGGGTCGATCTTGTTGCGGGTCGGGCCGTAGCTCATCAGGCCGTCGGCGTAGACGGTGACGGGGGCGCCCGTGAAGATCTGGGTGAGGCCGAGCGCCGGGTTCACCTGGATCGACTCGACGATCAGCTCGACGTCGTCGTCGCCGAGCCCCCAGGCGAGCCGCAGATGCCGCTCCCACAGCGGTACGTCGTCGAGCCGCGGGGCCCAACCGCCCGGGTGGAACGGGGAGATGGTCTCGTTCCACGAGATCACGTCGTCGAACCGGCCGCGCAGCTGCGTGAAGCCGGGCATCTCGTCGACGCCGGGTGTCGTCTCGGGTGTCGCCGCGTTGTTGGAGACCAGCAGGACACGCCGGTCCGCGGGGCGGAAGCATTCGGCGTCGACGGCGGCGGCGAGCGTCGCCGTGCCGTACAGCGTCGACGCCATGAAGATCTGGGTGGTCACGCGGACACCCCCGCGGCCGCCGGCCGGCGACGCAGCCGACGCAGTCGCGTCGCGCGCTGTATGTCCATGGAGTCGAGGGCGTCATCGAGGACGTCCTGCGGCATACGCCGCAATGCGACGGCACTCATCGACTTCAGTTTTCGTGCCACTGGCGGCTCGAACCTTTCGATGGATCCCAGGTGATGGGAAATAATCGCACAGTAGGTCCGCACGGCCTTCGGCAGGAGTTTATCGGCGTCCCGGTCCTGTGCCGTTTCGCTTACCACCTGGTCGAACGCGCGAATGAAATCCAGCTGCCGTACGTCACCGATCTGCGTCAGTGAGGAGGCGACACCGCGCCGGTAGAACACCCCGAGCAGGCCCACCGTGGCGAACGATTCCGCCTCCCGGTGCAGCTTCCAGATCCACGGCCGGTCCTCGGCCGTGCGCAGCCCGTCGGTGAAGTGCAGCAGGCCCCGGTCGGCCAGTCTGCGGTGGTAGATGCCGGCCCACGCGTACGCGTAGTCGACGGAGGTGGAGCGGTCGGCGGGCAGGATCGCCTCGCGCGGATCGAGGACGACACCGCGCCTGCCGTACGGCACGCGGTGGATGGTGCGGGCCCGCGCGGTGCACTGGACATGGTCCGTGCGCACGAAGTCGCAGCCCAACCCCTCGATGGAGGCGAGCAGTTGCTCGTAATAGCCGGGGGCGAGCCAGTCGTCCCCGTCGAGGAACGTGAGGTACTCGCCCTGTGCCGCGTCGATGCCGGTGTTGCGCGCGGTGGCCAGTCCTCCGTTCTGCTCGTGTCTGACATGCACCGCGCCCGGGAGCTCGCGCTCCGCGCGCGCGAGGATGTCCGGCGTCTCGTCGCGGGAACAGTCGTCGACGAGAATGAACTCGAAGTCGTCGCGTGCGTTCGCACGCAGACTCTTCAGGGTGTCGGGCGCATATTGCTGCACGTTGTAGAACGGCACGATGACGGAGAGCTTGACCACCCACGTGACGTTAGGCGGCGGCCCGGCATTCGTCTTGACCGCCGGTGAGATGTCAGGTGAACGACACGTGGCGGAATGGTGAACCGGGCCTTATTGCGGGCGGATCGGGGGTCGCATCGCCATTCGGCGGTGTGCTGTTAACCCTTTGTTGTATTCCGGTTGGGCCGGTGATCGGAATCGCTTCCTAGCGTCTTCGGTGTGCCAGCAAGTACCACGAAGTCCCTGCGAGTGGCCGTCCTCGCCGATTCCGACACCCGGTGGAAATGGGGCGCGCTCACCGCGAACCGTATCGCACCGGCCGATTCGGACATCAGGCTCGACGGCTACCTCCTGAGGGGCCGTGCGACCCCCACCGCCCGTCAGCTCGAAGAGGTCGGCGTACGCGCCGACTCCCTCCGCGAGGTCACCGCCGTCGAGTTCCTCAGGGAGATGGCCCGCGAGGAGTCCGCGTACGACGTCCTCGTGCTGTCCCTCGTCGGGGGCGGTGTCCAGGCGATGCTGCACGGGCTCTCCCACCAGTGGCGGGAGCGCGCGGCGACGGGCAGCACGAAGCGGCCCGTGGTCGTCACCGGCTATGTCGGCGTCGTCTACGAGAAGCTCGCCGACGGACTGCTCCTGCGGCACGGCGCGGACCTCGTCCTCGCCAACTCCCGCCAGGACGCGGACCGTTTCACCGCCGTGTACGAGGGAGTGGGCGCCGACGCCTCCTCGGTGACCGAGGTCGCCCTGCCGTTCCTCGGCGGCGACCCGTACGAGAAGCACGACCCCTGCACGGTCGTCTTCGCCGCGCAGCCCTCCGTGCCGGAGAGCCGCAAGGACCGTACGTACCTGCTGAACCGGCTCGTCCAGCACGCCAGGCTGCACCCGGACCGCGAGGTCCTGCTGAAGCTGCGGTCCAAGCCGGGCGAGCACACCACCCACATCGAGGAGCAGCCCTACCAGCGCCTCGCGGAGCGGATCCCCGGCGGCCTGCCCGCCAACTTCCGCCTCGTGTACGGGCACATGGGCGAGGTCCTCGACCGTACGGACCTGCTGGTCACCGTCAGTTCCACGGCGGCGCTCGAATCACTGCACCGGCGGATCCCCACCGTGGTCCTCACCGACCTCGGGGTGCGCGAGTCGCTCGGCAACCACCACTTCGTGGGCTCCGGCTGCCTCGCCTCCTGGGACCAGCTGGACGACGGACACATCCCGTCGCCCGACGAACGGTGGGTCGCCCGGCAGGGTGTCGCCGCCGGAGGGTCCGACGCCGGGAGTTCACCGGCCGAGGGCGGCTCGTACGAGACGGCCTTCGACGCGGCCCGCGAGCGGATCGCCGGGCTGCTCGCCGGGGGCACGCTGCCCGACCTCGCCCCCTACTACACGCCCGTCACCGCGCCCGGCTACCTGCCCGGCATCCTCGCCCGCCACCACCTCGCCCCGGACGGCAGCCCGCTGCCCGGCGCGCCCGACGCCGAACGGGAGCCGGGGCCCGTGCGGCAGATCGTGCGGCGCGCCGCACGCGGTGCCTACCGACACGGGGTGCAGCGAGTGGCTCCGGTCATCCGGCGGATGGGGGAGTTGTGAGCTCCTCCACGCCGGAGGCCCAGCGGCCCACTGCCGTCTTGAACCTGCGGGTTCGTCGTGGCTGGGCGCGCCGTTCCCCGCGCCCCTTCGGGGGCGCCGTACGGCGGGCCCCTTCCACGCGACTGCCAACCAAGGAGTACAGCGAATGACCAACTCGGAAGCGGGACGGCTGAAGTCGGTGCCCCGTGTGCTCGCGGTGATTCCGGCGCGGGGCGGCTCCAAGGGTGTCCCCTCCAAGAACCTCCTCCCCGTCGGCGGTGTGCCGCTGGTCGCCCGTGCGGTGCGCGAGTGCCGTGCGGCCCGGCTGGTGACGGACGTCGTGGTCTCCACCGACGACCAGGCGATCGCCTCCGCCGCCCGTGAGGCGGGCGCCGAGGTCGTGCTGCGGCCCGCCGCCATCGCCGGTGACACGGCGACCTCCGAGGCGGCCGTCCTGCACGCCATGGACGCCCACGAGGCCCTGCACGGCTCCGCCGTCGACGCCGTACTCCTCGTGCAGTGCACCAGCCCCTTCATCGTCCGCGAGGACATCGACGGAGTGGCCGGCGCGGTCGTGGAGAACGGCGCGGACACCGCGCTGACCGTGGCGCCCTTCCACGGGTTCGTGTGGCGGGACGCCGACGACGACCCGGCGCCGGTAGACACCGAGCGCACCCGGTCCGTCGGCGGCGCCACCGCCCTCGCCAACGCCACGGCCACCGACGGCGGTTACGGCGTCAACCACGACAAGTCCTTCCGCCCGCGCCGCCAGGACCGCCCCCAGGACCTCCTGGAGACCGGCGCCGCCTACGCCATGAACGCGGCTGGCCTGCGCGAGCACAAGCACCGCTTCTTCGGCCGGACGGAACTGGTCCGCACCGACCCCGCGCGGGTCCTGGAGATCGACGACCCGCACGACCTCGCCCGCGCCCGGGCCCTCGCGCCGCTCTTCGACGCGAACCGGCCCGGCACGCTCCCGACCGCCGCCGACATCGACGCGGTCGTCCTCGACTTCGACGGCACCCAGACCGACGACAGGGTGCTGATCGACTCCGACGGAAAGGAGTTCGTCTCCGTGCACCGCGGTGACGGACTCGGTATCGCGGCCCTCCGCAGGAGCGGCCTGTCGATGCTGATCCTTTCCACGGAACAGAACCCGGTCGTCGCCGCCCGCGCACGGAAGCTCAAGATCCCCGTGCTGCACGGCATCGACCGGAAAGACCTCGCACTGAAGCAGTGGTGCGAGGAACAGGGCATCGCGCCCGAGCGCGTGCTCTACGTCGGCAACGACGTCAACGACCTCCCGTGCTTCGCCCTCGTCGGCTGGCCCGTGGCGGTCGCGAGCGCCCACGACGTCGTACGCGGCGCCGCACGCGCGGTCACCACCGTCCCCGGTGGCGACGGCGCGATCCGGGAGATCGCCAGCTGGATCCTCGGCCCCTCTCTCGATTCCCTCGACAAGTAAGGAACGTCTCCACCATGAGCTCCAACTCCCGTCTGCGCACCTTCGGTTCCAAGACCGCAGGACCCGGCCACCCCGTCTACGTCGTCGGTGAGATCGGCATCAACCACAACGGCGACCTGGAGAACGCGTTCAAGCTGATCGACGCCGCCGCCGAAGCCGGCTGCGACGCCGTGAAGTTCCAGAAGCGCACCCCGGAGATCTGCACCCCGCGCGACCAGTGGGACATCGAGCGCGACACCCCCTGGGGCCGGATGACCTACATCGACTACCGCCACCGCGTGGAGTTCGGCGAGGACGAGTACCGCCAGATCGACGAGTACTCCAAGTCGAAGAACATCGCCTGGTTCGCCTCCCCGTGGGACACCGAGGCCGTCGCCTTCCTGGAGAAGTTCGACGTCCCGGCCCACAAGGTCGCCTCCGCCTCCCTGACCGACGACGAGCTGCTGCGCTCGCTGCGCGCCACCGGCCGCACGGTCATCCTCTCCACCGGCATGTCGACGCCGAAGCAGATCCGCCACGCGGTCGAGGTCCTCGGCAGCGACAACATCCTGATGTGCCACGCCACGTCGACCTACCCGGCGCAGGCCGAGGAGCTCAACCTCCGCGTCATCAACACCCTCCAGGCCGAGTACCCGAACGTCCCGATCGGCTACTCCGGTCACGAGACGGGCCTGCAGACCACGCTCGCCGCGGTCGCCCTCGGCGCCACCTTCGTCGAGCGTCACATCACCCTCGACCGCGCGATGTGGGGCTCCGACCAGGCCGCCTCCGTCGAGCCGCAGGGCCTGACCCGCCTGGTGCGCGACATCCGCACCATCGAGGCCTCCCTCGGCGACGGCGTCAAGAAGGTCTACGAGTCCGAGCTGGGCCCGATGAAGAAGCTGCGCCGCGTCTCGGGCGTCGTCGCCGAGGCCGAGATCGCCGCCGCCGCGGGCGAGCCCGTCGCCGTCTGATCCACTCCCCACCCTTCGTCACTCCCACCCCTTCCGATTCCAGGGAAGCGACGGTCGTACGTCGATGAGTCCCCGTGCCGGGTCCACCGGCCCCCAGTCACCCGCCACGCTGGCTTTCGTGGAAAGCCCGGTGCAGCTCCTGAACGTCCTGGAGTGGGCGCACGCGCACGCCCTGAAGGCGGCGGCCCTCAGGAGCACCGGCGAGACCTCCGGACCCCCGGGTCCGGAACTGGGAGCCGGCCGGCCCGGCGGAACGGGCAGGTTCGGGCGCTCCGGCAGGCCCGGCGGTTCGGGCAGGCCCGGCGGGCCCGGCAGGACTGAGGACGCAAGGCCGGGAGAGGCCGGTACCGGCCTCACCCTCGTCGTCCTGTCGCCCACCGACCCGATGACCCGCGGGCAGCTCAGACGCATGGCCGAGCTGGCCAGGGACGAGGGGTACGACGTGCGGTGGGAGGAGGCGCGGGGCGGCACGACCGCGCCCTTCCACACGGTCGGCGGACTCGCGCCGCTGCTGCGGCGCGCACGGCGCATCGTGATGGGCGACCCCTTCTCGCGGTACGTGCAGCTGCTGCTGACCATCACCCGCGCCCGCGACCTCGTCGTCGTGGACGACGGGACCGCGACCATGGAGTTCGTCTCCCAACTGGCGCGCGGTGAACGGCTGGTGCGCTGGCACCGGCGCGGCGGGCGCCCCGGGGCCCGGGACCTGGTCTTCGCACCGGTCTCGGCCCGGGCCCGCCGCCGGCTCACCCCCGGCGCCGGACGCCGGGTGGAGATCTTCTCCTCCATGCCGATCGACGAGACGCCCGAGGGCGTCGACGTCTCGGCCAACGACTTCGCGTGGACCCGGGCCCGCTTCGGCCCGCCCCGCATCACGAAGGGCGCCGACCTGGTCGGCACGTCCCTGGTGGAGACCGGGGTCGTCGACCCCGACCGCTATGTCGAAGCGGTGAAGGGGCTGGCCGGCACCTACGGGGCCACCCGTTACTTCGCCCACCGCAGGGAGAGCCCCGAGAAGCTGCACCGGCTGGCCGTCGAGACCGGCCTGGAGATCGTCCGCCCGGACCTCCCGCTGGAACTGATCGCCCGCCGGGGCCCCATCGGCCGCATGATCCTCAGCTTCCCCTCCACCGTGGTCCACACCCTGCCGCTCGCACTGGCCGGCACGGACGTCAAGGTCGCCGTCTTCGACATCGACCCGTCCTGGCTCACGGAGAACGCCTCACCCCGGGCCCAGGGCTTCCTCTCGGGCGTCACCGACACGGCCCGCGACGCCCACCGGCTGTCGACGATCACGGCCACCTGAGGGGACGGGCGGCGGAGCCCTGCCGTGGTGCTGTCCGGCAGGGTGTCCGGCAGCTGAACGGAACCGATCAGGTGCCCGTATGCGTGGTATGCGTAGAGAGCCTGTTTCCGGGGACCCGGGAATGGGCGTCGCCGCTCGGAGGTTTTCCCACAAGGAAGGCCGGATCCGGTATCCGCCTGGGCAGGCGTGGGAGCCGCCGGTCCAGAAAGCCGGGCGAGTGTACCCAAGCCAGTCAATCTGTATGCGCCACGCGGCTAGATTTCCTGTCCCGAACGCGTTGAAGTTTTGTTGATCTCAGGGCAGTCGGTCGTCGCGTCGCCCTACCCTTCAGAGGGTGAACCAACTGATGTCGCAAGAGTCCGAGGCCGATTCGTCCGGGGAAGCGTCGATCGGGGAGGAGTTGTCCGAGGGGGCAGCGCTTCCCGGCGTGCTGTCGGAGGCGCTCCGCGCCGAACTCGTCGCGTTCCGCCGCGACTTGCACATGCACCCCGAGCTGGGAAACCAGGAGTTCCGCACCACCGCCGCGATCAAGGAGCGGCTGGAACGGGCCGGTCTGCGGCCCCGCGTGCTCGACACCGGAACCGGGCTCATCTGCGACATCGGCGTACCGGACCCCGCACTTCCGATGCTCGCCCTGCGCGCCGACATCGACGGCCTGCCCATCCCGGACATGAAGAGCGGCTGCGCCTACCGCTCGACCGTGCCCGACCGCGCCCACGCCTGCGGACACGACGTGCACACGACCGTCGTCCTGGGCGCCGCCCTCGTCCTCGCCGACCTCCACGAGCGGGGCCTGCTCGACCGGGCCGTACGCCTGATCTTCCAGCCCGCCGAGGAAGTACTGCCCGGCGGCGCCCCCGACGTCATCAAGAGCGGCGGCCTCGACGGCGTCGGCCGCATCGTCGCCGTCCACTGCGACCCGCGGGTCGACGCCGGGCGCATCGGCCTGCGGTACGGGCCCATCACCTCCGCCTGCGACCGGGTCGAGGTCTCCCTGGACGGACCCGGCGGACACACCGCCCGGCCGCACCTCACCACCGACCTGGTCACCGCCGCCGCCCGGGTCGCCGTCGACGTGCCGGCCGTCGTCGCCCGGCGGGTCGACGCCCGCTCCGGACTCTCCCTGACCTGGGGGCGCATCGAGTCGGGGCACGCCTGCAACGTGATCCCGCAGCACGCCGAACTCTCCGGGACCGTACGGTGCCTGGACCTCGCCGCCTGGCACGCCGCCCCCGACCTGGTGCACGCCGCGATCGACGAGGTCGCCACGCTCCACCGGGCGAAGTCCGAGATCAGCTACGTACGCGGGGTGCCGCCGGTCGTCAACGAGCCGGGCGCCACCGATCTGCTGCGCGCGGCGATGACCGCCCGGCTCGGGGCGAACTCCGTGGAGGACACCGAGCAGAGCCTCGGCGGGGAGGACTTCTCCTGGTACCTGGAGCACGTGCCCGGCGCCATGGCCCGGCTCGGGGTGCGCACGCCGGGCGAGCGCACCGTGCGGGACCTGCACCAGGGGGACTTCGACGCCGACGAGTCGGCCATCACGGTGGGCGTCGAGATGTTCACCGCCGCCGCCCTGCTGCACGCCCGCGGCTGACGAGGCGACGCCGGGCAGCCGGTGATCCACGGACGAAGGGGTGCCCCGTTCGGCACCCCTTCGTCCCCTTGTGTCACTCGTACGTAACCGGCGGCGGGCGTTCGTAACGGGCCGTCGGCACGAATCGATAACGGCAGTGAAGAACCCCGTTCCCCTCCCCTTCTACGCGCGTTACTGTGCGCCGCAGTCAGCGTCGGCAACGGCGCCGTTGGGGAATGTAAGGGGTGCTCTCTCATGCGTCGGATTTCTCGGAGAACCAGGCTTTCTCAAGCCGCTGTCGCCGTCGCGGTCGTCGTCGTCGCGGCCGCCGGCTGCGGTGAGACCAGCAGCGACTCCTCGGGCAGCGACACCGAGTCCGGCTCAGGCTCCGGCTACAAGGGCAAGGGCATCGGGCTCGCCTACGACATCGGCGGCCGTGGAGACCAGTCCTTCAACGACGCCGCGTACGCCGGGTACGAGAAGGCCCGCAAGGAATTCAAGATCGGCGGGAACGACATCGAGCCGAGCGACGGCGAGTCGGACGCCGACAAGGTGCAGCGGCTGACCCAGATGGCCAAGGCCGGCTACAACCCCATCGTCGGCGTCGGCTACATCTACGCCCCGGCGGTCAAGGAGGTCGCCGCCAAGTACCCGAAGATCACCTTCGCCGTCATCGACGACGCCCAGGTGCAGGCGAAGAACGTCGCCGACATGGTGTTCGCCGAGGAGCAGGCCTCCTACCTGGCCGGTGTCGCCGCCGCCAAGGCCACGAAGAAGGACCACGTGGGCTTCATCGGCGGGGTCGACATCCCGCTCATCCACAAGTTTGAGGACGGCTTCGTCCAGGGGGTCAAGTCGGTCGACCCGAAGATCGAGATCGAGAAGCGGTACCTCACCGAGAAGCCCGAGGACGGCGGGTTCTCCAACCCGAGCATGGGCAAGGAGGCCGCCAGCGGGCAGGTCGAGGCCGGCGCCGACGTGATCTACCACGCGGCCGGCCTGTCCGGCCAGGGCGTCATCCAGGAGGCCGCGGCGCAGAAGGTCTGGGCGATCGGGGTCGACTCGGACCAGTACCAGCAGAAGGCGCTCGCCGCGTCGAAGGACTGGATCCTCGGCTCCGCGCTCAAGGACGTCGGCGGCGCGGTGTACGAGGTCACGAAGTCCGTCGTGGACGGGAAGCCGCTGTCCGGTGAGCACCGGGGTGACCTGAAGTCGGGCGGGGTGGGCTTCGCGGACTCCAACCCGAAGTACAAGGAGATGACGGACGTCGTCGAGGCGGTGGAGAAGGCGAAGGAGGACATCGTGAGCGGCACGGTCACGGTCAAGACCGACTGACGTCCTGACCTGTGGGGTGCGCTCCCGCCTGCGGCCCGGCGGGGGTGGGCCGCGCAGTTCCCCGCGCCCCTTCAGGGCCGGGCTGCGCCCCTGCCCTGGCGACGGTGGCATGGTCGGCTGACGGCCGGTGGGGGTCGGCCGCGCAGTTCCTCGCGCCCCTTGGGGTGGCGGGCGTGCGTCGTCGGTCGACGGCCGGTGGCCGGGGTCGGGGCGTAGCCCCGCTCCGGAGGGGCGCGGGGAACTGCGCGAACGGCCCCCACCGGGCCGCAGCCGACCATGCGCCCCCACCACCCCGCCCCCGCTGAGGGACACGTACACCCCTTGCCTCCCGCAAGGGGTGTACCACGTTCCGTAGTCTGTACGGCATCTGTGGCCACAGCTCGATAACGGACCGGACAGAAGGGGTTTTCCGTCTGGTCTACGCGCGTTACGCTGCGGCGGAACCAGCGCCTGGTATGGGCGCTTGCACAAAGGAGTCACGTTCCATGCGCCGGGTGTCCCGAATCGCTGTCGCGGGCGTTGCGACCGCTACCCTCACCGCCGCCCTCGCTGCTTGCGGCGGCACGTCCAACGACGCCGCTGACAGCGGCGACGGCAAGAGCAAGGGCATCGCCCTCGCGTACGACGTCGGCGGCAAGGGCGACCAGTCCTTCAACGACGCCGCGACCGCCGGAATGGAGAAGGCCGCCGCGGAGTTCAAGTACGGCTCCAAGGCCGTCGAGCCCACCGACGGCGAGTCCGACGCCGACAAGGTGCAGCGCCTGCAGACGCTGGCCAAGGCGGGCTACAACCCGGTCGTCGGCGTGGGCTACGCCTACGCGCCGGCCGTCGCCGAGGTCGCCGCCAAGTTCCCGAAGATCACGTTCGGCATCGTCGACGACGAGACGATCGACAAGAAGAACGTCGCCGACATGGTCTTCCACGAGGAGCAGTCCTCGTACCTCGCGGGCGTCACCGCGGCCCTCACCACCAAGTCCAACACCGTCGGCTTCGTCGGTGGCGTGGACATCCCGCTGATCCACAAGTTCGAGGCGGGCTACAAACAGGGCGTCGCGGACACGAACCCGAAGGTCAAGGTCGTCTCGCAGTTCCTCACCGAGAAGGCCGAGGACGGCGGCTTCGCCAGCCCCGACAAGGGCAAGACGGCCGCCGAGGGCCAGATCGAGGACGGCGCCGACGTGGTCTACCACGCCGCGGGCCTGTCCGGTCAGGGCGTCATCGAGGCCGCCTCCGCCGCCAAGGTGTGGGCGATCGGCGTCGACTCCGACCAGTACAGCCAGGACGCCCTCAAGGCGTACAAGCAGTTCATCCTCACCTCGGCCACCAAGGACGTCGCGGGCGCGGTCTACAACCTCGCCAAGTCGGTCCAGGACGGCAAGCCCGAGACGGGTGTCGTGCGTGCCTCCCTCAAGACCGGTGGTGTCGGCCTCGCGGACTCGAACCCCGACTTCAAGGGCAACGCCAAGCTGCAGGCGGCCCTGGAGAAGGCCACCACGGGCATCAACGACGGCACCATCAAGGTCAAGACCTCGTAGTAACCGTCCGCGGTAACCATGGTCAATCGGGCGCTGTAATGGCAGCGTTACGGTCGCGAAAACGGGGTGTGGGAAGGATGGCCTTCCCGCGCCCCGTTCGCGCGGCGGATGACCCGGGTCTGTCCGGGAGGCATGGATATGCCTGGATGTGCCCGGAACATCCGACTCCGCAGTAGTAGTCGAAGCAGGGGCGCTACGCGCGTAGATCGGCCCCTTTTCCAAGGAGTACGCCATCGACGCGTCCAGCAGCCCGCCGCTCGCCGCACAGTCACCGTCCCCGTCGCAGTCGCCCGTGTCGGTCGAACTCGCGGGGATCACCAAGCGCTTCCCCGGTGTCGTCGCCAACCACGACATCCACCTGTCCGTCCGCAAGGGCACCGTGCACGCCCTCGTCGGCGAGAACGGGGCAGGCAAGTCCACCCTGATGAAGATCCTCTACGGCATGCAGAAGCCGGACGAGGGCACCATCGCGGTCGACGGCGACCAGGTCACCTTCGCCAGCCCCGCCGACGCCATCGCGCGCGGCATCGGCATGGTCCACCAGCACTTCATGCTGGCCGACTACCTCACCGTCCTGGAGAACGTCGTCCTCGGCAGCGAGAAGCTGTACGGGATCGGCGGCGGCGCCCGAGACAAGATCAGGGAGATCTCCGAGCGGTACGGCCTCGGGGTCCGCCCGGACGCCCTCGTCGAGGACCTCGGTGTCGCCGACCGCCAGCGCGTGGAGATCCTCAAGGTCCTCTACCGCGGCGCCCGCATCCTGATCCTCGACGAGCCCACCGCCGTCCTCGTGCCGCAGGAGGTCGACGCGCTCTTCGACAACCTCCGCGAGCTGAAGGCCGAGGGCCTGTCCGTCATCTTCATCTCCCACAAGCTGGGCGAGGTCCTGTCGGTCGCCGACGAGATCACTGTCATCCGCCGCGGCACCACGGTCGGCACGGCCGTTCCCGCCGAGACCACCTCCCGGCAGCTCGCCGAGATGATGGTCGGCAGCGAACTGCCCACCCCCGAGACCGCCGAGTCGACGGTCACCGACAAGCCCGTCATCCAGGTCGAGGGCCTCACCGTGTACGCCGCGGGCGGCGCCTCGCTCGGCGAGACCGGCACCGTCGGAGACACCCCGGCCGCCGGATCCCTCGCGGGCGACGCGGCCGGCGGCGACGCCAAGCGCGTCCTGGACGACGTCACCTTCACCATCCACGCCGGTGAGGTCATGGGCATCGCCGGGGTCGAGGGCAACGGCCAGACCGAACTGGTCGACGCCCTGATCGGCCTCAAGAACGCCGACTCGGGCACCATCCGCTTCATCGGCGAGGAGATGACCTCCTGGCCCACCCGCAAGCGCCGCGAGCAGGGCGTCGGCTACATCCCCGAGGACCGCCACCGGCACGGCCTGCTCCTCGAAGCCCCGCTGTGGGAGAACCGCATCCTGGGCCACGTCACCGAGAAGCCCAACACGCGGGGCACACGCGGTATGTGGCTCGACATCAAGGGCGCCCAGGCCGACACCCGCCGCATCGTCGAGGAGTACGACGTCCGGACGCCCGGCATCGACGTCACGGCGGCCTCCCTGTCCGGCGGCAACCAGCAGAAGCTGATCGTCGGCCGCGAGATGAGCCACAAGCCGCGCTTCCTGATCGCCGCCCACCCCACCCGCGGTGTGGACGTCGGCGCGCAGGCCGCGATCTGGGACCAGATCCGCGAGGCCCGCCGTGAGGGCCTGGCGGTGCTGCTGATCTCCGCCGACCTGGACGAGCTGATCGGCCTCTCCGACACCCTCCGGGTGATCTACAACGGCCGGCTCGTCGCGGACGCCGACCCGGCGACCATCACTCCGGAGGAGCTGGGTTCGGCCATGACGGGCGCCGCCTCCGGTCACCTGGAGCACGTGGAGCAGGCAGCGAGCGAAGAGCACCCAGCGCAGGCAGTGGAAGCCCCGGAGGACGAGGCCCGATGAAGAAGTTCGACAAGGAGCGAGTGCTCCTCGCGGTGGCCGGACCGGTCATCGCGCTCGTGGCGGCCGTGGTGCTGACCTCGTTCGTGCTGCTCGCCTCGGGCAAGAGCCCGATCGAGCCGTACACCCTGATGTTCGAGCAGGCCGGTTTCGCCGACGTCCAGGTCCTGATCATCAACCAGGCCGGCGTCTACTACCTCGCCGCCCTCGCGGTCGCCGTCGGCTTCCGCATGAACCTCTTCAACATCGGCGTCGACGGCCAGTACCGCCTCGCCGCCATGATGACCGCGGTCGTCGGCGCGCACGTCTCGCTGCCCGCCGCCCTGCAGATCCCGTTCCTGATGCTGATCGCCGTGCTCACCGGCGCCTTCTGGGCCGGCATCGCGGGTGTCCTCAAGGTGACCCGCGGAGTGAGCGAGGTCGTCGCGACGATCATGCTCAACGCCATCGCCACCAGCCTCATCGGCTACCTCACCCTCACCGAGGTCTGGGGCCAGCCGCTCGGCAACAACCAGACCACCGGCGTGATGAAGGAGTCGGGCTGGTTCCCCGGCTTCGACATGGGCGACGCGGGCGAGATCTACGGCTTCACCCTGATCGCCGTACTCGCCGGTGTCCTGTACTGGCTGGTCCTCAACCGCACCCGCTTCGGCTTCGACCTGCGTGCCACCGGCGCCTCCGAGACCGCTGCCGCCGCCTCCGGCGTGGACGCCAAGCGCATGGTCCTCACCGCGATGCTGATCTCCGGCGGCATGGCGGGCCTCGCGGGCCTGCCGATCCTCCTCGGCGACGCCCACACCTACAGCCTGTCCTTCCCGACGGGCCTCGGCTTCACCGGCATCACCATCGCGCTGCTCGGCCGCAACAACCCGGTCGGCATCGCCTTCGCCGCCCTGCTGGTCGCCTTCCTCGACAAGGCCTCGCCCGCCCTCGACTACGCGACCCCGGTGGCGTACGACAAGGAGATCGCGGTGATCATGCAGGGTCTCATCGTGATCGCGGTCGTCGTCTCCTACGAGGCCGTACGCGTCTGGGGCCTGCGCCGCCAGCAGCGCCGAGTCGGCGCCGAACTGGCCGCCGCCGCAGCCGCCAACGACAACTCCAAGAAGGAGGTGGCTGCCCGATGAGCACCTCGACCGTCGCCAAGCCGCAGGCGCCGAAGCCCGCCCGGGGCCGCCGCCGTATCTCGCTCCCGGTCCTGCTCCTGCTCGTCGCGGGCCTGCTGGTCCTCGTCTCCGTCGTCCGCCTCGTCACCGACGCGAACGGCATCACCTCCACCGGCCAGATGTCCACCGCGCTGCGCCTGGCCGTACCGATCGGCCTCGCCGGACTCGGCGGACTGTGGGCCGAGCGCGCGGGCGTCGTCAACATCGGCCTCGAAGGCATGATGATCCTCGGCACCTGGTTCGGTGCCTGGGCCGGCTTCCAGTGGGGCCCGTGGACCGGTGTCGCCTTCGGCATCATCGGCGGCGCCCTCGGCGGCCTGCTGCACGCGGTCGTCACCGTCACCTTCAACGTCAACCACATCGTCTCCGGTGTGGCCATCAACATCCTGGCCCTCGGCGCCACCCGCTATCTGTCGACCTTCGCCTTCGAGGGCGAGGAGGGCGGTACGTCGAAGCAGTCGCCGCCCGTCGACTCGCTCGGCACCTTCGACATCCCAGGTCTTTCGGACTGGCTGCAGACCCTGAACGGCAAGCACTGGTTCCTGGTCTCGGACCTCGCCGGTCTCGTCGGCGGCCTCTTCACCGACCTCTCGCCGCTCACCGTGATCGCCGTCCTGCTCGTCCCGGTCACCTGGTGGGTGCTGTGGCGCACCTCCTTCGGGCTGCGCCTGCGCTCCTGCGGCGAGAACCCGGTGGCCGCCGAGTCGCTCGGCGTCAACGTCTACAAGTACAAGTACCTGGCCGTCGTCATCTCCGGCGGCTTCGCCGGACTCGGCGGCGCGTTCCTCTCCCTGGTCGCCTCCAACATCTACCTGGAGGGCCAGACCGGCGGGCGCGGCTACATCGGCCTCGCCGCGATGATCTTCGGCAACTGGATGCCGGGCGGACTCGCGCTGGGCGCCGGCCTGTTCGGCTACACCGACAGCCTCAAGCTCCGCGGCGGCGGCACCAACGTCCACGCGCTGCTCCTCCTGCTGGCCCTGCTCCTGATCATCGGCGCGGCCTACTTCGTCTGGAAGAAGCGGTACGTGCACGCGGCGGTCACCACGCTCATCGGCGTCCTGGTCTTCCTCTGGTACACCACGACCAACGAGGTCCCGAACCAGGTCGTCACCGCCACCCCGTACGTCGTCACGCTCCTCGTCCTCGCGCTCTCCGCGCAGCGCCTGCGGATGCCGAAGGCGGACGGCATGCCGTACCGGCGAGGGCAGGGCAAGTGACGACTGCCGAGACCGCGTCCACGCCCGTCGACTGGGAAGCCCTGCGGGAGGTGGCGCGCGAGGCGATGTCCCGGGCGTACGCCCCCTACTCGGGCTACCCGGTCGGCGTCGCGGCCCTGGTCGACGACGGCCGGGTGATCTCCGGATGCAACGTGGAGAACGCCTCGTACGGACTCGGCCTCTGCGCCGAATGCGGGCTGGTCTCGCAGCTCCAGAACACCGGGGGAGGCCGGCTCACGCACTTCACGTGCGTGGACGGCCACGGCGAGATCCTCGTCCCGTGCGGCCGCTGCCGCCAGCTCCTGTACGAGTTCGGCGGCCCCGACCTCGTCCTGGAGACCCCGGACGGTCTCCTCCCGCTCTCCGAGATGCTCCCGCAGGCCTTCGGCCCGGACCACCTCACCAGGTAATTCACGGGCGGCCCCGGTGGACTCCGGGGCCGCCGCCGCACTGCTTGCACCACCGCACTACCGAAGGGAAGCCATGACCGCGTTGTCGATGGACGCCATCTCCGTGATCCGCACCAAGCGGGACCGCGGCGAGCTGAGCGACGGACAGATCGACTGGGTCATCGACGCGTACACGCGCGGTGAGGTCGCCGACTACCAGATGGCCGCCCTCAACATGGCGATCCTGCTCAACGGCATGAACCGCCGGGAGATCGCCACCTGGACCGCCGCGATGATCGCCTCCGGCGAGCGCATGGACTTCTCGTCCCTGTCCCGCCCGACGGCCGACAAGCACTCCACGGGCGGCGTCGGCGACAAGATCACGCTCCCGCTGGCCCCGCTCGTGGCGGCCTGCGGCGCGGCCGTCCCGCAGCTGTCCGGCCGGGGCCTCGGCCACACCGGCGGCACGCTCGACAAGCTGGAGTCGATCCCGGGCTGGCGCGCCGCGCTCTCGAACGACGAGATGCTCTCCGTCCTGGACTCGGTCGGCGCGGTGATCTGCGCGGCGGGCGACGGCCTGGCCCCGGCGGACAAGAAGCTCTACGCCCTGCGCGACGTGACCGGCACGGTCGAGGCGATCCCGCTGATCGCCTCCTCGATCATGTCGAAGAAGATCGCGGAGGGTACGGGCTCACTCGTCCTGGACGTGAAGGTCGGCACCGGCGCCTTCATGAAGACGATCGAGGACGCCCGCGAACTGGCGTCCACGATGGTCGGCCTCGGCACGGACCACGGCGTACGGACCGTCGCGCTCCTCACCGACATGTCCACCCCGCTCGGCCTGACCTCCGGCAACGCCCTTGAGGTCCGCGAGTCGGTCGAGGTCCTGGCCGGCGGCGGCCCGTCCGACGTCGTGGAACTCACCCTCGCCCTGGCCTGCGAGATGCTGGACGCGGCGGGGATCAAGGACGCCGACCCGGCGAAGGCGCTGGCCGACGGCTCGGCGATGGACGCGTGGCGCCGCATGATCGCGGCCCAGGGCGGCGACCCGGACGCCCCGCTCCCCACGTCCCGCGAACAGCACGTCGTCAAGGCCTCGGCCTCGGGCGTCCTGACCCGCCTCGACGCGTACGACATCGGCGTCGCCGCCTGGCGCCTGGGCGCGGGCCGCGCCCGCAAGGAGGACCCGGTACAGGCCGCCGCGGGCGTCGAACTCCACGCCAGGCCCGGCGACACGGTGACGGAGGGCCAACCACTCCTCACCCTCCACACGGACACCCCGGAACGCTTCGCCTACGCCCTGGAAGCGGTGACGGACGCGTACGATGTGGCACCCCCCGGCACGCCGTTCACCCCGACACCGGTGGTGCGGGAACGTATCGCCTGAGGCGGGTGAAGCGGATCGCGGAACGGGACCGGCGGGCGACCACCGGTCCCGTTCCGCGATTCCGGGGCGACGGTCCGGGGGACATCACCCCAGCAGTGCCGCGATCACCACCAGCACCGGTACCGCCAGCATCGTCGACAGCAGGATCGACTCGCGGGCCAGGACCTCGCCCACGCGGTAGCGCGAGGCGTAGGTGAAGAGGTTCTGGGCGGCCGGCAGGGCCGAGGTGACGACCACGTCCAGCAGCGGCTCGCCCCGCAGGCCGAAGACCCCCGCCGCCAGGGCCCAGGCCGCCAGGGGCTGGCCCACGGACTTCAGGGCCACGGAGAGCAGTACGGGCGCCCGATCCGCGCCGCGGCCCGGCATCGTGCTGCCGCACAGGGAGATGCCGAAGGCGAGCAGCACGGCCGGTACGGACATGTTGCCGATCAGGGTCAGCGGGTCCATGACGGGCCCCGGGACGGTCAGCCCCGTCGCCGAGACCGCCACTCCGGCCAGTGAGCCGATCCCGACGGGGTTGCGCAGGGGAGCGGTGACCTGCCGCCACAGTGGCTGCTTCTCGCCCGCGCCCGACAGATCGAGGACCGTCAGCGCGACCGGCGTCATCACGATCTGCTGGAACAGCAGGACCGGCGCGACGAGTGAGGCGTCCCCGAGGACGTACACGGCGATCGGGATACCGAGATTGCCCGCGTTGACGTAACTGGAGCAGAGCGCGCCGATCGTCGTCCGGCCCACGCCCCAGCGGCGTACGGCACCGACCGCGACGAAGACCCCGGCCACCGCGAACGTGCTGACCGCCGTCACCAGCAGCCGGTTCGACAGGATCACCGACAGGTCGGCCCGCGCGAGGGTGGTGAAGAGCAGCGCGGGCGTGGCGACGTGGAACGCGAGCTTGGTCAGCACCTCCCGCCCGTTGTCACCGAGATACCCGCGACGCCCGATCAGATACCCGACCGCGATGACGACGGCGATGACGGCGAACCCGTTCAGCACCCCCTGCACGGCACCTCCAGCGGGCCCGGTGATTCATGGGTCATACACCCAACCCTAGGGCCGGGGGGAGCCCCCACCGGCTGTGGGGCCCGTCTTTCAGGGGCGCGGGGAACGGCGCGGATCACCCCCACCGGCCGCCAGCCGACGATCGACCGGCTCTTCAGGGGCGCGGGGAACGGCGCGGGTCACCCCCACCGGCCGTCAGCCGACGATCAACCGGCTTTTCAGGGGCGAGGGGAACGGCGCGAGCAACCCCCACCGGCCCGCACCCGACAACAGCCCAGCCGACCGCAGGTCGCAACGCTCAAGCGATGAGTTCCGCGCCCCGTCACGGTCTACCGCACGTGGACGCCACGACACCCCCCGTACTCGTACTGCCCGGCCCCGTCACCAAGGACGACGTGCCGAGGCTCTGCGAAGCCGTGCGCACACGGCTGCAGGACACCACGGCCCGCGTCGTCGTCTGCGACGTCCAAGACCTGGGCCCACCAGGCCTGACGACCGTCGACGCCCTGGCAAGGATGCAGCTCGCGGCCCGCCGCGCCGGAGGCCGCCTCAGACTCCGCGCCCCGGACCCGGCCCTACGGGCGCTGCTCGCCCTCGTCGCCCTGCCCTTCGAGGTGGAGCGGCAGCCCGAACAGCGGGAACCACCGCTGCGTGTCGAGGAAGCAGTGGAATCCCGTGATCCGCCCCTCTGATATCTCCAGGACCTGCACGGCCCACGCCGTCCGGCCGCCCGTCTCGGGATCCGGCTTGTACTGGGCGAAGCCCGGCAGTCCGTTCACCGCGACCGGGACCAGATGGGAGTCCGCGCAGGCCGCGCCGAGCGTCGTCATGAAGCCCGTGATGTCCGAGGGCCCGGTCAGCCACAGGTCGAACGGCGGCATCGTCATCACGGCGTCCTCGTGCAGGAGGGCCGTCAGCGCCGCCATGTCGTACCCCTCGAAGGCGGCCACATAGCGGTCGAGCAGTTTCTGCTGCTCCTCGTCGAGCGGATCGGAGGTGACGGCCCGCGCCGCCGCGCTCCCGCTGCCGCTCTCCGAGAGCGTCGCCCGCGCCCGCTGCAGCGCGCTGTTCACGGAGGCGACCGTCGTGCCGAGCAGCTCGGCCACCTCGCTCGCCTTCCACGCCAGCACCTCACGCAGGATGAGCACGGCCCGCTGCTTGGGCGGCAGTTGCTGCAGGGCGGCCATGAAGGCGAGGCGCACCGACTCCTTGGCGACGGCGGCCTCGGCCGGGTCGGCGACCGTCGGCAGCACGCGCGCGTCCGGCATCGGCTCCAGCCAGGTGTTGTCCGCGCGCGGCGTCAGGGCGGCCTGCGCGAGGGGCGTCGAGTCCGTCAGATCCATGGGCCGGGCCCGTTTGTTGCCGGCGGTCAGCATGTCCAGGCAGACGTTCGTCGCGATCCGGTACAGCCACGAACGCATCGAGGAGCGGCCCTCGAACTTGTCGTAGCTGCGCCAGGCACGCACCAGCGTGTCCTGGACCGCGTCCTCGGCCTCGAAGGACGAGCCGAGCATCCGGTAGCAGTACCCCGTCAGCTCGACCCGGTGCTTCTCCAGCCGGACATCGAGGTCTTCCACCGTCGCCGTACCGTCGCTCATAGCCAACCCACCCCTGTGGCCTTGTCCGCCGTGCGAGCGTCGCCCCATTGCGACACCGGCACTCCGGAAGCTACCGCAGCCCACTGACAATGGCCCCCCGAGACGGAAAAGGTGCAGGTCAGGACAGTTACTGTCCTGACCTGCACCCACATGTGCGCCGGTTGCCCCCGGTGAGTCCCGGGTCTGTCAGTGCTGCACCGCCACCAGCCGCCGCTGCGTCCGGGCCGCGTGCGACCCGAGCACCGTGATGCCGACGACCCCGACGACCGCCAGCAGGTCGAGCGAGACCGTCCCGGCCCAGCCGCCGGAGTGGTAGGCGACCGCGCCGAGCGTGCCGCCCGCGCTGGAGCCCAGGTAGTACGCGGACTGGTACAGCGCCGAGGCCTGGGCGCGGCCCTCCTTCGCCGTGTGGCTGACGGAGGAGGACGCCACCGCGTGCCCGGCGAAGAACCCGGCCGTGATCAGCACGAGACCGAGCAGCACGAGCGGTATCGAGTCGGCCAGGGACACCAGCAGACCCGCGGTCGTCGTGGCGCCCGCGAGGTACAGCGCGCCGCGCCTGCCGAGCCGGCCCACCAGCTTTCCGGCGGTCGACGCCGAGACCGTACCGACCAGGTAAACCAGGAAGATCGAGCCGATGAGGCCCTGGGGGAGGGAGAACGGGGCGTCGGTGAGGCGGTAGCCGATCACGGTGTAGACGGCGCCGAACACCGTCATGAACAGCGCGCCGATCGCGTACAGCCTGCGCAGCAGCGGGTTCGCGAGGTGGTCGCGGACCGTGCGGGCCAGCGCCGCGGGGTGCAGCGATCCCGCCTTGAAGTGCCGGGGCGCCGGGAGCAGCAGCCGGAAGGCGACCGCGCAGCCCACCGCGATCACGCCGATCGTCCCGACGGCGACCCGCCAGCCCCATTCCTGCGCGACCCAGCCGGTGATGACCCGGCCGCTCATCCCGCCGACGCTGTTGCCCGCGACGAACAGGCCGATGGCGGTGATCAGCGCCTTCGGCCGTACCTCCTCCGCCAGGTACGCCGTCGCCGAGGCGGGCAGTCCGGCCAGTGCCGCGCCCTGGACGGCCCGCAGTGCGACCAGCCAGCCGACCGAGGGGGCGAAGGGCACGAGCAGTCCGACGGTCACCGCGACCGCGAGGGACGCCGTCATCAACGTACGCCGTCCGAATCGCTCGGAGAGCGCGCTCAGCGGCAGGACGAACAGGGCCAGTGCGCCGGTCGCCGCCGACACCGTCCAGCTCGCGGTGCTCGCCGTGACCCCGAAGTCGTGCGAGATCAGGGGGAGGAGGGCCTGGGTGGAGTAGAGGAGCGCGAAGGTCGCGACCCCGGCGAGGAAGAGGGCGAAGCTCATCCGGCGGTAGCCGGGTCCGCCCGGGGTCAGCCGGGTGTCGACGGGGACCACTTCGGTGGGGGCGACGGTTTCGGTGCGAGCGGCGGCGGAGGGGGCGACCACGCTGGTGGACGCCCCGGTACTGGCGGAAGGCATGTTTCGAACCTAAAGTCCTCCCCGTCATCCGTCCAATGCATGGAATCGTCATAATCGTTCCCGTGATGCATCAACAGAGGTCAGAGGGTCGCCTGTCACCATCCGGTGACACAGAAGACATCGTCGCCGTGCTCGCCCCGCGTCTGGCGTACTTCGCCGGGGTCGCCCGCACCGAGCATGTGACGCGGGCCGCGCAGGAGATGCAGGTCCCGCAGTCGACGCTGTCCCGGGCGATGGTCCGCCTCGAACAGGACCTGGGGGTGGACCTCTTCGCCCGCCGGGGCCGCACGGTCTCCCTCACCCCGGCCGGCCGCACGTTCCTCGGCTCCGTGGAGCGGGCGCTCGCCGAGATCGAGCGGGCCGCCGACGAGGTACGGGCCGACGCCGACCCCGCCACCGGAAAGGTCGCCTTCGGCTTTCTGCACACCATGGGCTCCGAGACGGTCCCGGCGCTGATCCGGGCCTTCCGCGTCGACCACCCCCGCGTCCGCTTCAGCCTGGTCCAGAACTACGGCGAGGCGATGATCGAGCGCCTGCGCTCCGGCGAACTCGACCTCTGCCTCACGTCCCCCGTCCCGGACGCCCCCGATCTGGTGGGCCGCCGCCTGGACGAGCAGAAGCTCCGTCTGGTGGTCCCGGCCGACCACCGCCTGGCCTCCCGCCGCCGTATCCGCCTCGCGGAGGCCGCCGAGGAGGCATTCGTGACCCTGGAACCCGGCTACGGCCTGCGCCGCATCACCGACGACCTGTGCCGGCAGGCGGGCTTCCGCCCGCGGATCGCCTTCGAGGGCGAGGAGGCGGAGACCCTGCGCGGCCTGGTGGCGGCGGGCCTGGGAGTGGCCCTCCTGCCCCCGCCGGCCGTCCCCCGCCCGGGGGTGGTGGAACTGACGGTCACGGCCCCCCGGGCGGCCCGGGAGATCGGGGTCGCGTGGCTGGACGGCCACCCGGACACCCCGCCGGTGGCGGCCTTCAAGAAGTTCCTGCTGTCGAGAAGGGGCAACCTGCTCCCGGAGTGAGCAGGCCGGTTTCGTTCCGCCCCGGTGGCCGGAACCGGTCGTTACCTCGCCCCGGCCGGTCCGTTGGACGGATCATGAATACCTCACGCATGACCAGGACACTGGGCGCCCTGATCGCCACCGCCCTGCTGGCACTCTTCGTGCCCGCCACCACCGCCCACGCCGCCGAGTGCGGGGTCCGCTCCGACGGCCGTCTGTACTGCGGCAACACCGTGGGCGCGAAGGGCTACGCGGACCGCTCCTACCGCTCGGCCACCCGCGGCACGCTCAACACCGGGTTCAACTGGTTCGTGTGCTGGGGTCACGGCGATCCGCACCAGGGCCAGAACGACATCTGGTACTGGACCCAGCTCGACAACGGCTCCTGGGGCAACGTCCCCGCTGTCTCGCTGAAGACCGGCCAGGACCCGGCGACCGGCCTGCGCCAGTGCTGAGGCCGTAGTCCGTTCCGGCTGCCGCCCGACCGCGGTCGGGCGGCAGCCCTCACCCGGGGAAGCGCGGGCCGTCGTGGCGGTTCTGCTCGCGCCAGGCCCGGGGCGAGATTCCGTAGGCCCGTTTGAACACCTTGCTGAAGTGGGTCGCGTCCACGAAGCCCCACCGTCGTCCCGTCGCCGCGACGGTCCGCAGCCGAGCGTTCGGCCCGGCCAGCTCCCGCCGGCATTCGGCCAGGCGGCGTGCGCGGATCCAGTCCCCGAGGCTGATGCCCGACCGGGACAGCACGGCGTACAGGTGGCGTACGGAGATTCCGTGCGCGGCGGCGATCCGTGCCGCCGACAGATCGGGGTCCGCCAGGTGCGCCCGGATCCAGTGGGTGATCCGCAGGCTCAGTGTCGCCTCCAGCGGCTCCCTGGCACGTGCGGAGTCACCGTGCTGGGACGTCAGGACGGCACGGAGGAGTTCGATGCTCGGTTCCACGACGGCCTCGGCGTGCACGCCGAGCTGCAGTTCTTCGTCGGCGGCCAGTTGGGAGAAGTAGGTGGAGGCGAGGCGCGCGACGGAATTGCCGGGTCCCAGAGTGATCGCGCTGACGTCCCGTAACAGCCGCTCGGGAAGTGCGAGCGCGGCGCGGGGGAGACGGAAGAAGTGGTGGTCGACTCCCTCGTCGAAGAGGAGCGTGTAGGGAGCGACCGATTCGTACACGGCGAAGTCTCCCGGCCCCAGCAGGCATTCGCGGCCGTTCTGCACCACCAGGCTGGTGCCCGACATCTGCAGGCCGAGGAAGACGAGCGGTTCCTCGTCCTCCCGGGCCAGTTGCTCGGTCCGGCGGACGGTGACCGAGGTCGCCCGCGCCGAACAGATCCTGAGGGGCCCGAAGCTGCCGAGCCCTATGCGGACGGAGATGTCCTCCGCCGGGACGGGATGGTCGATGTCGACCGCCACCACGGACTCCCACACCGCGTGCCGGACCACTTCCTCCCGGTCCCGCGGCGGCATGAGCGCGGTGTCCAGAACAGGGCTCATGCGGCGAGCCGTCGTCTGTATCGGTCGTGAAGCAGGCCGGACGACACCTCGGACGGTTCCCCCACAAGACACCCCTCCGCACGGCCGGTTCCCGACGTCATTTTGACAGGATTCGTCAATCCCCCGCAACGGCACCGGCGGCCGTACCCGCAGGTCCGCCAGCTGATACGACGTCAATTCCTGGCTGTGCACCATGGACAAAGTTCCCTGCACGAATGACAAAGTCCGCGGCCCGTGACGGTTCTAGGGTCCAGAGCGAGGCCGTCATTCCTGTCGAAGGACGAGGGGAGCAGCAATGCTCACCGAAGAAGTGCGTGCCTGCTGAAGGAAGAATTCCGCTGCGTTTTCGCGGCTCACCGAATTGAAGGGACACGCATGACCCTCCGCGCGATACGTACCCGCCTGGGCGCCACCGCCCTCGCCGTCACCGCCCTTGCCACCGGTGCCGTGACCATGAGTGCCTCACCCGCCTCCGCCGACACCATGCACGGCTGCTCGTACCCGCGTGTGTGTCTGTACGACGGCTCCTACGCGAGCGGCAGCATCTTCAGCTATTACCAGGACACGACCTACCAGGCCATCATCGGCGGCGGGAACCGGGTGGACGCGGTCGTCAACACCCGTAACGACGACTCCGTCTGGCTGATCGACCAGGGCGCTTCCCCGGACGCGTACATCTGCATCCCGCGGAACACCGCCGTCAACCTCGGCAACTACACCCACCCCAACGGCACCACCTGGGCGAACGACGCCGACGCCATCAAGATATGGGGAGACCCGGACACCGGGACGTGCAGCGGCACCTTCCAGGTCAAGCAGGGGCGCGTCGCCGACGGCTGGCGCCCCTGACGGCCGCGGGGGCCGTCCCCGGGTGCCGACGGCCGGGGACGGCCCCCGCGGGCCGCACCGCGCCGCGGTCGGCACACCAGCGGCTGGAACACCGTGTCGACGATCTCCTCCAGGACCTTGTCGCCCACGGGGGTGGGGGGGGGGGGGGGGGGGGGGCCCCCCCCCCCCCCCCCCCCCCGCCGCGCCCCCCCCCCCCCCCCCGCCCCCCCCCCCCCGCCGGCCACGGCGGGCGCTAACGTCGGAGCGAGCGTCCGAAGCCGGAGGCGAGTGGCATTCGCAGGCCCAGTGGTGGCGGGGCCGCGAGCGCGTCCTCCACGGGTCGTGAGAACGCCCGCCCGAACAGCGCCCCCATCACGAAGTCCTCGGCGAGCGCGTGCACTTCGTCGCGGAACGCGTGCAGCGCGTGCCGGTCCGAGTGCACCTCGAACCGGCAGATGTCCCGGTTCGCCTTCTTGGCCCGCGCCGCGAGCCGGAACGACAACTCGGGGTCGGTCCGCTGGTCGTTGGTGCCGTGCACGATCAGCACCCGCCGCCCCGCGAGCTGTTTCACCGGTTCGGGCGGTGCCGCGACATCCTCCTCGGGCAGCCAGGGGGACAGTGCGAGCACGGAGTTGACGGCGTCGTGGCCGCCCGCGCGCAGGGCGGCCCGCCCGCCCATGTCCACCCCGGTGAGGCAGACGGGCACGTCCCCGTACCGCCGTACGACCTCGTCCGCGGCCCACGTGGCGTCCTGTGCCAGATGTGCCTCGCTCCCGTTCCAGCCGCGGAACCGGTAGTGCACCACGTGCACCGCCAGCCCCTCCGTGCGTCCCGCGCGGGTGAGCCGGCGGCCCAACGCCCTGACGGACGCGGCCGCCAGCATCGGTGAAGGTCTGCGGGACGAGGTCTCCTTGCCGCCCGGCAGCAGCAGCACCACGCCGCTCACCGCCGTCGGCTCCGTGCCGAGCGCCCGCCCCAGCCGTGCCGTGCGAACCGGCGTCGCTTGCTGTGCCATGACAAAACAGTGTCAGAAGTAATGGTGTACGCCATCCGTCCGCACGGTCACCGTTACATATCGACGGATCCGCGCAAGGAGAGATCTACGCGCGTAGGCGTTAGAGTGCGGAAATGACGAGCCAGACCAAGAACACCCCGAGCTCGGAGCAGATCCGCCGGGCGCCGAAGGTCCTGCTGCACGATCACCTGGACGGCGGCCTGCGCCCCGGGACGATCGTCGACCTCGCCCGTGACGCGGGCTACGCGGGCCTCCCGGAGACGGACGCCGACAAGCTCGGCATCTGGTTCCGCGAAGCCGCCGACTCCGGTTCGCTGGAGCGGTACCTGGAGACCTTCGCGCACACCTGCGCCGTCATGCAGACCCGCGAGGCGCTGGTGCGCGTCGCCGCCGAGTGCGCCGAGGACCTCGCCGAGGACGGCGTCGTCTACGCCGAGGTGCGGTACGCGCCCGAGCAGCACCTCGAAGCCGGGCTCACCCTCGAAGAGGTCGTCGAGGCCGTCAACGAGGGCTTCCGCCAGGGCGAACGGCTGGCCCGCGAGAACGGCCACCGCATTCGCGTCGGCGCCCTGCTCACCGCCATGCGGCACGCGGCCCGCGCCCTGGAGATCGCCGAACTGGCCAACCGCTACCGGGACTTGGGCGTCGTCGGCTTCGACATCGCGGGCGCCGAGGCGGGCTTCCCGCCCACCCGTCACCTGGACGCCTTCGAGTATCTGAAGCGGGAGAACAACCACTTCACGATCCACGCGGGCGAGGCCTTCGGGCTGCCCTCCATCTGGCAGGCGCTCCAGTGGTGCGGCGCCGACCGGCTGGGCCACGGCGTGCGCATCATCGACGACATCCAGGTGCAGGACGACGGCACGGTGAAACTGGGCCGCCTCGCCTCGTACGTACGCGACAAGCGGGTGCCGCTGGAGCTGTGCCCCAGTTCCAATCTCCAGACGGGCGCCGCCGACTCGTACGCCGAGCACCCCATCGGGCTGCTGCGGCGGCTGCACTTCCGGGCGACCGTGAACACCGACAACCGTCTGATGTCCGGCACCAGCATGAGCCGGGAATTCGAGCACCTGGTCGACGCTTTCGGTTATGCGCTCGACGACATGCAGTGGTTCACAGTCAATGCGATGAAATCAGCATTCATTCCTTTCGATGAACGACTGGCCATGATCAATGACGTGATCAAGCCCGGTTATGCCGAGCTGAAGTCCGAATGGCTGTTCCAGCAGACCGCCTCCACCAGCGGTTCTGTGCGCGACGAGGGCTGAAGTCGAAGGACGGGAAGCGGCCGGGTGATGACGACTCGGCCGCTTTTCGATGTTTGCGGGGCGCGCTCGCACGTGATTACCGTTTCGGACCGCTCGAATCCCCGTCACAGCATGCAAGGACGAAGATGAAGCAGTCTGCTGCCAAGACCCTCGGTGTCGCCGCTCTCGGTGCCGCCTTCGCCGCCGCCGGAGCCGGCGCCGCCAACGCCGCTCCCGCGCTCCCCGAGGTCCCGGCGCTCGGCAACGCCACCAGCACGCTGCCGGTCGACGGCCTCGCCTCGGCCCTGCCCGGCACGGGCGAAGCGGTCACCCAGGGCCAGAACGCGCTCGGCAGTGCTGTCACCGCCGCCCAGCCGGCCGTCGCGAACCTCCTCGCCGAAGGTCCTGCCGCGCCCGTCGCCGGTCTGCTCGGCGGACTGCCCATCCAGGGCCTGCCCACCCACGGCGCGCCGGTCAACGGCATCCCGCTGGGCTGAACCCGGCCCGCACCGCCTTCGTACGCGCCGATGGGGCGCACCCCCGCTCGGGTGCGCCCCATCGGCATGCTCAGGTACGCGTCACCAGGCCGTGCGGGTCGCCTTGCCCTCTGCGGGGAAGAGGATCCACAGGGCTATGTAGAGCAGGAACTGCGGGCCGGGCAGCAGACAGGAGACCAGGAAGATCACGCGCATCGTGGTCGCGGAGGTGCCGAAGCGCCGAGCCAGCGCGGCGCACACTCCGCCGATCATCCGGCCGTCGGTCGGGCGGGCAAGGCGGTTCATTGCGACTCCTTCGTGAGCGTCGTCCGATGGGTGCGGGGCTTCCGGTGCGGTCGCCCCGTCTGACATCCACAGTACGGATACGAAGAGTCACGGGCGTCACTCTATGGAGCGATACCGACCCTGGGAATCGTCGGGGTCAGACCCTGAGTCGACTCCTCCACCGCTTCCCTGCGGCGCAGCGCGGCGGCCTTGCGCCGCAGCACGGCCCGGCGGCGCAGCGCGGCCCGCCCGGCGGGCACGAAGGCGAGATGGGCCAGTGCCACACCCACGGTGTTCAGCAGCAGCGAGTCCACGTCGACGACCTGGCCGGGCACCCCGGTCTGCAGGAGCTCGATGCCCAGCGACAGCAGCGCGCCCGCGGCGACCGTCCGCAGCAGGGACAGCAGCGGGGAGACGGCAAGCCGGCCGCCCGTGAGGGGCAGCAGCACCCCGAGCGGGGCGAGCAGCAGCAGACCCTTGCCGATGGCGTGGGCCGCCGCCCCGGGGCCCATCGCCAGATCGGCCCTGATGCCGGCGAACGGCCGCAGGTTCGCGGCGCTCACCCAGGGGACGTCCAGGGGCCGCAGCGTGACCCAGGCGACAAGCGCGAGATGTGCGACGAGGAGGAGACCTCCCGTCACACGGACGCGGTTCACGGCGGTTCCGCCGTTCAAGCCTTGACGCTGCACGACCCCAAGGACGCGACCACCGGCAGGATCGGTTCCGTGTGACGGCGGCGCTTGGTCCGCACGGGTGAGGCGTGCGCCACAGACGGGCTCCGGCCGACCGCCTCAGGACAACCCCGGAAAGCCCCGGAAAGCCCCCCCGCCCGCGGTACGGGAAGGGCTCAGGCCCTGTCGGTCCGCGTGGAGGGCGGGGTCTCCGTGCCCGGCCGCGTACGCACGGCCTCCGTGCACTCGTAGCGCCGTGAGGCGTCGTCGCCGGGGCCGCCCAGGGTCACCGTGCCGTCGTCGGAGGCGGCCTCGGAGTCGCTGAAGGTGCAGATGATCTGTGCCAGCGCGTACGGGGTCAGGTCCGCGGGTGCCGTGCTCAGCCGGAGCGCGTCGCCCGGGTCGGTGCGCTGCGGGCCGGCCACGGTGAGGCCCTTGGGCACGGTCGTGGAGTAGTTCGCCTGCTTCTCGGCGTCCGAGGGGGACTGGGAGAGCTCGTCGAGGAGGGCCTGCGCGGCGCGTACCCGGTCCGTCTCGGCGGGACCCGCCCCGATGCGTACGGTCCGGTCGACGGGCGCGAGCTGGGAGGAGCAGACGAGGAAGACCTGCACGAGGATGCCGCGCGAGGACTGCGTACCGATGTCGGGTCCGGTGAGCGCGCACGGCACCCGGGAGGGCGCGGGCCCGAAGTCGGTCGGCACCTCCGTCGCCCGGATCCCGCACCCGGCCAGCGCCAGAGCCATGGCCAGCAGCGGCACGGCGAGGGCCGGACGGACCGCACGGACAGCGCGGGCCGCTCGGACGGTACGGAGCGCTCGGGCCGCGCGCAGGGCTCGTGTCACAGGCGGCGTACGCGGCGTACGCGGCGCACGCGGGGCGCGTATGCCCTGTGCGTCCCGCGTGTCCGGCGTGTCCTGTCGTACGGGCATCACACGCCCCCCTCGGTGCGGTCGGCGTCGGCCCGGTGCGCGTCCTCGGCCGCCGGGTCGCCGTGGTCCCCGTCGTCCTCGGGATCCTTCGGCTCGGAGGAGTCGAGCGGCAGGCGCAGGGTGAAGACCGCGCCGCCCTTGGGCGAGTTCGCGGCGGTGATCTCGCCGCCGTGGATGTGGGCGTTCTCCAGGGCGATGGACAGGCCCAGGCCGCTGCCCTCGGAGCGCGGCCGGGAGGCGCTCGCCTTGTAGAAGCGGTCGAAGACGTGCGGCAGGACGTCCTCGGGGATGCCGGGGCCGTGGTCCCGCACCGCGATGACCAGGTCGGCGCCCTCCTCGCGCACGCACACGCGCACCGGGGAACCGCCGTGCTTGAGGGCGTTGCCGATGAGGTTCGCCATGATGACGTCCAGGCGGCGCGGGTCGACGTGCGCCATGATGCCGCGCGGGGCGTCCAGTTCGACCGCGTCCAGCCAGGCGCGTACGTCGATGCACGCGGTGATCTGGTCGGCGATGTCGACGGTGTCGGAGACGAGCCGGGCGGTGCCCGCGTCGAAGCGGGTGACCTCCATCAGGTTCTCCACGAGGTTGTTCAGCCGCCGGGTCTCGCTGACGACGAGCCGTACGGCGGGCTCGATCATCGGGTCGACGCTGCCGGTCTCGGCGTCGAGCTCCTCCTCCAGCACCTCGGTCACCGCGGTGATCGCGGTCAGCGGTGTCCGCAGCTCGTGCGACATGTCCGCCACGAACCGCCGGGACGCCTCGTCACGGGCGCTCATGTCCGCGACCCGTTTCTCCAGCGACTCCGCCGTCCGGTTGAACGTCCGTGACAGATCGGCGAGTTCGTCCGTCCCGGACACCCGCAGCCGGGTGTCGAGCTTGCCCTCGCCGAGCCGCCGGGCGGCGGTCCCCAGCCGGTGCACCGGCTTCAGCACGGTCGTCGCGGCGGCCTGCGCGAGCAGCGCCGAGCCGATCAGCGCGAGCCCGGTCGCGATCCCCAGCGACCAGGCGAGCGAGTTGAGGTCCTTGGCCTCCGGCTCAAGCGACTTGAGCATGTACCCGGTCGGCCCGCCGCCGATCACCTTGGCACCGCCCACCAGATACGGCTTGTCGCCCTGCACGGTCCGCTGCCAGTACAGGTGGTACGCGTACTTGTTGTGCGAGGAGATCTTCTGTTCCTTGTTCACCGCCTTCTGGAGGGACTGCGGTACGTCCTCCAGCGTGAAGGTGTCCAGGTCGGAGTTGCCGCGGACGGCCGTGCCGTTCTCGTCCTCGGCGATCAGCAGCACACTGAAGCGCTGGCTGCTGTTCGCCATCTGCCCCGCGGCGCGCTGCAGTTCACCCTGCGTGGGGTGCTGCCGCAGCGTGCTGGCGCGGGTCTGCATCGCCTGCTGGAAGTCGCCGAGCACCGCGTCCTGCGTACGGGTGAGCACCGCCTCGCGGTTGAGCCAGTACGCGATCCCGGACGCCGACACGGCGGCGGTCAGCGCGACGAGCCCGAACACCACGACCAGCCGCAGCCGAAGGCTGGTGAAGCGCAGCCCCGCCATGACCGTCCGACGGGCCGCCGCCCAGCCACGGAGCTTGTCCTGCGGTTTGGTCACTGAGGATTGTCCAGCCGGTAGCCGACGCCGCGCACGGTACGGATCAGGGTCGGCGAGGACGGCACGTCCTCCACCTTGGCGCGCAGCCGCTGCACACACGCGTCGACGAGCCGCGAGTCGCCGAGGTAGTCGTGCTCCCACACCAGCCGCAGCAGCTGCTGCCGGGACAGGGCCTGGCCGGGCCGCCGGCTCAGTTCGAGCAGCAGCCGCAGCTCGGTGGGCGTCAGCTGCAGGTCCTCGCCGTTCTTCGTCACGGTCATCGCGGCGCGGTCGATCACCAGCGAACCGAAGGTCGCCGAGTCGTTCGCCTCACGCTCGCCGCGGCGCAGCACGGCCCGGATCCGGGCGTCGAGCACCCGCCCCTGCACCGGTTTGACCACGTAGTCGTCGGCGCCGGACTCCAGCCCGACCACGACGTCGATGTCATCGCTGCGCGCGGTCAGCAGGATGATCGGCAACTGGTCCGTACGCCGGATACGGCGGCACACCTCGAATCCGTCGATGCCGGGCAGCATCACGTCGAGAACGATCAGATCGGGCCGTTGCTCGCGCAACAGCTTCAGACCGTCCTCGCCGGTGGCAGCGGTGGCCACCCGGTGTCCCTGGCGCGTCAGCGAGAGCTCCAGGGCCGTCCGGATGGCGTCGTCGTCCTCGATCAGCAACAGGGAAGGCACGGACGTCATTCTGTCCCATGACGTGGGCGGGTATCGACTGTTGGAGCGCTCCCACACATGTCCCGCGTACGAGTGCGTGGCCGAGGCGTGCCGAGTGTGCCGGATGAGTAGCCGTACGGCGCTTCTCTGTGATCGGTCTGTGGGAAATCGAGGACCGACCCCTGTGACAGGTCTGTGACAGTCGGGGGACACCGTCATGAAGTGGCCCCGGCAAGCTTTTGGTCACAAGCACGGAAGCACCGCAGCGAAGCCGGCGACACGGTCGGCCACGAAGCAGACGAAGTACCGGAGAACCGGAACTCCACGACGGGGGGCGCGAGATGAACACGCTGCACAGCACCAACACTGGCGCAGTTGTCACGCGGCTCCACGACGTCACGAGGAGCACCGAGAAGTCCGGTGCCGTGAGCGGGCGGGGGTGCGCTCGCGGCACCGGGCGTCAGCACACCGGGTCGTACATGACGGTGGTTGACGCACACACGGGGGGAAGCGGCACGGGGGTCGCCCACGGGGGTACGGGGGCGGCGTACGGGGAGGTCACGGGGGAGCGGCACTCGGTGTCGGAGGCGGAGTTCACCGCCTACGTCCAGGAGCGCCGCGCCTCCCTGTACGCGACCGCCTACCACCTGACCGGTGACCGTTTCGAGGCCGAGGACCTGCTGCAGAGCGCCCTCTTCTCGACGTACCGGGCGTGGGACCGCATCAGTGACAAGGCCGCGGTCGGGGGCTACCTCCGCCGCACGATGACCAATCTGCACATCAGCGCGTGGCGCCGCCGCAAGCTGAACGAATATCCGACCGAGGAGCTGCCGGAGACGGCCGGCGACACGGATGCGATGCGCGGCACGGAGCTGCGCGCGGTCCTGTGGCAGGCGCTCGCCCGGCTTCCGGAACTCCAGCGCACCATGCTGGTCCTCCGCTACTACGAGGGCCGCACGGACCCGGAGATCGCGGAGATCCTCGACATCAGTGTCGGCACGGTGAAGTCCAGCATCTGGCGGTCGCTCCGCCGGCTGCGCGAGGACGACGTCCTCAGCTTCGGCCGTGACGAGGAGGAGTCCTTCGGGGAGCTCGTCGCCTGAAGGCTGAGGGGGGTTGTCCGTCACTCCGGGGGGAGGCGTCGGGCAGCACAAGAAGTTCGTCACTTCGGGGGAGGTGACGAACGGTTACGGGGGAAGTCCGCAACTCCGGGGGGAGGTGGCGGACGACAAGGGGCGGTCCGTCACTTCGGGGGAGGCGACGGACGGCTCGGGGGAACAACGGGGAGCAACACCGAGGGGAACCAACGGGGTCCGGGGGGACCACGGGGGAGCACGCGGGGGAACAGAAAGAGCAGCGGGACCGGAGGGGCCGGGGGGCCCAACCGGTCCCGCTGCTTTTTTGCTTTTAGGGGGCGCGGGGAACGGCGCAATCTTTCGCTCTTGAGGGGCGAGGGGAAGGGCGCAGTCTTTCGCTTTTCAGGGGCGCGGGGAACGGCGCAATCCTTTGCCTTTAAGGGGCGCGGGGAACTGCGCGAGCTCAGCCCCCACTCACCCGCACGTCACCCGCAACCTCCGTCGCGGAGCGAGACGCCGCGGAGCGGGAGGCGGACGCGAGCCGATCAAGCGCCTCGTCGCGATCACACGCGTACGCGCCGAGCGAGGTCTGCCGCGACACGATCGCCCGCTCGTCCCGCATCAGCCGCCACCCCCGCCGGAGAAGGAACGCCACGGACTTCCGGCCCTCACGAAGATCCCGCAGGAACCGCCGCCGGAACGTCGTCACGGCCCCCCGGCTCAGACAGAGCGCGTCGGCCAGCACCCCCGCCTCCCGGCACCGCTCCACTATCTCCGCCGCGAAGATGCCCTCGGCGATGAAGACCGGGGTCCCCTCGAAGTCGACGACCTCGGCACCCGTGCGCGCGCTCAGCGAAATGTCGTACACGGGAACGCTCGTACGCCCCGTCCCGCACAGCTCCGCGATCGCCGCGACGGCCGCGTCCGCGTCCCAGGACAGCGGATGGTCCCAGTCGATGTCCGAACTCCCCGCCACCTGCGGCAGCGTCGGGTCGTGGCCCTCCTTGTAGAAGTCGTCGAGCCGCAGCACCGGAAGGCCGGAGCGGGCCGCGAGAAGGGACTTGCCGGAGCCGGAGGGGCCGCACAGCAGTACGACACGTGCGGTTGCCGGGGAATTCGGGAGAGGAGAACTCACGAGACACCAGTGTGCGGCATCATGCGCTCCCGGCCGAGCCCGCGGGTCGCCTTTGGAACGCACGTCACCCCTCAACTACCCTACGTGTCGACCTGATTACTCAACGCATCAGAAGGTGGCAGCAG
Source organism: Streptomyces sp. NPDC102514 (assembly GCF_055584525.1). Classification (NCBI taxonomy): domain Bacteria; kingdom Bacillati; phylum Actinomycetota; class Actinomycetes; order Kitasatosporales; family Streptomycetaceae; genus Streptomyces; species Streptomyces sp. NPDC102514. The sequence continues at coordinate 133,977 of NZ_JBVJLW010000020.1, forward strand.
CGATGGCACGACACACGGCCTACCAGAACCCGACCGCCCGGCGCGCGTTGCTGGCCCTCACCACCGCGGGGATCGCGGTCGGCGCCGGTGCGACCGCGGCGGTCGCGGACACCGACCCCGTGGTGGACGTGATCCGTACGCGCCCGACCTCGCTGGGCACCGTCGACCCGCAGGCCGGACTGCAGGCACTGACCGGGACGGTCGGTTACGTGACCGGTCCGGTCGCGGGCCTGAAGCCCAACCCGCTGGCGGGCACGGGCGTCGACCCGCTCGACAACGGGCTCGGCACGCAGATCGCCGACTTCCCGCCGATGGCGACGACCATGCTGACCGCGCCGATCGCGCAGGCCCAGTCGCTGGGCAGCGTCCCGGTGGTGGGCCAGGTGACGACCCTGCTGGGCGCCTGAACCACGAGCGTCCACGAGCCCCTCGGCGGGCGAGAGAGAGCCGCGCCTCCCCCGGACGGTGGGGATGCGCGGCTCTCCCGCTCGGGCGGGCCGGACACCGGCCCGGTGGGGCGTCGCCTCAGTAGGACGAGCCCGACGCGCCCAGCGCCCCCGTGGGGTGCCAGACCGTCTTCGTCTCCAGGAACGCCGTGAGGCGGTCGGTGCCGGGCGCGGCGAAGTAATCCACAGGCTGTGGACGGACCACGCGCTTGAGGTTGTCGGCCGCCGCGATCTCCAGTTCCTTCGCGAGTTCCTCGTCGGCGCCGGCCAGGTCGATCGCGTTGACGTCCTGGTGGGCGGCGAGCGGGGCCGCGATCTCCGCCGTACCGCCGGTGAGGAGGTTCACCACGCCGCCCGGGACGTCCGAGGTCGCCAGGACCTCGCCCAGCGACAGTGCGGGGAGCGGGGACTTCTCGCTCGCGATCACGACCGCCGTGTTGCCGGTCGCGATCACCGGGGCGAGCACGGAGACCAGCCCGAGGAACGACGACTCCTGCGGGGCGAGGACCGTCACGACACCCGTCGGCTCGGGGGACGAGAGGTTGAAGAAGGGGCCCGCCACCGGGTTCCCGCCGCCGACGACCTGGGCGATCTTGTCGGTCCAGCCCGCGTACCAGACCCAGCGGTCGATCGCCGCGTCCACCTGGAGAGCCGCCTTGGACTTCGAGAGACCCTCCGCGTCCGCGACCTCCCGTACGAACTGGTCCCTGCGGCCCTCCAGCATCTCCGCGACGCGGTAGAGGACCTGGCCGCGGTTGTACGCGGTCGCGCCGGACCAGCCGCCGAACGCCTTGCGGGCGGCGACGACCGCGTCACGGGCGTCCTTGCGGCTCGCGCGCGGCGCGTTGGCCAGCCACGTGCCCTTCGAGTCCGTCACCTCGTACACCCGGCCGCTCTCGGAACGCGGGAACTTCCCGCCGACGTACAGCTTGTAGGTCTTGAAGACGCTCAGGCGCTGCGGCGCGGCCTGTTCGGCCTGCTTGGCCTTCTCGGTGTTCTTCGGCTTGTCAGACATCGAGGTACGCCTCCAGGCCGTGGCGACCGCCCTCGCGGCCGTAGCCCGACTCCTTGTAGCCGCCGAACGGCGAGGTCGGATCGAACTTGTTGAACGTGTTGGACCAGATGACGCCCGCGCGCAGCTTGCTCGCGACCGCGAGGATCCGGGAACCCTTCTCGGTCCAGATGCCCGCCGAGAGTCCGTACTGGCTGTTGTTGGCCTTCGCGACCGCCTCGTCCGGGGTGCGGAACGTGAGGACGGACAGGACCGGGCCGAAGATCTCGTCGCGGGCGACGGTGTGCGCCTGGGTGACGTTCGTGAAGAGCGTCGGGGCGAACCAGTAGCCCGAGGAAGGCAGTTCGCAGGACGGCGACCAGCGCTCGGCGCCCTCCGCCTCGCCCTGCTCGACGAGCGAGGAGATCCGGGCGAGCTGCTCGGCGCTGTTGATCGCGCCGATGTCGGTGTTCTTGTCGAGCGGGTCGCCCAGACGCAGCGTCGAGAGCCTGCGCTTGAGGGAGTCCAGCAGCTCGTCGTGGATCGACTCCTGGACCAGCAGCCGGGAGCCCGCGCAGCAGACCTGGCCCTGGTTGAAGAAGATGCCCGTGACGATGCCCTCGACGGCCTGGTCGATCGGCGCGTCGTCGAAGACGATGTTCGCGCCCTTGCCGCCCAGTTCGAGCGTGACCTTCTTGTCCGTGCCCGCCACCTGGCGGGCGATGGCCTTGCCGACGGCGGTGGAGCCCGTGAAGGCCACCTTGTTCACGTCCGGGTGCTCGACGAGCGCCGCGCCCGTGTCGCCGTATCCCGGAAGGATGTTGACGACGCCCCTGGGCAGGCCCGCCTGGCGGCAGATGTCCGCGAAGAACAGGGCGGACAGGGGGGTCGTCTCGGCGGGCTTCAGCACCACCGTGTTGCCCGTCGCGAGGGCCGGGGCGATCTTCCAGGCCAGCATCAGGAGCGGGAAGTTCCAGGGGATGACCTGGCCGGCGACGCCCAGCGGACGCGGGTTCGCACCGAAGCCGGCGTGGTCGAGCTTGTCGGCCCAGCCCGCGTAGTAGAAGAAGTGCGCCGCCACAAGGGGGAGGTCGGCGTCCCTCGTCTCCTTGATGGGCTTTCCGTTGTCCAGCGTCTCCAGGACGGCCAGTTCGCGGCTGCGCTCCTGGATGATCCGGGCGATACGGAAGAGGTACTTGGCGCGCTCGGAGCCGGGCAGCGCGGACCACTTCCCGAAAGCCCTGCGGGCGGCCCCGACCGCACGCTCGACGTCCGCCTCGCCCGCCCGGGCGACCTCGGACAGGACCTCTTCGGTGCTCGGGCTGACGGTCTTGAAGACCTTGCCGTCGGCGGCCTCGGTGAACTCGCCGTCGATGAACAGGCCGTACGAGGGCGCGATGTCGACGACGGAGCGGGACTCGGGCGCGGGTGCGTACTCGAATGCGGATGACCGCTTCTCGATGGTCATGGTGATCAGTCCACCGTCACGTAGTCGGGGCCGGAGTAGCGGCCGGTGGCCAGTTTCTGGCGCTGCATCAGCAGGTCGTTGAGGAGAGAGGACGCGCCGAAGCGGAACCAGTGGTTGTCCAGCCAGTCCGCGCCCGCGGTCTCGTTGACCAGCACCAGGAACTTGACGGCGTCCTTCGTGGTGCGGATGCCGCCGGCGGGCTTCACTCCGATCTGGACCCCGGTCTGCGCACGGAAGTCGCGCACGGCCTCCAGCATCAGGAGGGTGTTCGCGGGCGTCGCGTTGACGGCGACCTTGCCCGTCGACGTCTTGATGAAGTCCGCGCCCGCCAGCATGCCGAGCCAGCTCGCGCGCCGGATGTTGTCGTACGTCGACAGCTCGCCGGTCTCGAAGATGACCTTCAGGCGGGCGGCGCCCGAGGCCTCCTTCACGGCGACGATCTCGTCGTACACCTTCAGGTACCTGCCCGCGAGGAACGCGCCGCGGTCGATGACCATGTCGATCTCGTCGGCGCCCGCCGCGACTGCGTCCCGCACGTCGGCCAGCTTCACGTCCAGCGCGGCGCGGCCGGCGGGGAAGGCGGTCGCTACGGAGGCGACCAGCACGCCGGAGCCGGCGACGGCCTCCTTCGCGGCGGCCACCATGTCGGGGTAGACGCAGACGGCGGCGGTCGTCGGGGCGGTGCGGTCCGTGGGGTCCGGGTGCACGGCCTTCGCGCCGAGCGCCCGGACCTTGCCGGGGGTGTCCGCACCCTCCAGCGTCGTCAGGTCGACCATCGAGATGGCGAGGTCGATGGCGTACGCCTTCGCGGTCGTCTTGATGGAACGGGTGCCGAGCGCGGCGGCGCGCGCCTCCAGGCCGACCGTGTCGACGCCGGGCAGCCCGTGGAGGAAGCGGCGCAGTGTGCTGTCTGACGCGGTCACGTCCGTGAATGCGTGGGCTGCGGTGGGGGCAGTGGTGGGCATGGTCACCACCCGAGCATATCTACGCGCGTAGCGGCTGTACACCCCCTGAGACGGTGTGGGGGCTGACCCGCGCCTCCCTGCGGGGCCCTGCTCGGGGATGTCGTCGTCTGCGGGTCCGGTGGGGGTTGCTCGCGCAGTTCCCCGCGCCCCTGGCTGGGGCCCCGTCAGGGGCGCGGGGAACTGCGCGGCCACCCCCCACCGGGCCGCAGCCGGCGACGGACGTACGGGGCGCGGGCCACCCCCGCAGACCCCCAGGCGGCAGCGCCGACACCCGCGGAGCGAAGCCCCTCGGAGGGGTCAGGCAGAATCGGGGTATGACGACCCCGGACCATCAGCCACCCGCACCGGACACCCCGGAACCCCAGTTCAAGGACAGGGTCTACCGGTCCCCCTCCGGTGTCGCCGGCGGCGCGCTGCTGCTCGGCATCGCGGCCTGGCTCGGTATCGACGCCCTGGTCACGGGCGAGGGCCGCACCCCCTGGGTCGCGCTGGCCACCCTGCTCCTGCTGGTCCCGCTGGTCGCCGCCTTCACCCTGCGCCCCGCGGTCTACGCGAACGAGCAGCGCATGCGTGTCCGTAACCCCTTCCGGGTGATCACGCTGCCCTGGGGAACGGTCGAGGCGTTCCGGTCCGGCTACTCGAACGAGGTGCTCGACACGACCGGCGCCAAGTACCAGGTCTGGGCGGTACCGGTCTCCCTCCGGGCCCGCAACCGGGCGGCCCGCAAGGAGGCCCGCGGCGGCGCGGCCGGCGGTCGCGGCCGTCTCGGCCAGCCCCGGCAGGCCCCGCACCCCACCCCCGTGGCCACCGGCCCCGTACGCGCGCAGGGCGACCAGATCATCGACGAGCTGCGCGAACTGGTCGAGGCGCACGGCAAGGACCCGCAGGCCCAGGGCGATGTCTCGGTGCGCTGGGCCTACGAGGTCGTGGCGCCCGCGGCGGCCGGAGCGGTCCTGCTGGCGATCCTCCTGTCAGTGGCCTGATCCCGCACACCACCCCACCGCCACCCCACACCACCCCACGCCCGTCGGCGTCACCCCGCCGCACTCCGAGCGAGCCCGCTTGAGGCGGATGGCCACGCCCGCCCGTACGAGAGGGCGGCACCCGCATCGGGCGCCGGGACGTCCGCCGGCCTGGGCGGGTCGTTTCGCTCGCTACTGTCACCACCGGTGCCCGCGCCGGTGTCGGCACCGGCGTTTCCACGCGATCCAGGAGTGCATGTGTCGTACGACGAGCCGCTGCGACTGCCCGTGGCCGCGATACCCGCCGACTGCCGGGACTGGACGGCGGGCCGGGCGGCGAACTGGTCGGCCGCGCTGCCGTCGCGCTGGACGTTCCTGCGGGTGCGCCGGTCGATCGCCGGAGCCGTGACCACCCTCGCGCTCTGCGCGGGCGCCTGGGCCGCGATGCTCGGCGGGCTGTGGCCGTTCGTCGCGGCGGGCTTCGCGGTGTACGTCCTGTGGGTGCTCGCGCGCCCCGAACTCGTCTGGGCCGGAGCGCCCGCGCTGCTCCTGGGGCTCGCGGTGCAGGCATCGTCCCTGCCGTGGGCGGTGACCGCCGTCGGGGCGTTCGTCGTGGTGGCCTCCTGGGCCGCCGTCGCCGTACGCCTGCGGGCCCGCGGCGCGCAGCTGGAACAGGCGCTGGAGGCCGCAGGGGACGGCACGGCACAGGTCCCCGACGGGCGGGCCCCGGTGCGGCGCGGCCGTTTCCTGCTCCCGCTCGGCCTGGTGGTGCTGGTGCTCGGTGTCCTCACCGGTGTCACCGCGCATCTGTGGGGCACGGTCGACGACCAGCGCGGTTCCTGGGTCATGGCCTTCTATCTGACGGGGCTCGGCCTGACCGCCCTGGTCTCGGCGTGGCTCGGCCGCCACCGGGCCGTCGCACTGCGCCGGGCCCCCGCACCCGTACTGCGTGTCCTGGTACGCGACGACGCGCAGGGCACCACGGAGGTGTACGCGGCGGACGACCTCGCGGCGCTGCGGCCCCTGTTCACGGTGGAACTGACCTCGTACGACGGCGAATCCGACGAGGACGACGAGGGCGAGGACGAGGACGGGACGGACGGTCCCGATGCCGGGGCCGGGGCCGAAGAACTGGAGCGGCTCCTCGACGCCGTCGACGACGACGTCCCCGGGCCGGTCCGCGAGGCCGTCCTCTTCGGGGCGCCCTTCGACGGCGCCGAGGTCGTGGTGCTCAGCGCCGACGAGGACCCGGACCAGCCGCCGCTGACGGAGTGGTCGGCGGGCCCGGTCCGCCCGTTGTCGCCGAGCGCCGGTGTGCGGCGCATCGCCAGGGAGAAGGCCCGCGAGGAGCAGAACCGTCAACTGGAGCGGCAGGCAAGGGAGTCGGTCGTGGACCGCGCGCCCGCGCCGGTGCGCCGCTGGCGTGCGGGCTGGCTGGACTGGGTGGCCGCCGCGCTGCTGGTGCAGTGGGGCGTCTGGCTCACCTGGGCCGGCTTCACCGAGGCCGAACTGCCCTCCTGGAAGCTGGGTCTGGCCGCGGCACTCGGTCTCTACGGAGCCGCCCGCGTCCCCGTGAAACTCGCCTGGCGCATCACCGCGGACCGCTCGGGCCTGTGGGTCACCGGGCTGCGCGGCCCCCGGCACGTGCCCTGGGACGACATCCGCTCCGTACGCCGCCGGTCCTTCGAGCTGAAGCTGCGCTGGCGGGGCGACGACTGGTCGGTCGCGGCGCCGCGCTGGGCGTGGTTCGAGCGCCGGCGCGGCCTGGTCCATCCGTACGACGCGCTGGCGGCCGAGTTGTCGGCCATGCGCGAGGACCCGGCGCTGCGCCCCACCGGCGAGAGCACCACCCCCGAACGAGGGCGCCCGCTCTGGCCGTTGGCCGTCGTACTCGCGCTGGTGTGGGCCGCGGTCCTGGTGGTGTGGGGCTGAGCGGAACGCGGCGGTCACGGCGGGCAACCGCAGCGGCGCCGGTGGCGACCTCAGGGGGAAATCCCGTCCCCCACCCAGGGAGTTCACCGTGCGCGGACGTCCGCACAACCCTCGGCTCAGCCGGCCCCACAGGCGCCTGGCGCGTCTGGTCACCGTCCTCGTCGCGCTCATCGCGCTGGCCGCCTCGCCCCTCACGCGGGCCGCCCCGGCGAAGGCCGCCGACCAGTGGAACCCGCCCGCGAACCTGGTGCAGCCGCTCAACGAGGTGTGGAACCACGTCTCGACGACCTACCCCGACCTCTACGGCTTCCGCAACTACGGCTGGGACCAGGTCATGGCCAACCGGGGAAGCATCAACTACTGCGTCCGCTGGGAGTCGGACGCGCCCGTCAGTACAGCCCTGCGGGACCAGATCCACACCGCCCTGAAGAAGCAGTTCGGCAAGTGGACGGCGGCCATGCTGGACAACGGCACCGGCCACAACGCCTGGCCGTACACCAGCGTGCCCGTCAACGTCGTCGGCTGGGCGGTCAAGAACCGCTCCACCCTCCAGTGGACCGACAACTCCGTCGACGTCTACGCCGGAAACCTCGACAGCGGCGGCGCCCCGCAGTGCGCGCCCGACTGCGGCCGGTTCTTCCACCAGGACGGCAACTACACGAAGTGTCCGGGCGGCGCGGCCCGCCACTACGATCAGTCCCTCTGGCTGACCAAGGGCTTCGGGGGCGGCGCGGGCGGCGACTGGGGCCAGCGCGTCGGCCAGGAGTACTTCACCGGCGCGCTGTCCCAGGAGGACATCCACATCTATCTGCACGAGGTCGGCCACACCTTCGGCCTCGACGACTTCTACGACTGGACGCCGACGGGCCAGTGCTGCTTCCTCATGAACGCGGGCAGCGCCACACAGATCACCGAGTTCGACAAGTGGATGTTCCGCGACTTCTGGCGCCACCTGAAGAGCCGGTACGGGCTCTGAGGAGGTGAAGGCGTGACGGACCGGCACTTCCGGTGGCGCCGGTCCGTCAGGCCCTTCAGATACCCGCGGCGGCCGACAGGTCCCGCTTGATCTCCGCCAGCAGCTCCGCCGCCTTCGCGTGCGCCGCCGGGAGGCCGTCGTGGGTGCCCACCGGCACCACGACCTCCAGGTAGCACTTCAGCTTCGGCTCCGTACCGCTGGGCCGGACGATGACACGGGCGCCGTCCAGCGTGTAGCGCAGACCGTCCGTGGGCGGCAGCAGGTCCGTCCCCAGGGCGAGGTCCTCGGTCCTGGTGACGGACAGGCCCGCGAGATGCGTGGGCGGCTGTTCGCGCAGCCGGCGCATCGCGTCGGAGATGACGGAGAGGTCGTCCACCCGGACCGCCAGCTGGTCCGTGGCGTGCAGCCCGTGCTCGACGGCGAGGTCGTCCAGCAGGTCGAGGAGCGTGCGGCCCTCCGCCTTCAGCTCCGAGGCCAGCTCCGTGATGGCGAGGGCCGCCGTGATGCCGTCCTTGTCCCGTACGCCGTCGGGGTCGACGCAGTAGCCGAGCGCCTCCTCGTAGCCGTACCGCAGGCCCTCCACCCTGGCGATCCACTTGAAGCCCGTCAGTGTCTCCTCGTACGGCAGACCCGCCTTCCCGGCGATGCGGCCGAGGAGCGAGGACGAGACGATCGACTCCGCGAAGGTGCCGCGCGCGCCCCGGCGCACGAGGTGCGCCGCGAGGAGCGCGCCGACCTCGTCGCCGCGCAGCATGCGCCAGTCGCCGCCGCCGTCACCGCTCCCGCCGACCTTGACGGCCGCGGCGCAGCGGTCCGCGTCCGGGTCGTTCGCGATGATCAGGTCCGGGTCGCTCTCGCGGGCCTTCGCGAAGGCGAGGTCCATCGCGCCGGGCTCCTCCGGGTTGGGGAAGGCGACGGTCGGGAAGTCGGGGTCCGGCTGGGCCTGCTCGGCGACGAGGACGGGCGCGGGGAAGCCGGCCCGTTCGAACGCGGCGAGCAGGGTCTCCGTGCCGACGCCGTGCAGGGCCGTGTAGACCGTGCGGGCGGTTCGCGGGGAGCCGGGGGCCAGGACCGCGTCCGTGCGCTCCAGATAGGCGTTCAGGACGCCCTCGTCGAGGGTCTCCCAGCCGGAGTCCGGGCGCGGGACGTCGGCGAGGCGCACCACCGCGGCGATCTCCGCGGCGATCTCGGCGTCCGCCGGGGGCACGATCTGGGAGCCGTCTCCCAGATACACCTTGTAGCCGTTGTCCCGCGGGGGGTTGTGGCTGGCCGTCACCTCGACGCCCGCCACCGCGCCCAGATGCCTTATGGCGTACGCGAGTACGGGCGTGGGGAGGGGACGGGGGAGCACGGCGGCGCGCAGGCCCGCGCCCGTCATCACCGCGGCGGTGTCCCGGGCGAAGTCGACGGACTTGTGACGGGCGTCGTAGCCGATGACGACGAGGCCGTCCGTCTGCCCCTTCGCCTTCAGGTACGCGGCGAGGCCGGCGGCGGCGCGGATGACGACCGCGCGGTTCATCCGCATCGGGCCCGCGCCCAGTTCGCCGCGGAGGCCTGCCGTGCCGAACTGGAGGGTGCCGGAGAAGCGGGCGGTCAGTTCCGCGGTGTCCTCGGCGTCGATGAGCTTGGCGAGTTCCTCGCGGGTGTCCGTGTCGGGGTCCTCGGCCAGCCATGCCGTGGCCCGGGCGATGAGTTCGTCCTGCACGAGGGTCGACCTCTTTTCGTCGTCTGTACGTGGTGGTGTACCCCGGTTTTCCTCGGGGGCCGCTGCCCTCGGGCCCCCGGGTCCCCGGGTCCTCGAACGCCGGACGGGCTGTCGGGGTTCGTCCGCGGGCCGGTGGGGGCGGGCCGCGCAGTTCCCCGCGCCCCTCGGCGGCGGGGCTGCGCCCCGGCCGATGGGGTTGTCGGCGGGCCGGTCGCGCCATTGCCCGCGCCCGGCCCATGGATTTGTCCGCGGGTCCGGTGGGGGTTGCTCGCGCCGTTCCCCGCGCCCCTGAAATGCGGGGCTGCGCCCCGGCATTTCGGGCCCGCCGCCGATCCGATGGCGCCTGGGTCGCGAAATCTTTGCGCGCCGCGTTCGGCGTCGTTCGGGCCGGCCGCGGATCTTTCAGCCCGTCCGGCGTCCGAGGACGAGCGCGTCAGCGCGGCAGGGGGTCCGGGGGCGCAGCCCCCGGGGACAGGGCTACAGCCGGGCCAGGACCTGCGTGAGGAGTGAACCCATGTGCGTCGCCGAGTCGCGGCCCGCCTGGAGCACCTCCTCGTGGTTCAGCGGCTCGCCCGTCATCCCCGCGGCGAGGTTGGTGACGAGCGAGATGCCGAGCACCTCCGCCCCCGCCTCCCGCGCGGCGATCGCTTCGAGCGTGGTCGACATGCCCACCAGGTCCGCGCCGATCACGCGGGCCATCCGGATCTCCGCCGGCGTCTCGTAGTGCGGGCCGGGGAACTGCGCGTACACGCCCTCTTCGAGCGTCGCGTCGATCTCCTTGCACAGCGCCCGCAGTCGCGGCGAGTACAGATCCGTCAGGTCGACGAAGTTCGCGCCGACGATCGGGGACGTCGCCGTCAGGTTGATGTGGTCGCTGATGAGGACCGGCTGCCCGGGCCGCATGCCCTCGCGCAGCCCACCGCAGCCGTTGGTCAGCACGATGGTCTTGCAGCCGGCGGCCACGGCCGTCCGGACGCCGTGCGCGACGGCGGCGACGCCGCGGCCCTCGTAGTAGTGGGTGCGGCCCAGGAAGACCAGCGCCCGCTTGTCGCCGATCTGGTAGGAGCGGACCGTGCCGCCGTGCCCCTCGACCGCCGGCGGCGGGAAGCCGGGCAGATCGGTGACCCGGAACTCGGCTTCGGGAGCGCCGAGGGCGTCCACGGCCGGCGCCCAGCCGGAGCCCATCACGAGGGCGACGTCGTGGGTCTCGGCGCCCGAGAGTTCCCGCAGGCGCGCGGCGGCGGCGTCGGCGGCGGCGTACGGGTCGCCCTGGATGTCGTCCGGAAGAAGAGATGCGTTCACGCGCATGAGGGTAGCCGCTCGCGGCCTACGCGCGTAGATGTTGATGGTCACGGGTTTGCGATCGTTGTCTTGTCGTTTCCGACGAAACCCGCCGACGGCATGTTCCGGGACGTGTCCCGAGGGTCAGCAGGGGCGCTTGCGCAGTTCCATCACGTAGTCGTGCGGGGCGCCCGCCGACTCCGCCGCGTCGGCCAGCTCGCCGAGGTAGCGGGCCGAGGGGAGCCCTCCCTCGTAACCGTTGAGGACGTACAGCCACGCCGACTCCTCGCCCTCCAGCGTGTGGATCCGTACGCGCATCCGCCGGTAGATGTCGAGGCCGACACCCTCCCAGCGGTCCAGGGACTCCTCGTCCGGGGGAGCGATGTCGTAGAGGGCGACGAAGACCTGCGAGCGCGGGGCCTCGACGATCGTCGCCAGCGCGCCCTCCCAGCCCATGTGCTCGCCGCCGAACGTCAGCCGCCAGCCGTTGAGCCACCCCGTGGCGCGCAGCGGCGAATGGGGTGCGCGGCGCGTCATGAGCCGCGGGTCGAGATTGCCGGCGTACGCGGCGTAGAGCGACATGGGACCGAGGGTACGGCAGCGAACCCATGTGACTCTCCCGTAACCGCGGCCCCGTATCGCACACCCGTGCCACCCCGATCGTCCGCCCGCGACACCCGGACAGCGCCCCCGTGCGGAAGCACCTTGAAGCGTGCGGGACAATGGAGTACGTGACTCGGATCGTGATCATTGGCGGCGGACCCGGCGGATACGAAGCGGCCCTGGTGGCAGCGCAGCTCGGCGCGGAGGTGACCGTCGTCGACTGCGACGGCCTGGGCGGTGCGTCGGTGCTCACCGACTGCGTGCCGTCCAAGACCCTCATCGCGACGGCCGAGGTGATGACCACCTTCGACTCCTCGTACGAGGAACTGGGGATCATCGTCGCCGACGACACCCCGCACATCGACCAGCCCGCGCGCGTCGTCGGCGTGGACCTCGGCAAGGTCAACCGCCGGGTGAAGCGCCTCGCGCTCGCCCAGTCCCACGACATCACGGCCTCCGTGACGCGTGCCGGGGCGCGGGTGCTGCGCGGTCGCGGCCGGCTGGAGGGCATGCAGGGCCTGGACGGCTCGCGCAAGGTCGTCGTACGGGCCGCGGACGGCAGCGAGGAGACGCTCGTCGCCGACGCCGTGCTCATCGCCACCGGCGGGCACCCCCGCGAACTGGCCGACGCGCAGCCCGACGGCGAGCGCATCCTGAACTGGACGCAGGTCTACGACCTCGACGAGCTCCCCGAGGAGCTCATCGTGGTCGGCTCCGGTGTCACCGGCGCCGAGTTCGCCGGCGCCTACCAGGCCCTCGGCTCCCGGGTCACGCTCGTCTCCAGCCGCGACCGCGTGCTGCCGGGCGAGGACCCGGACGCGGCGGCCGTCCTGGAGGACGTGTTCCGGCGGCGCGGCATGAACGTCATGGCCCGCTCGCGCGCCGCGTCCGCCAAGCGGGTGGGCGACCGGGTCGAGGTGACGCTCGCCGACGGCCGCGTCATCACCGGCTCGCACTGTCTGATGGCCGTCGGCGCGATCCCCAACAGCGACGGCATGGGCCTGGAGGAGGCCGGGGTCAAGGTCCAGGAGTCCGGGCACATCTGGACCGACAAGGTCTCCAGGACCACGGCCCCCGGCGTGTACGCGGCCGGTGACGTCACCGGGATCTTCGCGCTCGCCTCCGTGGCCGCCATGCAGGGCCGTATCGCGATGTACCACTTCCTCGGCGACGCGGTCGCGCCGCTCAATCTGAAGACGGTCTCGTCGAACGTCTTCACCGACCCCGAGATCGCCACCGTCGGCTACTCGCAGTCGGACGTCGACGGCGGCGTCATCGACGCCCGCGTCGTGAAGCTGCCCCTGCTGCGCAACCCGCGCGCCAAGATGCAGGGCATCCGGGACGGCTTCGTGAAGATCTTCTGCCGTCCGGGCACCGGAATCGTCGTCGGCGGTGTGGTCGTCGCGCCGCGCGCCTCGGAACTCATCCACCCGATCTCGCTCGCGGTCGACAACAACCTGACCGTCGAGCAGATCGCGAAGGCCTTCACGGTGTATCCGTCCCTGTCGGGCTCCATCGCCGAGGTGGCCCGTCAGCTGCACACCCGGAAGTCCACGGGCGAGGGCTGAGCACCGACGGCCGGCGCGGGGTCCGCGAGCCGGGCCCCGCGGCACGGAAACCGGTGCCGCGAACGGTTTTTGCTGGTCACGTGGATCGGGCGTCCCTCTGGTCACGGGGAGTCGCCGACCATTCGTGCGGCATAGGCGCCCGGATTAGGCGCGTATACCACTCCGGGTACTGCCATGCGAACAACTTCTGTTATTCGGCGCAAACTGCTGAAAGCAGACGGTCGTTGGGGTTACTGTCAGTTTCGTGTTCGCTGCAGAACGTCGTCAATTGATCCTCGAAATGGTGCGAGCAAATGGAGCCGTGTCGCTCCGTGAGCTCGCCCGCGTCGTCCAGACCTCCGAAGTGACCGTACGGCGGGACGTGCGCGCACTGGAGGCAGAAGGACTCCTCGACCGCCGACATGGCGGTGCGGTATTGCCGGGCGGGTTCACGCGGGAGTCCGGCTTTCCGCAGAAATCTCATCTCGCGACCGCAGAGAAGACGGCCATCGCCGACCTCGCCGCGGGTCTCGTCGAAGAGGGCGAGGCCATTGTGGTGGGGGCGGGAACCACCACGCAGGAGCTGGCTCGCCGGCTCGCGCGGGTGCCGGGGCTGACCGTCGTCACCAATTCCCTGCTGGTGGCCCAGGCGCTGGCCCATGCCAACCGGGTGGAAGTCGTCATGACCGGCGGCACCCTGCGCGGTTCCAACTACGCCCTGGTCGGCAGCGGGGCCGAACAGTCCCTCCAGGGGCTGCGGGTCTCCCGGGCCTTCCTGTCGGGAAGCGGGCTCACCGCCGAACGCGGCCTGTCCACCTCCAACATGCTGTCGGCCTCGGTCGACCGCGCGCTCGTCCAGGCGGCCGCCGAGGTCGTCGTCCTGGCCGATCACACCAAGCTCGGCGCCGACACGATGTTCCAGACGGTGCCGACCGATGTGATCACCCGCCTGGTCACGGACGAGCCACCGGCCCAGGATGACCGCGCGGCCACCGAACTGCAGGCCCTTGCTGATCAGGGCGTACAGATCGCGGTGGCGGGAGCGGGTGGTTCGGGCGGCGATACGGTCCCGGCGGGGCGCCAGCCGCCACGCCGGGACGTGCCGCTGCCCGGCCCCCGACGCGGTCAGGTCCCCGGTGCGGGACCGCAGTTGCGCAGCGCCGCGGCGGTGCTGGGCGATCAGGCCCAGAGCGAGCGGGCGCGGGTCGCCGACATGCGCAGACGCTGACAGCAGACGCTGACAACGGAGTCGTGGCTGACGGACGGCGGTCCAGTCCGTACGTCAGAAGGTCAGGCCTTGAGGCCCCGCAGCGTCAGCGCCAGCATGCGGTCGGCCAACTCCGGGTCGCCCGGGGTCTCTTCGGCGGCCAGCGCGATCGCGTTGGTCAGCTGGAGCAGATCACCGATGGCGACACCGGTGCGTACGGAGCCTGCGTTCTGCGCGCGTGTGAGGAGGGCGCTGCCCGCCTCACGCATCGGGCCGCTGCACTGTGCGAGCGCCGACGCGTCGTCGTGCGAAGCCGACATGAGCGCGCGTGACAGTCCGCGGTACTCACTCGCATGAGTGATGACGGCGCGCAGCCATTCCACGAGCGCCGTGCACGGGTTCGGGGCGTCGAGGAGTTCGCGTGAGCGGGTCAGCAGGTCGCTGACCGCGTCCGCGAAGACCGCGTTCAGCAGGGCGTGGCGGTTGGGGAAGTGGCGGTAGAGGGTGCCGATGCCTACGCCCGCGCGTTTCGCCACGTCCTCCAGTGAGGCGTCGGCGCCGTGTTGCGCGAACGTGGTTCGTGCCTCCGTGATGAGGCGGTCGTGGTTTCTGCGGGCGTCGGCGCGCATCCCTGCCGGGGGGTTGGCCATGTGTCCTACCTACCCTCTCCTCGGTCCTTCGGGCGGCGATGGGCCGACCCCGAACCCTTTCCGTCTGCCCCATGACCACCGGCCGGGTGCCGCGGGCCGCATGTGGCCGGTCGCGCAGTTCCCCGCGCCCCTGGAAAGCACGGGGTGCTGCCGGCCGTGTGGGGACGTGCCCCGGAAAGCACTGACGGGGCGCGCCACGTGAGGCGCGCCCCGTCAGTGTGACGGCTTGGGTCAGTCCTTGATTTCGCAGATCACCGCGCCCGAGGTGAGGGACGCGCCCACCTCTGCCGCCAGGGCCTTGATGGTGCCCGAGCGGTGGGCGTTCAGGGGCTGTTCCATCTTCATGGCCTCCAGGACCACGATCAGGTCGCCCTCCTTGACCTCCTGGCCCTCCTCGACGGCCACCTTCACGATGGTGCCCTGCATGGGCGAGGCGAGGGTGTCGCCGGAGGCGGCGGGGCCGGACTTCTTGGCCGCGCGCCGCTTGGGCTTGGCGCCCGCCGCGAGTCCCGTACGGGCCAGGGACATGCCCAGCGAGACCGGCAGGGAGACTTCGAGGCGCTTGCCGCCGACCTCGACGACGACCGTCTCACGGCCCGGCTCGTCATCCGTGTCGGCGTCCGCGGGAGCGGTGAAGGCCGGGATCTCGTTGACGAACTCGGTCTCGATCCAGCGGGTGTGGACCGTGAAGGGGTCCGCGGAGCCGGTCAGCTCGGGGGCGAAGGCGGGGTCGGCGACCACCGCGCGGTGGAAGGGGATGGCCGTGGCCATGCCCTCCACGGTGAACTCCTCCAGGGCGCGCGCGGCCCGCTGGAGGGCCTGCTCGCGGGTGGCGCCGGTGACGATCAGCTTGGCGAGCAGCGAGTCCCACGCCGGGCCGATGACCGAGCCGGACTCCACGCCCGCGTCCAGGCGGACACCGGGGCCCGACGGCGGGGCGAAGGCGGTCACGGTGCCGGGGGCCGGCAGGAAGCCGCGGCCCGGGTCCTCGCCGTTGATGCGGAACTCGAAGGAATGGCCGCGCAGCGGCGGGTCGTCGTAGCCCAGCTCCTCGCCGTCGGCGATCCGGAACATCTCACGGACCAGGTCGATGCCGGAGACCTCCTCGGTGACCGGGTGCTCGACCTGCAGACGGGTGTTGACCTCCAGGAAGGAGATCGTGCCGTCCGCGCCGACCAGGAACTCGACGGTCCCGGCGCCGACGTACCCGGCCTCCTTGAGGATCGCCTTGGAGGACGCGTACAGCTCGGCCACCTGGGCGTCGGAGAGGAACGGCGCGGGCGCCTCCTCGACCAGCTTCTGGTGGCGGCGCTGCAGGGAGCAGTCACGGGTGGAGACGACCACCACGTTGCCGTGGGAGTCGGCCAGGCACTGGGTCTCCACGTGCCGCGGCTTGTCGAGGTAGCGCTCCACGAAGCACTCGCCGCGGCCGAAGGCGGCGACGGCCTCGCGCACCGCGGAGTCGAACAGCTCGGGGATCTCTTCGAGGGTGCGGGCCACCTTCAGACCGCGACCGCCACCACCGAAGGCCGCCTTGATCGCGATGGGCAGACCGTGCTCCCGGGCGAAGGCGACGACCTCGTCCGCGCCGGGCACCGGGTCCGGCGTACCGGCGACCAGCGGAGCGCCCGCGCGCTGCGCGATGTGCCGGGCCGCGACCTTGTCACCGAGGTCGCGGATCGCGTGCGGCGGCGGGCCGATCCAGGTCAGGCCCGCGTCCAGGACGGCCTGGGCGAAGTCGGCGTTCTCCGAGAGGAAGCCGTATCCGGGATGGATCGCGTCCACCCCGGAGTCCTTGGCGGCCTGCAGCACCTTGGCGAAGTCGAGGTAACTGCTCGCGGGGGTGTCACCGCCCAGCGCGAACGCCTCGTCCGCGGCACGCACATGCAGTGCGTCCCGGTCCGGCTCGGCGTACACCGCCACGCTCGCGATGCCGGCGTCTCGGCACGCCCGGGCGACACGAACAGCGATTTCGCCACGGTTGGCGATCAACACCTTGCGCACGTTGGCTCCCTCTCCTTGAAACAAGCCGAGTTTAGGGACTGCCGACACGTCGTTTCGACCCGTCCCCGATGGTGAGCTTGCCCACACGGAGCGTGATACAAGGCTTGCTCGCCCGCGTTTTCCCTTGCCCCACCTCGGTACGCAGGGGGCTTGCCTTGAACCCTAGCTCTCCGGTGTGGCCAAGGTCTCTGTGAGTCCGTGCTGCGCGCCACTCGGTTTCTTTGTGGAGACCCTACGAATGGCCCAACGATTCTTTGCCCTCCGCAGATCCCTTGTCCCTGGGTTTACTCGTTAGTAGCGTGCTCGCTGGCGTACGGATACTTGAGGTAACAGCGGCCCTGCTCGGGCGGAAGTCGAAAGTGGGTGGGGGCCGGTGGTCCGCAGACCGGTGGCATGGGTGACCGCGATCGTGCTCTTCGTGGAGGCGGTGGGCATCGCGTGGGTCAACTGGTTCATGGGGGTCGTCGTCGACCGGCAGGACATGTCCCTGGCGGGGCTCGACCCGGACGTGATGTCCACGTCGTCGAAGGTCGCCGGGCTGGTCTTCGGCCTCTACTTCGCGCTCTGCGGCTTCACCGCGCTGCGCGTCGGCCTGCGCGACCGCGCGCCCGCGGGCATCGGCCGCATCCTGCTGATCAGCGCGGCGGTGGTGCACGCCCTGCTCGGCGCGTTCACGGTCGGCCTGGTGGGCTGGGGCGCGTTCGCCTTCATGATGGTCGTACTGGGTCTGATCGTGCTCATCTTCATGACGTACGACCGTCTGGAGGCCACGAGGCCCGACGCGAAGCCGGACGCGGGGCCGGACGCCGGACCGCACGAGGGTCCGGGGAGCCCCGGGAGTGCCGGCGGTTCCGGGGACGGTGTGCTGCCTCCGCCCCCGGCGCCTTCCGTCTCCTGAGCCGTCTCCCGGCCCGTCCCTGAACCGCCCCCTACCTGCCCCAGTGAGTCCTAGTTCTCGCGCGGGGTCCACAAGTCCGTGATGCCGACGCCCAGTTCGGCCAGCAGGCGGCGTACCAGCGGCAGCGAGAGTCCGATGACGTTGCCGTGGTCGCCGTCGATGCCGTCGACGAACGGGGCCGAGCGGCCGTCCAGTGTGAACGCGCCGGCCACGTGCAGCGGCTCGCCCGAGGCGACGTACGCGGCGATCTCGGCGTCCGTCGGCTCGCCGAAGCGGACGACGGTGGACGCGACCCCCGAGGTGTGACGGCCGGCCGCCGTGTCCCACACGCAGTGGCCGGTCTGCAGGATGCCCGCCCGGCCGCGCATCGACTTCCAGCGCGCGGTCGCCTCCTCGGCGTCGGCCGGCTTGCCGTACGCCACGCCGTCCAGTTCGAGCACCGAGTCGCAGCCGATCACCAGGGCGCCGGCGACCTCGGGCCGGGCCGCGACCACGGATGCCTTCGCCTCGGCGAGGGCGAGTGCCAGTTCGGCGGGGGTCGGGGCGCTCACGGCGTCCTCGTCGACCCCGCTGACGATGACCTCGGGGTCGAGTCCGGCCTGCCGCAGCAGTCCGAGCCGGGCGGGGGACTGGGAGGCGAGAACGAGCCTGCGGCGTGGCTGATCAGTCATGCGGTCAGCGTAGCGAGAGCCTGCCGGCCGGTTTCACATGAGGCCGAGGATGATCATCGCGAACACCACGGCCAGCGCCATCAGAACGCCGAGCCGCCGCAACATGTCCTGCATGTCGCGCAGCTCCTTCGGCGGTTCGTTCTCCGGGTCGGACCACAGCATGTCTCCGATCGTGACTCCGGCACGGCTCCGGACGCCTGAGTACGCGTACTCATCTTGACCAAAAGGGTCGCTGGTTCCATTAGGGGGTCGACTCCTGCTACCGTTCCCGGCGTCACTAAAGGGACTGCAATCCCATTAGGGGTTGGGGAGTCCCCTGAGGAACTGGAGGGAACCGCTGTGTTCACCACCGCCTGGACCGCTTCTCCGCAGTCGCCCAGCACCGGCTTCACCCCCAACTGGTCGCAGGAGGGCTTCTGGCGCCAGTCGCTGCGGCAGGTCGTCCGCCTCTCCGCGGGCGGCGACCGCGTCCGCATCCGCCTCTCGAACGCGTACGGGACCTCGCCGCTGCGGATCGCGGGCGCGACCCTCGCCCGTACGGCCGCCGGTGTCGGTACGGGTGCCGGTGCCGCCGTACTGGCCGAGCCGGTGCGGCTCGCCTTCGGCGGGGCCGCGTCCGTCGAGATCCCGGCGCGCGGGGAGACCGTCGGCGACGCGGCCGAGTTCGCCGTGGCCGCCGGGGAGTCCGTCACCGTCACCCTGCACCTCGACGCCGTCACCGGGCCCGCCACCTTCCACGCGCAGGCCTTCGCGACCAGCTACCGCGGCGCCGGCGACCTCCTGGCGGACACCGGGGGCGCGGGCTTCGACGAGGTCAGCGAGTCCTGGTACTTCCTGACCGCGGTCGACGTCTCTGCCGGGCGCACGGACGGCGTGGCGCTCTTCGGCGACTCGATCACCGACGGGTTCGGGTCCACGCCCGGTGCGAACCGCAGATGGTCCGACGCCCTCGCCGCGCGCACCGGGCGGCCCGTGCTCAACGCCGGCATCGGCGGGAACCTGCTGCTCAACGACTCGGCCTGGTACGGGGAGAAGGGCGTCCACCGGCTGGAACGGGACGTGCTCTCCCAGGCCGGCGTCGACACCCTCGTCGTACTGCTCGGGCTCAACGACATCGGGTTCAGCGAGGGGGCGGCGGAGCCCACCTACCGGCCCGCGCCGCTGGTCGAGGCGGGTGAACTGGTCGCGGGGCACCGGGAGTTGATACGGCAGGCGCGGCGGCGGGGCCTGCGGGTGGTCGGGGCGACGCTGCTGCCCTTCGCGGGGTCCGATCACTGGGGGGAGCGGGCGGCGAAGGTGAGCCACGAGTTCAACGAATGGGTTCGTTGCTCGGGGGAGTACGACGTCGTGGTCGATCTCCATCGGGCGCTCGCCGATCCCGCGGCGCCCGATGCGCTGCGTGGGGTGTACGACTTCGGCGATCACCTGCACCCGAATGATCTCGGGTACGAGGTGATGGCCGAAGCCGTGGGGGTGGTTCTTTGACCGCGGGTGCGTCGTGGCTGGTCGCGCAGTTCCCCGCGCCCCTTACGGGGCTCTACCGGGGCCAGAAGGTGTGGGACCAGGACTGCGGGCCCGGGGACGGGAGGCGGGTCTGGGCCACTCGGGACGGGTCCGACCAGGCGTCCCTGCGCCGTGCCGCGCCGGGCGGGGGTGTCTCCGCCGCCGCGGCGCGTGCTCTGACCACCGCCAGGGCGGCGGCCAGCTCCTCGGGGGTCGGGTTGCCCCGTACGACCTTGATGTTCATGAGACCGCTCCCGTTCTCGACGACCGGCGTACTGGCTAGAGGGGGATGTTGCCGTGCTTCTTCGGCGGCAGGGACTCCCGCTTGGTGCGCAGGGCCCGCAGACCGCGTACGACGTGGGCGCGGGTGTCCGAGGGCAGGACCACGGCGTCGATGTAACCGCGCTCGGCCGCCGTGTACGGGTTGAGGAGCGCGTCCTCGTACTCCTGGATCAGCCGGGCCCGGGTGGCTTCCTGCTCGTCGGCGGGGGTGGCCGCGATGGCGCGCCGGTGCAGGATGTTCACCGCGCCCTGCGCGCCCATCACGGCGATCTGGGCCGTCGGCCAGGCGAGGTTGAGGTCCGCGCCCAGGTGCTTGGAGCCCATGACGTCGTAGGCGCCGCCGAAGGCCTTGCGGGTGATCACCGTGATGAGGGGGACGGTGGCCTCGGCGTACGCGTAGATCAGTTTGGCGCCGCGGCGGATGATGCCGGTGTGCTCCTGGTCGACGCCCGGGAGGAAGCCGGGGACGTCCACGAAGGTGAGGACGGGGACGTTGAAGGCGTCGCAGGTGCGCACGAAGCGGGCCGCCTTCTCGCTCGCGTCGATGTCCAGGCAGCCCGCGAACTGCATCGGCTGGTTGGCGACGATGCCCACCGGCTGCCCCTCGACGCGGCCGAAGCCGGTGAGGATGTTCGGCGCGAACAGCGGCTGCGTCTCGAAGAACTCGGCGTCGTCCAGGACGTGTTCGATCACCGTGTGCATGTCGTACGGCTGGTTCGCGCTGTCCGGGATCAGCGTGTCCAGCTCACGGTCCTCGTCCGTCGTCGCCAGGTCCGCCTCCTCGGGGAAGGCGGGCGGCTCGCTGAGGTTGTTCGACGGCAGGTAGGACAGCAGCGACTTGACGTACTCGATCGCGTCCTTCTCGTCGCCCGCCATGTGGTGGGCCACGCCCGACACCGCGTTGTGCGTGCGCGCGCCGCCCAGCTCCTCGAAGCCGACGTCCTCGCCGGTGACCGTCTTGATGACGTCGGGGCCGGTGATGAACATGTGCGAGGTCTGGTCGACCATCACCGTGAAGTCGGTGATGGCGGGGGAGTAGACCGCGCCGCCCGCGCACGGGCCGACGACCAGGCTGATCTGCGGGATCACACCCGAGGCGTGCGTGTTGCGGCGGAAGATCTCGCCGTACATGCCGAGCGCCGCCACGCCCTCCTGGATGCGGGCGCCGCCGGAGTCGTTGATGCCGATGACCGGACAGCCGGTCTTCAGCGCGAAGTCCATCGCCTTCATGATCTTCTGGCCGAAGACCTCGCCGAGGGCGCCGCCGAAGACCGTGAAGTCCTGCGAGAACACGGCCACCGGACGGCCGTCCACCGTGCCGTAACCGGTCACCACCCCGTCCCCGTACGGGCGGTTGTCCTCCAGCCCGAAGTCCGTCGAGCGGTGCTGCGCGAACTCGTCGAACTCGACGAAGGAGTTCTCGTCCATCAGCAGCTCGATCCGCTCACGGGCCGTCAACTTGCCCTTGGCGTGCTGCTTTTCGACGGCGCGTGCCGAGCCGGCGTGCGTCGCCTCGTCGATGCGGCGCCGCAGATCCGCGAGCTTGCCCGCGGTGGTGTGGATGTCGATCTCGTGCTGCTGTTCCGGCTCGGACATCGGGATGCGGCTCCCTGCCTGCTCAGTGGGGACGTGAGGGTGAGGTGCTCAGAAGGGGGGTTGGCTACTCATCCGTAGCGTAGTGGCGTGCCTACCGTTCGGCAGTGCGGCGTTTACCACACCTAGGGTGGGTTGCATGACGCCGCGAGATGACTCAGACGCGAACAGCAACGCGCACAGCAATCGGTGGTCCGACCTGGAGCGTCCGCCGCTCAACGCCGTGGCGCTGCGCCGCGCGCTCGTGCGCGACGGAGGGCGCGGAGGGCTCTGGTCCGACGTCCAGGTGGTGGCCCGTACCGGCTCCACCAACTCCGACCTCGTCGCCCTCGCCGTGGCAGGCAAGGCCGCGGAGGGCACGGTCCTGATCGCCGAGGAGCAGGATGCCGGACGGGGGCGCCTGGACCGGCGGTGGACGGCGCCCGCCCGCTCGGGCCTCTTCTTCTCCGTGCTGCTGAAGCCCACCGGCGTTCCCGTCGAGCGGTGGGGCTGGCTGCCGCTCCTCGCGGGGGTCGCGATGGCGACGGGGCTCTCGCGGTCGGCCGGCGTGGACACGGCCCTGAAGTGGCCCAACGACCTGCTCGTGACGGTGGAGGGCGACGAACGCAAGGTCGGCGGCATCCTCGCCGAACGCGCAGGGGACGACGCGGTCGTCGTCGGCATCGGCATCAACGTCACCCTCCGCGCCGACGAGCTGCCCGTGCCCGGCGCCGGATCGCTCGCCCTCGCGGGCGCGGCGACCACCGACCGGGACACCATCCTGCGGACCGTCCTCCGCTCGCTCGAACAATGGTTCGAGAAGTGGCGGAGTGTGGGAGGCGACCCCGCCGCGTCCGGCCTCCAGGACACCTACGCGGCAGGCTGCGCGACGCTCGGCCGGGAGGTACGGGCCGAACTGCCCGGGAACACCTCGATCACCGGCGAGGCGGTCGCCCTCGACGGCGACGGACGGCTGGTGCTCGCCACCGCGGAAGGGGTGCAGCAGCCCGTGGGCGCCGGGGACATCGTGCACCTGCGCCCGGCGGGATCGGCGGGATCCCCGGGAAGCGAGTGACGGACGCGCCCAGCGGGGTACGCGGGGCGTTCCGTGCGCTCCCCGCGTGGCGTGCCTGTTCGTGCCGGTGGTGAGCAAGGGGCGCACCCTGGCCGTACGACAGGGGGCGGGCCGGGAGCGGGCCGCCGGACGTACGGGGACGGAGTGGGTCATGGGCCGTCCGGCCTCGGCAGTCGGGAGTGAGCCACAGCACACCTGCCGTAGAGTTGAGGCCGGTCGATACCTGACCGCGGCAGATCGGAAGGGCATCAGGCGTGACGGTCGACGACAGCGGTTCGGGCACGGGTGACCCCGCCTCCGAAGGGGAGCCGGGGCGTGCCGCCGGGTCTGTCGCCGACACGGCGGCCGCGCGGGTCGACCGCGCCGAGCTCCACGCGCGCGTGGAGGAAGAGGAACAGGACCCAGTGGACGCGCAGGACGGCCGGACCGACGTGCAGAACGGCCGGGCGGATGTGCGGGACAGCCGCACCGACGTGCAGAACAGCCGGACGGGCGGGCCGGACGGCCGGACCGACCAGCCCGGCGCCGAGTCCGACGACGACCCGCTCGCGCTCCGGCTCGAACAGCTCATCCTCGGCGCCGAGCGCCGCTACACCCCCTTCCAGGCGGCCCGCAGCGCGGGTGTCTCCATGGAACTGGCCTCCCGTTTCTGGCGGGCCATGGGCTTCGCCGACATCGGCCAGGCCAAGGCGCTGACCGAGGCGGACGTACTGGCCCTGCGACGGCTGGCCGGACTCGTCGAGGCGGGGCTGCTCAGCGAGGCGATGGCGGTGCAGGTGGCCCGTTCCACCGGCCAGACCACGGCCCGGCTGGCCGAATGGCAGATCGACTCGTTCCTGGAGGGCCTCACCGAGCCGCCCGAGCCGGGCATGACGCGCACCGAGGTCACGTACCCCCTGATCGAGCTGCTGCTGCCCGAGCTGGAGGAGTTCCTGATCTACGTCTGGCGGCGCCAGCTCGCCGCCGCGACCGGGCGGGTCGTGCAGGCCGCGGACGACGAGGAGATGGTCGACCGGCGCCTGGCCGTCGGCTTCGCCGACCTCGTCGGCTTCACCCGCCTGACACGGCGCATGGAGGAGGAGGAGCTCGGCGAACTCGTCGAGGCCTTCGAGACCACCGCCGCCGACCTCGTCGCCGCCCACGGGGGACGGCTCATCAAGACCCTGGGCGACGAGGTGCTGTACGCGGCCGACGACGCGGGGATCGCCGCCGAGATCGCGCTGCGCCTCATCGAGACGATGGCCAACGACGAGACGATGCCCGAACTGCGGGTGGGCATCGCGTTCGGCACGGTGACGACACGCATGGGCGATGTGTTCGGCACGACCGTGAACCTCGCGTCGCGGCTGACGTCGATAGCTCCCAAGGACGCAGTCCTGGTCGACGGGGCGTTCGCGGAGGAACTCATCCGGACGGGCGACGCGCCCGCCTCCGAGGCCGTGGCCGTCGAGGAGGCCGTCGCCGCGGAGAAGGAGGGCGAGGAGCCGCCGGCGTACCGCTTCGGAATCCAGCCGATGTGGCAGCGGGCGGTCCGTGGCCTCGGCGTCGTCGAGCCCTGGCTGATGAGCCGGCGGGGCTGAGAGCTCCCGCCGGTCCTCCTCACCTATGTGCCGTCGCTGTCGAGGCACAGGCCCACGATCGGTACGCAGATGGCGTCGGGCGGGCCCGGGGGTGGGGGCGTCGGTGTGCGGGTTGCGGGGGTTGCCACGCGTGCCGGGGGCGTCTCGATGGTGATGGGGCGGGTGGGCGTGGATGTGGATGTGGGCGAGGGGTGGACGGGCGTCGGGGCGGTTGTCCGTGCCTGCGCCTGCGCCCGTGCGGGTGCCGGTGCCGATGCTGTCGGGCTCGGTGGGTTCGATCGCGCCGGCTTCGGGGGCGTGCGGGGCGTACGGGTCGTGACGGAGTGGGACGCGGTCGTCGGCGGTCCGGCCGACGGGGCCTCGGGGGTCGTGGACGCGGTCGGATCCAGGGCCGTCGCCTCCGCGCGTGCGCCGTGCGCCTCCGACGGGGTGGGGACCGCCGCCAGCCGCAGCATGCCCAGCGCGCCTGCTGCCAGGGCGAGGCCGCTGACCGTGAGGAGGGTGCGGTGGGGGCGGGGTTTGCGGTGGCGTCCGCGGGGCGCTGCCGCTGTGGTTGTTGGGTCCGTCGTTGCTGCGGTGGTCGTCATGCTGATCCCTCCCCCGGTGCGCAGGTTATGCACGCGTGCGGGGTTGCGGACGATCTGCACCGACGCGTCACCCGAACGGGTTTCCTCGCCCCCGCCGCCCCTACCCTTCCCGTCACTGCATGGGGGCTGCGCCCCCTCGCCCCCTGATCGCGCTACGCGCTCGTCCTCAAACGCCGGACGGGCTGAAAAACAGCGGACGGGCTGAGGGGTGACGGGCAGCCCGCCGCCCCGAAATGCCGGGGCGCAGCCCCGCATTTCAGGGGCGCGGGGAACGGCGCGAGCAACCCCCACCGAACCCGCGGACGACCCCATGGGCCGGGGCGCAGCCCCGCCTCCTGGGGGCGCGGGGAACTGCGCGGCCGACCCCCACCGACCCGCAGACGAAATCCTGCGGCCCGTCGGTCATAGGGGCGCGGGGAACGGCGCGAGCAACCCCCACCGGGCCCGCGGGCAACTCCATGGGCCGGGGCGCAGCCCCGCCTTTTAGGGGCGCGGGGAACTGCGCGGCCAGCCCCCACCGGGCCCGCGGACGAACCCCGGCAGCCCGTCCGGCGTTTGAGGACACAGGGGGGTCGGGGGCGGAGCTCCCGGGTCAGTGGGCGGGGAGCGCGGTGGTTACTCCCCGGGCCATACCGGGCGGCGCTTCTCCGCGAACGCCGCCACCCCCTCCACCCGGTCCCCGGAGAACGCCACCGACCGCCACGCCGCATCCTCGATCTCCAGGCCGGCCCGGAGATCGAGCCCGTGTCCGAGCCGCAGCGCCCGCTTCGCGGCCCGGAGCCCCACGGGCGAGTTCCCGGCGATACGCGCGGCCAGCGCCAACGCTTCCGTCCGGTCCTCGCCGTCGTCGACCAGGACGTCGACCAGCCCCAGTTCCCGCGCCTCAACGGCCGCCACCCGCCGAGCGGTGAAGATCAGCTCGGCGGCCCGCGCGGCGCCCACCCGGCGCGGCAGCAGCTGCGTACCGCCGCCGCCGGGGATGACTCCGACCGACACCTCGGGCAGGCCCACCACGGCCGTGCCGTCCGCCACGATGAGGTCGCAGGCCAGCGCCAGTTCGAACCCGCCGCCCAGCGCGAACCCGTGCACGGCGGCCACGGTCGGCATCGGCAGCTCCAGCACCCCGGTGTACGCCGCCCGCGCGACGGGCCGCTGACGGACCAGTTCGGCGTCCGTGAGGGAGTTGCGCTCCTTGAGGTCGGCGCCGACGCAGAACGCCCGCTCGTGCGTCGAGGTCAGCACCACCACGCGTACGTCCCGGTCGGCGGCCAGCGCCTCGCAGGCCGCGGCGATCGAGCGGGCCATCCCGGACGACACGGCGTTCATGGCCTTGGGGCGGTCCAGGGAGAGTTCCGCGACGTACGGGGCAGGGCGCCGCACCGCCACGTACTCCCCGAACCGTCGCGGCGAGTCCTGGTCGGCCCGGTCCGCCCGGTCCGCCTGGTCGGGCCCGTTGCCGTCCTGCTCCGTCATGTCGATGCTCCCCGGTTAACGTGGGTTAACTTCCGGGTCGATCATCCCAGTGGGCCGTCCGTGAGGAAACCCCTGTTCGCCGCGTCGACCTCTCATAGTCGTACAAACCTACCTAACCTAGGGTAATGGGTGGTGACGATGTGCGACTGAGGGCCGTGGTGGCGCTGGCGCAGGGCATGGCCGCCGCGCACGCCCCGCGTGAGTCCTGGAGTGCGGCGGCGGACGGGGCCCGCCGGGCGCTGGGCGGGAACTTCGCCGCGCTGTCCGTGTGGGAGCGGCAGCTGGGACGGCTGCGGGTCCTGGTGAACACGGGGGAGCGGGCCCCGGACGAGGAGGAGTTCCCGGAGTCGGAGACGTACCCCGTCCATCAGTTCCCCGAGATCACCGAGTTCCTGCACGAGCGCTGGGTGGGCGGCGGCGAGCCCAACGCCTGGGTCGAGACGGCGGAGGGTCCGGCCGCCGGGAGCGCCGAGTACTGCCATCAGAGGGTCGCCGCGCTGCGGCGGCGCGGACGCGGCTGCTGTGTCGTCGCGCCGATCGTGCTGCACGGGCGCGCCTGGGGCGAGCTGTATGTCGCCCGGTCGGCCGGTGCGCCCGTCTTCGACCGCGCCGACGCCGACTTCGCGACCGTCCTCGCCTCCGTGGTCGCCGCCGGGATCGCGCAGACCGAACGGCTGGAGGAGGCGCGGCGGCTCGCCTTCACCGACGCGCTCACCGGTCTCGCCAACCGCCGGGCCGTGGACATGCGGCTGGAGGAGGCCATCGAGTGCCACCGCGCGCAGGGTGTGGTCGTGAGTCTCGTCGTGTGCGACCTGAACGGGCTCAAGCGCGTCAACGACACCCGGGGCCACGCCGTCGGCGACCGGCTCCTGGAGCGCTTCGGGTCGGTGCTGTCCCTGTGCGGCGCGATGCTGCCCGGCACGCTCGCCGCCCGCCTCGGCGGTGACGAGTTCTGCCTGGTCGCGGTGGGCCCCGCCGCCGACGAGGTGGTCCGTGTCGCCGAGGAGCTGTGCCGCCGGGCCGGCGAGCTGGAACTGGGCGAGGGGGTCGCGTGCGGGATCGCCTCGACGGGGGATCCCCTCGGGCCCGTCCGCTCGGCCCGCCGCCTCTTCCGCCTCGCCGACGCGGCCCAGTACCGCGCCAAGGCCGTACGTGCCACGAAGCCCGTCGTCGCCGGGCGTGAGGGCCCCGACGATCCCGTCGTACGCCTCGCCGACGCGCCCCCGCCCGCGGCGGTCGAGCGGCGGCGGTTCCGGGGCCGGCGGTAGGCCGCGCGCGGGCCCCGGTGTGACGCAGATGTAAGGACCCAACCCGGTATCCACTAGTGACACCATCGCATTCACTGCGTACGCTCCTGAATATGGATATGCACTCTGTGGTGGTGGGGACGAGCGGGGTCACCGCGTCCGACGTGCTGGCCGTGGCGCGCGGCGGCGCCCGGGTCGAGCTCTCCGGCGAGGCGGTGGCGGCGCTCGCCGCGGCCCGCGAGATCGTCGAGGCGCTGGCCGCCAAACCCGAACCCGTCTACGGGGTCTCCACCGGCTTCGGAGCCCTCGCGAGCCGGCACATCAGCCCGGAGCTGCGGGCACAGTTGCAGCGCAACATCGTGCGCTCGCACGCCGCCGGGATGGGGCCGCGCGTCGAACGCGAGGTCGTCCGGGCGCTGATGTTCCTGCGGCTGAAGACCGTCTGCTCCGGCCGGACCGGGGTGCGCCCGTCCGTCGCGCAGACCATGGCCGACGTCCTCAACGCCGGAATCACCCCGGTCGTCCACGAGTTCGGCTCGCTCGGCTGCTCCGGCGACCTCGCCCCGCTCTCCCACTGCGCCCTGACCCTGATGGGGGAGGGGGACGCCGAGGGTCCCGACGGTGTGGTCCGCCCCGCCGGTGAACTGCTCGCCGAGCACGGCATCGAACCCGTCGAGCTGAGGGAGAAGGAGGGGCTGGCCCTCCTCAACGGCACCGACGGCATGCTCGGCATGCTGATCATGGCCCTCGCCGACCTCGACACCCTCTACAAGTCCGCCGACATCACGGCCGCCCTCAGCCTGGAGGCGCTCCTCGGGACCGACAGGGTCCTCGCGCCCGAACTGCACGCCATCCGGCCGCACCCCGGCCAGAGCGTCAGCGCCGCCAACATGCTGGCCGTGCTGAAGGGTTCGGAGCTGACCGGCCATCACCAGGACGACGCGCCGCGCGTGCAGGACGCGTACTCCGTGCGCTGCGCCCCGCAGGTCGCCGGTGCCGGGCGCGACACCATGGCCCACGCCCGGCTGGTCGCCGACCGCGAACTGGCCTCCGCCGTCGACAACCCGGTCGTCCTGCCCGACGGGCGCGTCGAGTCGAACGGCAACTTCCACGGCGCCCCGGTCGCGTACGTGCTGGACTTCCTCGCCATCGTCGCGGCCGACCTCGGTTCCATCGCCGAACGCCGCACCGACCGGCTCCTCGACAAGAACCGCTCGCACGGGCTGCCGCCCTTCCTCGCGGACGACGCGGGCGTCGACTCGGGCCTGATGATCGCCCAGTACACGCAGGCCGCCCTGGTCAGCGAGATGAAGCGGCTCGCCGTACCGGCCTCCGCCGACTCGATCCCGTCCTCCGCGATGCAGGAGGACCACGTCTCGATGGGCTGGTCGGCCGCCCGCAAGCTCCGCACCGCCGTCGACAACCTGACCCGGATCGTCGCCATCGAGCTGTACGCCGCCACGCGCGCCGTCGAGCTGCGTGCCGGACTCACGCCCGCGCCGGCCTCGCGGGCCGCCATCGCCGCCGTCCGGGCCGCCGGAGTGGCGGGCCCCGGGCCGGATCGTTTCCTCGCCCCGGACCTCGCCGCGGCGGACGCCTTCGTACGCGCCGGAGGCCTGGTCGCGGCCGTGGAACCGGTGACGGGCCCGCTGTCCTGACGCAACTCCCGCCGGTCGGGCGGGGCCGTCGTGCGCGTCACGGCAGCCCCGCCACTTCGTGTGCTAGGGTTCATAGCGAAACGTTTTTGGTACCCATTAACTTGTGCGCCTGAAAGGATTCTCTCTCAGGCGCGTTTTGTTTTTCCGGTCATTTCCGGATGGGAGCCACACCTATCCAAGGAGAAATGACATGGCTACTGGCACCGTGAAGTGGTTCAACAGCGAAAAGGGCTTCGGCTTCATCGAGCAGGACGGCGGCGGCGCCGACGTCTTCGCCCACTACTCCAACATCGCCACCTCTGGCTTCCGTGAGCTGCAGGAGGGCCAGAAGGTCTCCTTCGACGTCACGCAGGGCCAGAAGGGCCCGCAGGCGGAGAACATCGTTCCCGCCTAATTCCGGGACGCGCATCACGCGAGCCGGGGCCCGCACCTTCGGGTGCGGGTCCCGGCTTGTGCTGTCCGTGTGTCCTTGAGCACGGGAAACCGTGAATGCACGGGAATCCGTGCGGCCCAGGAAGGAATTCCCGATCCAGCATGACTCGATCCGAACGTCCTGAACGACCCGCCGGCCAACGCCCGGCGAATTCCCGGGGTTCCCGCGGCTCTCGTGGCACACGCGGCGGAGGCCAGGCGGCCCCCGCCAACGGCGGCGGCAGAAACGTACGCAAGAAGCCCATCGCGCAGGCCGCCCCGCCGCGCGAGTTCACCCTGCCGCAGACGCTCACGCCCGCGCTGCCCTCCGTCGAGTCCTTCGACGCGCTGGACATGCCGGCCGCGCTCGGCAAGACCCTCAGCGCCCAGGGTGTGACCGACCCCTTCCCGATCCAGGGCGCCACCCTGCCCAACTCCCTCGCCGGGCGCGACATCCTCGGCCGGGGCCGCACCGGCTCGGGCAAGACCCTCGCCTTCGGCCTCGCGCTGCTCGCCCGCACGGCAGGCCGCCGCGCCGAGCCCAAGGCGCCGCTCGCGCTCGTCCTGGTGCCCACGCGTGAACTCGCCCAGCAGGTCACCGACGCGCTCACGCCGTACGCCACGGCCGTGAACCTGCGCCTCGCGACCGTCGTCGGCGGGCTCTCCATCGGCAAGCAGTCCGCCCTGCTGCGGCGCGGTGCCGAGGTGCTCGTCGCCACGCCGGGACGCCTCAAGGACCTGATAGACCGGGGCGACTGCACCCTCGCGCAGGTGTCGATCACCGTCCTCGACGAGGCCGACCAGATGGCCGACATGGGCTTCATGCCCCAGGTCATCGGTCTCCTGAACCAGGTCGAGCCGGACGGTCAGCGCATGCTGTTCTCGGCGACCCTGGACAAGAACATCGACAGGCTCGTGCGGATGTACCTCACGGACCCCGTCGTGCACTCCGTCGACCCGTCCGCCGGCGCGGTGACGACGATGGAGCACCACGTGCTGCACGTCGCCGACGAGACGGACAAGAAGGCCGTCGCGATGCGGATCGCCGCCCGCGACGGGCGCGTGATCATGTTCGTCGACACGAAGCGCTCGGCCGACCGCTTCACCAAGCGGCTGCTCGCGAGCGGCGTACGCGCCTCCGCCCTGCACGGCGGACGCTCCCAGCCGCAGCGCACCCGCACGCTCGACCAGTTCAAGAACGGTCTGGTGACCGCCCTCGTCGCGACCAACGTGGCGGCGCGCGGCATCCATGTCGACGACCTCGACCTCGTCGTGAACGTCGACCCGCCGACCGACCACAAGGACTACCTGCACCGCGGCGGCCGTACCGCTCGCGCGGGGGAGTCCGGCAGTGTCGTCACGCTGGTCCTGCCCGAGCAGAAGCGGGACATGACCCAGCTGATGGCCAACGCGGGGATCAGCCCGCACACGGCCCGCGTCAGGTCCAGCGACGAGGAGCTCGTACGGATCACCGGCGCGCGGGAGCCTTCCGGCGTCCCGGTCGTCATCCCCGTACCGGAGCCCGCGGTCGCCCAGCCGTCCCAGGGGAAGTCCCGGGCACGGCGTGGTGGTGGCGGGGGCGGAGGTGGCCGCGGGGCGGCTGCCGCCGGTACTCGTTCCGCCGGTTCGCGGTCCGGTGGCGGCGGTGCGCGCGGCGGGTCCGGCGCCGGGGGTGCGGCTCGTGGCCGCGGGGGCGCTGCGGCGCCGCGTACGCGGGGTGGACAGCAGGGTGGGCGTCGGTCCGCCTGACGGGGCGGGGGGACTTGTCGAGCGGCGGCCGCGTGTTCGTCGTGGCCGACCGCGCGGTTCCCCGCGCCCCTTACGGGGCTCAGAGCTCTGTCATGCGCTCCCTGCGGACGGAGTAGGCGACGAAACCCGCTCCCAGGGCCAGGAACAGCGTTCCGCCTGCCACGTACGGGGTCGTGTCGAAGCTTCCCGTGTCGGCCAGGCGGGTCTGGGTCGTGTCGGTCGTATCAGTCGTGTCGGTTGTCTCGGCTGTGTCTGTTGTGTTCGTGGCGGCCTCCCCGGACGTGTCCGTGGAGGTGTGTGCCGCGGTGCGGACCACCGTCGTGGTCGTTGTCCGTGTGGTGTGCTCCGCCGGCTTGTCGTCCGTCGCGTTGGCGGACGGGACGAACCACAGGGCACCCAGGAGGGTCCCCGCAGCGGTGGCGGTCAGCAACGATCGACGTGCGGACACGGAATATCGATCCCCTTGTGACGCTGGCGAATTGGCCGTGTGGGGCGATGTTAGTGAAAGGTGCGGGTCACGGGAAAGTCACGGTGGCCAGGAGTCGTACGCTCCGGGGTATGAGCACACCTGAGACATCACGTTTTGTGCGGTTGCACGTCGAATTGGTCGTCGAGGTGGACGACGAGAACGCGCTGACCAAGGCGGCGCTGACCCGCATGGCCGAGGATTCCGAGATCCCGGCCGACGAGCGGGCCCACGCCGAGAGCACAGTGACGCACAACACGGCCGAGGCCCTCGCGTACCTCGTCGACCCGTTCGACCTGGTCGCGGACCTGCCCGGGGTCGAACTCGCCCAGGCCTCGTGGAGCAGCGAGCACATCGACTACGACCCCGATTCGCCGGATTGGGACCTGGACGAGGATGATGACGCCTCGGACGAGAAAGAAGCGACCGGCTGACACCGCTCGGGAGAATTCATGACCCCGGGCGGCAACCGCCACCCGGGGTTCTGTCGTCTCATGGGACGCAGTGACCGACACCCGCACCAGGCGTATCCCTGTGGATCGACGTGGCATGCCCCACACCCGTGATGGATGTGGAACGGGACGAACCGGTCGTAGCGTTAATTGGTGTTACGGGGACTCTCGTGGTTCAGGGGATTCGGCAACGATGGAGAAGCGTGTGATGACGGACAGTAAGCGGCGCAAGGGCCTGACGGTCGCGTCCGCACTGCTCGGCGGGGTGCTGATGCTCTCTGCGTGCAGCGGAGGGGGCGGCGACAACCCCAAGGGCGACGACGAAGGGGACGGTTCCTCGCAGTCGAAGGTCGACGAGGCCGCGGCGAAGAAGACGTCCGAGGCCCAGATCAAGATCACGCCCAAGGACGGCTCCGACAACGCCTCCATCAACAGCGCCGCCGCGGTCACTGTGACCAAGGGCACACTGAGCGAGGTGACCATGAAGACGGCGGCCGGTGCCGCCGTCGAGGGCGAGATATCCGCGGACAAGAAGAGCTGGAAGCCCAGCGGTCAGCTGGAGCGCGCCACCGCCTACAAGATCGCCGCGACGGCCAAGGACTCGGACGGCCGCGCCGCCCACGAGAACGCGTCGTTCACGACGGTCTCGCCGGCCAACAGCTTCATCGGCAACTTCACGCCCGAGGACGGTTCCACCGTCGGCGTCGGTATGCCGGTCTCGATCAACTTCGACAAGGCGATCACGAACAAGGCGGACGTCCAGAAGGGCATCACCGTCTCCTCGACCAGCGGCCAGGAGGTCGTCGGGCACTGGTTCAACGCCAACCGCCTGGACTTCCGCCCCGAGGAGTACTGGAAGGGCAACTCCACCGTCACCCTGAAGCTGAACCTCGACGGTGTCGAAGGTGCCTCCGGTGTCTTCGGTGTGCAGCAGAAGACGGTCACCTTCAAGATCGGCCGCAACCAGGTCTCCATCGTCGACGCCAAGACGAAGACGATGAAGGTCATGCAGGACGGCAAGACGATCCGGACCATCCCGATCTCGGCCGGCTCGCCCGAGAACAAGACGTACCAGGGCCAGATGGTGATCTCCGAGAAGTTCAAGGAGACCCGGATGAACGGCGCGACCGTGGGCTTCACGGACGACGACGGCAAGGGCGAGTACGACATCAAGGACGTACCGCACGCGATGCGTCTGTCGAACTCCGGCACGTTCATCCACGGCAACTACTGGGGCGCCAAGTCCATCTTCGGCAGCGTCAACACCAGCCACGGCTGCGTGGGCCTGTCGGACACCAAGGGTGCCAACGACACGAACTCGCCGGGCGGTTGGTTCTACAGCCACTCGATCGTCGGTGACGTCGTGGACGTGCGGAACACCGGTGACAAGACCGTCGCCCCGGACAACGGCCTCAACGGCTGGAACCTGGACTGGGCGGCGTGGAAGGCCGGTTCGGCCGCCTGACCCGCCGACCGACCCGAACACTCCTCGCGCCGAGGGCGGTTGCTCACCACGAGCAGCCGCCCTCGGCGTTTTCACAGCCTTCCTCGGGCCCGCACAGCCCGCTGGGGGGCCTTTCCGGGGTTCTGCACAGCCTTCTCATCCTTCTCTTATGCGGGGCTTATCCCGCCATCACACGCCGTCCCTAGCTTGCGGCCATGTTCTTCACCTATCTGAGGCGCGAACTGCGCCGCCGCAGAAAGGCGGCGCTCGTCGTCGCCTCCGGACTCGCCCTGGGCATCGCCCTGGTCATCGTGGTCAGCTCCGTGTCGTCCGGCATGGAGAAGGCGCAGGGCAAGGTCCTCCAGTCGCTGTACGGGCTGGGCACGGACATGACGGTCACCAAGGCGGCCCAGGCCCAGTCGGGCACGGGCGAGCGCCCGCGCTTCCAGTTCGACGCCCGGGACGGTGACTCCGACGAGGAGCAGAGCAGCGACCGCGTCATGGTGCAGGGCTTCCAGACCCTGGCGGCCGGCACGGTCTCCAAGGTCGATACGCAGAAGGGCGTCTCGGACGCCGTAGGCGGGCTCAGTCTCCAAGTCATCAAGGTCAGCGGCCAGTTCCAGCGGGGCGAGTTCCAGCAGGACCAGCAGCAGGGCGGCGGCGGTGGCAACCAGCAGGGTGGCGGCCCCGGTGCCCAGCAGTCCCCGCAGGGCCGCGTCGAGGGCGGTGGCGCCGACTTCGACGTCAACAACTACTCCGTGTACGGCACGGACGTCACCAAGCCCGACCTGGGCCCGCTGACCTCCTCGAAGATCACCAGCGGCCGTACGTTCAAGACCTCGGAGACCGACGCGAAGGTCGTCGTCGCCGACAAGTCCTACGCCAAGGAGAAGAAGCTCGCCCTCGGCGACACCGTCACCGTCAAGAGCGTCAAGTACAAGGTCATCGGCATCGCGACGCCCGACAGCGGGGACGCGGCGGCCAACCTGTACATCCCGCTCAAGCAGGCGCAGACGATCAGTGACTCCAAGAACAAGGTCACCACGATCTACGTCAAGGCGTCCGACTCGCAGCAGATCGACAGCGTCAAGTCGACCATCCAGAAGAACATCGACGGTACGACGGTGACGACCTCCGCCGACCTCGCGGACACGGTGTCCGGGTCCCTCTCCACGGCCTCCGACCTCGCCTCGAACGTGGGCAAGTGGCTCTCGATCGCGGTGCTCGTGGCCGCGTTCCTGGTCGCGGGACTGCTCACCTCGTCCGCCGTGTCCCGGCGCGTACGGGAGTTCGGCACGCTGAAGGCGCTCGGCTGGAAGTCCGGCCGTGTCACCCGGCAGGTCGTCGGGGAGGCGGTCGTCAACGGCCTCGTCGGCGGTGTCCTCGGGATCGCCCTCGGCCTCGGCGGCGCGTACGCCGTCACCGCGATCAGCCCGACGCTCCAGGCCGAACTCGCGTCCACGGGCGGGGGCATGGGCGGCCCCGGCGGCGGCGGAGGCCCCGGTGGCGGCGGCATGGGCGGCCCGGCCCGCCAGGCGGCCTCCAAGGCCCTCGACGTGACCCTCACGGCACCCGTCGCCCTCAACACGATCGTGATCGCGGTGGGCCTCGCGGTGGCCGGCGGCCTGATAGCCGGCGCGTTCGGCGGCTGGCGAGCCTCCCGCCTCCGCCCGGCGGACGCACTGCGCCGGGTCGAGTAACCCCCGCCCCGTCAGGGGCGCGGGGAACGGCGCGCTCAGCCACGCACAGCCCGCACTTCCCATACGGCGGCCACCACCCGCCCCCTAGGGGGCGCGAGGAACTGCGCGCTCAGCCGCAACCGACCCGCACTCCGCATACGGCTGCCACCACCCGCCCCCTCCTCGGGGGGCGCGGGGAACGGCGCGCTCAGCCACGACCGACCCGCACCTCCGACACGGCGGTCGCAGCCCGCGCTCCTCAGGGGCGCGGGGAACTGCGCGACCAGCCACGGACGGCCCGCACCTTTTCACACCGCGCCCCTCGCGGAGCGCCCGGCCCAGGAGCCACACGTGTACGAACTAAGAGGCATCACCAAGCAGTACAAGCGGGGCAAGGAGACCGTCCACGCCCTCGCAGGCGTCGACCTGACCATCGCGGACGGCGACCGCCTGGTCATCCAGGGCCCCACCGGCGGCGGCAAATCCACCCTCCTCCAGATGCTCGGCGGCCTCGACCGCCCCACCGGCGGAAGCATCGAGCTGGACGGAACAGATCTCGCCAGATTGTCCGAGACCAAACTGACGAACGTGCGCAGCGAGAACATCGGATTCGTTTTCCAGAGCTTCAATCTCATTCCCACCCTTACCGCCCAGGAGAACGTGGAGACCGCCCTCGTACCGCTGAAGGTGAAGGTGAAGGAACGGCGGGAAAGGGCCGCCGCGGCACTGGAGTCCGTAGGGCTCGCCGAGCGGGCCGGGCACCTGCCCGCGGAGCTGTCCGGCGGCCAGCAGCAGCGCGTCGCCATCGCCCGTGCCCTGGTCAAGCAGCCGAAGGTGCTGCTCGCCGACGAACCGACCGGCAACCTCGACGAGTCGATGCGCGACGAGATCATGGACGTACTCGACACCATGTGGAAGGAGCACGGGCTCACTTTCATCATGGTCACGCACGATTCCGCATTGGCGAAAAAGGCCCCGAGGGTCGCCACGATCCGGAAGGGAAAGATCACCGTCAAGGAAAACGCCAACTCTTGACTGTGGTCTCACTATTGAGCACCAGTTCACCCCCCGGCATACTGAGTATTCCGGGGGGTTACGCGCGAGCATGCGTACGGGATGTCCCCCGGCCGGGTGAACGGGGGTTCATCCCGGACCTGATCTCCAGGGGGAGACTTGCGCAGACAAGTGAAAAGAGCGTGCGCGGGCACGATTGCCACGGCGGCTGCCGTGGCTCTGGCGGCGGGCATGACCAGCCCGGCGTCGGCGGAGCCCGAGCGTACGGCCGCCGGCCAAGCTGTGCAGACCGCGCCCAAGCACCGTGTCACGCTGATCACCGGTGACCGTGTCGTCGTCGACGCGAAGGGCCGTGTTCTGGGCTTGGAGCGGGCCAGGGGCCGTGAGGGGATACCGGTTCAGATACGCAAGGCCGGCGGGCACACCCTGGTCGTGCCGGCCGACGCGGCACGGCTGATCGCCGGTGGCAAGCTCGACCGGCGGCTCTTCGACGTCACCGAGCTCAACAAGTCGGCCAGCCGCAGGGCGCAGAAGCAGGGCCTGAAGCTGATCGTCGGGTACAGCGGCGCGGCTGTGGCGGCGAAGGCGGATGTCCGCGGGGCGGGTGACACGAAGGTCCGCAGGACCTTGAAGTCGCTGAACGCGGACGCGGT
>NZ_JBVJLW010000021.1:0-170512 GCF_055584525.1 Streptomyces sp. NPDC102514
CGCTCCCACTCGGCATCACTCAGATCACCCCGCCCCATGTCCACAGCAACGACCCGGACATGAAGCGGTCACATGATCGGCCGGACGAGTCCTAGCCGAAAAGCATTGCGCACAGGCCCTCTTGATGCGGCGTCAGGCGGATCGTACTCTGCTTCCCGGCATCGTCGACCAGGGGAGCGGGGTTGGTCATGGGACCGCCGGATCCACCCGAAACCGCTGGATCATCCAATCCGTCCGACGAAGAAGTGCTTCAGGCGGTCGAGCTCCATCTCGGCGGGAGCGGTGAAGCCGCCCGGCTGATTGCGCCCGGTACGGCGGAGCTGTCGGCGCGGCCGTTGCTCAACTTTCGTATCGATCGGCGATACGAGAAGCGGCGTGAGGGAATTCAGCGGAGTGCGCCGGGAAAGAGGCTGAAGCACATTTCCAAGCAGCCGTCCTATATTCACCTTGCCACCCATCATGTCCCGGTGCCCTCGGGCTTCGCCCCCACGCAGCCGGTGGAGCTGGTGTTGCAGGGCTCGGTCGCTGAGGTTGTGTGCGCGGAGTGCAAGGGCGGCAGACAGAGTTGCGGGGTGTGTGGCGGCAGCGGCACGCAGACCTGCGCGGAGAACGTGAAGTGCAAAGCCTGTGGCGGTGGCAGCGACGCGTGCTGGTCATGCGCAGGCACAGGAAAGCGGGGCAGCCGACGGCCGTCCGGGAACGCTCAGGGCAAGTCGCGGACCGACTGGTGCAGGCGTTGCGGGGCGCACGACGTGGCCTGCCCCAAGTGCGTCGGCAACGGGACGATGGCCTGCACTGTGTGCAAGGGCACGGGGCGCCGCGCTTGCGATGCCTGCAAGGGCTCAAAACGTTTCCGGCATGAGGCATGCAACGGCACCGGCTTTGTCACCACTTGGACCGCGGCAGTGATCTCCCACCCTGTCGGCGCGGACCGTGAGCGAGACCGGGCCCCGGCCCACCTCTGGTGGCCGACGTACCGGACGGACGGGTGGCGCGAGGTGTCGTTGAAGGATGTCACCGACAAACTCCCCGCCGACTTGCCGGAACCTCATCGCGTGCGCATCGCACCCCATTTGCCGCGCAAAGAGGTCGAGGTGCGACGCCTGGCGGTCCTTCGCTATCTGCCCGTGGCCCGCGTCACGGTGGCCGCCGACCCGGATTGGGTGTACTTCGCCTTCCCTGATGGGCCGGAGGCCGACGGCGGCATCAAGGTCGTCCGGCGCCCGGCGAGGCCGAGGGTGGTCCGACTCGGAGGCATTGCCGCGGCGGCGATCCTGATTGCAGGACTGGTCATGGTTCTCGCACTGCAGATGCTCGACTGAAGCGCCACCACCGCTCGGCGTCGTGATTGCTGTCTCGCTTCAGGAGGCGCATTGCGCGGCCATCGTACGAGTGGCCGATGACGGGCCGGAGGTCGCTGCGGAGGAAGCAGTGTGTTCGACCGCTTCTGCCGGGCCGAGGCTGGCTGCGGTCGGCCGTGGTCGTGTCCGGCGGCACCTTCTGAGCGGCCTCGCCGTGCCCTGGGAAGGGTGAACGATTCACAGGTGGTTGGAGTAGAAGGTGGTGAGCCGGTCGACGGCAGCATCGACGTACTCGGGCTCGTCGTACATCTCGTAGTGGCCGGCGCCGTCGACCACCATGAGATCGACCGGGTTGGGGGCCAGGTTCCACAACTGCATGCCGGATTCGTAGGAGCCGGTGTTGCCGATGCGTCCGGCGAGAATGACCTGCAGTGGCTGGGTCATGAGCTGGTCGACCAGGTGGTACGCGTCGTAGCCCAGCAGCAGTGAGTCGCCGCGCGCGAGACGGCGGTTGGTGGAGTACGCGTTGCCGCCTCGTGCGGTGCGGTAATAGGTGATCGCCTGTGTCGTGTCGATGTCGGTCGCACCGACTGCCTTGGCCTCCTCCAAGGTGTCGGGCAACCAGTTCACGCGGGCCGGTTCTCCGGAGCGGGACTCCTCGGTGCGTGCGTCGGCCAGGGCGTCCAGGGCGGCGGCCGGACCGTCCGGCTGGAAACTGCGGAACGACGTGCCCATGTTGCCGGGGACGACCGTTGCGACCGCTTTGATGCGGTGGTCGGTGCGAGCGGTGTGCACGGCGTACCCCCCGCCGGCGCAGATGCCGAGGACGCCGATGCGCTGCGCGTCGATCCAGGGAATGGTGGTGAGCGCGTCGATCGCGTAGGAGATGTCCTCACCGCGGCGGTAGGGGTCTTCGAGGTCGCGGGGTTCACCTCCGCTGCGGCCTTGATGGGCGGGGTCGAACACGAGCGCCGCGATACCGCGGGCGGCGAGACGAGAGGCGTAGTTCGCGCCGATCTGCTCTTTCACGCTGCTGCCGGGCGTAGAGAGTACGACGGCGCGTTGTGGGTGGGTGCGGTCCGGGTCGTCGGGCAAGTGGAGGTGGGCGGCGAGTTCGATGGGTCCGCGCGGGATCGTGATGTGTTCAAGCATGGACTGCACCCTTCGTGACATTGTTGTTCCATTTCTGCCCAGTACGAGTTCCCGAATGATACAGTTTGGAACTAGTTCGGAACGGTACCACTTGGGTGGAGGGTGCATGTCGGTCGACGGGGCGCAGCTGTGGACGCTGAACCAGCGGCTGCTGAGCGTCGTGATGGATGCCTGTACGCACGAGTTGGCTGAGCTGGGGCTGGAGACGAAGGAGTTCTTCGTCCTGGCCGAGGTGGCGGCTTCGCCGTACCCTGCCGAGATCGCGACGGCCCTGCTCCTCCCCAAGGCGAGCGTGACGGTCTACGTCCGCAACCTCGTCGCCAAGGCGTTCATCCGGCGTGAGATCGACGACGCGGACCTGCGGCGGCACCGGCTCGTACTGACCGCTGAAGGTGTACAGGCCCGGGATCGCGCGCTTGCGGCCCTCGCGGCGGAGTACGACCGCAGGCTGGCGAGAGTCACGCCGCAGGACCGCAGCGAGCTGCAGCGCATTCTTCTCACGATGCTCGGGTTGCCGAAATGAGGCCTTGACGACCGGCGTTGGCGTCGTGCGGGTGCGGGTGCGGGTGGGTCCGGCTCTGCGTCGGTATGGGGGCAGCGGAACGGCCGGCGCCATGGGGCGGAGACACCCGTCGCTGTTCTCCGAGGGCTGCGTGACGAGGCTGGCATAGAGGCTGTTGAGGAGCCGGGGTGTCTAATCCGGTGCGCGGCGCAGATCGCGCCCTGGGTGAACTGGCCGGTGTCGCCCAGGCGGATGTCGGCGAGCGGCAAGGCGGCCGCGTACCCCTTCGGTGCGGCCGGGATCCAGGTGCCGCAGTGGGGCATTCGCGCCAACACGCGCACGGCAGTGACAGCGCGGCGGCATGGAGGCCCCCGTCAGACTCGTCGAGCTGTCAAAGCTCCGGAACGGTTCCAGGGAAAGTACGGACGGTGCCGCCTTGCGTGGCCGGTTCACTCCTGTCTCGAAATGACGCGCTCATGCCATTCTGGGGCGCAATCGGTGACCGTTCAACGTCCCGCTCACGGCAGCGGGCACGGTCACTGGGCGGACAGGGGGAACCACATGTTACGAAGAGCCAGAGCCGTCGTCGGACTGGCAGCAGCAGCACTGATCGTCGCCCTCGCCGCTCCGGCCGGGTACGCCGAGTCGACCACCTCGCCGGCACCCGCTGCGGCAGCGGCCGCAACAGACGACCACGGCGTCTACGTCGTTCAGCCGCAGGCCGACGGGACGACATACACCGCGATCTACACGCCGGCACCTGGTGTGACGGCCGAGCAACTGAGGACCACCTTGCGTCAGCAGGGCGTCCGCGGCGTACAGAATGCGGACTCCAAGAACGCCACCATCCTCGCCCGCTGCGCGCCGTTCGTCGGCACCGCTGCCGCATGGTGCAACCACAAGTGGGACTACGGACCGTTCAACGACCCGCAGGTGTACTTCCTGGACCACAGCGGGGACACCTGGCCGGTGACCGACGCCCGGGTCGACTGGTACCAGGCCCCGGGGATCGATGCCTACTACCGCTGGTACACCGCCGGGTGTCCTGGAGGCGGACGCCACTGCGTCCATGTGTACAGCGGCAGTTACGGCACGGACTGGTATGGCGTGACCGAAGCGTCAACCTCCAACGGCTACTTCGTCGATGGAACCGTCACGGTGAAACTCAACGACCAGATCACTCCGAACACCTACGCGGCCCGGCGCAGCGTCGCCTGCCACGAAATGGGACACGCTCTCGGTCTCGAAGCGAACAACTCGACCAACAGCTGCATGTCCGACCCGGAGTTCCCCCAGCATCCGTCGTCGGATGACTTCGCGGTCCTGAACCAGCTGTACCCCAAACCCGGCACCTGACAGCACTTCGCGGTCGGCG
Source organism: Streptomyces sp. NPDC102514 (assembly GCF_055584525.1). Classification (NCBI taxonomy): domain Bacteria; kingdom Bacillati; phylum Actinomycetota; class Actinomycetes; order Kitasatosporales; family Streptomycetaceae; genus Streptomyces; species Streptomyces sp. NPDC102514. Next base: position 4,331 of record NZ_JBVJLW010000021.1, read on the forward strand.
TCGCAGGGAACGCACGTTCCGTTCTTCACGGAAGCGGGACCGTCGCGGGCCGCAGCCCGCTGACCGGCCGTGGCCGTTCGCTGAACGGGCTGCCGACCCCGCAGCGGTGATCGCCGTCTCACTGGCGCTGCCCTCCTGGGGGCAGGAGGGCAGCGCCCGCGCTCCTGGCCTTGGCGGTCCGCAGAGTGAGGCCCCTACCCGCCCGGGTCGCCCGTCGCGCTGTCGCCCCGCGTCCCGTGTCGGAACGGCTCAGGAATTCCCAGTGGGGGAGACCAGCGGGGCGCGTGTGGCGGTGACTCTGAGGAAGTCGAGTTGTTCCGCGGAGGGTGTTCCGGTGGCCGCGGTGTAGGCGACGATCCTGAGGTCCGATCCGGGAACGGTGAGGATGTCGCAGTCGAGGGTGATGTCTCCCACGGAGGGATGGGTGACGGTCTTGCGGTCATGGCCGAGTGAGCCCGCGACACCTTGTGACCAGAGCTGCGCGAAGCGGGGACTGCGGGTGGTGCATTCCTGGATGAGTCCGCGCAGGCGGGGGTCGTCCGGGAAGGCGCCCTGTGCGGTACGCAGGTCGGCGACGAGGGCGGCCTCCAGGGCTTCCCGGCCACGTTCGGACCGAGGCAGAGGGCCGGAAACGGGCGTGGGCAGGAACGTTTCGAGCACCAGGTTGCGCTGGTCCGCGGGGGGCTGCGCGGGCTCTCCGAACAGTGCGGCCCACAGCCCGGTGCACGTGATGAGTGTCCAGTCCGCGGCGAAGACGCCCAGTGCCTGATCGGTGAGGGCGGCGAGCAGGCGCTGCACGCTGGGCGGGATGTGGGTGGAGATGCGCCCGGATCCCGGCAGCGGAAGGTGTGCGAGGCGGTAGAGGTGATCCCGCTCGGACACCTCCAGGTGCAGTGCGCGGGCCAGTGCGGCAGCGACCTGTTCGGAGGGACGGCTGGCGCGTCCCTGTTCCAGGCGGACGAGGTAGTCCACGGAGAGTCCGGCGAGTGCGGCTAGCTCCTCGCGGCGCAGGCCCGTGGCCCGGCGTCGGCCCGTGGCGGGCAGACCCACGTCGGCAGGTGCGAGCCGGTCGCGCCAACGACGCAGTGCTGTGCCCAGCTGATTCTGTTCCTCGGTCACCGTTCCAGTATCACCGCCCGGCTCGTGGTGAGGGTGGTACTGCCATTCCTACCGTTGTCCGTTGCACTGGTTGGGGCCCTCACGCCGGTCGACAGTGGTCGCAGCAGGCACCGCACCTGAACCTCGCAGGTTCGAGCGGGCGGTTGCCTGGCAGTCCACTACGAGAGGCCGAGGCCAATGTCCGAAAACACGCTCGCCCGGAACCTGATCAACGGAGGGTGGAGTGAGTCCGGCTCCGTACAGGAGTCGGTCAACCCCTCCACCGGCGAGGTCGTCGGCACGTACGTCTCGGCGGGCCGCGCGGAGGCCGAGGCCGCGATCGCCGCGGCACGTGCCGCCTTCGACACCACCGGCTGGTCCCGTGATCCGGCGCTGCGCTCCCGGGCCCTGTTCGAGCTGGCCGACCGGATCGCCGAACGCATCCCCGCTCTGAGCCGGACCCTGACCCGGGAGAACGGCAAGCGACTGGACGAAACGGCCTGGGAGGCCGCGATCTCCGTCGACTGGCTGCGCTACAGCGCCGCGTCCGCACTCACCCAGGTAGCCGGCCGGGCCGCCGAGCCGACACCGGGCCAGTACTTCTACTCGTCGCCCGAGGCGATGGGGGTCGCCGGCATCATCTCGCCGTGGAACTCCCCGATATGCCTGACGGTGCGAGCTCTCGGTCCGGCGATCGGCGCGGGCTGCACCACCGTGGTGAAGCTGCCCGGACAGACCGCCCTGACCAACTCCCTGCTCGCCGAGGCCGTCGCCGCCACCGAATCCCTGCCCCCGGGTGTGGTCAACATCCTCACCGAGGCGGGCAACGAGGTGGCACCGGCGCTGGTCGAATCGGCGGACGTGGATGTGCTCAGCTACACCGGCAGCACCCACGTCGGCCGCCTCATCGCCGCCGCTGCCGCGCCGACCCTCAAGCGGCTCAACCTCGAACTGGGCGGGAAGACCCCGCTGATCGTCTTTGAGGACGCCGAACTCGACACCGTCGTCCCGCAGTTGGTGATGGCATCCATCCTGATGAACGGGCAGTTCTGCTGTACCGGCTCGCGCGTGCTCGTACAGCGGGGCATCGCCGATGAACTGCGCACGCGGCTGGGCGCGGCACTGGAAGCGGTCAGGGTCGGGCCCGCCGAGGATCCCTCCACCCAGCTCGGACCACTGATCGACAGGGCCGCCGTCGTACGGGTCGACAGCATCATCGAGGACGCCTCCTCCTATGCCAAGGTCATCGTCAGGGGCGGGCCCGTCACCGACCCCGCTCTGGCGGGCGGCGCGTTCTTCCGTCCGGCGCTGCTGGAGGTGGAGCGGCTCGATGTCCCCCTTGTACAGCAGGAAGTCTTCGGCCCGGTCCAGACCTTCGAGATCTTCGAGAACGAGGCCGAGGCGATCCAGCGGGCGAACGCCACCGACTTCGGCCTGGCCGCCGCGCTGTACACCCACGACGACTTCCGGGCCCGCCGCGTCGGACGCGAGCTCCGGTTCGGCGGGATGTGGGTCAACACCTGGGGCTCGATGTCCGAGCACTTCGAGCAGGGCGGTTTCAAGCAGAGCGGAATCGGTGTGCTGTGCGGTCCCTCGGCCATCGGCGAGTTCCAGAACATCAAGACCTACGCCACCGCCGTGCCGCGACAGCACTGAGGGCCGCGGTGGGCAGGACCGCCCACATCCCGGCTCGATGCGGAGGCCAGGACCGCGGAGTTCCCGCCGACGGCCCGACCGGCATGAGCCACTGTTCGTACCAGTTCTCCCAGGAGCACAGCATGTCCAAGAAGTCACCGCAAACTCAGGAAATCGTCGTCGTGACCGGGGCGTCGACCGGGATGGGCGCGGCCACCGCGAGGGAGATGGCCCGGCGCGGATTCCATGTCCTTGCCGGCGTACGCCGGGACAGCGACGGCGAGGCACTCCTGGCCGCCGGCGTCGAACCGGTGATCCTCGACATCACCGACCAGGAGCACATCGCGGCGCTGGTGGCACGCATCGACGGCGACCCGCACCACCGCGCCGTGCGGGCACTCATCAACAACGCCGGCCTCCCCTGCGCGGGACCGGTCGAGGTGGTGCCGCTCGACGAATGGCGGCGCGTGTTCGAGGTGAACGTCTTCGGGACCGTCGCTCTCACCCAGGCCCTGCTGCCAGCCCTGGTGCGCAGCAAGGGCCGCGTCGTCAACATCAGCTCGATGAACGGCAAGGTGTCCATGGCCGGTTACGGCGTGTATGGCAGCAGCAAGCACGCGGTGGAGGCGCTGAGCGACGCCCTGCGCAACGAACTGGCCCCGCACGGCGTGCAGGTGGTGATCGTGGAGCCGGGCGGCGTCAAGACCGAGATGGCCCGCGTCGGACTTTCGGGCCTGAGTGACCTCACCACCCGGATGACCGCGGAGCAGAACGAGCGATACGGCGCCTTGATGCAGGCGATTCCCTCCCACGTGGCCGCGTTCACCGAGGCCGGTGCGACCTCCGACACCGCGGCTCGAAAGATCGCCAAGGCGGCGACGGACCGCAGGCCCCGCACTCGCTACACCATCGGCGCGTTGACCACCTTCCTCATCCGTGCCTCCAGCCTCCTCCCCGACCGGGTGTTCGACCGGATGACCATGTCCGATCTGCGCAAGCACTACCCGGACAAGGCCAAGTCCGCCCCGGCCACCGCGGGACGACACGCGTAGCTGATTGGATCGGGCGCGCACAGCGGCCCGTCATCAGCCTCGGTACCAACCAGCCTCCGCTGTCGTACGCCCGGCAGCATCTGGAGATCGGCCATGCCGGCGGGTTCAGTCATCGGGGCTGGTCGAGGGCGGCGATCAGGTGGCCGAGGTCCGGGCGGTGGGAGCCTGCGTTCCAGACGGCCCAGGTGCGCCGGACGATGGGGTGGCCGGCGAGCGGGAACCAGGTGATGGTGTCGGGCAGGGGCTGGGACCAGCTCGGCGGTGCCAGGGTGAAGGCGCGGCCGGCACTGACGGAAGCGAGTTTGACCTCGGCGATCAGTGGCTGCCCGTCGGGGACCGGCGGGCCCGGGTCGATACCGTGGCTGCGCAGGACGGCGGTGAGCTCGTCGTACCAGGCCGGGCTGCCCGAGCGCGGGAAACCGACCCAGCCGAGTTCGTTCAGCGCATCCAGGGGAATGCCGTCGGGGCCGGTCAGGTCGGCGCCACGCTCCGCCGCGACCAGGACTCCCAGCTGTTCCTTGACGACCAGCATCGCGTCGAACTCCTGCCCCTAGGGGCGTTCGCGCAGCAGTCCCAGCTCAAGGTCACCGCTGTGAAGCAGTGCGACCTGCGCGGAGGTGGACAGGTGCCGGACGGTGACGCGCGTGCCGGGATGGGCGGCGGACAGGTCGAGCAGGGCCTTGGACAGCAGGTCGGCGGGCAGCTCCAGAGGGATACCGATCCGGAGCGTGGTGGCACGCTGCCCCGTCCGCGCGGTCATGACCGCGAGTGCCTGGTCGTAGCGGGCGAGTACGGCACGTGCCTCGGAGAGCAGTGTCAGGCCGGTCTCGGTGGCCTGCACGCCGGTGGAGGAACGGATGAGCAGTTGCTGGCCGAACTCGCGCTCCAGGGCTCCCACCGTCTGGGAGAGGGCGGGCTGGCTGATGTGCAGCCGTCGTGCCGCCGCCGACAGGCCGCCTTCTTCCACCACCGCCACGAACGCACGCATCGCTCTGATCTCCATGCGCCTATCGCATCACGCTTCGCCGACGGCGCGCCCTCGCGCCTGCGTATGCGCCTCCGTGTGGACGACGTGTATGACTCGTACGTCCACGGTGTAGCTGTCCGTGAGGCGTGCTCCCTTCGGCTCCCGGTGTGGGCGCACCTGCTGTCACCGCCGCGGCGACAGGGCTCAGCAAGGTGCCGGGGTCTGACGCGCACGGTGTCGGAGCCACGTCCGACCCCCATTCGCGGTGCTTATGGCGACCCTCGGCAAGTGCTCTGGCCTGGCGCTATGCGGAGTGCCGGGACAGGAGTTGAGTAGAGGACACAGGGCGGAACGACCGCCCACCCCTCTACCGAGGAGCTTTCCGTGTCCGAGCAGTTCCCGTCCTATTTCACCGCGTTCAAGAACCTGGCGATGACCCGTACGGCGTCGGGTGTGCTCACGCTGCGTTTCCACACCGATGACGGTCCGGCCACCTTCACCGGCGAGACGCACTCCGACTTCCCGCGGGCGCTGTTCGAGATCGGTGAGGACCGCGACAACCGGGTCCTGGTGCTGACCGGTACCGGTGACCGGTTCATGACCGACATCGACGGTGCGAGCCTGGGCGACATCACCAAGCCCGCCCAGTGGGACCGCACCCTCGCCGAGGGCCGCCGCGTGCTCCAGCGCCTGGTCGACCTGGAGATGCCCATCATCGCGGCGGTCAACGGCCCCGCGTCCGTCCACAGCGAGTACGCCCTGCTCGCGGACATCGTCCTCGCCGCCGACACCACCGTCTTCTCGGATTTCCCTCATCTGACCTTCGGCATCGTCCCCGGCGACGGCATCCAGATCGCCTGGGAGGAAGCACTGGGTGTCAACCGCGCCCGCTACTTGACCCTCACCCAGGGTTCCTTCACCGCGGAGCAGGCCGAACGCTGGGGCGCCGTCGCCGAGGTGCTGCCCCTGGAGGAGGTCCTGCCCCGCGCCCAGCAACTCGCTGAAGACCTGGCCGCCAAACCCCAGCTCCTCACCCGCTACCTGGCTGTCACCCTGCGTCAGCGCATCAGCCGCCGCATGGCCGAGGGCCTCCAGGTCGGCATGGCCCTCGAAGGGCTCACCGCCGCCGACCTCGCCTACCAGCTGCAGTGAGCGGGCCCCCGATGCAACAGAGTCCCGCCACCGGCCAGGGTCGACAGCCTGCGCCTCTGGCTCGAAGCAGCTCACTCTGGCCCTGACCGACCCTCCGGACCGCACCGTGCTGCTGGACCTCGGCGCAGAACTGGACCTGTATCCGTGCGAGCCGGCCGCCATCGTCACGGGCACTGCGGAGACCGTCCTACGGCCTCGTCTACGGCCGCAACCAGTCCGAGGACGACGTCCAGATGACTGGGACAGTCACCCTGGCGAACCTGGTAGCCCTCTTCCCAGGCTTCTGACCTCGCGGCGCCACAAGCGCCAACACACCGCACCGCGCAGCTGGCCACTTCCCAAGGACACGATCACGGCTGGTCTGCCACGGCGGCGCTGAAACGCGCCGCAAGCGCCGCAACCGAGGCACGCAGTTCCTCCCCGCCCTCGACGCGGAAGGCGAACGGGATCCCCGCCAGCCAATCCTGCGCGTACATGTCCGGGTTGCGGGTGCTGCCGACCAGTACGCATCCGTCCTTCAGGGGCTCAAGCCGTCCCATGGGCGGGCGGATCCACGGGGCCACCTCGGTCAGGGGAGCGTCGAACACCACACGGGTGGAGAACTCCCATCCGAGACCCAGGTTCTCCTCAAGCACCGCTACCGGGTCGAGGCCCTCGGGCGGCTCGAACCCGTACTCGGTCGGCCGGACCGCGCGGACCCGGTCGACCCGGTAGGTGCGGATCGCGTCCGCGCGATGGGAGTGGCACAGCAAGTACCAGCGCCCGTAGCGGATGACGATGGACCAGGGATCCACCTCCGCCTCCCACTCGTCGCCCGCCTCGCTGCCGTACGTGACCGACACGCGACGCCGGGCCGCGATGGCGTCGACGAGTTCGCTGGTGATGGCCGGATCGGGGTGGGCCGCGTACTGGTCCGCTGCGCCAGACGCGTACTCCCGCAGCATGGCTGCCTGTTGGCCGACGTTCTCCGGGAGTGCCTTGACGACCTTGCCCAGTGCGGTGCCGATCAGGTCGTCGGTGTCGGCCGCGGTGGGCTGGCCGCTGAGTACCGCCATCACCAGGCCGATGGCCTCGGACTGCGTGAAGTGCACGGGGGGCAGCCTCGTCCCGCGCCCCAGCCGGTACCCGCCGTGCGGCCCCCGGGCCGACTCCACCGGGATGCCGGCCTCACGGAGGATCTCGACGTATCGGCGCGCGGCCCGCTCGGTGACGCCCAGTCGCACGGCGAGTTCGCCGGCTGTCGTACCGGGGCGGGTCTGGAGAATTTCCAGGGCGCGCAGGGCACGCGCGGTGGGGCTGAGATCGTTCGGCACAGGAGCAGGCTAATCCGCTCCGCTGGGCTTCGTCGGGCTCCGCGGTTGAAGGAGTCCTTCGCTCGGGGCGCTTGGGCAGTCACGCGATAAACCGGCAGTGGATTGTCCGGATCACCTCCTACGGTGACATCCATGAAGTCGGAGAAGGGGAACTGACCATGGACATTCTGCTCATCGGTGGCCTGTGGCTGAACGGATCCGTATGGGACCGCGTCGCGTCCGCGCTGGAGCCGCTCGGCCATCGCCCCGTGCCGCTCACCCTCCCTGGCCAGGGGGACGGCTCCGTGTCGGCCACGCTCGACGATCAGTTGGCGACGGTGCTCGCCGCGGTGGACGCGGCGCCCGGCAGGTCCATGGTGGTGGGACATTCCGCCGCCTGCACGCTGGCTTGGCTGGCCGCCGACAGGCGGCCGGAGCGGCTGGCGAAGGTCGCCCTCATCGGTGGTTTTCCCACCGCCGACGGTCAGCCGTACGCTGACTTCTTCGAGGTGAGTGACGGCGTCATGCCCTTCCCTGGCTGGGGCCCGTTCGAGGGGCCGGATGCGGCCGACCTCGACGACGAGGCCAGGCGGGAGTTTGCGGCTGCCGCGATTTCCGTGCCCGCAGGAGCGACCAAGGGAGTGGTGAGACTGTCGGACGAACGGCGGTTCGACGTTCCGGTCGTGGTCGTTTGTCCGGAGTTCACGCCCGAGCAGGCGCAGGAATGTATCAGCGACGGCGATGCCCCGGAACTCGCTCGGGCCAAGCACGTCGACTTCGCCGACATCGACTCAGGCCACTGGCCCATGGTCACGCAGCCGGCCGAACTGGCCCGGATCCTGGCCGCGGCAGCCGACGCGGCTTGACGGGGGGAGTTCCGGGCATGGGCCAAGCCTTGGGCGAGCTGATCACAGCCGCTCGTTGATGGCCACAACAAGCGGCTGTGATCAGGTCGCACAGCGCGGCCTCTGCTGCCCGGCTCTTCCCGGCGGAACAACCCATCGTGGTGACACGCACGCGGTCGACGTGACGGCGGGTCACGAGCACGGTCATGCGCCCGGATATCCGCAACACGGGCTGCGAGCACCAGCACGGCATGGGTGTCTCACGGGTCAGGACGCGTGGTGGACGCACCTTCCCGCGTGTGCTTTGATCCGGGCCATGGAGACCGCTGGCAGGGCACACCCGGTGCTGCTCGACCCGTTCTGGGCGAGCCGCCGCGCCGACCAGTTCGACCAGGTCTGTTGCTGATCGCCGCTCTGCGGCCCGCGACCTTCTCACCCTCTCCGTCCGACGCCTTCGGCGCACCGCCTGCTGCCGATCAGCCGTGTGAATACGGCAGTTGTGCCCGGCGGCGGCCGATGTCAGTTGGCGCCACGAAGGAACTCTCATGGCTCAGCACACAACCCTGCACGTTCTCGACATCCCACGCTCCCACGCCCACCGCGCCGGCGAACCCAAGTCGGGTGAATGCCTTGGCCTTTCGGGGCCGCCCCGGCGCCGGTGATGCTTCCGGGACAGGACCGTGCGGCACGGCGGGTGCTGTGGGTGTGCATGGCCGCGGGCGCGACGACCCTGCTGGACCAGGCAGTTCTGAACATCGCCGTGCCGAGCATGCGTCAGTCGCTCGACGCGTCCGCGGCGGACGTTCAGTGGATCGTGGCCGGTTACTCGTTGACGTTCGGGCTGGCGCTCGTTCCCGGCGGCAGCCTCGGTGACCTGTACGGACGTAAACGTCTCTTCCTGGCAGGGATGGCCGTCTTTCTCCTTGCCGGGGTGACGGCGGCGACCGGCGGGGGACCCGGGACCCTCATCGGCGCCCGGCTGGTGCAGGGCGCCGCGGCCGGGCTCGTCAACTCCCAGGTGATCGGCACCATTCAGGACGTCTTCCACGGTCCGGACCGCGGGCGTGCACTGGGCCTGTACGCGGTCACGGCCGGCGTCGCCGCGGCACTCGGCCCGCCGCTCGGCGGTGCGCTCGTCGCCGGACTCGGCGCTGGAGCGGGCTGGCGGTCCTGCCTCTTGCTGAGCGCCCCCTGCGCGGTGGCCACCCTGGCCTTCGCAGCCCACTGGCTGCCACCGCCCCGGCGCACCGCCCGCGACTCCCGGCTGGACGTCCTCGGCCTCGCTCTGGCCTGTGGGTGCACACTGACGCTGATGGTGCCCTTCATCCGCACGCCGGACAGTGGGGAGAGGGGTTCGTATGGGGCGCCGCGGTGTGCGCCCTGGCCGTCCTCCTCGCCGGGCATCAGCGACTACGTGTTCGCGGTGGCCGTCAGCCGCTGGTACATCCGGCGCTGACGTCCTCGAAGCCGTACGTGCTGGGCACGGCCGTCGCCATGGCCCAGTTCGGTTCCTCGCTCGCCGCGTCTCTCGTGCTCACCGTCTTTCTGCAGGACGGGCTGGGGCTGTCCGCTCTCCTCACAGCGGCGGTCACGCTCCCCTCGGCGGTCGCTATGGGCCTCTCCTCGGCGTTCGCCTGGCGTCTGGTACGGCGGATCGGACCACGCACGGTGACCGTCGGCCTCGCCCTGGGAATCGTCGCCACGCTGGCCGGGGCCGCGGTCGCGCTCTTCGTGCCGAGTGCGGTACTGCCGGTGGCACTCGCCGGCACGCAACTGCTGGCCGGCACCGCTTCGGGACTCGCCGTCTCGCCCAACCAGACCCCGGTGCTACAGCATGCCCCAGCAGAGGCCGCCGGAGTGGGCGGCGGCATCCTGCAGATGGCCCAACGCATCGCGGCGGCCGTCTGCCTCAGCGCGGTCTCGGCGGTCTACCTGCACGCCGCGCCCGGTCCATCAGGAGGCGACCATGCCCGGGCGGGCTACGCGCTCGCTTCCTGCGTCTGCGCCGCCCTGCTCGGCGCGGCTCTGGTGCTGTCACTGCTGCGCCGCACCGGTACGCGAACCCGTCCGTCACCACCCACGTCACCCACGTCGCCCAAGTCGGCCGGATTCGGCGCAGCGCCCAGGACCGGGCCCCGATGATGAGGCGGTTCGCAATGCGATGCAACGTACTGCGATGCAATGCGGGTCGCGTCGCCGTCGTATGCACGTACATCTAGTGGTCTTGACACGTTCCGGGGCCGAAGACGTAGGTTCGAAGGCGTTGGTTCGAAGACGTAGGTTCAAGTGACCGATTCCGAATGGGGGGAGGCATCGATGCGCACACGTCGTGTTGCGCCGCACGCTGCCTCCGCAGGGACGCGGCTGATCACCCGACGGCACGTGGACTACTGCCGCACCGCCTCCGCCGCCTGTCCTTCCGCACGTATCTGACCTCTGTCGGCCCGTCGGGCCGACAGACTTCCCGTGCCCCTCGGAAGGAACACCATGTCCGGCCCCGCCCTGCGGCTCGCCGTAGAACTCGACGGTGACGGCGCGCATCCCGCGGCCTGGCGCCGCGCCGCCCATGCACCTGATCACCTGCTGACACCACGCCGGGTGTCCCGAGTAGCCGCCGCCGCGGAGAACGCCGGGTTCACCCTGATCACCCTGGACGACGGCACACTCCCGCCCGGCGCCACGCCCGATGTGGTCGGCCGTATCGGCGCGGTGGAGCGGGCCGCGTTCCTCGCCGCCTCGACGAGCGTCATCGGGATCGCGCCGGTCGTCCCGGTGACGTACGCCGAACCCTTCCACGTCTCCAGTCAGTTGGCGTCACTGGACCACATCTCGATCGGGCGCGCCGGATGGCTGGTGAGCGAGGAGACGCGTCCGGAGGCGGCCCGACTCTGGGGCCGCCGGCTCATCGACGGCGCCGCCGCCCGGGCCCGTGAGTCCCGCGACGGGGTCGAGGTGGTCCGTGCTCTGTGGGACTCGTGGGAGGACGACGCGGTCATCCGTTCCGTGGCCACCAGCCGCTACCTGGACCGAGAACGACTCCACTACGTCGACTTCACCGGCGACACCTACGCCGTGAAGGGCCCGGCGATCGTGCCGCGCCCGCCGCAGGGGCAACTCGTCGTGCTCGGCCGGCCCGACCTCGTACCGGCCGGACACCTCGACGTAGGCCTCGTCGCGGGCCGTGACCTCGCAGCGCTCGAAGCGGCCGCGGCTGCCGCCGGAACGCCGCGTACCTTCGCCGAGGTCGAAGTCGCCCTCGACACCCCGCACGCCACAGCCGAGGAGCGCGTCGCCGACCTTGAGCGTCACGCGCCTTGGGCCGACAGCGGACGGCTGCGCCATGTCGGTTCCGCCACCGGACTCGCGGCCCTGCTGGCGCGGTTGAGGGGTGTCGTGGACGGCGTGCGCCTGCACCCGCTCGTCGTCGACGAGGACCTGAACGTGCTGTCCGGCCTGGTCCTGCCCCACCTCTTCGAGCGCCGCCACGCCGTTCGCCCGCTGCCCGGCACGTCCCTGCGGACCCATCTGGGACTGGAACGACCCGCCAACCGTTACGCCACCCCGGCGACTTCGGCTCGGGAGGAGACCCGATGACCCGCACCGACCCCCTCGACGTCCCCCGGCCCGACGCACAGCTCCACCTCGGCGTCTTCTTCCAGGGCGTCAACCACTGGACCATCTGGTCCGACCAGGCCAGCGGCTCCCAGATCGACCCCGCCAGCTACCGGCGCGTCGCCCGGACCGCCGAACGGGGCCTGTTCGACGCGTTCTTCCTGGGGGAGGGGCTGCGGCTGCGCGAGGTCGACGGCCGCATCCACGACCTGGACATCGCTGGACGACCCGACGCCATCACCCAACTCGCCGCGCTGGCCGCCGTCACCGAGCGGATCGGCCTCGTGAGTACGTCCAACACCACCTTCAACGAGCCCGCCGACCTCGCCCACCGCCTCTCCGGTCTCGACCTGCTCTCAGAAGGGCGCGCAGGCTGGAACGTGGTGACCGCCGACAACGCCTGGACGGGCGCCAACTTCCGGCGCGGCGGCTACCTCGACCACGCCGACCGCTACCGGCGCGCCGAGGAGTTCCTGACCGTGGCCCGGGCGATCTGGGACGCCTGGGACGACCGGGCCGTCTCCGGCTCCGCCGGTGCTCCCGACTGGGCGGCCCCCGGCGGCGTACGTCAAGTCCGCCACCAGGGAGCCCAGTTCGACGTGGACCTCGTCCCCACACTGCCGAGGAGCGCCCAGGGACACCCCGTGATCTTCCAGGCTGGGGATTCCGGCGAGGGGCGCGACTTCGCCGCGCGCAACGCCGACGTCGTCTTCTCCGCGCACGGCAACGACTTCGACGACGCGCTCGCTTTCGCCGACGACCTCCGGCACCGCCTGCGTGCCGTCGGCCGACCCGACGACGACCTGCGCATTCTCCCGGGCACGGAGATCATCATCGGGGCCACCGAGGAGGAGGCGCTGGAGAAGAAGCGGTGGATCCGCCTGCAACAGGTCACTCCGGCGACGGCATTGGGCATCGCCGGGCTCCTGTGGGGTCTGGACCTCTCCGACCGCGACGCCGACGGGCCGTTGCCCGAGGAGGACCCGGTCGTCGCAGAGAACGACGGCTCCTTCGGCGCCCGGCGCGTCGCCGATCCGCGCGAGGTGGTCGCCGAGTGGCGGGGTAAGGCGGAGGCGCACGGCTGGTCGCTGCGCGAGACCGTCATCGCGCTCGGTCCCCAGCGCGGTCACGTCGGCACTCCGGCCGGCCTAGGTCCTGTCGTCAAATTCCCGGCGTCCGCCCGGAGGGCGGGCCGGGCGGCGTCTGGTGCGTGCTCTGGGGGTCCCCCCGGCCGAAGGCTGGGGGAGTGCCGGGCGGAAGTCCTCGTACTGGACGTACTTGGGCTTTCGCCCGGTGCGGCGCGAGTGCGTGCCAGGCGTCGGCCGGCAGGCGGGAATTTGACGACAGGGCCTAGCGGACAAGTTCGCCCACTACGTCCGGCACGGTGCCGTGGACGGCTTCAATGTCATGCCGTACCTGATCCCCGACGGTCTGGACGACATCGTCGACCTGCTCGTCCCCGCCCTGCAGGAGCGTGGCGTGTACCGCACCGAGTACACGGGTACGACCCTGCGCGACCACCTGGGCCTGCGGGAACCGCTCACCCACCGAGCCACGACCGGCCGCCGGCAGGCCGGCTGAACCGTTCCCGCACCGCACCGCATCGGCATCGCACCGCACCACATCGCCCCGCACCGCCCTCGCGCCAGTTGCCGGCGACGGGCGGCGGTGCGGGCGCCCCGGCACTGCCCGGAAGGCGGGCTCGTCCGGATCAGAACGCGTACGGCCCGAACCGGCCCCACGCCATTGTCGCGGCCAGGATCAGAAGGACTCCGCTGGGTGCCAGCGCGGGGAACTCTCGGCGTCGCAGGTGCATCGCCACGGCGCCGGTCATCACCAGGGCCAGTCCGGTCGCGGCGATAGGGACCAGGATCACCGCGATGTCGACCATGGCGGGCAGAACCACGCCGATCGCGCCCACCACCTCCAACGCGCCGATCACGTGAGGGGCCCAGCGCGGTGCGTCCTTGGCCCAGTCCTGCGCGGCGACGTACTTCTCGTGCGACAGCGCGAGCTTGAACAGGCCGGAGAAGAGGAATGCCGCGGCGAGCAGTGCGGCGATGACCCACAGAACAATGTTCATGATTTCCCATACGGAGAAGGCATACGGAGAGGGAATGTGCACAACCAGGGGCGGTCGGACGTCATATGAGGAACGCGGTGACCGCTTTGGTGAACCAGTCAGGGTCTTCCTCGGCGACGAAGTGCCCGGTCGGAGCGACCAGGCCCCGGACCTTGTCGGCGTGGGGGGCCAGGGCCAGCGCGGTGGAAGTTCCGGATTGGGCGGAGCCGATGGCGAGTACGGGCATCGGCAGTTTCCGCTCGGCGAGCAGAACGCGGTTCTCGCGGCCGTCGTCCAGAAGGGTGCGGTAGTGCTCGAAGCCGCCGCGCAGCCGCTCGCGACCGGTGTACGCCCGGGCGTAGGCGGCGAGGTCGTGATTGTCGAAGGTGCCGGGGTTGGACAGGGCGGTGAACGTGGCGGTGAAGAACTCCAGTTCGTGACCGTCGAAGAGCATCTCGGGAATGTGTGGGGTCATGAAGAGGCCGAAGTGCCACATGCCGCCCTCGGCGACGTTCATCGCCTCTTCCAGGCCGAGGCCGGGCAGGAGGGAGTCGACCAGGATGAGACGGGAGATGTCCTCGGGGTGGCTGGCGGCCCAGGCGAAGGCGACCATGGAGCCGATGTCGTGTCCGGCCACGGCGACGGGGCCGGTGAGGTTCAGGGCGTTGAGGATTCCGCGTATGTCGTCGGCCTGATGGGTCTTGGCGTAGCCGCCCTGGGGCCGGTCACTGTCGCCGGTTCCACGCAGGTCGGGCACGACGACAGTGTGGTCATGGGCGAGGTCCGGCATGACGCGGGCCCAGGCGCGGGAGGTCTGGGGCCAGCCGTGGAGCAGGACCAGGACGGGACCGCTGCCGCCGACCGCGACCGACAGGCGGGTGCGGTTGGTGTCGATCCGCTGTACGGAGAAGCCGTCGGGAAGCCAGTCGCCAGAGTTCATGGCAGGGGCCTTTCATCGAGGACAAAGGGTCAACGGGCGTGCTGAGTTGAGGGCCGTGGCGAGGAACTGCGGGATGGGCGGCCCGCCACCGCAGGCGACGCGTGTGGGGCGGAGGCGAATCCGTCCTCACCCTGAGGGGATGGCCAGTCGGCGCAGACGTTCCTCGCCGATCATGGTCAGCATGTCGGTGTGCCGGGGCTGCCAGCCCAGGTCCTGCTGTGCGCGGACAGCGCGGATGCGGCCGGAGACGGACATGATGAGGGCGCCGAATTCGCCCCACACACCTGTGGCCTCCTCGGAGGTGAGGCTGTGTGGCTTGACGCCGAGGTCGGCGGCGACGCGTTCGGCGATCCAGCGGTTGGGGATCTCTCCGGCCACCGCGTGATACAGCCCGCCGTGCCGGCCCTTCGCCAGGGCGAGGGAGAACAGGCGGGTCACGTCGTCGATGTGGACGTGACTGTAGGTGTTCAGTCCTTCCCCGATGTAGCAGGCCGCCCCGGTCGCGGCCACCGACCGGTAGACCATCGGCACATGGCCATGGTCGCCGGGACCCCAGATCAGACCGGGCCGGATGACCATCGAGCGCAGCCCGTGGTCGGCTGCGGCCATGACGGTGTCCTCGGCCGCCTTGCGGTAGGCGGCCAGGGGTTCGGGCGTGAACGGATCGTCCTCAGCGAAGACGTCCGGACTCCAGGCGCCGGCAGTGCGCTGCACCAGCACTCCGGTGCCGGACAGGAAGACGAACGTCTTGCGCGTGCCGCTCAGGGCTCGGACGAGGTCCTGAACGGTTGCGCTCTCCTGCTCCGGTCCGGCCTGGGCGGCATAGATGACCACGTCGGCAGTCTGAGCCGCCTTCAGGACGGCGCCACGATGCTCGTTCAGGTCGCCTGCCACGGGAGTGATGCCCTGGGAGCCGAGGGTGGCGGCAGCGCTCCTGGTGCGGGCCAGACCGGAGACCGCGTGGCCTTCGGCGGACAGGTGCCGGGCCAGGGCGCCGCCGACGAACCCGGTCGCGCCGATGATGAAGAGGTTCATGTCGAGCAGCCTCAGGAGGGCAGGGCACTGAGCTCGCCGCCGTCGGCGAACAGCACGGCGCCGTTGACGTAGGAACTGGCGTCACTGACCAGGAAGGAGACGACGTCGGCGATCTCGCCGGGATCTCCCGCGCGGCCACGGGCGTTGGTCCTGTCCAGCATCGCGATGTGCTCGCCGAGCATGGCCTTGGTGCCCTCGGTGCGTACGGGGCCGGGGGAGACGGTGTTGACACGCACGCCGGACGGACCGAACTCGGTCGCCCAGTAACGGGTGAGGATCTCCGCGCCTGCCTTGGAGGCGCCGTAGGCGGCGCCGACGGGGGCGGGCATACGGGCCGCACTGGAGCCGACGATCACGATCGCCCCCCGTCCCCGCGCGGCCATGCCCGGCGCCAACGCGCCGACCAGCAGGAACGGGGCGCGCGTGTTGACCGCGACCTGCCGGTCGAAGCTCGCTGCATCGCTCACAGCGGTCGGAGCGAACTCGTACAGACCCGCGCTGTTGACCAGGATGTCCACAGCTCCGGCCTCGGCGGCCAGGCGCAGCGTGCTGTCGGCGTCGGTGAGATCGGCGGCGATGAAACGGGCACGGCCGCCCTCGGTCTCGATCTCCTTGACCAGAGCCTCACCACGACCCTGGTCGCGACCGTGCAGGACAAGGTCCGCGCCCTGGGCGGCGAGGTTGTGCGCGATGGCTTTCCCGATGCCGGACGTCGCTCCGGTGACGAGTGCGAGACGGCCCTGCAAAGCGGAGTCGGCGCTCATGGTGATCTTCCTTGCTGTGGTGCTCTCAGCACGCGGCACGGATGACGGCCGGCGCTCTTCCGCAAACCACTATGCCTACAAGATGTTCTGTTCGCAAGAACATCTGTCGGAGAGCGCATGCGGTACGATGTGGGGGTGAGCGCATCCACGTCCGAGAACAAGAAGCCGCGTGCCGACACCGAATCCCTGGCGCTGGACACCGACCTGGGCTGGGCGATCCGCATGGTGTCCGCGGCGTTCCGCCGCGTCGCCACCGACTCCGTCGCGGGTCTGCCCGGCGGAGCCCGTGGCTACCTGGTCCTGGTGGCACTGGCCGGCGGCAGCGAGCCGCCCTCCCAGCTCGCCCTGGCCAAAGAAGTCAGTCTCGATCGCACCGTGATGACCTACCTCCTCGACGACCTCGAAGCCCACGATCTGGTGACCCGCAAGCCGGATCCACGCGACCGGCGCGCCCGCCAGGTCCTCATCACCGACACCGGACGCGACCGACTCACCGAAGTACGGCACAGCCTCGGTGCCGCCGAAGCACGCCTCCTGACCGACCTCGGGCCCAAGGACACCGAGCAGCTGCGGACACTGCTCGCGCGCGTCGCACAGACCGCGCAGCGCGAAGTCATCGCGCCCGACGAAGCTGCGTGCTAGCTACACGCACGGCCTTGAGGTGCAAGGGAGCCAGACGCGCGGCTGTGTGGCGCAAGGGAGCCACTCGCGCGGCCATGAGGCGCAAGAACCGGGCAGAGGACTGAGCGGGACATCAGGCTGCAAGGTCGTTCGCCGGTTCAGAGATAGCTGACGCCGGTCAGTTCTTCGGCCGCCGCCCAGAGCTGCTTGCCCACAGCGGGGTCGGCCGCCTCCCGGCTGAGCCGGGCGTCGGTGACCCGGCCCCTCGTCTCCCCGAGCGCGGACGGTCCGAAGAACTGGCCGCCCCTCAGGCCGGGTTCGGTCGCGGCACGCAGCTGCGGCAAGGCGCCCTGCTCCACGGACTGGGTGGCCAGGAGGCCGACCCACGCGATCAGTTGCCCGAACCGGCCACGGTGCTCCCAGGCGCGTGGGGTCAGGTTGGTTCGGGTGAGACCGGGGTGGGCCAGCGTGCTGACGATCGGCGATCCTGCAGCACGCAGGCGGCGGTCCAGTTCAAGGCCGAAGACCGTCGTCGCGAGCTTGGACCGGCCGTAGGCGGGAGCCGCCCGGTAGTCACGCTCGAACATCAGGTCGTCGAAGTCGAGGTGCGCGTTCTTGTGGGTGATCGAGCTGAGGCTGACCACCCGAGGTTCCCGCGCCGCGGCCAGCCTGTCGAGCAGCAGGCCGGTCAGCGCGAAGTGGCCCAGCATGTTGGTGCCGAGCTGCAACTCGAAGCCGTCGACGGAGGTGCGGCGCGGGCCGAGCAGTACCAAGCCGGCATTGTTGACCAGCAGGTCGATCTCCGGGTGGTCGGCGGCCAGCCCCGCTGCGAACGCCCGTACCGAACCCAGGGAGGCCAGGTCCAGCTCCCGTACCTCGACGTCGCCGCCGATCCGGCGGGCGGCCTCCTCACCGGCGTCGGTGTTGCGGACGGCGAGTACGACGTGGGCGCCGCGGCGTGCCAGCTCGGTGGCGGTGACCCGGCCGAGGCCCGAGTTCGCGCCGGTGACGACGGCGATCCGGCCGTGCTGGTCGGGAATGCGGTCGGCGGTCCATCCGGTCATCCGCTGCTCCTTGAGGGTGTCGGTGCGGTACGCCGACGACGCTAGGAGCAGTGCGCACGGGATCGGTCGTTCTCGGTTGCCTAGGTCTGCGAGACCTACCTTGCCTGCCCGGCGACGCGGCACACTGGGGGCATGAGCCATCCCTACGCTCGTGAGCTGGGAGATTTCCTGCGCGCCCGGCGCGGCAGACTGCGCCCGCACGACGTTGGTCTGGAACCCGGCGGCCGACGCAAGGTCACCGGGCTACGCCGCGAAGAGCTGGCGCTTCTGGCCGGGCTGAGCACCGACTACTACCAGCGGATGGAACAGGGCCGGGAGGTACACCCGTCCGACGACGTCCTGGACGCGCTCGCCCACGCACTCGGACTCGACGACGAGGAGCGCCGGCACCTGTTCACCCTGGCCCAGGCCGCCCGCCGACCCATACCCGTCCGGACGCACCACGGTCCGGAAAAGGTGCCCGACAGCACCCGGCGACTGCTGCAGGTGATGGACACCCCGGCGCTCGTACTCGGCCGGCACCTCGATCTGCTCGCCTGGAACCCGATGGCGGAGGCACTGCTCGGCAGCCCGGACGACCACCCGTCCGACCGGCTCAACATGCTCCTGCTGATGTTCGACGACACGCTGACCGGCGAACGGAGCTGCCCGGACTGGGAACGGCAGGCACTGGACTACATCGGCATGATGCGCGCCGCCGTCGCCACTGATCCCACCCATCCGCGCGCCACCGCCGTCGTGGGTGAACTGAGCATCCGCAGCGCCGAGTTCCGGCGGTTGTGGGCCCGGCACGACGTACGCGCGTCGGTCAGTGGCTCCAAGACCTTCCGGGTCCCCGAGGTCGGTGACATCGTCCTGGACTGGGACACCTATCCGCTGCCCGGCAGACCCGGCCCTTTCATACTGGCCTTCACCGTCGAACCGGGCAGCCCCGACGCGGAGCGGCTCCAGCTTCTGGCGTCCTTGCACGCGACCCGCTCGGCACGCGCCGACAAGCGCTCCTTCTAGGAGACGGGCGTTCGCCGTTGAGCGGCGCTCGCTCGCCCAGCCGGTCGACGCGAAGTCTTCAGGGCAGTTCCGCGATCGATGTCAAAGGATTTGGGCGTCACTGAAAGGTGTTGTCGGACTGTCGGAACCGCGGAAAGACTGGCAGCCAGTCGTGACGGCCTGACCGAGAACGACGCAGGCCGCCGCACCTCACTTGCCGATCATCGATCGAGGAGTCCCCATGCGTCTGCGTAAGCGCGCGGTAGCCGCCGTGTTCGTGACCACCGCAGTCTTCACTGCCCTCGCCCCCCAGGCCATGGCTGCCCCCATGCCCTGGGAGACCAGCAAGACCCCCACGTCCACCCACCACGGTCCCGCCACGTCAGCCACCAGCAGCGGCACGCTCACCGTGCTGTGCGGAAACCCCTGCTACCAGTAGGCAGTCGCCGCAGGAACCCGGGCGGATGGCGCGCACTCTGAAGCAGGCGAACGAGGGCGCGGCGGTCGCCCGGGCCGGTCGACCAGTTCCATAACCTATGAATATAAAAAGGCTATGCTTCGGGCATGAGTCGTCAAGACGCCGCTCCTGGCGCGTCCGCCGCTATCGGGGCAGCCCTCTACGGCCTGGCCACCAGGGCCGCGAGACGGCTGCCCAGGGACATGAGCCTGACGTCCGCCGCCACCCTGGCGACCCTGGACCGGACCGGCCCGCGGCGCATCACCGATCTGGCCGCGGTCGAGGGCGTCACCCAGCCCGCGATGACCGCACTCGTCCGGGTGTTGGAGGAGTCCGGCCTGGTCGAGCGGCGGGGCGACGCGTCCGACAAACGGGTCACGCTGGTGTGCCTGACCGAGGCAGGCGCCTCCTATGTCCGGACGCGGCGCCAGGCGGGCGTCCACGCGTTTGAGCGGTTGATCGGCGACCTCACCGGCGACGAGGTCGATGCGCTGGTGGCGGCCCTCCCGGCGCTGAAACGTCTGGCAGAGCTCGAAAGCCAGGACCGCGAAGGGCCGAAGCAGTGACCGGGCAACCGGTCGGCGGTGGCGCGGCGAAGGCACTTCCCGTGGCGCGTTCCGAGGCACGGCTGCTGGTCCCCGCCCTGATGTTCATCGCACTGGTCGTGGCAGCGGTCGCCAGCCTCGGGACGCCGCTCATCACCAGCGTGGCGACCTCGTTCGACGTCTCGCTCGGCAGCGCGCAGTGGACGCTGACCGTCGCCCTGCTCAGCGGCGCCGTCGCCACGCCGGTCCTGGGCCGGCTCGGAGCCGGCCCGCACCGGCGGACCACGATCCTCGCCACACTGGCGGTCGTCGTCGCCGGCAGTGCGCTCACCGTGCTGCCGCTGCCGTTCGCGTGGCTGCTGGCCGGGAGGGCGGCCCAGGGCGTCGGGCTCGGGCTGACGGCGCTGATGATGGGCGTGGCCCGGGACCACCTCCCCGAGGAGCGCAGCGCGGCCGTGATCGCACTGATCTCGGTGGTCTCGATCATCGGGGCCGGCGTCGGCTACCCGCTGGCCGCACTGCTCGCCGAACTCGGCGGGGTACGGGCCGCGTACGGCCTCGGCCTGGTCGTCACCGCCGCCGCACTCCTGACCGCCTGGCGCTCCATGCCCGAAGCTCCCGAAGGCCGCTCGGCCCACGTGGACGTGGCAGGCGCGGTCGTTCTGGCCGCCGCGCTGATCCTGGTGCTGTTCCTCGCCGGCGAACGGAATCTGTGGAGCCGGCACCTCGCCGTGGCGGGGGCCCTAGCCGTCGCCGCGGTGGTGCTGCTCTGCGTCTGGGCCGTCATCGAGCTGCGCAGCACGACGCCCCTGATCGATGTACGGGCGGTGCGGCACCCGGCGGTCGCCGGGGCGAACCTCGCCATGTTCGTCGGCGGGATCGGCATGTACCTCCTGCTCACGCTCATCACCCGGTACGCGCAGACGCCGCCCGGCGCCGGATACGGCTTCGGGCTGACGACCTTCGTCGCCGGGCTGGTCCTCATCCCGTTCTCGGTGCTGGGGTTCGTCGCCGGCAAGCTCACGCCGCGGGTCCGGACGCGGGTCGCCGACCCCCTGCTCCTGGCCGGCAGCGCCGTTGTGGTCGGCGGCGGGTTCGCCCTGTTCGCGGCGGCCCGGTCGGACCTGGTCGAACTGTTCGTGGCGATGGGCGTACTCGGCTTCGGTGTGGGCGGCTTCTCGGCCGCGATGCCCGGCGTCATCCTGGCCGTCACCCCCAAGAGCGAGACGTCGAGCGCCATGAGTTTCAACTACGTCGTCCGCAGCGTCGGGTTCTCTTTGGGCAGCGCCATCGGCGGCCTTATCCTCGCCGCAGGCACCGGCGCCGGCCACCTCTTCCCCGACGACAGCGCTTACACCACCGCGGCGCTGGTCGGCATCGGCGCCATGGCGATCGCGACGCTGACAAGCCTCGCGCTCGCCCGCCGACGTTCGTCCGAGACCAACCCGTAAGTCAGATGCACTCATCCTCGCACTGGCATCCCAACACTGGAGGTTCCATGCCCAAGGGCTACTGGATCAGCGCCTACCGCACCATTTCAGACCCTGAGAAGCTGGCTGCCTACGGCAAGCTGGCCCCTGCGGCCGTCGAGGCCGCGGGCGGTCGGGTCCTCGCCCGTGGCGGTCGGGTCGTGGCGCACGACGACGGAATCGCCGAGCGCACCGTCCTGATCGAGTTCGACAGCTTCGAGCAGGCCGTCGCGGCGCACGAGAGCGAGGCCTACCAGGAGGCGCTGGCCGCCCTCTCCGACGGCGTCGAGCGCGACTTCCGCATCATCGAAGGCCTCGACTGACCGAGACCGAGACCAGGCCGGACCTTCACTGAACTTCACCGAGCACATGTCGTCCTCTTCGGGCAGGAACCACACCTGCTCGATCCGCCCGAAGAGGCCGAAGGCGCCGGATCGGCCTGGGCATGGGGCCCGCCAGAGCACTCGGCCGCTACCGGCGGTGCCCCTGAAACCGCGCGGGTCGCACCAGGTGGACCAGAACGCGAGTGCCTGACCTGCAGGGACGCCGTAGCTCAGGCCTGCCCACGTGGACGGCGTTCCGCTGCTGCCCGGTTCTCCGCTCTCCCTCGGCCAGGGCCGCGAGAACTGCCCCTGTGGGCCGAGCCGGACGAGGGCCTGATGCTCCTCGGCGTCGAGCCGGATGGTGCCGTCGTCGCCCGTCGCCCGTCGCCCGTCGCCCGTCGCCCGTCGTCCGCCGTCCGCCGTCGGCCTGGCCGGCGCCGTCTTCATGGCGGTCTGCCGCAACGGGCTACTGGACGTGCGCTGGTACGAGGCCGGAGCGGCCCGGCGTGCTCACCGCACCGGCGCTGACCGCCGCCCACGTCTGCGGACTGCTTGCTCCTGCTGGACACCCGGCGGGGGCGGCGAATGGGCGGTGTCCAGGCCCCGGCCGGCCGTACGGCGCTGACCAACTACCTGACCCGGTCGCCGCTCATGGCCCTGGTCTTCACCGGCTACGGGCAGGCCGGGGACGGCCGCTGGGGCACCACGGCGATCCTGACCGGCTGCCTCGTCCCGTACGCGGTCCAGCTCGTCGTATGTCGGTCGCTGCTGCGGCGCGTCCGATCCGGCCCGGTCGAATGGGCGCTGTGTACGGTGGCGTCGGCGCGGAGGCCATGAACGTACCGGTGTCGCCGTCGTGGTCCTCGACCCGAGCCCGGGGAGGAGCCGGCGGCTGCCGAATTGGCCCCGGCCGGTTCCAGGAACGTCTCAGGACTGTCACCGGGTGACCCTGAGCGCAGGAGTATCCCGTGTCTCAGGTGTCGGACCGCGGACCCACCCGCGGTGACACCCACGGGGAGGCAGAACCTCATGAACAGCAAGCGTTTCGCACTGATCGCCACATCCGCCCTGACCGGCGCCCTGATGCTGACCGCCTGCAACGGCGACGACATCGACGCGGGCGGGGCGGCCCATGAGTCGGCGGGCGGGCACGCGTCGGCGGACTCCGCGCAGGCCGCGGGGGCGATCGGCCGCTACGGCAAGGACGCGGCCGGAGCCACGTTCTTCGCCTCGGTCCTCACCGGCGACAACGAGGTGCCGGTGGAGGGCAAGCCGGCGGTCGGTGACAAGGACGGCCGCGCCGTGGCGCTCATGCGCGTCCAGGGCCAGGACGTGTCCTTCGCGCTGGCGTGGAGCGGTACGGACACGCCGACCCTGGCGCACCTGCACCAGGGCGGGCGGGGAGTCAACGGCGATGTGAAGATCCCGTTCTTCACCGAGAAGCTCAAGGACGGCAGCAAGCACGTCTACGGCACCGTGAAGGTGAAGGACGCCGCGCTGCTGCGTGACATCAAGGCCCACCCCGAGAAGTTCTACTTCAACCTGCACACCGGCGAGTTCCCCGGTGGTGCCGTCCGCGGCCAGGCGTTCACCCTCCCCGGCAGCGTCAACCTGCCGGACACGATCCGGGACTCGGCCCTGCGCGGAGTCGTCAAGGGGTCCCAGGTCTACGCCTGCACCAAGCAGCCCGACGGCACCTACGCGTTCACCCAGGACAACGTCGAAGCCACCCTCCAGGGCGACATCGACCACACCTTCGCCAAGCCCGGCCCCACGGGGCCCCCGCAGTGGATCGCGCCCGACGGTTCCTCCGTCACCGGCAGCGTCCTCAACAAGTTCGACAACGGCGAGGGCAACATCCCCGAGCTCATCCTGAAGGCGACACAGACGGGTGCGGACAAGGGGCTCCTGGCCAAGACGCGGACCGTCCTGCGGCTCAACACCGAAGGCGGGGTGGCCCCGGCCGGCAGCTGCGACGCCGGTGCCCACCCCACGGCCAAGGTGCCCTACAGCGCCGACTACCTCTTCCTCGCCACCCAGTAGCACCCCGGCACCTCGGCACCTCGGGGTGGGGTGCCGCGTACGGACGAAGCGAGGAAGGGTATGAACACGTACAGCCACACGCACAACACCATGCACCGGCACCGGCACCGGCACAGGAACCACCGGAGGACCGTTTTCGCCGCGGGGGCCGTGGTGCTCGCCCTGGCCCTGTCCGCCTGCGGCGCCGACCGGCCCGGCGAGGGGGGTGCGACGCAGGCCGGGGAGAAGCCGTCGGGGAAGTTCAAGCTGGAGGTGGTCGAGGAGTCGGCGGTGCCCCTGAGCTCCGAGGGCATCTCCGTCCGCCGGGACGAGGAACTCGGCCCCGTCGTGGTCGACTCGAAGGGCAGCACCGTGTACGTCTCCAGGGCGGACGAAAGCCGTCCCGGCAAGTCGAGTTGCACGGACGCGTGCGCGACGACCTGGCTGCCGGTCCCCGCGCGGGAACCGGCAGCCGCCCAGGGGGTGGCGCAGGCTCTGCTGGGTTCGATCACCCGTGCCGACGGGGTCGAGCAGATGACCATCGCCGGCAGGCCTCTCTACACCTACGCTCCCGGCAAGAAGGGTGACACGGCCGGGCAGGGCATCAAGGACACCTGGTACGCCGCGGCTCCGGACGGCACGAGAACGGGCGCCGAGCGGCCCGCCCTGGGCGTCCTGAACAGCCCCGGACTCGGCCGGGTGCTGCAGGACAGGAACGGCCGGACGCTGTACCTGTTCACGAAGGACACGCCCTGGCCGATGAAGACGGCCTGTGACGCGAAGTGCCTGGAGAAGTGGACACCCAGCGAGCCCGTCACGGCGGCGGACGCGAAGGCCGCGGGGCTCGACCCCAAGGTTCTGTTCCCGTTCACCACTCCGGGCGGCGGCCGGCAGGAGTCCTTCAACTGCTGGCCCGCGTACACCTTCAAGGGCGACAAGAAGCCCGGGGACACCAACGGGCAGGGCGTGGGAGGGGTGTGGTTCGCGATCAAGGCGGACATCCCGCAGAGCGACCGCGGAAGGACCGTGCCCGCGGCGAAGGGGTGAGGACGCGGGACGACGGTGGAAAGTGACGGCCGCGGTGGCCCGACCGTCACTCTTTCGGCACTGGCCCTTGCCTACGGTCGGTCCCGAAACCAGATCCCTCCCCGTGTGCTTCCGCGTCCGGACAGTCCCCCGCCTGTCCGGACGCAGCACCGGTGCGACAGAGAACCAGGAACAAGCCACCATGACGCTACTCGCGGGCATCGCTCCATCGACGACCTCGCCGGCTCCCGACCTCGTGGACGGCCTGGTGGAGCAGCACAGGGACGCACTCCTCGCCTACGCGCACAGACTGCTCTCGGACCACCATCTCGCCGAGGACATCGTCCAGGAGACGTTCGTCAAGGCGTGGCATCACGCCGACAGACTCCTCAACCGGGAAGGGTCCGTACGCGGCTGGCTGTTCAAAGTCGCGCGGAACCTGATCATCGACCGGTCGCGAAGTGCCTACGCCAGGTACGAGACGGTGACCACCGAGAGCGGGGACCCGGCGCAGGAGGACCACACCGAACCGGCGCTCGCGGCCATGGAGGCCGTTTCCCTGCTGCGGGGCGTTTCGGCGGACCACCGGAAGGTGCTCGTCTACCTCTACATCTACGGATGCAGCGTGGAGGAGACCGCACGCATCCTGGACGTGCCGGCGGGCACGGTGAGGTCACGTCGTCACCTGGCACTGCGCGCTCTGCGCAACCGGCGCTCGTCCACGGGGAACTGAACCCGCACCGCTCCCGAACACCCGCTGATACGTACCGAAGGGCCCCACTCGCACGAGTGGGGCCCTTCGGCGTACGGGCCCACGCAGAGCCGGACTTGACCGCCGAGCGCGTTTTCTTCTCGACTGGCCGCAAATGGCCGAGTCTGGCGTCCACCCGGCCGGGTCGCGCAGAGTGTGGGGCGCGGTCGCCCGTCGGCGGCCCACGGTGTCGGGGAGGCCGCCCGATGTCGGGATCACGTACGGAGTGTCTCCGGTCCGTCGCCGCCGTGTCACGGGGCGGCAACCGGGTGAGGGCTTGAGGATCTTGCTCCGTACTTGCGCATGAGCGGCGCACTTCGCGCCCTCGGCAGGGCCAGTAACCACCGGACGACCATCTGCAGGGAGAACCAGAAGTGAGCCCCCAGAACCAGCCCACGGCGGACGTCGCACTGCGCTTTTCGGTGCTCGGGCCTCTCAGGGCCTGGCGGCACGCGACGGAGCTCAGCCTGGGCCCACCGAAGCAGCGGTCGTTGCTGGCACTGCTTCTGGTGCAGGCGGACCGGCCGGTCCGCCTGCACCAGATAGTCGACGCCTTATGGGACGAGGATCCGCCGGAGCACGCGGTCAACGTCGTCCACCGGCACATCGGTGCGCTGAGGAGACTGCTCGAACCGGAGCTGACCCGCAGAACCGAGGCCAGTGTCCTGGTGCGCGCGGCCGGCGGCTACCGGCTGAACACCGAGGACGAGGCACTGGACCTGCTGAGGTTCCGGAGACTGCGGGACGCGGCGCAGGACGCCTCGGCCGCGGGGCGGCCCGCGGAAGCCACCGGCCTGTTCGTCCGGGCGCTCTCCCTGTGGCTGGGGCGAACCGCGGAAGGGCTTCCCCGTACGGTGCATTCCCACGCGGTCTTCGCCGGAGTCGACGCCGAGTATCTGCACGCGGTCAGGGACGCCGCCGACGCGGCGCTGGCCTCGGGAGACACGTCCAGGGTGCTCCCGCTGGTCAGACGGGCGGCCGAGAGCGAACCGTTGAACGAGTGCCTCCAGGCGCGGCTCGTCCTCGTCCTCGCCGCCGAGGGTCTTGTGGCCCAGGCCCTGGACCACTACCAGGTCGTCCGGTCCCGGCTCACGAGCGAGCTGGGCGTCGATCCCGGTTCCGAACTGCGCGAAGCCCAGATCCGCGTGCTGCGCGGCACCGTCGTGCCGACGAGGACGTCCCCCTCCGGCGACCCGAAATCCGCTGACACCAGCGGCGGATCCTTCCCGGGTGGGAGCCCGGGTGGGAGCCCGGGTGGGAGCCGGGGCGTGAGTCAGGGGGCCGGCCAGGGGACGAGCCCCGGGGTGCGTCCCGCCCAACTCCCCGCAGACCTGCACGCGTTCACCGGAAGGAGAGCCGAACTCGACTGGATGCGTGACCTGCTGCCGGCCGACGGCGGCACGCCGGCCGCCGTCGTCATCAGCGCGATCGGCGGCGCGCCGGGCGTGGGGAAGACCACGCTCGCCCTTCACTGGGCCCACCGCAACACCCGGCACTTTCCCGACGGACAGCTGTACGTCAACCTGCGCGGCTACGACCCGGCGGGAGTCGCGCTCACGCCGTCGGCCGCGATCTGCTACTTCCTGGAAGCACTCGGCGTACCGGCCGAGGACGTCCCGCCGAGCCTCGACGGCCAGGCCGCCCTGTACCGCAGCATGCTGGCCGGACGGCGCGTGCTGGTCGTCCTGGACAACGCCCGCAGCGCCGAACAGGTACGTCCTCTCCTGCCGGGGACACCGACGTGCGTCACGGTGATCACCAGCCGGGAGCAGTTGCACGGACTCGTCGCCGCCAACGGCGCGCGTTCCCTGCGCCTGGACATCCTGACCGTCACCGAATCCATCGAGTTCATGGCGAAGCGGCTGGGCGCGTCGCGCGTCGCCGCCGACCGGCAGGCGGCGATCGGCATCGCCGAGCAGTGCGGCCGGCTGCCCCTCGCCCTGGCGATCGTGTGCGCGCGGGCGGAGGGCCACCCGGCCGCGCCGCTCGCGGACATCGCCGCGGAACTGGCGGAGAGCCGCGACGACCTCGGCGTCTTCGCCGTCGGGGACCCGGCCACCGACACCCGGTCGGTCTTCTCCTGGTCGTACCGCACGCTGAGTCCGGAGGCGGCCGGGCTCTTCCGGCTGCTGTGGATGTGTCCGCCCCACGGCGTCTCCGTGCAGGCCGTGGCGAGCCTCGCGGGGCTGACGACCGCACAGACGCGGCCCGTGCTGTCCGAGCTCACCCGGGCCAGCCTGTGGACCGAGCCCGCGCCCGGTCTCTACGGCTCGCACGAACTCCTGCGGACCTTCAGCCAGGAGCTCTCCCTGGCCGAGGACCCGCCCGAAGCCCGTGAGGACGCCCGCCGCCGGCTCTTCGACCACTACCTGCACAGCGCGCGCGGCGCGGCCACCCAGCTGTACACGCACCGGGAACCTCTCCCGCTGCCCGACGCCGCCCCCGGCACGCAGGTCCTGTCGTTCACCGACACGGACCGCGCGGCGAAATGGCTCGTGCGGGAAATGCCGGCGCTGGAGGCGGTGATCACCCGGGACAGCGGTCACGGCACGGGCGCGCACGCCTGGCGCATGGCGGCGACCCTGGAACTCGTCCTCGACCGGCGAGGACGCCGAGAGGAGCAGATCGAGCTGCACACCACGGCACTCGCGGGCGCGCAGCGGCTCGGGGAGACCCTGGGCGAGGCCCACATGCATCGTGTCCTCGGCTTCGCCCACGTCCGCACGAACGACCACGCGCGGGGAGCCGCGCACCTGGAACGGGCGCTGGAACTGTTCACCGACATGGGAGACGTCCCCTTCACGGCACTGACCCACCGGTACCTGGCATTCCTGGCGAACGTCCGGCAGGACCACCGCGAGGCCCTGGCGCAGTACAAGATCGCCTGCGCCCTGTACACGAGGACGCGGGCCTACGTCGGCATCGCGAGCGTCACCAACGAAGTGGCCTGGACCCGCCTGCTCCTGCACGAGTATGAGGAGGCGCTGGGGGACTGTCGCCGCGCGGTCCGTATCGCGAACAGGTCCGGGAACAGGAACATCGAGGCGGCGGCCTGGGACACCATGGGTGTCGCGCACCACCGCCTCGGACAGCACGACGAGGCGCTGGAGGCCTTCGACCACGCGCTCACCCACTACCGCGCCCTCAACGACGCCTCGCTGATCGCCGACACCCTCGTCCACCGGGGCGAAGCACTCGCCGTCACGTCCCCACAGGAGGCCCGCCTGGCGTGGAACGAGGCACTCGCGATACTCGACGTCCTCGGCCACACCGAGGCCGACAGGCTGCGCGAGCTGCTGGAGGAACACGACGAGGTTCCCTCAAGGAGCGGGCCGGTCATCATCAACATCTGAGAACGGGCGGGCCGGCCCCCATCACCCCCGGCTCCACACCCGCGGCCGGGCACCCGCACCGCCGTCCTGGGGTGCTCCCGGCTTATCTGGTCAAGCCTCAAGCACCTATACGCGCGAGGCGGAAGGCCGGCCTCTCGTCGTCACCCGGGCTGCTGCCGCTGCCGCGCCTCGCCCCGCGGTGTGGTGACGATGAGACGGGCCCGGGGTGCGGTGATCACCTCGCGGAAGGCCGGGTCGGTGAGGAGCACGACCGGGGCTATGCGGTGCGGCGACTCGGAGTGCCAGTGGGGCAGAGCGGTCTCGATGACGGTCCAGGCGTCGTCGGTGGCGCCGGACAGGGCGATCGTCCGGGCCGCGTCCAGGGCCTCCTGGAAGACCGGGGATTCGGGAAGCGTCGGCGGGGCGGACGCCGCGGCGTGGGGAATCCAGTCCGTGACGGGCTTGCCCTCGGACATACGGAGCTCCGGCACGAGCACCGACGAGAAGTCCCGCCCAGGTCCGTACTCCTCCACCGTGCGACGCAGATACAGCGGCACAGCCTCCGCACGTACGTGTTCGAGGCCGACCGCCTCGATGACATGCGGACGCCCGAGGATGCCATTGCGGACCTGGTGATGCGCGTAGGCCAGGTCGAGGAAGGCGCCCAGCATGACAGCCAGGTAGGCACCGGCCCCCGAGCCCTTGACGGCGGCCTGCTCGAAGGTGGCCGCCGCCCGCTCCACCTCGCCCCGCAGAGCCTGCGTACGGCCCTCGGCCACCAACTGCTCGGCACCATCTGGATGAACGGCCCTGCCTTCGTGGCCCTTGAGTTCCTCGAACGAGTTGCGCTCCGCCTCGACCAGCTCGGCGAAGGACCCGTACCGGTCACTCAGCCCCGGTTGCCAACTCGACCAGGTGTACGCGGCCCACTCCCCGTCCTGCGACACGTCCCCGGAGTCCAGCAGCCACGACTGGGCGTCGCCCTCGTCCGCGATGAGCAGGACGGGGGCTCTGACGTCCTCGCTCGCGTCGTCCGGCTCATCGTCATAGGTGTCCATGTACATGTCGGCGTCGTCATCGTCGAGCCAGTCGACGGCGCCGGTCGTACGCATCTCATACATGAACGGGCCGAGATGCGACCAGCCGTCGGAGGCGCCCAGGAACGAGCGATAGCTGGGCGGGAGTCGGGTGCCGAGCCGGTCCTCCAGAGCCACGATCCGCTGCTCGTCCGCGCCCTCGTAGCCCAGCCACCCGGTGGCCCGCTGCTCGTCGCCGACGTTGAACAACTCGCCCTCGGCAGACACCCGCAGAACATCGGCGCCGTACGCAGCCAGGTAGGAGCGCCACTGTTCGACGGTCCTGAGCCGTCCCGCGACTGTCCCGGTTTCCGGGTCTGCGGCGGAATCCCCGAAGCTTGATCGCACAGCACTCCTGACCTTCTGATGTCCCAACACCCTGGCATCGTCCATGCTAGAGACGCCCACTGACATCGCGGCCGGGGCCGTCGGCCCACCGGTTCAGGTCGCCGTCGGTCAGCCGGTGAGGTGGTACGTCCCCGATCCGGTGGCGAAGGTCGCGCAAGTGTCCTTCCTCCGCGGGAACATGACGGTTGCGTACGCGAAGTCGGCGCGTTCTGCCGCCTCGTCGGCGGGGACCCCACCTCCACGCCGATGTCGGGGGAGCGGACGCGCCGTCTCCGGCACGGGTTGCCTTTCGCCATCACTCACCCCGATCGGGGTGGTGCGACGCCGTGATCTGAGTACCTGTACTCATGAGGGCGGTCGCGGATGGGCCCGATAGTGAGGGCCCGCCCTGCATATGAGGAGCAGTCCATGACCGCCACCCATCCCACCCCCGCCCCGACGCTGGACGCGAGGTTGTCGCCCCGGCGCCGTCTGCCGGCCGTCCTCGCCGTCGTGGTGGCCGCGGCGCTCGTGGTGTCGAGGTTCGGCGCGGCCGATCCGACGACCTGGCTGCTGGAGACGGTGTGGGTGATGGCGGGCCTGCCGCTGGCGATCCTGCTGCGCCACCGCTTCCCGCTGAGCGGTCTGCTGTGCGCTCTGCTGGCGGTGCACGCCCTGGTCCTCATCGCGGGCGGCCACTGGACCTACGCGGAGGTGCCCGCAGGGGACTGGGTACGTGACTGGCTCGGATGGGACCGCAACCCCTACGACCGCTTCGGCCACCTCGTGCAGGGCTTCGTCCCGGCCATCCTGGTACGCGAACTCCTCGTCCGCACCTCCCCGTTGCGCGGCAGCCGCTGGCTGGCCCCGCTCACGGCCTGCGCCTGCCTCGCCTTCAGCGCCGTCTTCGAGATGCTTGAGTGGCTCGCGGCGGTCACCGGAGGAGAGGCCGCGGACGCTTTCCTGGGCACCCAGGGAGACGTCTGGGACACCCAGTGGGACATGTTCTGCGCCCTGATCGGCGCCACCTGCGCCCTGCTGCTCCTGAGCCGCGTCCACGACCGTGCCCTCGCCCGGCTGGGCCGGGACAGGCCGACCGCCACCTCGTAAGGGGAACACGCCGAGGTGGCGCTGGAGGCGAGGCGCAGGGTCTCTCCGACCTGCACGCCTCGGACTGAGCGGGACCGGACAGGCGCAGTTCAGTCCGTCCGGTCCAGGGCGAACGGTCACTCTTCGCCGGTCGGGCTGCCGCGCCCGCGTCCGTCCCCCGGCCCGGGGCGGCCGTCACCCCGCTCATCCGGATCGCTCCGGCCGGGCCGCGAAGCTCGCACACGTCACCGCGCAGCCCCGGCTCGCGCCACCGGCCGAGCAGGGCGGGTCCGAGCGAAGGCCGACGGCCTGCTGGACGCGCACCCGCCTCGTGCGGCCGCTACGGGGATTGGCCGAGGAGCTACTGAAGGACGCGATGGACGCCGAGCACGCTGGCCACCTGCGCCTGCGCGCAGTGGGGGAGCGCGCGCACGCCGTCCGGGACTCCACGCCGACCGCCTGCCCGGTGACGATGTAGTGGGCCCACTGCGGGAGTTGGCCGCGACCGTCCACAGCGCCGCTACAGGTGGCGACCCGTTCCGGTAGGCTGGCGCCGTGCCCGGGGCACAGCCTGGCCCGCTGCGCCGCGACGTCGTGGCGAACCGCACCCGCCGCGCGGCACCTGATCCTCGACTTCGACCTCACCGAGGTCTACCTCGCCGGTCCGGCCGCCTTCGCCGGGCCGCCACCGGCCCGCACAGTCCGCTCTGCCGGCCCGCCCCTCATCATGGCCAGCCTGCAAAACCTCGCCATCCCCGCAGCCCTCCGTCAGGCCGCCCGCGACCGCCCTCGGCCTCACCGGACGAACCCGCACAGGATCACTTCACGCAAAGACCCTGGTAAGGCCACGCGGGCGTGAAAAGGAAATCATCTTGGACATAATGAGGGTAAATGTGTCTCCCGTCCTCTCTTCCGCGCTTGCTCCACCTCCCCTACGGTATTTCGAGAAGCGCTGCCGAAAAGATCGGGGGATGACGGAAGTCAGGAGGAGACCGAGGAATTCATAATTCCCGTCCGCCGTATCAACGGCGTGCTTCGGCATGGATTCGATCACATCGGTAGTACGGGAAGCAGGAAAAGGAATGGCTGACTTCAAGAACCTCGTCGTCCTTGGCGACAGCATGTCGGACATCGGTAACAAGTGGACGTGGCCCACCGGGGAACTGGGCCGCCTCCTCAACGCGCTGGGTCTCGGCGGGATGCGCGTGAACGAGACCGGCCGCTTCAGCGACGGCAAGAACTGGACGGACTTCCTGGTGGAGTGGGCCACCGGCGAGTCGATCATGTGGGGCAACAAGGACGTCACCCTCGCCGCGTCGTCCCAGCACCGCGCCCTGACGGGCGGCGCGGAGATGTGGGTGAGCGACTGGGACGCGCCGCAGAAAGAGAAGTTCGACGCCAAGGCCTACCTTGCGGAGCTGGAGGAACGTGCCAAATCCGGGCTCTCCGGCTCCGCCGCGGCGAAGCCGGCCAAGGACAAGCCCGCCAAGGTCTTCCGCTACGTCAACTACTCCATGGGCGGAGCCATCGCCACCCGCGACTGGACGCCCAAGGCCGGGGCCCTGACCACGCTGGACGAGCAGGTCGAGAGCTACCTCTGGCAGCGCAAGAACTACACCGGCCGCTTCGACGGGCCCACCCTGCACGTCATCTGGATCGGCCTCAACGACTTCGTCACCGCCAAGCGTCCGGACTACCCTCCGAGCCCGACCCTGCCCGCCACTGGCGTCTACGCGGACTGGCTGGCCTGGCGGCAGAACCACCCGGGCGAGGTCAAGGGCCTGAGCGGCAAGGGTGCCTTCCCTGCCGTGGCGGAGATCCAGGCGAGTGTCGAGAAGATCAACGCCGCCTTCCCGGACCGGGTGCAGGACCACCACTTCATGGTGATCGACCTGCCGAGCGTCTACAACGCCTGCCGCTTCATGGAGAACATGCGCAAGGACACGGCGGCGAAGGTCGAGGAGGCGAAGACCATCGAACCCGTCGTCGTCTCCTACAACACGCTGCTGGCGGACCTGCTGGACAACTGGCCGGCCGGTCCGCACGCACCGCAGCCGGACCACGCACGGTACGTGCGGATGAACCGCTGGATGCAGGAGATCAGCACCGACCTGGCGGGCTGGGGTCTGAAGAAGGACTTCCAGGACCCCGGAGTCCCCGTGTTCTACACGCCTCCCCTCCCGGGCGAACCGCAGGAGGACCCCGCGAGCGCTCACCGCAACCGGATCACCACCAGTGACCTCGGGCATCCCAGCGAGATGGTGTATCGGCTGATCGCCCGCTACTTCGCGACCCAGGTCGTCAAGGCGGGGCACACCCTCGGCCGTATCGACGCACCTTCCTGGTGGACCCACGCCCCCATCCAGGGACGGCCGTTCGGACTCGCGGGCGACTGACGTACTTCGATCAGTGCCGCCGAATCGCCCGGAACTCCGGACGGCTCGGCGGCACGCTCATGTGTTCTTTTGTCCTGAGGAATCGAAGGCCGACGACCGGCGACCGGAATTACTGTTCCACCGGCCCGTCCGGAGTATCGAATTCCCGATCTGAGATTCATTTGAGATTCCGTGCCAGTTTCACGCGCCCCTTCTTCGGGGATCTTCGGAGAACTCGTCCAAAGCCTCGGCCCCGGGCGGAAACCTCATGATGAATACATTCCAGCTCACCCGCACAACCCACGCGCGGGCACTGACACTCATTCGCGGCCCTGTGGCGACCGCCCGATTGAAGGAAAAGCTCAGGCTTTCGCGGGGTCTGTGCCCAGGAAGTGGAAGCGGCCGTTCGTCACCCGGTAGAGGAAGACGCCCTCGTCGCCTGTGTACCAGCCGTTCTCCTTGTTGAAGGCGTACGGCTTGGACACCCCTTTGAACGTGGTGGTTCGCAGTACCGGCACCAGGTCCTGGCGGGACACGCTCTTCCTGTCCAGGCCCTCTATACAGGCGGTGATCAACCGGACCGCGTCGTACGCCTCGGCGGCGAACAGCGGCGGAGCGGTATCGAAGCGGGCGCGGAACGCCTTCGCGAAGGCGCCCGCCGAGCGTACGGCCGACGGGTCGACCGCCGTGGACACGATCAGCCAGTCGTCGCCCGCGGCGCCCGCCTCGCGCAGGAATCGTGGGTCGTGGGCGGCCTGGGTGGCGAACTTCGGGCCCCGGTAACCGGTCTTCGCGAGGGCGCGGGCGAAGCGGGCGGCGTCCTGCCAGTCTCCGCCGTGGACCACGGCTCCGGGCCGCTTCGCCACCATCTGCCGGGCGCGGGCCGCGTGGTTGTCGCTGTCCAGCGGCAAGGTCTCGGCGAGGACGGTCCGGTTGCCGCCGGTGCGCAGGCCCTCGCTGAGGAAGCGGGTGACTTGGCGGCTGTACTCGGTCTCGTTGTCGACGAGGGCGATGTCGTCGAGATCGTGGATCCCGAGGTAGCTGGAGACGGCGACCATCTGCATGGCGTCGTTCGGCCGGGCGCACTGGAAGACCCGGTTGATGTGCCGGGTGTCCCCGTCCGTCACGCTGACCACTGACAGTGCGGCCTCGTCGTACGCGCTCAGCACCGCGCCAGCCGCCCGCGTGCTCGTCGCACCCAGGACGGCGACCACGGAGGCGTCCTCCGTGAATCGGCGGGCGGCGGTCAGTGCCCGCGCTTCGTCACCCCTGTCGTCGACCGTGGTCAGCTTCAGGGTGAAGGGGGCGTCCGGACGGGCGTTGTGCGCCTCGACCGCCAGCTGAGCTCCCTGTTGTTGTGCCTTGCCTCGGATGCTCTGCGTGCCGCTCAGGTCCGCTTGGATGCCGATCCCCAGCACCGGGCGGGTCTTCGACCGGTCGCCGTTGCCGTCCGAGCCGGTGCCTCTGTCACCGTCCGAACCGGTTTCGCCGTCGTTCCCCGATCCGGTGAGCCATGCTGTCGTCGCCCCGCCCGCTGCGAGGACCGCGCCGCCCGCGGCCAGGTAGGTCAGGAAGCGGCGCCTGCCAGGTGCGGGGGCTTCGGAGCGTGCGGGACGGGTGTCCGCGTCGTCCCGGGGCGTGACGAACTGCGTCGACTCGATGTCCGGCAGGTTCAGCATCTGCGTGGAACGCGACGCGATCAGATGGGTCACCGGCGCGGGCAGCCAGCTCTGCCCGGCCGTGTCCTGCGTCCACCGCGTCCGGATCTGCGCGGCCGTCGGCCGGGACTCCGCGTCCTTGGACACACATGCCTGGACGACGGGCAGCAGAGCCGGGGGTACGCCGTCCAGGTCCGGCGGGTCGTAGACCGTACGGAACAGCATCGCGTCGACCGGACCGCTGCCGAACGGGCGGCGGCCGGTCGCCGCGTAGGCCAGGACACAGCCCAGCGAGAAGATGTCGCTGGGCGGGCCGATCCGGCGGCCCTGGGCCTGCTCGGGGGAGAGGAAGCCGGGGGAACCGACGACCGTGCCCGTTGCGGTGAGGACGGTGTCGTCCAGGGCGCGGGCGATACCGAAGTCGATCAGGCGGGGCCCGTCCAGAGCGAGCAGGACGTTGCCCGGCTTGACGTCCCGGTGCACCATCCCCGCCGCGTGTACCGCCTCCAGTGCCTCGGCGAGCATCGCGCCGAGGGCCCGCACGCTGTGCTCCGGGAGCGGCGGCCCGGCTCCGACCGCGTCGCTCAGCGCGGGGCCGGGCACGAACTCGGTCGCCAGCCATGGCGCCGCCGCCTCCGCGTCAGCGTCCACCACCGGCACCGCCCAGCGGTTGCGCACCTGCCGGGCGATCGACACCTCGCGGCGGAAACGGGTACGGAAGGCGGCGTCGTCGGCGTACTCGGCCCGGATCAGCTTGATCGCGACGAGCGCGCCGCCCTGGGAGCGGCCCAGCAGGACCACGCCCATTCCGCCGACGCCGAGCCGGCCGAGGATGCGGTAGCCGGCGATGTGGGCCGGATCGGAGGAGTGGAGTGGTTCCATCAGCGGTGACGTCCCGGAGATCTGAGCGTGGTCATCTGGCGGCGGTCATCCGGTGGGAGAGTGGTTCATGGCGGTGGCCGGCCTCACCGGGTGCCGGGTGCCCGCCGGGAACGGTCACTTCAGCTCCGTCTCGACCCGGTAGAGGAGCTTGGCGCCCGCCTCGGCCGCCAGCCGGATGAGGTCCGTGGTCTCGTACCCCTGGGCCCCCTTGACCGAGACGGCCGTCGTCACCGGTCCGATACGGGACTTCGTCCACACGTACTCCCGTTTCCCGCCCGAACCGGCTCCGGTGTACTTGCCCGCCTCGAACAGGGTGGCGTCCGCGTTCTTGATGTCCTTCTGGTCCAGGTGCATCGACATCAGGCCGTCGAGCCGCTGTCCGCCGCCCAGGTCCTGCCCCGGGCAGCGGAAGCTCTCCTGGACCGTGTCCTTCATCTCCCGGTCGGCGTCCTCGGCCGTCCGGTGGACCGTCACCGTCACCGAACCCTGCACACGGCCCTTGCCGTCCTTCGCCGGTACGTCGATCCGGCGGATGTAGCTGTCCAGGACGTGCTGCGGCAGGCCGCCGCGCGACCAGACGCAGGAATCAGCGAGAACCGGCCAGGTACCCGCCGTCTCGTACGGGTCGTGCTTCACCATGCCGGGCGTCCAGTCAGCCGGTGCCAGCGAGGCGTTCCGGGTCAGCTTGCGCGCCTGCGCGGTGTTCTTCGGGACCTTTTTGGGGTCGGGCGTGAAGTCGTAGGCGTCGTCGCTCTGTTGCGGGTCCGCCGTGGAGCCTGTGCTCGGCTCGCCGCTCGCATCCGCGTCCGGGCTCGGGCCTCCCGACGGGGTGCTCTTGACCGGCTCCCCGGCGCCGGTAGTTGCCGAGCCCTTACTGTCCCTGTCCGTCTTCCCCGAAGCGGAACCGTCCCCGCCGCAGGCGGCAAGGGCGGCGACAGCCAACGCAACGACCGTCCCCATCCCGACAGTTCGACGTGTTTCATGGATATTTGCCATGGTTTACCCCCGGTCGTTTTACGCCTCGGGGCTCGTGCAAACCACGCCCGATCTTCCCGGTGCGTGGCGATATTAGGCACAGGATCGCCTCCACGTCCCGGGTCGGATACTCAGATCCCGGTGTGAGATATACCCAAGTCGGCCCGGGTGCCGCACTCATGCGCCGCAGTATCGCCCGGTGCCTGAAGGCGTTCCTGCCGCCAGGGGCCATGCCCGACTTGATCCTGGCCGGAAAACAGCGCATGAGGACCGCGTACGCCCGGAGGTGTCGTAGCCCACGTCATGCACCGCGTCCTCTCGCTGAACACCGTCGGCCACGGCGGCTGCGGACCCCGGTCGGCGAGCCGCTGCGATCCTGCCACCGGGCCACCGGGCTGGCTGTGGAAACGAGTTGATGAAGCGGGGACCGAGGTCGGGAAGTCACGATCCTCCGGGCGGAGGCTACGGCTGCGGTTTGCCCAGCATGAGGCAGATGGCGGCCTGGGTGAGCTTCTTGTTCGCGGCGGCCGCCCGCTCCTCCTTGATGCCGAAGTTGGTGCTCGTCAGGACGGCGACACTGCGGCGGCCGCTCGTGTCGGTGTAGATCTCGCTGGAGTAGCCGGGCAGGCCGCCCGTGTGGCCCCAGACGGTGCCGCAGGCAGTGTTGATCCGCATCAGACCGAGTCCGTAGCGTCCGCCCTCCTCGGGGGCGTCGACCGTGGTGCGCATCTCCTTCATCTGGGCCGGGGGCAGCAGCTCGCCGGACATCAGCGCGGTGAGGAAACGCTGCCAGTCCTGCGCGGTGGAGACCATGCCTCCCTCCGCCCAGGACCAAGCCGGGTCGATGGCGGACGTCTCGACGTTGCCCTCGGGACGCTCGGGACCGGCGAACCCGAAACCGTCGGGCAGATCCACGACTCCGGCCAGGATGGCCTTGAGACGCTCGGCGTCCGGCTCGTAGCCCGTCACGTGGCGGTCCGAGGTCCAGTCCGCGTTCTTGGCCAGGTACGAGTCCTTCATGCCCAGCGGTTCGGTGATCCGCTGCTCTATCAGCCGGGCCAGACCCGTACCGGTGGCCTTCTCCAGGATCATCCCGAGGGCTACGTAGTTGGTGTTGCTGTAGGAGTACTTCTCTCCGGGTGCGGTCGGCGGGTCCTGGTCGGGGGTGATCGCGAGGAGTTCCTGCGGAGTCCAGGTCCGCTCTTCCTGGCCCGTCAGGGAACCGAGGAACTGCGGCGTGAGGAAGAAGTCGCCGAGACCGCTGGTGTGGTTGAGCAGCATCCGTACGGTGATGTCCTCGCCGCCCCTGACCGCTCCGGGCAGCCACTTGTCCACCGTGTCGTCGAGGCCGATGCGGTGCTCGGCGACCTGTTGCAGGACGAGGGTGGCGGTGAGTGTCTTCGTGTTGGAACCGACCCTGAACTGGTCGCCGGGAGCGAGGTGGTGGTCGGCCTTCGTCCAGGCGGCCTGGCGGGCCGTCTCCAGCGCCTTCCCCCGGCCGGTGCCGACGCGGACGATCACGCCCAGCGAGCCGGTGTCCGCAGCCTTCTGTGCCAGGCCGCCCAGAGTCCTCGCGGCCGACGCGTCCACCATCCCCTCGCCCTTCCCGCCCGAGAGGTGTGCGGCTCCGTCCGAGAGACGTGCGGCCTCCGCCGATGGCTGGGAGCAGCTCATGAGTAAGGCGCCGGTGCACGTCGCCAGTCCCACGGCCAGTGTCCTGCGCAGGACACGGTGGCGACGAGAGGGGCGATGGGAGGACGCTTGAATGGGCATGGAAGTTCCTTCGACGGATGCCGGATGACGGATGACGGTTGCCTCGTGCGCCGGGACCCGGGGTGTTCACCCTGTCCGGCCGTCTGCCGGCCGGGCCCTGCGCACAAGGACCATTCAGCCAGCGGCGCAGGACCGGCACATCGCTCCATGGCGCGGCTGTAGCGGGCGCCGCCTCATTCCAAAGAGCGACCCCGGACGCCGGGTTGCGGCGTCGCCGCGTCCTCGGGGGCGGGAGACGACAACGCGTTCCTGGCCAGGACCGCCGCCTGGGCGCGGCTTCGGCAGCCCGTCTTCGTGAGCACCCGGCTGACGTGCGTCTTCACCGTGTGCAGGCTCACGACGAGCCGCTCGGCGATCTCGGCGTTGCTCAGTCCTTCCCCGATCAGTCCCAGGACGTCGCGTTCCCGCTCGGTGAGGTGTTCCAGCCGGGCCAGTTCCTGGCCGCTGGGCCGCTGCCGGCCGTTGAGGTGGCCCTCGATGATCCGGCGGGTCACCAGGGGGCTCAGTGCGCTGTGGCCCGCCGCCGCGGCCCGGACGGCCCCGGCCAGTTCCTCGTACGAACTGTTCTTCAGCAGGAATCCCGACGCCCCCGCGGCCAGCGCGTCGTCGACGAACTCGTCCAGGTCGAACGTCGTCACCATGAGGACACGGCAGCGGCCGGGACCGACCAGTCCCCGGCGGCCCAGCTCGGTGAGCGCCCACAGTCCGTTGCGGCGCGGCATGTTGATGTCCATCAGCAGCACGTCCGGCCGGAGCCGTGCGCACGCTTCGACGGCTTCCTCGCCGTCGCCCGCGGTGCCGACCACCGTGAGGTCCGCCTGACTGTCCAGGATCGCGCTCAGGCCGGCGCGGATGACCGGCTCGTCGTCCACCACGAGCACACTGATCCGCTCAGCCACCGAGGCCCTCCAGCGGCATCGTGACCAGGACGCGGAAGCCGCCGTCGCCGGTCGGCCCCGCGGTGAACTCGCCGCCCAGGGCGCCGACTCGTTCGCGCATGCCGATCAGGCCGTGGCCGACGCCCGCACCGGCCGTGGCGCGCCGTGTCCCGCGGTCGTTCACGACCTCGCACCGCAGGTGCGTCGGTCTCTGGTCGAGGGACAGCCGGACCGGCGCGCCGGGCGCGTGCCGGCGGGCGTTGACCAGTGCTTCCTGCAGGACGCGGTATGCGGCCAGTTGTACCGGCCCCGGTAACGACTCCAGTGTGTCCGCCTTGCGCACCTCGACGGTTCCACCCGCGGCACGGTGACTGTCCAGCAGGGCGTCCAGCTCGCCGAACCCGGGCGCCGGCTGCGGAGCGGTCGCGTCCGCGGGGTCACGCAGCATCCGCAGCAGGCCCCGCAGATCGCCGCTGCTCTGCCGGCCGGCCGCAGCCAGGGCGTCGACCCGGGGACGGGCCCAGCCGGGCAGCTCGTCACCGTGGGAACGCAAAATCTCCGCGTGCATGACCAGCAGAGTGAGCGAATGCGCGACCACGTCGTGCATCTCGCGCGCGATCCGCTCCCGCTCCCGCCGTGCGGCATCCTCGGCCTCCATGGCCCGTGCCCGGCTCGCGTCGGCCGCCCGCTGCTCGGCCGCGGCGAGGAGTGTCTGCCGGGTCCGCGCGGCGAACCCCATCGCCCAGGCCAGCGGCATCGGAGCGAGCACGGCGAGGATGTCCACGCCGCCCCTGAACTCGGGGGAGGCGGCCGTCGCCCGGTTCACCCAGATACCGGCCGCGAACAACGCGGCGCTGCCGGCCGCCGCCGGCACGGCTCGCGCCCAACGTGTGCAGCGGCTGCCCAGGTTGTAGAGCAGCACGGCGAGCGGCAGAAAGGCCAGCGGGGACAGCCTCGCCCCCTGCGCCGCGCCCGCGACCAGCGCCGCCACGAGCGCCCCGGAGCCCACGACGAGGGCAGTGGCAGGCAGCCGCCGTCGCACCACCAGGACCACGGCGGCCACCGCCTCGTACGCGGTCAGCGCCACCCACGACGGCCCGGACGGGTCCGCGTACGGCTGCGACAGCAGCGGCGGAACAAGTGTC
Organism: Streptomyces sp. NPDC102514; assembly: GCF_055584525.1. Classification (NCBI taxonomy): domain Bacteria; kingdom Bacillati; phylum Actinomycetota; class Actinomycetes; order Kitasatosporales; family Streptomycetaceae; genus Streptomyces; species Streptomyces sp. NPDC102514. Next base: position 45,560 of record NZ_JBVJLW010000021.1, read on the forward strand.
AGTACGACCAGCCCTACATCGCCGTCCCACCCCGGCCACCTACCGTCAACGATTCCCATCCGGTCAACCCTAGGAGCTCACGCACCGGCCTTCGTCAATCCAAAGAGCTACTTCCCGCTGGGCAGTTGAGCCGCCGGCACGGCAACCGCGCAACAGGTCGTGCGCCGCCGGGGACGGGCGCCGAACGCCGCGGCTGCGCGTGATGGGGGATTCAGCTGCGCCCAGGGGTCAGGTGACGATGCTGTGGGAAGCCATGTCGGCCAGGGTCCATTCCTCGACCTCGGCGAGATGGACGGCGGCGGCCTCCTGGGCGGCCGGCACATTGCGTGCCGCCATGGCGTCCAGGATCTCCAAGTGCCGTTTGGTGGAGCCGGCGAGGCGGTGCGGGCCGGTCGCGCCGAGGACCCGCAGCCAGTACACGAAGGGTTCGACCGAATCACGGGCGGAGATGAGCCTGCTGTTGCCGGTGCTGGCGATGATCTCGCCGTGGATACGGGTGTCGCTGGCGAAGAACGGTTCGTAGTCGCCGCGTTCGGCGGCCGTGAGGGCGGCCACGGCCTCCTCGCGGAGGTCGGCGATCTGTTTCAGCGGCATGGCCGCCGCGGCGACACCCGTGGCGAGCCACTCGAGTCCTTTGCGCAACTGGCAGACCTCGTGCACGTCCTGACGGCTCGGCCGCGTCACGAACGTACCCGAGCGGGGACGCGTCTCGACGAGCCTGTCGTGTTCGAGGCGCACCAGCGTGTCGCGTACCGGTGTGCGCGACACGCCGAACTCGGTGGCGATGGCCCCCGGGTCGAGGCGTGAACCGGGGGCGTACTCGCCGGAGGTGATGCGTGCGCAGAGGATCGAGTACAGCTGCTCGGAGATCGACTCGACGACGAGGGGCTGGGGTCCGCGACGGTTGCGGACCGGTGTGGTGGCCATGATCGCCCCTCTGGTCGGGTCTGGTGCGACGGTCACCCACGAGGATGTGGGACGTGACATCTAATCGATCAGATTAGCCGTTCGGAGCGCGGCGCGGATGCGGGCGCGGTCGGATTCGGTGGCCGGCTGGAAGGGGCGGCGGGGAAGTCCGGGGGAGCGGCCCTGGAGTTCGAGCGCCGCCTTCAGCGTGGCGGGGAGGTTGGGCGCGTCGATCGCCCGCCACACGGTGAGGATGCGCTCGTGCAGGCTCAGGGCCTTCGCGTGGTCACCGTTCTGGACCGCGTCCCAGAGTTCGACGCTCAGCGCGGGGGTGACGGTGGGGATCGCGGCGAGCGCGCCGTGGGCGCCCATGACGAACGCCGGGTAGTGCAGGTCGTCGAGTGCGGCGAGGATGACGAACCGCTCGCGCATGCGGTGCAGCAGGTCGGCGAGCAGGTGCATGTCGCCGCCGGACTGCTTGATCGCCACGACCTGCGGAACGTCGCGCAGCAGCTCGATGGTGTCGACGGGGACCAGGGCCCAGGGCACCACGTTGTACAGGACGATGGGCAGGTCGGTCGCCTCGCCGATCTCCCGGTAGTGCGCCACGGTCTCCTCGGGCGAGGGCGAGAAGACGTAGTGCACGGGCGTCACCTGGAGGGCGTCGACGCCGACGTCCTTGAGGGCGAGCGAGTAGCGCTTGGCCTGGGCGGTCGAGTTCTGGATGACGCCGCCGATCACCGGCACCCGGCCGGCGACCTCGTCGACGACGGTGGCGCAGATCGCCGCGCTCTCCTCCAGGGAGAGGGTCTGTCCCTCACCGGTGCTGCCGCAGGCGCAGATGGCGGTGACGCCCTGGCCGAGGAGGTACTTCACCTCGCCGCGCAGCAGATCCAGGTCGACCTCGTCGTTCTCGTCGAACGGTGTGACGACGGTGGAAATCATCCCGCCGAGCTGGATGTCCTTCACGTGTCCTCCTGCGTATTGCCGCGCTCAGGATGCGGATGTAATGTCTGATGCATTAGATGCTAGCACGGGTCCTTGAAACCGGAACCGCAGTTTCCGGTCACCGTCGGCCTGCACGCATGATGAGGACGGCACCGACCGCGTCTTCGAGTCGCCATCGCATTCGAGCCGCCATCGCAATGGAGCGAGCATGTCCACACCAGCCACGGCACCTGCCGCCGCGCCGGCCTCCCGGTCGTCCCTGCGCAAGGTCGTCACCGCCAGCGCCCTGGGCACCACCGTCGAGTACTACGACTTCACCCTCTACGCGACGACCGCGGCCCTGGTCTTCGACAAGATCTTCTTCCCCGACGCCTCACCCCTGGTGGGTACGCTCGCCGCCTTCGCCACCTACTTCGTCGGCTACGCGGCCCGTCCGCTCGGCGGCATCCTCTTCGGCCACTTCGGCGACCGCCTCGGCCGCAAGAACGTACTGATCATCACCATGCTGATGATGGGCCTGGGCACCTTCGCCATCGGACTGTTGCCCTCCTACGACAGCATCGGCATCGCCGCCCCGATCCTGCTCGTCGTCATCCGCCTCGTCCAAGGCCTCGGCATGGGCGGCGAATACGGCGGCGGCGTCCTCATGGCACTGGAATACAGCCCCAGGACCCGACAGGGGTTCTTCACCTCCCTCGTGCACATCGGCACCCCGGCGGGAGTGCTGATCCCCGTCGGACTCGTCACCGCCCTGGACGCGGCGCTGCCCGGCGGGGCCTACGACGACTGGGCCTGGCGACTGCCGTTCCTCGCCAGCATCCTGCTCGTCGGCGTCGGCATGTGGATGCGCTTCCACATCACCGAGAGTCCCGAGTTCGTCAAGATGCGCGCCGACCGCGAGGTGCAGAGCCTGCCCGTACGGGAAGTGCTCACCAGGCGCCCGGCCACCGTCGTCTTCTCGATCCTCGCCAAGATCGCGGAGAGCGGTCTGTTCAACATCTACTACGTGGTGGCCATCACCTACGTCACCACCGAACTCGACCGCGACAAGACGCCCGTACTGCTCGCCGTCCTGGTCGCGTGCGCCGTCGAATGCTGCACCCTGCCCCTGTTCGGGGCGCTCTCCGACCGCATCGGCCGCCGCAAGGTGTACATCGCCGGCGCCCTCTTCCAGGCCGTTCTCGCCGTGCCGTTCTTCCTGCTCATCGAGACCGGCCAGTTCTGGGCGTACGTCCTCGGCATGACCCTCGGCCTCGGCGTGGGCCACGCGGCGATGTACGGCGCGCAGGGCGCGCTGTTCTCCAACCTGTATCCCGTCAACGTCCGCTACACCGGGCTCTCCGTCACCCAGCAGTTCGGCGCCACCCTCGGCGGCGGCCTGTCCCCGCTCATCGGAACGGCCCTGCTGGCCACCGCGGGAGGCCACTGGGGCTGGCTGATCCTCTACTGCGTCGGCGTGGCGGTCCTGTCCGCGCTCGCCACCACCCGGCTCGGCGCGGGGGAGGCCGAATCCGGCACCCCGGCTCCGCTGCCGACGCCCGTCCCCGAAAGGACCGCGACCCCGTGAACCGCCTCTTCCTCCCCGACACGGCACCCGTGGAGGCCGCACTGCGCGGTCTCGCCCTGGCCCACCCCGACCTGCTTGACCTCCACCATGACCCGCTCTACGTGACCGCCCGCGACCGCGACCCCCGTCGCCGCGTCGGACTCCTCTCCGGCGGCGGCTCCGGGCACGAACCCCTGCACACCGGGTTCGTCGGCCGCGGCATGCTCGACGCCTCCGTCCCCGGCCGGGTCTTCGCCTCACCGCACAACCGCCAGGTCTACGAGGCCTCACGGGCCGTCGCGGGCGAGGACGGCGTCCTGCACATCGTGAAGAACTACACGGGGGACCGCATCAACTTCGGCATCGCCGCGGAACGGCTGCGGGCCGACGGCATCCGGGTGCGCCGCGTCCTGGTCGACGACGACCTCGCCACCGAGGACGAGACGACGGCGACGGGCCGGCGCGGTACGGGGGCCACCGTCATCGTCGAGAAACTCCTCGGCGGGGCCGCGGACACCGGACTCGGCCTCGACGAACTCGCGGACCTCGGCGCCGAGATCGCCGCCGCCTCGCGCAGCGTGGCCGTCGCCTCCCGCGCCCACACCTCGCCCGCCCGGGGCGGTCGCGCCTTCGAACTCGGCGACGACGAGCTGGAGTACGGCGTGGGCATCCACGGTGAGCGCGCCGCGCGGACCGTGGCCCGTCCGCCGCTGGAGGAACTCGTCGACCGCATGACACGGCAGGTGCTCGACGGCCTGCCCCGGCGCCCCGAGGACGTCCTCCTCCTCGTGGGCGGCCTCGGCGCGACCACCCTGCTGGAGCTGTACGCCGTCCACGACCGGGTCCGCCACTTCCTGGACGCCCATGGTGTGCGCGTCGCCGGACAACTCGTCGGCACGTTCGTCCCCGCCCTCGACATGAGCGGTTTCTCCCTCACCCTCACCACGCCCGGAGAGCGCTGGCTCGACTGGTGGCACGCGCCCGCCTGGACCCCGGCCTTCCCCGTCACCCAGCCCCTCGCCGGTACGGAGCCCACACGATGACCCTCGACCACCGCCTCGACCACCGCGTCGTCCTGCGCACCTACGCGCAGACCGCGCGCACCGCGCACGACACGCTGACCGCACTCGACCAGCTCTCCGGGGACGGCGACTTCGGCGACAACCTCCGTGAAGGCCTCGACCGGGTGGAGACCGCACTTGGCGAACGCCCCGACGACGCTGCCTTCGCGGTCGCCGCCTCGGTCTTCCTCGACGAGGTCGGCGGCACCAGCGGCCCCCTGATCGGCCTGCTCTTCCAGGAGATCGCCCGCGCCCTGGCCCTCTCTGAAGACGCCCGCGAAGGGTGGCGTACGGGCGTCACCGAGGGCCTGGCCGCGATCCAGCGCGTGGGCGAGGCGGAGCCGGGGGACCGCACCATGGTCGACGCGCTCGTCCCGGCCCGGGACGCCCTGACCGCGGGGGAGGACTTCGCGGGCACAGCCCGTGCCGCCCTCTCCGGCGCACAGGCCACCGCCGGCATCAAGGCCCGCCGGGGCCGCGCCGCCTACGTGGGTGACCGAGCCCTCGGAGCCCCCGACCCCGGAGCCATCGGCGTGGCCCTGCTCTTCTGGTCGCTGGCCGGGGTGGCCGAACCTGACGCGGCCTTGGACACCCTGGAGGAGTTGCTCGGGCGGGCACGCGACGGCGGGTGACAACCCCACCTCGTCCCCCTCAGGGCTCCTGGTCCGTCCACGGACACGGGATCCGACCCGACAGGCGACCTTCACAGGGACGAGGAATCAAAGGCGGGCCCGCGCCCTCACGCCTCGCGAAGAAAGGCTGAGCGAGGCATGAGCGCAGGAAACGCAGGCACATGCCGAGCTCTCCGTCCTGAACGCACCTTGCCGGAGCAGCCCTATCGACGAGCCGATGGTTCTGCCTCCTCCAGGTCCGGTGATGCGACCGGCGCGGCGGGACGCTTGCGGAGCAGGACGAGCACCAGGATTCCGGCGGCCAGGGCGGTTGCGGAGGCGATGCGCAGGGTTGCGTTGAGCCCGTCGGCGAATGCGGCCGGTGTGCCGTGTCCGTCGGCGACCCGGTCGGTGAAGACGGTCCCGAAGACCGCCACGCCGAGTGCGAGTCCGAGCTGGCGGAACGTGTTGAGTGCCCCGCCGGCCATCCCGCTGCGCTCGCGTGGCACCTCGGCCAGCAGTGCCGAGGCGTTCGTGGGCAGTACGCTGCCGACGCCCAGTCCGGCCACGATCAGTCCGGGGACCAGGACCGTGCCGGTGCTGTCCGCGCCGATCCTGGCCTGGAGCAGGTTGCCGGCGGCTATCAGGAGCAGGCCGATGCCGACGGTCCAGCGCGGGGCGATCCTCTGCAGGACCCGGCCGGCGCCCGCGCCGACGACCAGGGAGGCGGCGGCCATCGGGAGGGCGCCGTACAGGCCGGCGTCGACGGGGCCGTTGCCGAGCACCTGCTGCAGCCAGACGGTGCTGAACGGCAGGTAGCCGAAGGCGGCGGCCTGGGTGAGGAACGCGGCGACGATCAGTACGGTGAACGGCGCTCGGCGGAACAGGGCCAGATCGAGCATCGGGTGGTCCGAGCGGGCTTCGGCGACCAGGAACAGGGCAAGGGCTGCCAGGCCGGCGGCGAACGCGGCCAGCGCCACGCCGTCGGTCCAGCCTGCTTCACCGGCGCGGATCAGGCCGTACGTCACGGCAGCCGCCGCCACGGTGAAGCTGATCGTGCCGGGCAGGTCGAGACGGCCGCCGCGCGGCGCCCGGGACTCGCTCACCCCGCGGATCGTGAACCAGACCGCGACCAGGCAGACCGGCAGGTTGACGAGGAACACCCAGCGCCAGCCGAGGTGTTCGGTCAGCAGGCCGCCGGCGAGCGGGCCTGCCGCGGCGGCGGCGCCGTTGACCGCGCCCCAGATGCCGAACGCGACGCCCCGGTCGTGGCCCTGGTAGGTGAAGTTGAGCAGGGCGGCGGTGCACGCGAACATGGCCGCGCCGCCGATGCCCTGGAGGATCCGGGCGGCGATCAGGGCCTGTTCGTTCGGGGCGAGCGCGCACAGCAGCGAGGAGAGGGCGAAGACGCCGATGCCGATCAGGTAGATACGACGGCGGCCGAACCGGTCGGCGAGCGAGCCGGCGCCGAGCACCAGCGCGGCCAGGGACAGGGCGTACCCGTCGATGACCCACTGGAGGTCGGTGTAGTCCGTCCGGAAGTCGTCGGAGATCGCCGGCAGGGCGACGACGACGATGAGGACGTCCACGAGCAGCAGGAAGGTGCCGAGACAGACGGCGATCAGTGGAGACCATTTACGCATGCACCGCAGAATGCTGGTAACCGCACCGCTTTCCCCAGCCTTCTTCGCCATTCCTGCGGATCTCGACAATCGCTAGGCTGACGTGGTGGAAATCGATGAGCTCGACCGGCAGGTGACGCACGCGCTGCGGATCAACGGCCGGGCCGGGTACCGGGAGATCGGCACGGTGCTCGGCGTCTCCGACCAGACCGTCGCCCGGCGCTACCGCCGGCTGCACGCCGAAGCAGGCATGCGCGTGGTCAGCGTGCCCAACCCCATCCGACTGGGCTACGAAACCTGGCTGATCCGCCTGCGCACCGCCCCGGAGTCGGCGCCGCGGATCGCCGGCGCGCTGGCCCGCCGCCCGGACACCGGCTGGGTGTCGATCACCTCCGGCGGTACCCAGGTCGCCTGCCTCGCGCGGGTGCCGGCCTCGGCCGACCGGGAGACCCTGCTGCTGCAGAAGCTGCCCCGGACCCCGCGGGTGACCTCGGTCAGCGCGCACTGCGTCATCCACCAGTACGTCGGCGGGGCGGTCGGCCCGGACCTGCACGACGACGCACTGACCGCCGAACAGATCACCGCGCTGACCCCGGCCCGGCCGCCGCAGGACAGCGACCGGCCGGCGGCGCGCCTCACCCCCGCGGACGCGCCCCTGCTGGACGCGCTCGCCCGGGACGGGCGGCTCAGCTACGCGGAGCTGGCGACCGCCGCCGGGTGGCCGGAGTCGACCACCCGACGCCGGGTGCAGGAACTGTTCGAGTCCGGGGCGCTCTACACCGACGTGGAGGTCGACGTGGAGCTGTACGGGTTCCGCGCCCCCGTCCTGCTCTGGCTGACGGTGACCCCGTCCCGGCTGGCGGCTGTCGGCGCGGCACTCCGCGAGCACGAGGAGGTCGTCTTCGCGGCGGCCACCACCGGCCCGACGAACGTACAGGCCACCGTCGTCTGCCGGGACATGCCGGAGCTCTACCGGTACCTGACCGGGAAACTGGGCCCGCTGGACGGCGTGGAGCGGATCGAGTCGGAGCCGCTGCTGCACAACGTCAAGCAACTCGGCTCGGTGAGCTGACCTTGCGCCGTCACTGAACGCAAGGCACACCGACGGCAGGGGACCGGCAGCGGCTGCAAGTGCCGCTTGTGCGGGAGTTCACCGGGTGTTGACCTGCTCCGTGAGCTTGCCCTTGCGGAGGCTGAGGACGCGGTCGGACTGGGACGCCAGTTGCTGGGAGTGGGTGACGACGACGACACAGGTGCCCTGCTCGTGGGCGAGGTCGCGGAAGGTGCCGATGATGCCCTGGGCGGTGTCCTCGTCGAGGTTTCCGGTGGGTTCGTCGGCGAAGAGGATGTCGACGTCGCAGGCGAGGGCGCGGGCGATGGCGACGCGCTGCTGCTGGCCGCCGGAGAGGCGCAGGACGTTGCGGGTGGCCGTCGTCCTGTCGAGGCCGATGTCCTCCAGGAGCCGCAGGGCGCGAGCCTTGCGGGTTTCGGTGACGGGTTTCGTGCCGGTGATCTCCATGGCGGTGGTGACGTTCTGGAGGGCGGTCATGTAGGTGAGGAGGTTGTACTGCTGGAAGACGGTGGCGGCGTGCTTGTTGCGGTAGCGGCCGAGACCGAGGGCGGTGAGGTCCTGCCCGTTGAAGCTGATGGTGCCCTTGGTGGGGGTGTCGAGGCCGCTGGCGAGGGAGAGCAGGGTGGTCTTGCCGCTGCCGGAGGGGCCCAGGACGGTGTAGAAGGTGCCTCGTTCGAAGGTGTGGTCGACATCCTTCAAGACGGTGGTCCTGCGGCGCTGGCCCACGTAGGTGTGGCTGACACCTGCCAGGCGCAGGAGGGGCGGAGCCGTGGCGGCGGGGGGCGTGGTCATGGCGGGTCACTTGCCCTTCGTGAGGATGGTGCGGGGGCTCAGCCGCAGGACGGACGCGGCCGGGACGGCGGTGGCGAGGAGGCCGATGGCGAGGCCGACGCCGCCGACCTCGGCGAGGTCCGCCGGGCCGAGCGCGACGGTGATCTCGTCGATGGGGTCGGCGTTCTCCACGGGCCGGTCGCCGGGGTCGATGCCCTGGTCGATTCCGGTGCTGCCGGGGGCCGGAGGCTGCCAGGAGTCGAGTGTGCGCTCGGCGGCGGAGGCTTCCCTGCCGAGCAGCGCCTGGCCGGCGCTCTGGGTCAGTGCGGGGGTGAACAGGGCGCTGAGGCCCACGGCCAGCGCGGCGACGGCGACGATTTCCAGGGCCTGTTGGGCGATGAGCTTGTTCTTCCTCTCGCCCATCGCCAGCAGGACGCCGTACTCCGTGCGGCGCTGTTTGACGGCCAGGTTGACCAGGAGGGCGAGTACGGCGGCGCCCGCGAGGCCCATCAGCCACATGGCGAGGGTGGCCGTGGAGCGGATGCTTCCCAGCGGCCCGGTCATCTGCTGGACGGCCTTGTCGTTGGTGTCGAGCTTGAAGCCGGTCAGTGCCGAGCCGGCGATCCGCTTCGCCCCGCTCTTGAACGAGTCCTGCAGGTCCGCGTCCCGGAGGAGGAACGTGGCCTTGCCGACCTTCTGCGGGCCGTCCTCTTCGGGGTCGAGCGCGGAGAGGCCGCCCACCGATCCGTAGATCATGTTGGCCGGACTGATGCCGTACTCGGCGTCGGCTTCGGTGGTGGGGCGTGGGTCGCGGTAGATGCCGCCCACGGTGAACTCGCCCGTGGTCTTCTCGTCGTTGCCGGTGAGCGTGATCTTGTCGCCGGTCCTGAGGCCGTTCTGTCGGGCCAGGCGCTCCTCGATCAGGAGTGGCTTGTCGTCCTGGTCGGCTGCGGTGATGTGTTCACCGGACAGGAGGGTGGACCTGCCGCTGCGGAAGTCGGGCAGGAGTGAGGAGTCCAGGACACCTATGGCCATGGTTCCGCCGAGGCCCATGGGGTCCTTGGGCCCGCCGTCGACGAGTTTGTTGCTGCCCGTGAGCAGGGCACGGTCCCAGATCGTGTAGGTGTATCTCTGCACCTCGGGCAGGGCGCCGATCTTGTCGACGGTCGCGGCGTCGATGCGCGGAGCCTGGAGCTGTCCTGTGTCGGCCAGTTGGCTCATGTCCACGTCGAGAGTGACCTCGGCACCGACCGAGCGTTTGGCGGCCTGTTCGGCCCGGGCCGTCGCGTCGTTGATGAGGACACCGGCCAGCACCATGACGGAGATGGCGAGGAAGGTGACGAGGGTCATCAGGGTGCGACTCCTGCGGGCCCAAAGACTGAGCCCTGCGCGTTTGACGAAGTTCATGGGGATCGGCTTTCTCGGTCCGTGCGGGCGGTTGGATGCCGGGGGAGGGGGTGTCAGGGGAAGGGAGTGGCGAGGGAGGAGGGCGTCGGTTACGCGGGGTCGGTGAGGACGGAGCGGGGATGCAGACGCAGGATCCCGATGCCCGGGACGACGGTGGAGACAAGGGAGATCCCCAGCGCGATGCCGGCGACCCTGCCGACATCGGCTGGCTCGACCCGCACCCTGGGCGGAGCGGTCCCGGCATCCGGTACGCGCCCCGCCGACGCCGGTCGGCTCTGGTGACCGAGCAACGCCTCACCGCTGCTCTGCCCGCCCAGCGAACCGGCCAGAGCGGCGAGCGCGACGGCGGGCAGCGCCACGGCCGCCACCTCCACGGCGTGCTGGCCGATGAGCTTCCACTTCTTCTCGCCCATCGCGAGCAGCACCCCGAGCTCAAAGCGCCGCTCGCGGATCTGCAGCATCACGACGAGGCCGAGGATCAGCGCTCCGGCCAGCGCGATCACCCAGACGATCAGCCCCGCGAAGGCGCCCACCCGCTGGATGGGCCGGACCTGGTCCCTGTACGCCTTGTCGTTGACGCGGAACTCCAGGCCGTCCCCGCCCAGCAACTTCTCCGCCGCGGCGTGCACTTGGCGGGCCTGGTCCGGCGAGCCGATCCTGAGGACTGCCTCGCTGACCGTCGCGGCGCCACCACCGAGCTTTTGCGCGGTGTCCACCGGGACGTACAGGGTGTTGCCGGGCAGCCGGTGCGCAGGTGCCCATGTCGCCGGGTCCTGCGCCGGGTCCTGGAAGACGCCGACGACCGTCACGGCCGCGGTGCGCTCGTCGTCCGCCGACCGCACCCGGAGGGTGTCGCCCACCTTCAGGTGGTTCTCGTCGGCCAGGCGCTGCTCGATCACCGCGACACTGCGGCCCGCGTCCCCGGGGGTGATGTTGCGGCCTGCTGTGATCTTCGCCGATCCGTACGAGAAGGGCAGCAGCATGGCTGTATCCCGTACGCCGTGTACGGACAGCGCGCCCCTGTCGGCATCGGAATCAGCGTCGCCGTCGCCGTCGCCGTCGCCATTGTCATCGTCCTTGGTCGAGGTGCCGCGCGGCTTCGGGACCCTCGACGCCAGTGGCGTGAAGGCCCGCGCGTCGGCCCGCACGGGAACCTCCGTGTTGTAGCGGTGCACGGGGCCCAGTGCACCGAGCCGGTCGGCCTGGGCGGGGGTGAGACCGTCCTTCCTGACTGTCACGTCGACGCCGATGGTGCGCTGCGCGTCGGCTTCCTGCCGGGCCGCGGCGGCCTCCAGCAGGAAACCGCCCAGGAGCAGGGTGCAGACGACCAGGAAGATCGCGAGCAGGGCGGCGGTCCTGGACCTTCTGGCACCCAGGCTCATCCCGGCGCGTTTGACGAAGTTCATGCCCAGACAGAAGCAGCCCGCTGTTTGCAGGCAGATAAGCGTGTTACGGCGGCATAAGGACTCGCCCCGCGCACCGGCTGCTCGGCGCACCGGCCGTAAGGAAGCCGGTCGGCCCGCAGCCCGCCCTTCCGCGCCTTTATCCGCCTGCAATCACGATGTTGGTTTCCTGGTGCCATGAGAGTTCTGGTAGCCGAAGATCACCGCGTCCTCGCCCGCACCGTCGCCACCGGTCTCCGCCGTCAGGCGATGGCCGTGGACATCGCCGCGACGGGCGACGAGGCCGAGCGGATGTGTCTGCTCACCGCCTACGACGTACTGGTCCTCGACCGCGACCTGCCCGTCATGAGCGGCGACGAGGTCTGCAGACGGCTGCGCGAACTCACCGATCCGCCCCGCATCCTGATGCTCACCGCGGCGGGCGGGCTCACCGACAGGATCTACGGCCTGACCGAACTCGGCGCCGACGACTATCTCGCCAAGCCCTTCGACTTCGCCGAACTCGTCGCCCGTATCAGGGCACTGAGCCGCCGCATCCCCAAACCGGCCCCGGCCCTGCTGCGCTTCGGCAGCCTCACCCTCGACGAGACGCGTCGCGAAGCATCCGTGGACGGAAACCCACTGGAGCTCTCCCTGAAAGAGACCGCGGTCCTGCGCCTGCTGATGCGGGCCGGCGGAGCGCCGGTGACCCATGACGACATCGTCCGCACCGTCTGGGACGAACACCTCGACACCCGCACCAGCGTGGTCCGCACCACCATCAGCCGCCTGCGCGGCAAACTCGGCGACCCCGGCCTGATTCGCACCGACAAGGGCGAGGGATACCGGCTGTGCGACTGAACCCCCGGGCTCTGCTGACCAGACTGCCCTTCCGCACCCGCCTGGCCCTGGCCTTCTCCGGACTCTTCCTCGTCGCCGGCATTCTTCTCCTCGCCTTCGTGGTGCTGCTCGCACGCTACGGAACAGCCCAGCAGGCCCAGGGAATCGCCGTCACGTACGGCGACGCCGAGACCGCCCGTGAGACACCGTCCGGCACCAGCACGCCGTTCGGCCGCACACAGCCCGTCGGACCCATGCTCCCCACCCGGCCGGAGTACCTCCCCGAACCCCCGAGTGATGTCGCCCTGATCCAGAAGATCGACCAGACCGTTCAGGCTGTCCAGGACACTGCCCTGCGCCAGATGGTGCTCTGGTCCGCCACCGGCCTTCTGGCCATGGCACTCCTCGCCGGACTGCTAGGCCGGTGGCTCGCCGGGCGTGCCCTGCGCCCCGTCACCTCCACGACCGAGGCCGCCCGCCGCATCAGCGAGCAGAACCTGCACCAGCGCCTCGCACTCACCGGTCCCGACGACGAACTCCACCGCCTCGCCGACACATTCGACACCATGCTCGACCGGCTTGAGCGGTCCTTCGAGAGTCAGCGCCGTTTCGTCGCGAACGCCTCCCACGAACTCAAGACACCCCTCGCCGTCCAGCGCGCCACCCTGCAGGTCGGCCTCGCCGACCCCCTACCCGACGACCTCACCGGCGTCCGTGAGGACCTGCTCACCGCCAACCGGGAAGCGGAACAGCTCATCGACGCACTTTTGCTACTGGCCCGCAGCGACCGCGGCCTGGAGAAGACCGAACCCGTGGACCTCGCGACCACCGCCCGGCTCGCGACAGCCGAACTGGCCCCTCAGGCAGCGCGGGACGGCATCCGCGTCGACCTCCGCGCCGGCATCCCCGCGGTCGTCCCCGGCGACCCCGTCCTGCTGCGGCACCTGCTGACGAACCTCATCCGCAACGCCATCCAGTACAACCACCCCGATGGCCACGTCCTCGTACGACTCGACGCCTCCGCCGTGACGGTGACCAACAGCGGACCCCGCATCCCCGCAGACCGCATCCCCGACCTCTTCGAACCCTTCCGCCGCCTTGACGCAGACCGCACCGCGACCACCGGCCACGGCCTGGGACTCTCCATCGCGGCCTCCATCGCCCAGGCCCACCACGCTTCCCTGACAGCACGCCCCGGCCCGGAGAACGGACTCACACTCACCCTGCGCTTCCCCTGAGACGGCATCACACGCAGGCGCAGTGCTCTCTATCCCCTAGTGGGTTCTTCGTCAGGCGGGTGTGGTCTCGTCCGTAATGGGTCCGGACTGCTAAGCGCCCAGCTTCCGGTTTCCTGATCGGTTGTATTGCTGCCAGTTGCTCTGGGTCATCATCTGCGGGCCTCGCCGTAGATCATGGATGACTTCCTCCCAGCCCGGGTCGTCCGTCGGCTCGTAGCCGGCGCGGATGTGCTCGACGAAGGTCCACCAGCTCTCGAAGTTCGGTGGGCTGGGGTCCAACGCGCTGTCGTGGTTGGTCAGCAGGTCGGAGGGCCGGGTCGGATCGGGCCTCTGCCGACTCGACGTCACGGGGTCCTCCCAGCGCAACGCGGCCAGACGATAAGGCACGTCGCCCATGCTGAAGCTGTGCGGATGGAGTTGCAGCGCCGGCCGAACCGCCCGGAGAAGCTCCGCCTCAGAATGCGGACCGAGTCCAATGGTGTTGGTGAAGACACGGCGCAGCCGCTCGCAGATCGCCTCGCTGAGGTACTTGGCGAACCAGTAGGCGTCGCCGTCGTAGTACTGCCGGTTGATGCCGATCAGCACCGTGTCGGTGTCGTACACCAGAGAGAAACTGAGACTTTCGATGTCGTGGCTCTCCGACGTGCGGAGATAGCAGGCACGGAGCCGGGAGAGCGGCAGGTGTTCGACCCGTTTGCTGCGCCAGGGCATCCCACGTCGGGTGATGGTCAACGCCCGGCCGTCGAAAGCGAAGGTCCACCCCGAGTACCGCATGACCATCGAGTCAGACATCTGTTCAATTTACCGAAGTCACCGGCATGCGACAACGGACGCGTCTTGGTGCGGTGGGGATCTGTTGGTGTGTAGGTCGCTGGATTATCCGAACCACCCTGGGCTCGCGGGGATGGTCCGAGGAAGGCCTTCATGAGGGGCGTCCTGACGCTGTCAGCCCCACCTCTGCGGGGACCCTGCGTCGATGTCCGCGCATGTACCGGCAGGTGGAGGCCGCAGGGGTCGGTCCGGTTGGGCAGCCGCTTCCTGGCAAATTTTTATGCGGAGGTGCGTGGATTTCGTGTTGCCGGGCACTCGGTCTATCGAACGGAGGTCCTGGTGTAATCCGGGGCCAGGGACCTACCAGTCGAGCGGACTTTGGGCCGTTGTGAAGCTCGGACGCACATGCGTCTGAGTGTGACCTGACGACAGGAACTTGAAATGATCATTCTTGGGCTTATTCTGCTGCTCATCGGCCTGCTTGTCGGCATGGGGCTGCTCACGACCATCGGCGGCATCCTCATTCTGGTGGGCGTCATCCTGTGGGTCCTGGGTGCGACGGGCCGCGCGGTCGGTGGACGCAAGCACTTCTTCTAGAGGCAGGGCGTGTCACCAGATCGCTGCGACGGGTGATTGTCCATGACTTTCTCCTCACTGGAGCGCCCACATCGTGAGGAACTCCTGGACCACGTGTTTGCTGTGCCTCGATGCCTCGATGCCTCGATGCCCCGGATCGCCTCGTGGTCGGGCGGGGCGGGCAGGAGGCCAGCGGTGGGCAAGCAGGCGCCGACGGTGACATCCCTACTGCCTGCGCTGCCTAGCCGGCTGGGGCCCTGCAGCCCCAGCCGGCAAAACAGCTGCGAGCGGCCGTTTCATGATCAGCGGCCCGGCCGTCAAGCTCAACCGAGACAAGCCGGAAAGATCGGCCGTGCCCAGGGGCCACTTCGGTCACACTGAGTCGGCGGCCGCCCTCGTGGCCTTCCTGCTCTCGGAGCAAAGCCGAGGCGTCGTCGGCGTGGACCATGCGTACGGAGCGCGAACCACGTCCCGTCGAAGTGTCCCGTGGTCGCAATTGCCTCGTCCAGCCTGTTCTGCACGCCGTGGCCAGGAGCCGAGCCGACGAGGCCCGCTTGCCGGGTAATGCCTGGCTCAGGGCCTCGACGTGGCGGCGGTTGCCTTCGCCCTGCAAGCCGAGCACTTCCCGGACCTCCTCGCGACGAACAGATGCCGATATACCGTCACCTGGCGCTGAGGGATGCCGCAGAGCGTCGCCCTGTCCGCCAGGGCGTGCTCCAACGCAGGGTGACCTGTCTCCCGGCACGCAGCGAAGCCCGTCGGGGCAAGCCCGAACGTGAACCTGAGGGATCGGAGACGGTGACCAAGCTGCGGCATGGCCACAACCTTCGCACGTGGGCCGAGCGCCGCGAAGTCAAAGAGAGACAGGCTCTTCTAGGTGATTCGGCGGTACTGGGCGGGCTCGGCATGCTTGTCGGCGAACTGAAGAAGGTCGATGGTGTGCTGTACCGCAGGTCGGGCCTGCGGTACAGCACACCAAGTGCTGTTCAGCGTCCTACGGTCTGCCAGACCGTCTTTGTTTCCAGGAACGGTGTGATGCGGGTGAGGCCCGGCAGCACGTTCCAGTCGGGGGACGGTTCCGGGCGCAGTACCCGGGTGAGGGTGGCCGCCGCCGCGGTCTCCAGCTCTGTGGAGAGGTCCCCCGCTCCGGCCAGGTCGAGCGCGTTGACATCGGCGTGGGCGGCCAGGGTCGGGGCGATCTCGGCGGTGCGGCCGGTGAGGATGTTGACGACCCCGCCGGGCAGGTCGGAGGTGGCGAGTGCTTCGGCGAGGGTGACGGCCGGGAGCGGGGCGCGTTCGCTCGCCACCACGACCGCGGTGTTGCCCGCGGCGATCACCGGGGCGACGACCGAGACCAGCCCGAGCAGGGGTGAGTCCCGGGGGGCGAGGATCGCGACGACGCCCGTGGGTTCGGGGGACGAGTTGTTCTCGTAGGGTCCCGACACCGGGTTGCCCCCGCCCAGTACCTGAGTGATCTTGTCGGTCCAGCCCGCGTAGTAGACCCAGCGGTCGATCGCGGCGGAGACGACGTCCTGGGCCGCTGCCTCGTCGATGCCCTGCGCGTCGATGACATCCTGGACGAAGTGGACGCGGCGGCCCTCCATCATTTCGGCGATCCGGTAGAGGATCTGGCCCCTGAGCTGGGCCGTCCGCGAGGCCCAGGGGCCGGACGCGGAGCGTGCCGCGACGACGGCGTCGCGTGCGTCCTTGCGTGAGGCGAGCGCGGCGTTGGCCAGGTGGGCGCCGTCCGACGAGGTCACGGGGATGCTCCTGCCCGATTCGGAGCGGGGGAAGGCGCCGCCCAGGTAGAGCTTGTAGGTCTTGTGCACAGGCATCCGCCGGAGCGCCGGAGCCGCCGGTGCGGGTTCGGGTGCCGTGGCCGTGTCAGCCATTGAGGTACGCCTCCAGTCCGTGCCGTCCGCCCTCGCGCCCGTAGCCGGACTCGCGGTAGCCCCCGAAAGGGCTCGTGGGATCGAATTTGTTGAAGGTGTTCGACCAGATCACTCCGGCGCGCAGCCGGTTCGCGGTCCAGGGGATCCTGCTGGCCTTCTCCGTCCATATGCCCGCGGAGAGACCGTAGGGAGTGTTGTTGGCCTTTTCGACGGCCTCTTCCGGGGTGCGGAAGGTCAGGACGGAAAGGACCGGGCCGAAGATCTCCTCGCGGGCGATCCGGTGCGCCTGGGTGATCCCGGTGAAGACGGTGGGCGCGAACCAGTAGCCCCGGGAGGGCAGTTCGCAGGACGGCGACCACTGCTCGCCTCCTTCGTCCCGGCCGGCCTCGGCGAGGTTCTGGATACGGGCGAGCTGGGCGGCGGAGTTGATGGCGCCGATGTCGGTGTTCTTGTCCAGCGGGTCGCCGAGCCTCAGCCGCGCCACCCGCTCCTTGAGCCGGTGCAGCACTTCTTCCGCGACGGACTCCTGGACCAGCAACCGGGATCCGGCACAGCACACGTGTCCCTGGTTGAAGAAGATCCCCGTGACGATTCCTTCCACCGCCTGGTCGAGCGCCGCGTCGGCGTAGACGATGTTGGCGCCCTTGCCGCCGAGTTCCAGCGTGACCCGCTTGGATGTGCTGGCGACGGTCCTGGCGATCTCCCGGCCCACGTCGGTGGAGCCGGTGAACGCCACCTTGTCCACGCCGGGGTGGGCGACGAGCGCCCGGCCGGTGGCCCCCGCGCCGGTGACGATGTTGACCACGCCGGGCGGCAGTTCGGCCTCCTGGCAGATCTCGGCGAAAGCCAGAGCGGTCAGCGGGGTGGTCTCCGCGGGTTTGAGGACCACGGTGTTGCCTGCCGCGAGCGCCGGGGCGATCTTCCAGGCGAGCATCAGCAGGGGGAAGTTCCACGGGATGACCTGGGCCGCGACGCCGAGCGGCCGTGGGGCAGGGACGCCGGGGGAGACGAAGGGCAGTTTGTCGGCCCAGCCCGCGTAGTAGAAGAAGTGCGCGGCGGCGAGGGGGATGTCGACGTCCCGGGTCTCCTTGATGGGTTTGCCGTTGTCGAGGGATTCCAGCACGGCGAGTTCGCGGGCGCGGTCCTGGATGATCCGGCTGATCCGGTAGAGGTACTTGCCGCGCTCGGAGGGGCTGGTCCGCGACCACACGCCGTCGTAGGCACGGCGTGCCGCGGCGACGGCGCGGTCCAGGTCCGCCTCGGTGGCCAGGGTCACCTCGGCGAGCTTCTCCTCGTCGGCCGGGTTGACGCTGACCAGGGTCTGTTCGCCCGGTTCGGTGAACTCGCCGTCGACGAAGAGTCCGTAGGCGGGCCGCAGTGAGACGACGGCCCTGGATTCGGGTGCGGGAGCGTAGAGGAGGGCGCCGGACCCGGAGGATTCCTGCGGGGTGGAGGCGGTGTGGGGCGTGGGGCGGTCTGACATGTGCGCTTGATCCCTTTCAGTCCGCGGAGTAGTAGTCGGGACCGGGGTACGTGCCGGTCGTCAGCTTCGCCCGCTGCATCAGCAGATCGTTGAGCAGGCTGGAGGCACCGATGCGGAACCAGTGGGGATCGAGCCAGTCGGGTCCTGCCGTCTCGTTGACCATCACGAGGTTGCGCAGGGCGTCCTTGGTGGTGCGGATGCCGCCGGCCGGTTTGACGCCGACCTGGCGGCCGGTCGCGGCGCGGAAGTCGCGGACCGCCTGGAGCATGATCAGGGTGACGGCGGGCGTCGCGGCGGGCGCGACCTTGCCTGTGGACGTCTTGATGAAGTCGGCCCCGGCGTGCATGGCCAGCCAGGACGCACGGCGTACGGCGTCGTGCGTGGCCAGTTCACCGGTTTCGAGGATGACCTTCAGATGGGCCGGCGGGCCGTCGGACCGGTCGCAGGCTTCCTTGACGGCGACGATCTCCTCGTACACCTTGCGGTAGTCCCCGGCGAGGAAGGCCCCCCGGTCGATCACCATGTCGATCTCGGTGGCGCCGTCGGCGACCGCGTACCGGGTGTCGAGAAGGCGGACCTCCAGCGGTGCGCGTCCCGCGGGAAAGGCGGAGGCGACGGATGCGACGCCCACGTTCGTGGACTCCAGGGCGCGTGCCGCGACGCCGACGAGGTCGGGGTAGACGCAGACGGCGGCCACCGGCGGAACCGTGCGGTCGGTGGGGTCCGGCAGCAGGGCCTTCGTGCACAGGGCGCGTACCTTGCCGGGGGTGTCGGCGCCTTCGAGGGTCGTCAGGTCGATCATGCGGATCGCCAGGTCGATGGCGCGTGCCTTGGTGGTCGTCTTGACCGAGCGGGTCGCCAGGTCGGCCACGCGGGCGTGGACGCCCGCCTCGTCGACGCCGGGGGTCGCGTCCATGAGGGCACGCAGTGCGGCGTTGCTGTGTGCGGGGGCCAGGGGTGCCTGGGGGGCGGGACTGGCGGTGTCAGGCACGGGAACCTCGCTTCTCTATGAGCATGTTGAGGATGAGCGCGACCACGAGGATCAGTCCGGTGACGACCATCTGGAAGAACGAACCGAGACCCATCAGATTGCACAGGTTGCGCAGCACGGACAGCAGCAGCACGGCGACGAAGGTGCCCATGACGCCGCCGCGTCCGCCGAAGAGGTTGGTGCCGCCGAGGACGACGGCGGCGATGGCATCCAGTTCGAGGCCGTTGAACGCGGTGGGCTGACCGATGGTGAGCCGTGAGGTGAGCAGCACCCCGGCGAGCGCGGAGAGCGCGCCGGAGATGGCGAAGACCGCGGTGATCACGCCGCGTACCGGCAGTCCGGAGAGGCGGGCCGCCTCCTTGTTGCTGCCCACGGCGTAGATGTACTCGCCGAACGTCGTCCCGCGCAGCAGGAGCCCGGCGGCGACGGCGACCGCGACGAAGATCAGGCCGACGATGGGCACGTAACCGACGAATCCGCCGCCGAGGAGCTGGAAGGCGTGCGGGATCTCGCCTCCGGCCGGCTCGCCGTCGGTCAGCAGGTAGGTCAGACCGCGGATGGCGGTGAGTCCGGCGAGGGTGGTCATGAACGCGGGCAGCGAGAGGTAGGCGGAGAGTCCGCCCATGACCGCGCCGAAGGCGGCGCCGGCGGCCAGGCTCACCACGATGGCCAGCAGGAAGTTGATGTCGTGGTCGATCAGCAGGGCGACGGTCATACCGCCGAAGGCGGCGACACTGCCGACGGACAGGTCGATCCCGGCGGTGAGGATGACGAGCGTCATCCCGACGGCGACGATGCCCGTGAGCGCGGACTGCTGCAGCAGGTTGGACATGTTGCGGACGGTGAGGAACTCGGGGGCGAGCAGGCTCGCGACCACGCACAGGGCCAGGAAGACGAGTACCAGGTTGAACCTGACGATGAGGTCGGCGCCCCGCCACCGGGGCGAGGGGGGCCGCGGGCTCCTGTCGCCGGGGGCCGATTTCGGGTCGACCACCGTGGTGGATGTGCTCATGAGGGTGCTCCAGGGGATATCGCTCTGGTGGGTGTCGCACCGGTGATGACGGTGTGCGCGATCGTGCTCTCGTCGGTGGTGCGGGGGTCGAAGCAGGCCACGTTGCGGCCTTCGTGCAGTACCCAGACGCGGTCGGCGTTGGCGGTCAGTTCGCTCAGTTCGCTGCTGGCCAGCAGGACGGCCACGCCCTGGTCGGCGAGGTGGCGGACCTGACGGTAGAGGTCGGCCTTGGCGCCCACGTCCAGGCCGCGGGTCGGCTCGTCGAGCAGCAGGACCCGGATGTCGCCCCTGGTGATCCACTTGGCCAGCACGACCTTCTGCTGGTTGCCGCCCGAGAGCTTGCCGACCGGCTGGTCCGGTGAGGAGCAGCGCACGCCGAGATCGGTGATGACCGGGGACGCGAGCCGACGGCCACGGCGTAGGGGGAACAGCCAGGGCCTGCGGTTGATCGCGGTGACGGCGGCGTTGCGGGCGACGGACAGCTCCAGCATCAGCCCCTGCTCCTTGCGGCTCTCCGGGACGAGCGCCAGACCGGCCCGTACAGCGGCGGCGGGGCTGCGCAACCGCAGGTCCTTGCCGTCGACGGCCGCGGATACGGTGGCGCGGGTGTCCGCGAACAGGGCTTTGAGGAGGGTGGTGCGGCCTGCGCCGCCGAGCCCCGCGAGGCCGACGATCTCGCCCGCCCGGACCTCGATGTCCTTGATGTCGATCAGCCCGGGGATCCGTGCGGAGCGGATCTCCAGGAGGGGCGGGCCCTCCGGCCGGGGCCGGTGGGTGGTCCGGACGAGTTCCCGGTTCTCGCCGATCATGTCGGCGACCAGCTCGTCGGCCGTCGTGGTGGCCAGGTCCCGGACGGCGACCGAGCGGCCGTCGCGCATCACGGTGGCGCGGTCGCCGATCTCCATGACCTCGTCGAGGCGGTGCGAGATGTAGATGACGGAGCGGCCCTGCGCGGTGAGGGAGCGGATCACTTCGAACACCGTGCGCAGATCGCTCTCGCCGAGAGTGGCGGAGGGCTCGTCCATGACGATGAGACGGGCGTCGGCCGTGAGCGCCCTGGCGATCGCGGTGAGCTGCTGCGCCGCGATGGGCAGCGCGCGGACGGGCGTGTGGACGGAGAAGTCCCCGCCTACCCGGGCGATGGCGGCCCTGGCCAGCTCGGCGCGCTCCTTGCGGCGTACGACGGGGCCCCATGACGGGGTGTGGCCGAGCAGCAGGTTCTGGGCGACCGTCAGGTCCGGTACGAGATCCAGTTCCTGGTAGATCACGGCGATGCCGGCGGCCAGTCCGGCCTGCGGACCGGCGAGGGCGACCGGCGCGCCGTCGAGCAGGATCTCGCCCGCGTCCGGCTGGTAGGAGCCGGCCAGGATCTTCATCAGGGTGCTCTTGCCCGCCCCGTTCTCACCGAGGAGGCAGTGGACCTCGCCGGGGCGCACGACCAGTTCGGCACCGTCGTTGGCGAGGGTGCCGGGGAAGCGTTTGACGATGCCGCGCATGACCAGCCGCGGGGTGTCCTCGCCGGCCGGGGCAGCGGTGTCGTGAGGGTGCACGGATCCTCCTTTCTGGCTCTTGGCGCTCACAGTTCCTCCCGCTGGTGCATGGCGAGCAGGTGGGCCGCGGTGTGCTGATCGGTGACGAGGGTGTTGCACAGGCCGCTGGAGACCACGGCCGCGCACACGGCGTGTTTCGCGGTGCCCGAGACGACGGCCACGGAGACGGCGCTGTTGCGCAGGTGCTCCAGCGGGAGCCCGAGGGTGCGGTCGTCGAGCGGCTGGTCGACGATGGCTCCCCGGGCGTCGATGAAGCGGCCCGCGACATCGCCGACGGCTCCGGCGGCGGCCAGGGACGCCAGGTCGTCGGCGGTCAGGTATCCGGAGCTGACCAGCACCGAGTCGGCTCCTATGCCGCCGGGGCTGAAGAGCACGGTGTCCGCGGCGGCGGCCTGGTCGAGGACGTCGGAGACCGCGCTGTCCTGCTCCAGGAGCCGGCGGGTGGTCTCCTGTTCCACGATGGACGGCACCGGCAGGACGCTGAGGGTGCCCTGCGCGAGGTGCGCGATCCGGCCCGCCATGTCCTGGGCGGAGGTGGGGGTGCGGGAGCGGCTGAGGCCCCCGTTGATCTGGACGACGTGCACCCCGCTGGCCCAGCCGGGAAGCAGGCGGGCGGCGAGCAGGTCGAGGGTGCGGCCCCAGGAGACGCCCAGCTGGCGGGGCGTCGGGTTCAGCCGCGTGAGGTAGTCGGCCCCTGCCTCGGCGACCCTGGCGCGCAGCCGCTCGTCGTCCACGCGGTCGGCGGCGACCACGACGGCGTCGCGCAGCCCGAAGGCGTCGCGCAGCCGTTCCTCCAGGCTGCGCATACGGGCCTTGGGGTGGACGACCTCGATCCGTACGATCCCCGCGTCCCGGGCCTCGGCGAGCAGCCGGCCCACCTTCCAGCGGGTGAAGTGGAGTTCCTCCCCGATCTGTTCCTGCGTTCGGTTCTGTTCGTAGTACAGGGAGGCGACCTGGTAGAGCAGGGCCTCGTCCTCGATGTTGGTCATCCGGACCTCCTTGTCCGACGGCCGGGTCAGCCCGGGTGGCGGTCGGGCGCGCTGAGCCGGTGGGCGATCGCGCGCGTGGCATCGGTCGCGGCCCGGTAGTCCGCGTATCCCTGTTCGAAGGCCGCGCGGTGGGACGAGTCCGGTTCGATGACCGTCACGCGCGGGGCGAAGCCCGCGGCGGCCTCGGCGAGGGAGGCGGCCTGACCGGCTCCGGCGGCTGCGGCGACCGCGCAGGCCCGCAGGGTGAGGTTGCTCTCGGCGACCAGCAGCAGCGGGCGGCCGAGGACGTCCGCGGTGGTGCGCAGCCACAACGGGTTGTGCCGGATACCTCCGGAGACGAACACTTCCTCGACCGGTACGCCGCCTTCGACGAACGAGTCGAGGACCTGACGGGTGCCGTAGGCGACGCCTTCGACGGCGGCCCGGTAGACCTCCGCGGGACGGCTGCCGAGAGTCAGGCCGAGGACTGCGCCGCGCAGCCGGGGGTCGCGCAGCGGTGTGCGGTTGCCCATGAAGTAGTCGAGGACCATCAGCCCGTGCGCGCCGGGCGGCAGCGCCGCGGCCTCCTTGATCAGACCGGGCAGCTCCGCGCGGGGCCGGCCGAGGAGTTGTTCACCGGCCCAGGTGAGCACGGACCCCGAGGTGACCTGCCCTCCCTCGACCAGCCACCGGCCGGTGTTCAGGGCATCCGGATAGGGGCCCCAGACGGTGGGCGGGAAGACCGGCTCGTCGATCTCCGTGACGAAGGCGGTGGAGGTGCCGCAGACGACCGAAACCCGGCCCGTCCGCGCGCCGCCGACGGCGAGCAGGGACAGATGGGCGTCGATGCCGCCTGCGCTGACCACGGCCCCGCCGGTGAGGCCGAGCTCGTCGCGGGCACCGGGCTGCACGGGCGCGACGGGGTTGCCGACCGGGACGATACGGCTGGGAAGCTTGTCCCGGAGGTCGGGTACACCCAACTCCGCGTAGAGGTCGTCGGGGAGGCCGGCGCCGCGCGGGTCGTAGTTCCACTTGCAGACGGCGTTCATCCGCGATCCCGTCCACTCGCCGGTGAGGCGCCAGACGAGGTAGTCGACCGCCTCGACGATGTGGCCGGCGGCACGGTAGACGTCCGGCTGGTGCCGGGCCAGCCACATGGCCTTGGGCACGAGCCACTCGACCGCGTCGGAGCCGCCCGCGTACCGCAGGACCGGATGGTCCAGGGTGGCTGTCAGCGCGGACTCCGCACTGGCCCGGCTGTCCATCCAGAGCAGTGCGGGACGCAGCGGCCGTCCGGCCCCGTCCAGTACGGCGACGGTGGACGCGGTGGTCGCGACGGCGACGCCGGCCACCGGGGGCGAGCCCGCCTCGGCGAGGGCCGCGCGGGTGGCGGTGACCACGGCGTGCCACCAGTCCTCGGGGTTCTGCTCGGCCCAGCCGGGGTGCGGGAAGGAGGTGGGGTAGCCGCTCTGGCTCAGCCCGAGTTCCGCACCGTCGGCGCTGTACACGGCCACCCGGGCGCTCTCGGTACCCAGGTCGATGGCGAGAAGAGCGCTCATGGACGGTCTCCGTTCGGCAGGAAGAGGACCTTGGAGCTGAAGATGGACCGCTCGCCCAGCTGACGCAGGGTCGCGGAGACGTCGTCGAGCCCCAGTTCGTGAGTGATCATGAACTTCCAGCGGAGGCTACCGTCCCCCATGGCACGGGCGGCGGTGCGCCATTCGTCACCGGGAAACGGGGCGGAGAAAGAGTTCCAGGCGCCGTGAAGGGTGACCTCCCGGCGCAGGAAATTACTGAAGGTGGCCTTCGGCAGGACGACGGGATCGTGCGGGATGCCGATGAAGACGGCCTGTCCGTGCCGGGCGGCGAGGGAGACGGCCTGGTCAGCGGTGGCCGGCACACCGGCGGACTCGATGATGACGTCGTAGCCCTGGCCCGCGAGTTCGGTCGCCCGCTCGGCGGTGGTGGCGGTGTGGGTGGCGCCGGCCTCCATGGCCATCGCGGCCTTCTCCTCGCTGACGTCGATGGAGAGCACCTCGTGCGCGCCGGCGAGCAGCGCCCACTGGATGGCGAACAGGCCGATGGGCCCCGCGCCGACGACCGCGACCCGGTGACCGGTGCGCAGCTTGGTGCGCCAGATGGCGTGGAGGGCGATGGCGGCCGGGTCGAGCATCGCGGCGGCGCGCGGGTCGAGGTCCGGGGGCAGCACCATCAGATTGCCCTCGGGGACGGTCACGTACTCGGCGTAGGCGCCGGCACGCCGACTGCCGAAGTAGTCGTAGTCCTCGCAGAGGCTGAAGTGCCCCTGGGTGCAGGGGGTGCAGCGGCGGCAGGGAATCAGCGGCGGGACCGCCACCAGGTCACCCTCCTTGACCGTGCCTGCCGCCGCGAGCTCCGCGCCGAGCGCCACCACGTGCCCGGAGAACTCGTGGCCGCAGATCAGCGGGAGGTGGTAGGCCCCTCCGGGGCGCAGCATCCTGGGTATGTCGGAGCCGCAGACCCCGCACGCCGCGACACGGACGAGCGCCTCCCGGGGCGCGGGCACCGGTACGGGCACCTCCTCGACGCGGATGTCGCCCGGGGCGTGCAGCAGGGCGGCTCGCATGGTTTGCGGCATTTTCGTATCGCTCTCTCGGGTGGGGGCGGGGCCGGATCCGGCCCGGCGCGTGCGGTGGGGCGTCGTGTCTCGCCCACGCGGGCGAAGGGCGGCGAAACGTTACTTCTTGTCCGCCAGGGCGAAGGTGGTGGAGCCGCTGTACGAGGCGGCGTTGCCGGTGTCGATCAGACCGGTCCCGGCGTCGACCTCGGCGGAGACCTTCTTGCCCTCCTGGGCGTCCAGCGCGGTCTGTACGGCGGTGGCGCCGAGCGAGATCGGGTCGTTGAGCGAGGTCGCGATGTAGGGTCCGTCGGCGGCGATGGACTTCACGGCCTCCATCAGCCCGTCGACACCGGCGACCTTGACGTCGGTGCGGTTGTTCTCCTTGAGCACCTGGAGCGCGCCGAGGGCCATGTCGTCGTTGTGCGCGTAGACGGCCTTGACGTCGGGGTTCGTCTGCACGAGGTCCTGCATGGCCGTGACGGCCTTGGCGCGGATGTAGTCGCAGTAGGGCCCCGCCACGATCTTGATCTTGCTGTTGGCCGCCACGGCCTCGTGGAACCCCGCACTGCGGTCGCGGGCGACGGCACCGCCCGCGTCGCCCTTGATCTCGATGACCTTGCCGCCCTTGGCACCCAGGGACTTGACGACCTCGGCGCCGACGAGCCGGCCCATCTCCTTGTTGTCGCGCCCGACATGGGCGACGGCACCGGCGGGCACCGGGCGGTCGACGGTGACGACCGGGATCCCCGCAGCCTTCGCGGCGGCCAGTCCCGCCTTCACACCCTTGGGATCGACGGGGTTGACCAGCAGTACGTCGACACCGCGCGTGATGAGGTCCTGGATGTCGTTGTTCTGCTTCGTCACGTCGTCACCCGCGTCGGCGAAGTTGAGCTTGGCCCCGGCCTTCTTCGCGGCCTGCTCGGCGCCGGTGCGCAACTGCACGTAGAACGGGGACTGCTGAGTCGCCTGACTGAAGCCGATCGACAGGCTGTCCGAGGCCGCCTTCTTGCCGCCGTCGCCGTCCGAGCCGCCCGGGGTGGTCGAGACGGAGCACGCACTGAGCGATACAAGAGTGGATGCCGTGATAAAGATCCCGAAGATGCGCTTGGTACGCATATGGGCCTCCTGATGTGGTCCTGGCGACGGACAGTAGGTCCAGAATTAACTTCACGGCAACACATGCTGATTTTTTTGCTCTCATGAGCACGGCGTGCGCGGGAGGGCAGGAGGGAGCGACTGGTCGATCGCTCGGTGGGGCGGGGGTGCTGTGGCGGTGGCTGGTCGGCGACTGCCCGCTGAATCGGTGGGGGAGTACGTGAACTCGCTCCGACCCGACCTCGGAGACCAGAGCTGTCGGCATCTGGGACAGTTCGGCGCAGGTCGCAGGGTGGCCCCGTCCGAGGAGGTCGCGGCTGCCCTGGCGCACGGGTGCACTGGAACACGGCTTCGGCGGCGATCGCATACGCTTCGAACGCTCGCCGCTCCCGTCGCGTGACCGGCGCACGCCGCCCGCTGAGCCCGCTCGGGGGAGGGGACTCGACGTTGTGCCGATGCGGTCGGCCCTGTCGCGGCCGGAGCGCAATACAAACACCGCGTGTAGCGCGCCGTACGGCCCGCTATCATTCGCGTATGGAGCAGAAGCAGATCAACGTGCGGGTCGATGCGGAGACGCACGCCGGCATCGAGGCGCGGGCGAAGGCGGCCGGCATGTCCGTGCAGGCGTACGCCAAGCAGGTACTCGCCGATGAGGGCAACGACCTGCGACACCGCTTCCTCGCCGCGGGCGCGCACTTTGCCGACGCCTGGGCCGAGAGCTTCGCCGACGAGTTCGGACACCCGGCCAAGGCCAAGGCCGATGGCAAGTCGGTAGCCGCCGCGTGATCGTACGGATCGACCGCGCCTGGCTCCTCGACCTCGCGCACCGCCACCTCCCCTCCGATCCCGACGTCACCGACTTCGGCACGCTGCAGGCCGCGGCCTGCAGGCACGCCGACGAGGTGCTGGACACGCCCGTCTACAGCGAGCCCCATCACCGCGCGGCAGCCCTCATGCACCAGTTGATCCGCTGCCCGGGGCTGGAGCACTCGAACGAACTGTTCGCCGCGGTCGTGGCCGCCTCCTACCTGACGGTCAGTGGCGTCATCGTCGACGTGCAGCCCAAGCAGGCGGCTGCTCTCGCGGGGCGTATCAACCGTGACGCGTTGAGCGTGCGGCAGGTCGGCGACGAGATCAGGACGTGGATCGCCCGCTGACGACCGTCCCGGTCAGCGCTTCCCGTGATCGGCGACTTCGTGGTAGCCGAGTTTCGGAGGTCCTGGCCGTCAACTGCGCTGCGCTTGGGCGCTCATGGGTCGTGCACTGCCGACGGCAGCGCAGAGCGCCGTCTGACGTCTTGGCGAGTGGGGGATCGGCGGGCGTACGGCCATCTCGTTCTGTGCGCGCATGGCCTGGCGTACAGCGATGACGAGGACGGCATTGAGCACAGCGGCTCAGCCGCTCGGGCCCGCCTGGTGGTACTTGGTCTGCATGGTCTGTGTGAAGCCTTTCCGGCAAAGGTCTGGCTGTGTCTCTCGGCGCACGGCCGCAGTGTCACACCGCGGCCCCGACCAGCGGGAGAGCCCTCCAGCGACCTTGTAAGCCCATTCCGGTTCGATCAGCGGCACCAGCCAGTCCGGATCGGCCTCGGCGGTCGACCGCATCCATCCGGTCCCGCATCAGCATCACCGAGGTCCCCTTCGGACATGCCACCCACGCCGTGCGGACCGTCATCGGAAGAATCCACTTCTGAGTAACCCTGCAACCCATGGGATGTCGCACACAGCCCGGACACCCGCCGGTGGTGACGCCGACGCCTGCAGGATTCCGGAGCGCCCGATTCCCGTCATCACGTGAAAAGCCTCCGTGACGCATATCCGGCCATTCCTGTGTATCACCTTGTTGCCTTCTGCGGCGCGAGTGCAAGTTGTTCCCGTAAAGGGAGTTGCGTCGCTGGTGTGGGAAACGCGGGAGAAACGGGGGGCCCCGCTGCCCTCCGCGCCCGACGCGGGTCTCGTTCCATCTCTCACCGAGGGGAAGTGCATGAGACAGCGGGCACGAGATATTCGAGTGAGATCACGAAGGCAGCTCAGGCTCAAATTAGGGCTGCTCGCCGCGTTCAGCGCGCTGACACTGATCGGCGCATCCGGCACGGCGTCGGCTCTTCCGACCACGCCCCACTCCGCCCCGGCCGTGCCACCCGTGGCCCTGTCGGCCGAGACGCCGCCGACTGGAACTCCATCGGCCGAAACGCCGCCTCAGCAGGCCGACGAGCAGGCAATCACCTCCGACACCTGCTCGCCCGCGTCGCTGAAGGCCAAGGCCGAGAAGGCCGAGCCGATGTCGAGCCGCGCACCGGACGGCCTGGCCGGCAGGACGATCATCACCTGTACGAAGGTGAACGCGCCCGGATCCGCGGCGAGCCTGGCCGCACGCGCCGACGTGATCAGAAAAGCGCGATCCGCATCGGGGAATACTGACGCAGAGCGTTCCGTATCCCTGAAAAATGCGAAAACGTCTGGTCCGGCAGCGGATGACGTCGGAGTACTGGACTATGTCGATCCGCCGTCCTGGTGTTTCGATCACGCCTTCAGCGGCTGGTGGTACACACGCTCGCAGGAATGCCAGATCCGCGACATCACCGTCGTCTACCTTGAGATCGTCAACGGTAGACCGATCGAGGTGGGAACCGCCAAACACATCGAGACTTCCTACATTTACATGAGCGGCGACATCGACAACATCATCAACCAGATCCGGATCAACAAGTATTTCGCTGAGCGGGCCGGAACGATCGATTTCTGGGGACTTCAGCAGATCCGCGGATGGGCCACCTGCTCGGGCGACTGCAAACCGATCTCCGACACCGGGCTCAGGACCGGTAACTACACGCGAAACCGCAACAACGACGGCGAGGCCGCCTGGGAGCCGAGCCACGACGAAGTGGGGGCGATCACGCACTTGGCCCCCACGTGGAACTACTACGTCACCGCCGCCGGATTCGAGCCGTCGGAAACCGTCACCGTCCCGCCCCCGCCCCAGATCCGCTGCGACAACGCCTTCTCCACCGACGGCAACGACATGGGCGACTACGTCCCGGGAACATCGGTGAACTCCGTGTTCGGTGCCGGATGTGCGGTACCGGTCTACGTACCGACGTGGATCATCTACAAGAACGGTTTGTACCCGACGGTCGGCTGGCATGTGGAAGCGGCCCAGAAGTCCGGGCTGCCCGGCCTGTACCCGTCCGGCGACCCGCTGCACCGACTGACCGACTCGACCAAGAAGCGTCAGAACGGTGACCGGGCCTGTCCGCCCACGCCGACGTGGGTACGGCCGGCGAACAAACAGTGCGACGAGTACCCCATGCGGTCCACGTACGAAGGGGCGTCGACGGCCAACCCCGCGGGGACGGCACGGACGTTCGCTCCCCCCACCCAGACGATGCCGACCGGCGAGGAGTGGTGCGAGATGGACGCCACGTGGGCTGTGCCCACCGGGGTGACCGGCCCGCTCGGCTGGTCCTCCTGCATGCTCCCGAGCACAGACAACTCCCACCAGGGCGCGTTCCTGGGAGGCTTCTACAAGACCAACCGGGTGCTGGACAACGATCCCTTCCGGGTCTGGGTCCAGTAGTAGCGTTCCGGTCGTCAGTGACGAGGCCGCTGTCCAGGGCGAGTTCGCGGGCTCTCCCGGACGGCGGCCCCGCCTGGCCCGGCTGAAAGGCACCCCAGATGACCGACCCAGCAGCGCCCCGTACACGCGTCACCGGCCTCCTCGTCGTG
The DNA here is from genome assembly GCF_055584525.1 of Streptomyces sp. NPDC102514. Lineage (NCBI taxonomy): Bacteria > Bacillati > Actinomycetota > Actinomycetes > Kitasatosporales > Streptomycetaceae > Streptomyces > Streptomyces sp. NPDC102514. The sequence goes on from NZ_JBVJLW010000021.1 coordinate 75,626, forward strand.
GAGTACAACCGATTCACCCTGGCCATGGCCGGAGCGCCACCCGGCTGCCTGGATCTGCCCCGCAACGGGCTGCTCGGGATCCCGGCCGAGACGCGGCCGTTCGAGGAGGGGACCGTGGCCGTGATCGCCACGGGAGTCTCCTCCGACCCGGTGCACCTCACTGCCGAGACCTGGACGGCTGAGCCGCCGTTGGACCTCGACGACTGGCAGGACGCGGGGGTGATCACCGTCGACTGGCCGGGCGGACCGCCGTCGCTGCTCGGCGAGGATGCCTCCCCACCGGCCGAACTGCCGCTGGGCACGGATCTGCCGGCCGGGCGGTACGCCTTGCTGGTCGCCGCCACCCACCGCGACGACGGGGAGGCGCGCACCGCTGAACTGCCGGTGGAGACCTACCTCGTCCGGCTGTGGCCGGCGTCGCCCGACCAGCCGGACGAAGTGATCCTGAAAGCGACCAGCGCCACCACGGCCATGTGGCGCAAGGGCTGACGGAGCTCCTCCAAAGCCCTTAACGAGGACACCCAGGCTGATCTTCTGGAACGGACACCCTGATAATGGACCTTGATGGTCCAGGGAGGGATGTCCCGGTGGGGGTGCGTCTCTGTTTGCGGAGGATTTCCGGAGGGACGCCGTCGCGCTGCACCACGCGTCGGCCGCCTCAGCGCAGCACGGTACCGCCCTCAACGCCCCCGATCACATCTGTTGACCGGGCAGTCCCGATGTGAGGTCCTTCGCGGGCGGGAGGATGTTTCAGGTGTTCGTTTCCAGGCCGTTGACGAGCCTGATGAACTGCGCCGCGGTCGAGTTGTCGTAGAACTCCCTGACCGACGGTTTCGGTAGGTGCCTTCTCTGCATCTCGGAGAGCGCGCGCACCACCAGGAGGGAGTTTCCTCCCAACTCGAAGAAGTTGTCGTCGGGGCCTACCTCCGTCTTCAGGAGTCGGCTCCAGATGCGCAGGATGTCCTCGGTGATGGCGCCGGACACCGGCCGCGGTGCTGCCAGGTCGCTCTCCGCACCGGACGGGTGGTGCTGCCGGACCTGCGGCAGGGGTATCGGAAGCCGTGACGCGTCCAGTTTGCCGTTGGCGGTCAGGGGCATCGACGGCACCGGTGTCAAGGTGGTCGGGATCATGTAGGAGGGCAGGAACCGGGCCGCCTCGGCGAGCACCTGCCGAGGATCGGCGGACTCCGTCAGTAGTCCGTAGGCGTCGATCCTGCTGCTCGCGGGGTCGCCGGGGATCTCCTGCCGCACCACCACGGCCGCCTCGTGGACCGAGGGGTCGGCGAGCAGCACGGAGCGGATCTCCTCCAGTTCGATCCGGTGCCCCCGCAGTTTCACCTGCTGGTCGGACCGGCCGAGATGGTCGAGGCTCCCGTCGGGGCGAAGCCGTCCCAAGTCGCCGCTGCGGTAGGCGCGTTCACCGGTGAGCGGGTCCGCACCGAACCGTTCGGCCGTGAGGCCGGGCTGTCCGAGATAGCGGTCGGCCAGCCCGGCCCCCGCCACCCAGATCTCGCCGGTCGGCCCCGGGGGGAGGAGTCGTCCCGAGCGGTCGCGGACCGAAACGGACCAGCCGGGCAGTGCGTGGCCGACCGACTGGGAGTCGTCCAGGACGGCACGGGGCGTCATCGTCTGCGCTGTCGTATGCACCGTGGTCTCGGTGATGCCGTACATGTTCACCACCCGGCAGCTGGTGGGGGAATGCTGGGCGAACCAGGCTGCCAGCACTCGTGCGGGCAGCGTCTCCCCGCCCAGGACGACCAGCCGCAGGGCGAGCCGGTCGGCCGATCGCAGGTCTGCGCGGATGAGCGGAGCGAAGGCCGACGGCGTCTGGTTCAGCACGGTGACGTGCCGTGAGGCTAGCAGCGAGTGGAACTCGTCGGTGTCGCGGGTGACCCAGTACGGCGCGACCACCAGACGGCCCCCGGTGAGCAGACAGCCCCAGATCTCCCAGACGGAGAAGTCGAAGGCGCTGGAGTGGAAAAGACTCCACACGTCGGCGGGGCACAGCCCGAAGTCCGCCTCCGTCGCCCGCACCAGGGCACCGACGGCGCTGTGCGGCACGACCACACCCTTGGGACGGCCGGTCGAACCGGAGGTGTAGATCGCGTAGGCGGCCGAGCCCGCACCCGCACCCGCCTCCGAGCCCGAGCCCGAGTTCGTTCCTTCCGTGCCGGGAGGCGGAGCGGTGGCCGTCGTACCGGTGGCGAGCAACTCGTCGGGAGTCACGGTCCGTACGTCGTCGACGGCCGGAAACCGTTCCGTGGTGGTGACGACGACCGGCAGCTCCGCATCCTCGACGATGTGACGCAGGCGTTCCGGCGGATACCGCACGTCCATGGGCACATAGGCGCAGCCGGCCTTGAGCACGGCGAGCAGGGTGGGTACGAGGGAGATTCCCGGATCGAGGCAGACACCCACCCGGCGCCCCGGGGGCACTCCGAGGGCGCGCAATCCCGCCGCCATGCGGGCGGCCCGTTCGTCGAGCCGGCGATACGTCAGTTCCGTCCCGTCCGCCTCCAGTGCGATGTTGTCCGGTTGCCGGCGCGCCACCGCTTCGAAGAGGCGGTCGATCCGTTCGGCCGTGCCTTCCGCGATCCCGGCCCCGCCCAGTCGGAGGGTCTTCTGTGCCTCGTCCGGTGTCATGAGGGGGATCCGCGACACCGTTTCCTCGGAGGACAGCCTGGTGAACCGGTCGGCGAGGCGGGTGACGTGGGCGCAGAACTGCTCGGCGATCTCCGGGGTGATCTCGCCCTCGTCGAACCAGCACGTCCCCGCGAGTGAACCGTCCGGCCGCGGGGTCGTGTACAGGGTGAGCGGGAAGAGCGGTGCCAGACAGGGCTGATAGCGGGCCGCCTCCTCCGTGTCGCCGAACACGACACCGACGGCCGGTGTGCTGGGCGCTGTCACGGGGCCCGCGGAGAACTGCGCGAGGAGCGTGGACAGGTCCGCTCGCTCGTCGACGGTTCCGCGGTACACGAAGCCGTCTTCCTCCCCATCGTGCTTCCCGTGATCGAGTTCGCTGTTCACGTGGCCGGGTTCACCACTCCTGCGGTCGACGTAACCGCTCGGGTGCGCGAGAGAGTCGTCGCCCAGAGGTCCGCGGTACGGGCCGCCGTCCCGTGCGAGGGCGCCGATCTCCACCGTGTCGCGCTGGTCGTAGCGGGCCAGCGTGAGCGCCACCGCGCCGAGCAGCAGCCGTCGGTCGGAACCGGCCAGGGGAGGCAGAGCGAACGGCACGCTGCCGGTCGTCCCCGTCTGCCGCGGGTTGCCGAGCCCCCACTCGACGGCCCGCCGAGACAGGGCGGACCCGGTGGCGGCGGTCGGGGCGAACGCGGGGATCTTCGCCGCCGAGGGTCCCTCCAGAAGCAGCGCCGCCAGCGGGCCCAGCACCGGGTACGGCACCGCCGACCGGACGGCCACCAGGACGAGATCGGCCACCCCGTCGGCGTACGACACCACCACGGCACGGACCGGGTGGCGGCTGGGACCGATGGGTCGCAGCGCCTCGCCGCGTACCAGGTCTCGTGCCCGGGCGTCCGCGTGGCCCATCGGTACGGGAGTGATCCACACACGCAGCGGGGTCGCCGCGGGGTGGCGGGCGGCGCCGGCCGCGAGGCGGTGTCGCAGCGCTGCCTCGTCGAGCGGGCCGGGCACGCGGACCACCAGGCTGTGGCAGGCCCGTGCGTGCTCGCGGGGCCGGTGTCCGAAGGGGGGCCGTGGCCCGGTCGCACGCGCCCCGTCGATCGGACCGCGCGTACGGGTGACGGTCGTCATGGGACATCTCCGGTCGGTCGTTGCGGGTCGGTTGAGGATCGGAGGGGGGCGGACGGCCCGGCGGAGTGTGCCGCTCAGCGGGCCGTGAAGCCGCCGTCGACGGTGAGTGCGCTGCCCGTGACCTGCCGAGAGTCGTCACCGGCCAGCCAGAGGGCCGCCCCGGCGATCGCGGAGGGGTCGATCAGCGTGTTCATCGGCTGTCCCTGGAGGAAGGTCTCGGCGTGGTCCTCGGCCGGTACGTCGAGGGAGCGGGCGATCTCCGAGAGCATGCGTCCCTCGACCACGGGGTCGTCACGGACCGAACCCGGACACAGCGCGTTGACCCGCACCTGGAACGGCGCGTAGTCGAGGGCAGCGGCCTTGGTCAGCCCGATCAGGCCGTGCTTGGCGGCCACGTATCCGGCGAAGTGCCGGTACCCGACCAGGCCGGCGGTCGAGGACACGTTGATGATGCTGCCCGACCGCTGAGCCACCATCGCCGGTGCCACCGCCTTGATCATGCGCCAGGCGCCGGACAGGTCGACGTCCAGCATGAGTGACCACTCGGCCTCCTCGATCTCGTGCACCGCTCTGCCCGAGGGGGCGGCGATGCCCGCGTTGTTGAGGAGTACGTCCACCGCGCCGAACCTGTCGAGTGCTCCTTCCACCACGGCCCGTACCCGTTCGGCATCGCGTACGTCGACGTGTTCGGCCACGACGGCGCTGCCGTGCAGTCGGCACAATTCGGCGGTGTGCTCCAACTGGGTGGGTGAGCCGAGCGGATAGGGCACGCCGTCCAGGTCCTGGGCGATGTCGACAAGCAGTAGATCGGCGCCCTCCCGGGCGAACCGGACGGCGCACTCCCGCCCCAGCCCCCGTGCCGCGCCCGTGACCAGGGCCGTTCTGCCCTTCAGCGTCATGGCGTGCCCTCTGCTGCCGGGTGACCCGCCACGGCACGCAGTACCGGCTCCGGTGAGTCCGTGAGGTACATGTGCCCGCCGGGCAGCTCCGTATAGGTGAAGGGGCCCGTGGTGACGTGCCTCCACTCCTGGGCCTGCGTGCATGACACGAGGGTGTCCTGGGTGCCGCGCAGCGCGGTGACGGGGACGGTCAGCGGCTGCCGGGAGGACGGCCGGTAGCTCTCGTGCATCATCACGTCGGCACGCAGCGTGGGCAGGAGCAGTTCACGCAGGTCGGGATCGTCGAACGCTTCGTGCCGGTAACCGGCGAAGTCCTGCACCCGCCGCAGGAACTCGTCGTCGTCGATCGCGACGGTCTGTTCGCGGGGTCCCGCCCAGGGAAGCGGGGAGCCGCTGACGAAGAGGTGATCCAGTGCCGGGTGGGTGATCCGTTCGAGTTCCCGTGCCACCTCGTAAGCGAGGATCGCGCCGAGGCTGTGTCCGAACAGGGCGATCCGTGTGCTGTGCGCGGTCTGTTCGAGTGCCTGGGGTGTCAGGTGCTTCACGGCGTCGGCGACGTCGGTGAACGGGCTCCGATGGAACTGCTCCTCGCGGCCCGGCAGTTGAAGCGGCACCACCTCGATGCCGGGCGGCGGCGGCTTTCTCCAGCCGCGGAAGAAGCTGGCTCCGCCGCCGGCGAAGGGCAGGCAGACGAGTGAGAGGTGATCGGACGGCATGGTTCCTCGCAATTCGTTGGCCGGTCGTGGCATGCCGGGCGCTGGCGGTGCGGAGTTTCGGCGGGGGCGGTCGAGGAACCGGTCAGTCATGGCCGGGCGCCCCCTTGCCCGGGGACAGCTGACCGGCGGCGTCCGCCACCAGTCCGGCGACCACGGTGCTGTGGGTGTTCACGAACAGATGACCGCCGCTGACGGGCACATGGGCGAAGGCGCCGGTGGTGAACCGCTGCCAGGACGCCGTCCGGTCCGCGTCCGCCAGCGGATCGTCCGTCCCGTAGAGGGCCAGCACCGGGCAGTCGACAGCCCGTTCACGCAGGAACTGCTGGTCTCCGGCGAGCATCGCGTCGGCGCGCAGGACGGGCATGAACACCTCCCGCAGCTCCATGTCGTCGAGCAGCGCGTCGTCGATGCCTCCGGCCCAGCGGAACGAGGCCAGGATCTCGTCGTCCGTCCACGCGTCGGTCGGCCGCTCGTCGGCGGCGAAGGGCGCGGGAGCCGCCCACGGAGGTGTGCGGGCGGCCACGACGAGGAGCGACGGCGCGGACATGGAGGGGGAAACCTCCTGGGCGACGTGCGCGGCCAGGGTCGCCCCCAGACTGTGTCCGTACAGGATCAGCGGGCCGTGCGCCAACGCCCCTACCGCCTCCGCAAGTTCGGCGACCTGCTCCTTCAGCTCGGTGTTCGGCGGTACGTGGAAGCGGCCCTCCCTGCCGCCGAGATGGGCCGACCACACGGTGCCGGCCGTGGACAGCACGGCGGGCCATTGCCTGAAGACGCTCGGCCCGCCTCCCGCGTACGGGAAGCAGACGATGTCGGCGCCCGTCCGGCGGCGGTCGGACAGGAGCCTGAGAGGCGGCAGGCTCACGTCGCCTCCCGGTGCCGGGAGCGGGTTCGGCCCTCGGGCGCGGCCAGTGAGCCGAACGCGGTGTCCAGCGTACGCAGTTGATCGGCGATCCAGGGCAGCCGCAGCGGGTCGGGCGAGTCGAGTGCGACCGTCTGCTGTCGCGCGTTCTCCCCGTAGAGCATGCTCGTGGCCGCCCGGAACCGCAGGGCTCCGGCGGAGTCACCGAAGTGGTGTCCCCCCAGCACGGCCACACCCGCCTGCTTCAGCAGGTGTTCCGCCAGGGACGCCGAGTCCCGGATGCCGTGTCGGGCGAGGTCCTCGCGCAACGGCTCGAGGTCCGGGTACACGTAGAAGCCGGCGCTGGGAGCACGGCACCGGGCACCGTGCGCCACCATGATGTCGTGCACCGCGGCGGCGACGACGCCGTGCAGCCGGGCGGAGGCCGCCATCCGCTCGCGCACCGGCGGCGGCTCGGCCAGGGCGTACGCGGCCACCTCCTGCATCGGGCCGGACGGCGTCGACCACACCTCGCTCGCCACCGAGAGCACCCGGTCGCGAAGACGTCGCCCCCGGGCACTGTCCGGGAACCGGGCCAGCCCTATCCGCCAGCCGCCCAGTGCCAGGCTCTTGCTGAGCCCGGTCAGGACCACGGTGTGATCCGGCGCCACCGAGGCGGGGCTGAGGAAGGGCAGGCCGGGGGAGTGCGGCAGATCGCGGTAGATCTCGTCGGAGAGGACGGTCACCCCCTCGGCCCGAGCCACCTTGCACACCTCGCGCACGAGGTCCGGCGGGGCGGTGGTGCCCGTCGGATTGTCGGGCACGGTCAGCACCAGCGTGCCCACCCGCCGGCGTCCGTCCGCACGGCGAAGGTCCCGCAACACCGCCCGCAGCGCCTCGGGTTCGGGCACACCGCCCCACCGGTCGGGGATCGGCACCCGGTGCACCCGGCGGCCGAACAGCTCGGCCTGGGGCGCGTACGTCACCCAGCTCGGGTTCGGCAGCAGGACATCGCCGTCGACCGCGGCGAAGAGCGCCATCAGCAGCGGCTTCGAACCCGGGGCGAGAACCACTTGCTCGGGCCCGGTCGGCAGCCCCCGGCGCGCGAAGTAGGCGGCCCCGCTGCGGCGGACGGCCGCATCGCCCGCCACCTCGCCGTAGGCGGTGCGTCCGGCGCCGGACGTCAGCCGCTCCACCAGCTCGGGCAGCACGGGCAGCCGCGCCTCGCCGAACCCGAGGTGCACCAGCGGCTCCCCGGCCGCCCGCCGCTCGGCCACGAGCCGGTCCAGGGCCAGGTTGGGGGAGACCCGCCAGGACCGCACGGGCCGCCCGCCCGCCGGCGCCGCACGGGTGGCATCGTCGCTCATCGGCCCTCCAGCTGTTCGGCTGTGACGGAAAGTGCGTCCGGTCCGGCGGCGAGATCGGCGGGCTCCGGGTGGTCCGGCGGCCCTGCCACGTCGTCGAGCAGGGCCGCGGCGATGTCCGCCGGCACGGTGGCCTCGTCCGGGCGCAGAGCGTCGATCCACGCGGCGCTGTCGTCGTGATGCATCAGGAACGGGCGGCCCACCAAAGCGGGATCACGGGCCTGCACCAGCCTGCACTGGAAGAACCGGCCGTGCGGCAGGGACAGTTCGCCGTCCACCACGATCTTGCCCGCGGAGGCCGACATGACCGGCCCGCGCACCGTTCTGGCCAGGCCCGGCAGCCGCTGGTAGGCCTGCTGGAAGAGGTGCACGGCCCGCGACAGCGGAACTTCGAAGTAACGGTGCGGGCCGGTGTCCCGGGCGACGAACATGTAGTACGGCACCGCGCCCGCCGCGCTCTCCTGCCGCCACAACTGTGTCCACGCGTCCACGGTGTCGTTGACGTGTGCGACGAGCGGCGCCTGGCAGTAGACGACCGCCCCGGTGGACCGGATCCGCGCGAGAGCGCGGCGTGCGAGATCGGTCGTCAGCTCCCTGCCGTGGCTGAAGTGTGCCATCACGGCCAGCGTCCGGCCGGTGCCTGTCACCTGTTCGAAGAACCGCAGGACGTCGTCGCTGTCCCGGTCGGTGACGAAGCGCGCGGGCCAGTACGCCACCGCCTTGGTCCCGATCCGCAGGGTGCGTACGGTCTCGATGTCCAGGAGCGGCGTCAGATGACGGCGCAGCAGTGCGGCCGACATCATCATCGGATCGCCGCCGGTCACCAGGACGTCGCTGACCTCGGGCCGCTGCCGCAGATAGGAGACCAGCTGTTCCGGTCCGTGGGCGGCGAAGCGCAGCTCCGCGTCGTCCACGAACTGCGCCCACCGGAAGCAGTACGTGCAGTAGGCGTGGCAGCTCTGTCCCTGAGCCGGGAAGTACAGCACCGTCTCGCGGTACTTGTGCTGGACGCCCGGCAGCCGCGCACTGTCCGCGAGCGGGACGTTGAGCTCCCGCTGGCCCCCGGGATGAGGGTTGAGGCTCGCCCGGATGCGGCGGACGGTGTCGATGCGCAGCCGGTCCGACGGCGCACGTGATGCCACCCTCCCCAGTGCGCGTTCATGGGCGGCCGGCAGCATCCCCGGCTGGGGGAAGACCAGTTGGAAGACGGGATCGGCGGGAATGTCGGACCAGTCGATCAGCTCGGACAGGACATAGTCGTTGACCCGGAAGGGCAGCACCATCGAAAAGCGCTCGACGGTCGCGCGCACGCCGTCGGAGAGTCCGTAGCGGGCGGCCACCCGGTCGAGGTTCCTCGGCCCGTACGCGCGGTACGACGCGGGGCCGGCCAGGTGGCTGGCTGCGGCTTCCATGTGCCCTTCCTTCCCACAAGGGGGCGCCGGCGGTTCCGGCCGGTCAGTCTCCGGTGCTCTCGCGCACACTGCGCGGCCGCATGTCCGTCCACACCTCGTCGATGTGGTCGACGCACTCCTGCCGGTGTCCCTCGAAGCCGGTCGGCGTCCAGCCCGCCGGCAGGTTCTTCGTGGTGGGCCACAGGGAGTACTGCTGCTCGTCGTTGACCACCACGGCGTAGCGGTCGAAGGGGTCATCGTCGGCTCGTTCGCTCACGTGGATCCACTGCTCCTTCCGTTCCTTCGTCGAGCATTGAGGTCGGCGCCTTCCACCGGCCGGTTCTCTCGTGTCTCCTCGATCCGGGCGGCGATCCCCGCGACGGTGGGCTCCTCGAACAGCAGGCGCAGCGCAACCTCCGCGCCCAGCGCCTCGCGCATCGTGGCCACCACGTGGGGAGCCATCAGCGAGTGGCCGCCCAACTGGAAGAAGTCGTCCCGCACACCCACGGCGGCGAGCCCCAGCACGTCCGCCCAGATCCGCGCGACCGTCTCCTGGACGAAGCCGCGCGGAGCGACCTGTCCGGTGCCGTGCGCGGTGGGCGCGGTGTCGGGCTCCGGCAGCGCGGACCGGTCGAGTTTCCCGTTCGCGTTCACGGGCAGGGCGTCCAGCGCCACGTACGCCGACGGCACCGAGTGTTCCGGCAGCAGGGTCCGCAGATGCCCGCGCAACTCCGCCGGGCCGGGTACGGGGGTATCCGCCGGCGCGGTGACGTAGGCGACGAGCCGGGCGGCGGGCCCCTCCCCGCTCGCGACCACCACCGCGCCCCGCACCGCCGGGTGTGCCAGCAGCGCGGCCTCGACCTCCCCGCACTCGATGCGCACACCACGGACCTTGACCTGGTGGTCGCCGCGCCCGACGAACTCCAGCACCCCTCGCGTCGACCAGCGGGCACGGTCCCCGGTCCGGTACATCCGGTCCCCGGGCGCCCCGAACGGATCAGGGACGAAGCGATCGGCGGTTAACCCCGGACGCCCCAGATAGCCCCGCGCCACACCGATGCCCGCCAGATACAGCTCCCCCTCGGCGCCGGGCGGCAGTTCACGCAGCAGGCGGTCCAGCACATGGACGCGGGTGTTGTCCATGGGACGGCCGATGGGCACGGCACGCTCGTACGGCCCGGTCACCGGCATGAACACACTGTCGCCGCTGACCTCGGTCGCCCCGTAGAAGTTGACGAGCCGGGCGCCGGGCAGGGTCCACGCGAACCGCTCGGCCAGCGCGGGCGACAGGACCTCGCCGTCGGCGATCCAGAGCGTGCACGCGGACAGGCTCTCGGCCGACGGCCCGGCGTCGAGCAGGGCGGCGAGCATGCTCGGCACCATCATGACCCGCCCCACCCGGTGTGCGGCGAGAAGCCCGGCCAACTGCGCGACGTCGCCTGCCTGTTCGGCGTCGGCCAGCACGACCTGGCCCCCGTGCACCAGCATGCACAGGATCTCCGTCGAGCCGTCCACGAAGTTCATCGACGACTTCGCGCACATGAGGTCGCCGGGCCGGACCGGGAAGGCGCGCCCGAACCACAGCAGCCGGTTGACCATCCCCAGGTGGGTGCCGGCGACGCCCTTGGGTGTTCCCGTCGAGCCCGACGTGTAGAGGACGTAGGCCAGTTCCTGCGGGGCGAGAGAGGAGTGGTCCGGATCGGCCGACGGGGCACGGGCGGTCAGGGCGGACTCGCCGGGATCGTCCAGTACGACCGTGACGGCGGGGGAGCCCGCGTCGCCCGCCGGGACCGCGTCACGCCGGGCACGAACGGTGAGCAGCAGGGACGGGCGGGCGTCGGCGAGCATGTGGGCGAGGCGCGCGGGCGGATAGTCCGGATCGAGGGGCAGACAGGCGGCGCCGGACTTCAGTACGGCGAGCAGGGCGACGACCGTGTCCAGGGAACGGGGCAGGGCGAGCGCCACGAGACGGCCGGGCCCCGCGCCCCGTTCGCGCAGCCGATGAGCGAGCCGGTTGGCGGATGCGTTCAGCTGTGCGTATGTCAGTGTGGTGTCGTGGAAGGTGACCGCGGCGGCGTCCGGGGTGCTCGCGGCCTGCCGTTCGAACAACTCGGGCAGCGTCGTACGGGGGAGGGGGGCGTCGGTGCCGTTCCAGCGGCGCAGCTGCTCCCGCTCGGCGGGCAGGGACAGTTGAAGGTCCGCCAAGCGCTGATCGGGCCGCCGGGTGATCGAGACGAGCAGTTGCTGGAAGCGTCGGGCCATCGATTCGATGCGCTCGGGTGCGAACAGGTCGGTGCGGTGGACGAGATGCCCGGTGAGCCGGCCGTCCTGGTCGACCATGTGGCATTCGAGGTCGAACCGGGTGGTGGCCGAGGTGATGGGCAGCCTCTGCGCGTCGAGCCCCTTCAGCCGCACCTTCTCCACGGGGGTGTTCAGCAGCTGGAACATGACCTGGGCGAGGGGGATGCGGCTGAGGTCGCGCTGCGGCGCCAGCTCCTCCACCAGCCGCGCGTAGGGCAGGTCCTGGTGGGCGTACGCGTCCAGCGCGCACTCCCGGGTGCGGCGCAGCAGCTCGGTGAAGGTGGGGTTGCCCGAGCAGTCGGCCCGCAGGACCAGCGTGTTGACGAAGAACCCTATGAGGTGTTCGAGTTCGGGGCTGGTGCGCCCGGCGATCGGGGTGCCGATCGGGACGATGTCGCTCTGGGCCGTGTGCGACAGGAGCACGCCCACGGCGGCCAGCAGGGTCATGAACAGGGTCGCGTCGTGTGCGCGGCCCAGTTCGCGCAACCGGTCCGCGACCTCGGCCGGTACCTCGAAGGTGACCGTGGCGCCGTGCTGTCCGGCGAGCGCGGGACGGGCGTGATCGGTCGGCAGGTCCAGGGAGGGCGGCAGGTCCGCCAGCCGGGAGCGCCAGTACGCGGTCTGTTCCCGCAGGGGCCCGCTCTCCAGCCACTGCCGCTGCTGGACGGCGAAGTCCGCGTACTGGAGCGGCAAATCCCTCAGGTCGGATCGGCCACCCGTGGTGAACGCCTCGTACAGGGTGTTGAGTTCACGCCACAGGACGCTGTCGGACCAGGCGTCGAAGACGATGTGGTGCACCACCAGCCCCAGCACGTGATCGTCCGGTCCGAGCCGGTACAGCGACGCCCGCATCAGCGGTCCCGACCGCAGGCTGAACGGGCGTGCGCCGTCGGCGGTCACGGCGTCCTGGGCGGCGCGCACCGGATCGGCTGCCGTCGACAGGTCGGTCACGGGGAGGTTCACCGGCGCGGGCGCTCGGACCTCCTGGCGGGGGCGCCCTCCGGTGGTGGGAAAGACCGTGCGCAGGACCTCGTGCCGGGCGACCAGCGCGCTGAGCGCCCCGCGCAGCGCCGCCGCATCGAGCCGACCGCGCAGTCGCACCGCACTGGGGATGTTGTACGTGGGGCGGCAGGGCGTGAGCTGGTCGAGGAACCACAGGCGCTGCTGTGCGAAGGACAGCGGCACGTTCTCGGTGCGCGGACCGGCGGTGAGGGTGCGCGGGACGGTGGTGAGGGCGGCTCGCCGCACGGCGGGGGCGAGAGCGCCGACCGTGGCGTGTTCGAACAGCACGCGGAGGGGGAGGCCGGTGCCGAAGGCCCTGTTGACGCGGGACATCAGCCGGGTGGCCAGCAAGGAGTGGCCGCCCAGGACGAAGAAGTCGTCGTCCCGGCCGACCGACGGCGTGTCGAGGACGGCGGCGAAGAGGTCGGCCAGGACCTGCTCGTCCTCGGTCAGGGCAGTCTCCTGCCCCCCTTCCGGACCGGGCGACGGAACCGACGGGCCGGGCAGTCCTCCCGCGGAGGCACCGGCCCGCTCCGCCGCACCGCGCCGCTGAGCCGGCCGCTCGCGCGCTTCGCGTGGGAGGTCCAGCTGCCCCAGCCGAAGGCCGGGATCGGCGACCGCCTGGGTCAGGAGGCGCTGAAAGCAGTCCGCCAGCAGGAGTGCGGTCGGCCGGTCGAAGAGATCGCAGGAGTACTGCAGCGTGCCCTCCATGCCGGCCGGGTCCCCCACGGTTCCGCGCTCCCGCACGTACAGCGCCAGGTCGAACTTGGCTTCCTCCAGTTCCACCGGCTCGGCTTCGTCCCGCAGCCCGGGCAGATCCAGGCCGCCCTCGATACCGTCGTTGAGCGTCACCATGGTCTGGAACAGCGGATGTCGGCCGAGTACGCGCGGCGGGTTCAGTGCTTCGACCAACCGCTCGAACGGAAGCTCCTGATGGTCCATGGCGTCCAGGGACACCTCGCGCGCCCGCCCCAGCAGGTCGCGGAACGTGGGATCCCCGGAGGTGTCCACGCGCAGGACCAGGGTGTTGACGAAGAAGCCCACGACCTCGTCGAGCGCGATGTCGCTCCGGCCGGTCACCGGGGTGCCGATCGGCACGTCCGGGCCCGCGCCCAGCCCGCTCAGTGTCCCCGCCCACGCGGCGAGGGCGACCGCGAAGACACTCGTGCGGCACTGCCGGGCCAGCGCCACGGCCTGCCGGTGCGTCGTCGCGTCGACCGTCACGGTCACCGTCCCGCACCGCGCGGGCGCCCGGCCCGACCGCGGCCGGTCCGCCGGCAGCGGGATCTCCTCCGGCAGACCGCGCAGAGTCTTTCCCCAGAAGGCCAGTTCGCGGGCGGCCGTACTCGCAGGGTCCGACTCCTCGCCCAGGGAGGCATGCTGCCACAGGGCGTAGTCCCGGTAGCGCACCGGGACGGCCGCCCAGCCGGGACCTCTGCCGTCGCACCGGGCCCGGTAGGCGTGGCGCAGGTCCCGCAGCAACGGCCCCAGGGACCAGCGGTCCACCGCGATGTGGTGGAAGGACAGGGCCAGTACGCTCTCGGCCGGAGTCACGGTGAACAGCCGCACCCGCAGGGGCAGATCGGCCGACAGGTCGAAGGGGATCCGGACGAACTCCCCGACCTCCGCGGGCAGCCGGTCCCTCGTAGTGTCGGACGCGGAGAACACGACCGCGGGCGGCAGCACCTTCTGCCGCGGCAGACCGTCCACGGACGGGAAGACGGTGCGCAGACTCTCGTGCCGCTCCACGATGTCGCCCACGGCACAGGCCAGCGCGGCCACGTCCACCTCGCCGTGCAGCCGCCAGACGAACGGCGAGTGATAGGCGCCGCCCTCACCGATCTCACCGGCGAACCACAGGCGCCGCTGCTGGTGGGAGAGCGGGGCCGTGTCCGGGCGCGGGCGCCGGGCGAACTCGGCCAGTGAGGGGGGAGAGGGTAGGTGCGCCATGGGAGCTCCCGCTGTCAGCCGGTGGGCTTCTGATAGACGGACACATGGAATCCGGAGCCGGTGAACCGCTCGCTCTGCCAGCCGCCCCAGCGGCAGGACAGCGGCAGGCCCGCCAGTTCGCCCATCAGGTCCAGCTCCGAGGGCCAGACATAGCGGTAGGCGAGCGGATAGAGACGGTTGCCCGCCTCGGTCATCACGACCTGCTGACGGTCGACCCGCTGGAGCACCGGGTCATGGGTGGCCGCGAGCATGACCATCCGGTCCATGCCCACGCTCAGCGTGTGCATCGACTGACGATCCGACAGGAGGTAGGCCTGCGGCGCCGACAGCTGCAGCACGAACACCCCGCCGGGAGCGAGCACTTCGGCGACCCGCCGGAAGCACCGCACCTGCTCCTCCTGCGTGAGCAGCAGCAGGAAGGTGTTGAAGACGCAGTAGACCAGGTCGAAGGGCCCCTCCACCGCCACGTCCGCGAAGTCGCCGACGACGACACGCACCTCGTCCCCGGACAGCTTGCGTTCGAGTTGCCCCGCCATGGCCTGCGACCCCTCGATGCCCATGGTGCGCACGCCCTGGCGCGCCAGGGGGATGGCCACCCGCCCTGTCCCCACGCCGAGTTCGAGCGCACAGCCGTCCTTGGCGTATGCGGCGAGGAACTCGGTGGCTTCCGCCTCGTCCGTCGCGACAGCCCAGTCCTGGAGGTCGTAGTCCGGCATGGTGTCGCCGAACGTGGCCGCGTTCCAACCCCGCACTGTGTTCTCCCCTCACTTCGGCGGGTGCTCCCCGCCGGCCCCCTCCCCGGTGGAAGGGGCATGCTTCAGCTTTTCGGTGCCGGTACGGCAGGCCGATCGCGCAGGCGGGCTCCGGCCAGCGGCACCAGCGCGAGGGTGAGCAGCGTCGAGACCAGCAGGGCGCCCCTGGTCCCGGCCGACACGACCAGAGGGCCGGCCAGCAGCAGCCCGACAGGCCCGGCCAGCGCCGAGCCCGCCGCCCACAGCGTGAGTACGGGCTGCTGCTGGTCCGGTTCCAGCACGGACTGCACGAACGTGTAGACCACCGGAACGAACGGGGCGTAGACGAAACCCCCGACGAAGAAGACGCCCACGGCGACCGGTACCGAAGGCGCGAGCGCCAGCAGTGCGGGCACCAGGGCCCAGATCGCGATGATGCCGACGAGCAGCCGCTGCTGCGGGAGGGCCCGCAGCGCGTTGGTCGTCAGGGCGCCCAGCAGCGCGCCGACACCGAAGCCGCCCCAGATCGCGCCGAGAGCCGTGCCTCCGCCGCCGAGCCGGCCGTCCACCAGCAGCGGTAGCGCCACCTCCACCGGCATGTAGAACAGGTTGAAGCAGAACACCACGACGAACAGCCGGGCCGCGACGGGCACCTGGCCCAGAATGCTCCAGCCGGACGCCGGAAGCGTCGTCCCCTCGACGGTCCCGGCACGTGGCGGTACGGCCAGACACACCGTTCCCAGCAGAACGAGGAAACTGACCCCGTCGAAGACGAGCGCCCAGCCCGGATCGGTCAGTGCGGCCAGCACGCCTCCCAGGAGGGGACCGGCGGCATACAGCGCGAGATTGCTCGTCGTGCCCAGCAGGGCGTTCACCGCCAGCCGCCCCGCCGGGTCCACCTGGGCCGTGGCGATCAGGCGGCGGCTGCTCAGTGCCGTCATCCGCAGCACCGAGCCGAACAGCAGGGCGAGGACGAGTGGCACGAGCGTCAGCCGGTCGAGCAGGGCCAGGACACCGAGGCCGGTGAACAGCGCCGCGCGCAGCAGACAGTCACAGACGACGAGGGCTCGCGGCGGGATCCGTACCTTGCTGAGCCCGACGGCGAAGGCGAACGCGGTGCCCAGCACGTACGGGGCGCTCTCGACGAGCGAGACGGCCACAGCCGGTGAGGTGTCGCCGTGCACGCGCAGCGCCAGCAGCGGCAGCGCGGTCAGCAGCATGCCGTCGCCGAGGTTCGACACCAGGTCACCGGCTAGGAACGCCGTCAGCCGCGTACTGCGCAGGACACGCCGGTACGTCCAGGTCTCCTGCGACTCCTGTGTCGCCCGCTTCGCCGTCACCGTCACACCTCGGCGGTTCGCACGTCGTGGATCTCCCGGCCCTGCGACGGCCGGAAGGACTGGTCCTTGACGTCCAGGCTCCGTGGAGTCAGCCGCGCCCAGCGGATCCCCCGCGTGTTCGGGTCGCCTGCCATGCTGAACCGCGGATCCCACGACGCCTCGTCCGGTCCCAGATAACGTCGGAGTTTGCGTCGCCCGCGCGCGGTGTCGAACGGCAGCACCTCCCCGGCGCCGTACGCGATGACCTGCCTGACCGTGCCGGTCACCAGGTCGCAGGTGTCGACGACGAGAGCGAACGACGGGTCGGCCGCCAGTCGGTGTTCCAGGCGCGACCAGGGTCCGGTCAGCACCCAGAACGCCTCCTCTTCCCACAGGAACCACACCGGGCGGATCACCGGGCCGGCCGTCGCCAGTCGCGCCACCAGCGGCCGCGCCAGGAACTCCGGCACGTGGAAGGGTGCCTCGTCGAGCGACTGGAGCCCCTCGCCGAGGCGGAGCACCCTCATCGCGGAATCCGTTCCAGCGCCCGTGCCAGCCGGGGTCCGGCCGTGGCCATCTGGTCGGGAACGGCACACGAGAACGACAGCCGCAGGGTCGAGTCGTCCGGGTCCTGCGCGAAGAACGTTCGGCCCGGGACGAACGAGACGTTCTCCCGGAGCGCCTCGGGCAACAGCGCGGTGGCACTGCTGCCGTCGGTGAGCCGGGCCCACAGGAAGAACCCGCCGTCCGGCACGGCGAAGTGCAGCCGCCCGCCCAACGCGTCGCGCAGCGAGCCGACCAGGATGTCCCGCCGACCGCGGTAGACCTCCCTGGTCGCGGCCAGCCGCTCCGCCAGGGCACCGGGCGGCCGGACCAGTTCGTGCACGATGCGTTCGAGGAAGGTGGAATTGCCCAGGTCCGCAGCCTGCTTGATCTTGTTCAGTACGACGGTCAGCGGCGGCGGCGCGGTCAGATGGCCCAGCCGTGCGGCGGGGAAGAGAGTCTTCGAGAAGCTCCCGATACGGACCGCTTCGGGGGACAGCGCGGCCAGCGACGGCAGGGCGGGCCCGGTCCGGTCGTAGGCGAGTTCGGCGTACGGGTCGTCCTCGACGAGCAGGAAGCCGTACCGGGAGGCCAGCACGACCAGCCGCTCGCGTTGCCCCGCGGAGAGGCTGAGCCCGGTCGGATTGGCGAAGTTCGGCACGACGTACAGCATTTTGGGACGCAGCCCCTCACGCAGGGCGCTCTCCAGGGCCGTGAGGCCTTCGTCGGCGGCCAGTGGCACCGCCACGACGTCGGCCTCGAAAAGCCGGAACACCTGAAGCGCGCCCACATAGCTGGGCCGGTCCACGACCACCACGTCACCGGGATCGAGGATGGCCTTGCACACCAGGTCGAGCGCCTGCTGCGAACCGTGGGCGAGCACGGTCGCGGCCGGTGCGACCGGACGGCCGAGCAGCCGGCTCAGGTCGTCGGCGATCCACTCCCGCAGGGGCCACAGCCCTTCGGTGTCCCCGTACTGCAGCGCGTCGGGCCGGGACAGGATCCTGCCCACGGCCTGAGCGACCTCGGCGGCGGGAAAGGTCTCGGGGGCGGGGCTGCCGGCGGCCAGTGCGGTCATACCGGGTGCGTCGGACAGGCGCAGGACCGTACCGACGGCCGAGGCCGCCAGCCGGCCCGTGCGTACGGCGAGCCCCGCCACGGCGGGGTCCGGTGCCGGCGCGTCGGATGTCGTCGTGGATCGGGGGCGCAGGGTCGCGCGTTCGGACACGGGCTGCTCCTCATCCCTGGGCGGGTGGTTGGCCGAGGTGGTCCTGCCGCAGCCGCAGTACGAAGGCGGCGAGAGTGTCGGTGTCGAAGACGAGGCGGACCGGTACGCGTACCGAGAGCTGTGAGCGCAGCACGACGACGAGGCGCGCGGCGGCCATCGAACTCCCGCCCAGTTCGAAGAAGTTGTCGTCCGCGGCCACGGCGTCGACCCCGAGCACACCGGCCCACGCTTCCGCCACCTGCCGTTCCAACTCGGAGAGTGGCTCGGTCCGCGGCGGGCTGTCGCTGAGCTCCCCGGCGTCGGTGCGCTTGGCAGCCGGACGCGAGGTCGCGGGGAACGGCCCGAGGACGCGGTCCGGCAGCGTGACCAAAGGCGCGTCCGGATCCTCGGCCAGCGTCCGCAAGGCGTCGAGCACGTCCTCGGACAGCCGGGCCGCGGCGGCCGGTGCCAGCCGCGCTCGGTCGTACTCGACGCGCTGGACCCACCCGGCGGGACTCTCGTTCCAGTACACCAGCAGATCGCACTTCGGCGCCCGGCTCGGCAACTGGTCGATCAGCCAGCGCACCCCGTCCGCGGCGGTCGCCTCTCCTGGGAGCCGGTTGTGCAGGAACATGACCTGGGTGTACGGCGGATACGCCGCCGAGCGCCGCGCGGCCCGGGTCGTATGTCCGACGATGACCTGGAAGGGCACCGACCGGTGCGGCCAGGTATCCAGCGCGATCTGCCGCACCGACGCCAGCAGGGTGCGTCCGCTCGTCGTCGCGTGCAGCGGGATGCTCAGGGGCAGGAGGTTGACGAAGAACCCCATCCGGTCGGCGTCCTCGTCCGTGCGGACGGAGACAGGTGCGGCGATCGTCAGTTCGTCGTTGGAGTGCAGCGGTCGCAGGGCCACGGTGAGGCAGGCCGTACCGATGACGAACGGGGTGACGCCCTGCGATCCGGCGAGAGCGCGTATCCCGGTGACGAGCCGGTCTGGCACATCGCGCTCGATGACGCCGAGACGGTCCGCGCCGCCGGGCGCGAGAACCGGATCGGTCCAGACTTGGGGCCGTGCCTGCGCGAGACCGTCGAGCCACTTCTGTGTCGACGGACCGATCGCGGACGCGCGGCTCCCGGCCGCGACGGAGGGCGGTCCCGGCGCGGGTGGTGCGAGCGCTGAGGGTTCCGCCGCCGCGTCGTAGAGCGTGACGAGATCGTGCAGGAAGATCTCCGCGGACCGTCCGTCCCACACGATGTGATGCACGGCCAGGGCCAGCACCGAAGGCGTCTGCGCGTCCCGGCTCTCGTACAGCCGCCAGCGCATCAGCGGCGCCCGCGAGAGGTCGAAGGGCGCCAGCAGCCCGTTCGCCGCCAGGTCTGCGAGGAGTTCCTCGTCGGAGGCGACGGTCGGGCCGGCCCTCTGGAGTTCGACGCCCGCGTCGCGAAGCACGACTTGTACGGGGCCGGTGTCCTCGACGCGGAAGACCGTGCGCAGGGCGGGAGTCCGGGCGACGAGATCCCGCAAGGCGGTCTGCAGCCGGGGCACGTCGACGGGCCCG
This sequence comes from Streptomyces sp. NPDC102514, assembly GCF_055584525.1. Taxonomy (NCBI): domain Bacteria; kingdom Bacillati; phylum Actinomycetota; class Actinomycetes; order Kitasatosporales; family Streptomycetaceae; genus Streptomyces; species Streptomyces sp. NPDC102514. The sequence continues at coordinate 95,223 of NZ_JBVJLW010000021.1, forward strand.
CTCAGCCGCAGCGTCAGCACCTCCACGTAGGGGGCTCCGGTGGGGTCGAGCTGTTCGAGGAACCACATCCGTTCCTGCGTACTCGTCATCGGCAGACGCAGCGGAGAACCGGGCACGGCGGGCCGCGCCCCGGGGTTGCCGTCGTCGTCCTCGCGCACGGTGTCGAGGCCGTCGTCCCGCCTGTCGCGGTGCTCGCCGTCCCGCAGCGCGGCCGCTATCGCGATCGGTGTCCGCTTCTCGAACAGCAGCTTCATGGGCAGGGCGACGCCGAGGCGCCGGATCAGCAGGGCCCGGACCCGGGACAGCCCCTGGGAATCGCCGCCCAGTGCCAGGAAGTCGTCGTGCCCCGCCACCGGGCTGTCCTGACCGAGCACCGTCGCGAAGGCCCGGGCCACTTCCAGCTCCGTCGCGTCCAGCGACCGGGCAGTGCTCTCCGGCATACGGTTTCCGGGCGTCGGCACGGGCAGTCGCGCCCGGTCCAGCTTTCCGCTGGACAGCATCGGCAGCTTCTCCGCCCGGAGGAAGACGGTCGGCACCATGGCCCTGGGCAGCCGCTCCGCCAGGTGGGAGCGGAGTTCGTGGGGGAACACCCCGGCGCCCGCGCGTACCACCACGTGGCAGACCAGCCGGGCGCGCGCCGAGGCGTCCCGCCACACCGAGACTGCGGTGGCGGCGACCGCGGGGTGGGTCAGCACGACCGCCTCGACCTCGCTCACGTCGACGCGAACCCCGTCGATCTTCAGCTCCTGGTCGCGCCGGCCCAGCGGGACCAGATTGCCCTCCGGGTCGAGGCGGACGAGATCACCGGTGCGGTACATGCGCCCGCCGTCACCGGCGAACGGATCGGGCAGGAAACGCTCGGCCGTGAGCCCCGGCCTGCCGAGGTAGCCGTGCGCGAGACCGGACCCGCCCACGTACAGCTCCCCCTCGTCGCCAGGCGCGACCGGGGCGAAACGGTCGTCCAGCACATGCAGTCGGGTCCGCGCGATCGCTGTGCCGCACGACGGCAGGCCCGACGGGGGAGGGGTACGGGGCAGCCGGGCCACCGAACGGACGCCTGTCGTCTCGGTGACGCCGTAGGAGTTGACGACGTCGAAAGGGAGCCCACGGGGCCAGGTACGAAGCTGTTCGCCGCCGGTGACCAGCAGACGAAGGGCGCCGGCGGCGGGCCACCGCACGCCGAACAGCCGCTCGCCCAGGGAGGTCACGACGATGCTCCAGCTGACGCCCTGTTCCAGCAGCCAGTCCCGGGTCGTCTTCGCGCTCCATTCGGTGCCCTCCGGTGCCACCCGGACACAGGCCCCGGCCGCCAGGGACGACCACAGCTCCCAGCGTGTCAGCGCGAAGCCGGGAGACGAGAGCCAGCTGCCCCGGTCGTGCTCGGTCAGTCGGAAGGCTTCCGCCGTCCACCTGGCTTCGTTGACGATTCCCGAGTGCGGTGAGCCGACGGCCTTCGGCTCACCGGTGGAGCCGGAGGTGAAGAAGACGTACGCGAGCCCCCGGTCGGCGCCGGCCCGTCGGCCCCCGAGTGTCTCGATCCGCTCATCGGGACCGATCAGGAGGTCGCAGCGGGCCGCCTCCATCATGCGCTCGGCCCGCAGCCGGGGCAGCGCGGGGTCGACGGGTACACAGACGGCGCCGGCCTTCCAGCAGGCCAGGACAGTCACCACCTGCTCCACCGAGCGGGGCATCCGCACCGCGACCCGGTGGCCGCCCGCGCTGTCGGGGCGCAGCCGGCCGGCGAGAGCCGAGGCCCGCCGCTCCAGGCCGGCGAAGTCCAGGTCGCCGTCGGGCCCGGACAGTGCCGGCCGGTGCGGATGCCGGGCACTCATCCGGCCGACCAGCTCCTCGACGCGGGACGGGCCGGTCACGACGCGCTCAGCTCCGCCGCCACCAGACGGGGCAGGACTTCGGTGCCCAGCAGGGTCACCGAACGCAGTGCCTCCTCGTGCCCGATGTCGCCGTAGCGGATGTGGAGACTGGCCTCGGCGTCCGGATAGAGCTTCGCCACGTGTCGCAGGGCCTCCGTCACCTCGTCCACGTCTCCCGCTATCGCGGTGCCCGCCGCCAGCAGATCGGCGAAGCGGGTGTCGCGGGCCGAGGCCTCCATCTGTTCGTAACCGGGGTACTGGTCCGAGGTGACGCCCCGCCAGGCGGAGTACGCGGCGAGTTGCTTGCTCCTGTAGTGCTCGAAGTGCTCCTCCGCACGCTGCCTGGCCTCCGTCGCGTCCGGGGCGACATAGCACTGGTAGCTGACGTGCAGGCGGGCCGTTCCGGGATGGCCCGCCTGCTGCCAGGCGGCCCGGTGGATCCCCAGGAGCTCGACGAGCCGTTCGTGACGCGCCACAACCGGAATGATCATCAAGTGGTATCCGCGCTCGCCCGCCCAGCGGAAGGACTCCTCGGACACCGTCGCGGCGACGAAGACGGGCGGGCCCGGCTGCTGCACAGGCAGCGGCAGCAACCGCGGCAGCGGCCCGAACCGGTGGAACGTGCCGTCCCAGCGGAAGGACTCCTCCCGCCACAGCCGTTCCACCGCGGCCACGCCCTCCTGCATCCGCGCGCGGCTCTCCGCCATCGGTACCCCGAACGCCTCGAACTCCGAGGGCAGGAAGGCCCGGCCGAAACCCGCGTCCAGACGTCCGCCGGAGAGGTTGTCCAGCATCGACAGCGAGGCCGCCAGCTTGACCGGATGCTGGAAGGCGGGCACCACGGCCCCCGTGACCAGCCGCACCCGGCGCGTCCTCGCGGCGACCGCGCCGAGGAACAGCACAGGGTCCGGGCTGTAGCCACCCCACTCGTGGAAGTAGTGCTCCACGGCCCTGACATGGCTGAAGCCCAGCGCGTCCGCCGTCTCGCACAACTCCAGACACGACCCGTAGTAGTGGTGCGCGGGTTCCTCCGACGGGCCCACCGTGGGCAGGAAGGTCAACCCCACCTTCATGGCCGGTGCCCCCCGGCCGCCAACTCGAACAGATTGCGGTACTGCAGCTCGGCGTACTCCAGCCCGGCCAGCGTCGCCGCAGTCGGCTCGGCGACGTGGTGCGATATCACCACCGGCTTTCCCGTGGTCTCCGCGAGCAGCTGCACCTGCGCTGCCCGCTCCATCACCACGAACAGCCAGGCGGCCTCCGCGACGGAGCGCCCACCGGTGAGGAAGCCGTGATTCTGCAGGATCACGGCGGTGCCCGAACCCAGCGTGGCGGCCACGGCCTTGCCTTCCTGACGGTCGTTGACCAGGCCGTCGAACTGCTCGTACACGTGATGCCGGCCGTACAGGGCGCAGGCGTCCTGGGTGATCGGGTCGAGCACCCGTCCCAGAGCCGACCACGCCTTGCCGTACAGGGAGTGGGTGTGGGCGAAGGCCGTCAAGTCCGGGCGGGCGCGGTGCAGTTCGCCATGGAGCGGATCGACGGAAGGGTTGAGGGCGCCGCGTCCCGAGCCGACCCTGCCGTCCGGATCGATCAGCAGCAGATCCTTCGGCCGCACCCTGTGGAAGTCCAGCCCGAAGGGATTGACCCAGTAGTGCCCCGGCCTGCCGGGGTCGGTGACGCTGATGTGGCCGGCGATGCCCTCGCTGTACCCGAGCGCGGCGAAGAGGTGGATCGCCTCGACGAGTTCCTGTTTGAGATCCTCGGTCCGTACGGCCACCTCGTCCGCCAGATGCTCATCCATGACGCCGCGCCTCCTCCTCGGTCGCGTCGTACGCGCACCGGAATCCGACTTCGTTGTGCCGATCGGTCAACAGGTCCTTGCCGCGGTAGAACGTGGTCAGGCAGACGGGCGGCGAGGTCCAGGTCCCCCCGCGCAGCACATGGAACGCTTCTGGGCGGTTCATGAACTCGCTGCTCCTGCGGCCCTTGAAGAAGGGGGCCATGTCCGACCGGGTGAAGAAGTTCGTCCGGGTCATCTCCCAGACGTTGCCGGCCATGTTGAGCGTGCCGTAGGGGCCTGCTCCGGCGGGCAGCGCGTCGGCGGCGACGACCGGATGACTCGGCCGGTCCAGGGTCGTTCGGATCAGGAGGTCTTCCAGGGCCTCCAGGTCCGGCGGAGTGTCGCATTCATAGGCCGAGGAGACGAACTGGGCCCTCTTGGGATCCCATTCGTCGCCCCAGGGATAGCGGCGGCCGTCGGTGCCGCGGGCGGCCTTCTCCCATTCGTCCTCGGACGGCAGTCGGCCCCCCGCCCATTTGGCGAACGACCAGGCGTCGTACCAGTCGATACCCACCACGGGAAAGGACGGATCATTGAAACGAGGATCACGCCGGTGAGCGGATGTGTGATCCTTGTTCTCCGGCTGGTCGGGGTGCGCGAACTCTTTTGTCCCGCGCGTATCGGACAGGAACTCGCTGTAACGGGCGTTTGTCACTGCCGTACGGTCGATCCAGAACGGCGGAAGTTCCACGGCGCGCAGTGGATTGTCGGTGCTGTCCATCTGGAAGGGGCCGACCTCGGTGGCGTTCGCGCCGGCGACGAAGGGGCCGGAAGGCACGAGCACCGCGTCGCGCAGATCCCGTTCGCGAACGGCCGCGGCGACACTCGCGTGCTTGTCCGCGAAGTGTGCGTCCTCAAGGGCGCGCAGCTCGCCGGGGTCCTTCGATTCGAAGAAGTCCAGCAGCGCCCTTTTGGTGAAGGCCGCGCCGCAGCCGACAGGTTTACGGGCGTATCCGGGGCGCGTGAAATTACTGGGCCACCCGGAGATACGGATCATGTGTTCCACGGCTTCGGGCAGCCGGTGACGGCCTGCCGCCTTGATGGCGGTGAACGCGACCCAGTCGACGTCGTCATGGGTGGCGGAACAGATCGCCTCGCGGGACGGCGCGGAGTCGGGGAACCGCTCGGCGAGTGTCTCCACGGCGATCCTGCGAATGTTCCAGTCGCTGTGATCGGTGGTCCAGCGGACCAGGCCGTGCAGGAGTTCCTCGGAGGCGGGCTGTTGGCCGAGCGCCTTCTCCAGGTCGCGCAGACGGGCCGCGTAGTCACTGTCCTCAAGGCCGTTGAGGTCCGTCTCGCCCGCCAGATCCTCGAACACGCGCGTTTCCCCTCTCTCGTCTCTCTCCTGCGGCAGTACCGGGTGGCTGCGTGCCCGCCACCCGGTACCGCGGGCTCTTCATGCGGTACTCACCACTTGGTCGCGGCCTCGCCCGCTTCGCGGGAGCCGAGGAAGTCCTCGTTCGTCATGAGCTGCCTCCTTTCCGTAGATCGCCGTTTTGTCCGACCGCTCAGCGCGGTGGCTCATGGGTGAGGGAACGGCAGAGTCCACTCCGTGCATCCCGATTTCCTCAGGCATGCTCGGAATATCGGAATCCGCTCGCATTCGCCTTTGCGGCGCGACAGACCCGTCGGCTCGGCGAAAGTCAGTGGGTGAGCGGGTGGGCGTGGTAATGCCTCGCACCGGTCGTCGAATCAAGACGTGACGAAGTGAGGATTCCAGGAAATAACTCTGAGATCGGTCATGCCGCTTCCGGACATCGCGTCGCCCCCGTAGGTCACGCTGAAGTATTGGGCCGTTACGAACACACGGGCTCTGCTGGTCAACGCAGGGAGCCAAGTCGTGCAGGAAGTCTGACAACGGTTCCAGAACTGACTTGATCGTGTCGAGCGTATTCGTACGTGCCATACGGATCCGACGGTCCCGTCGAGTGATCTCCGTGGATCCAATATTTGCTGGACCTTACCCGGGGGGAAGTTCAGCTGTCAATAAACGTCTTGGTTGTGTCCGGATCTGAACGGAAGCGCCAATTTAACATGTCTCACACTTGCATCAGTGGTTGCAGTGCACCCGTCGCTTTGGTTGCGTTGATCATTCTTTCCCCTTTCAGCACTTCGAATGGGGTGGGCGACGGCAAGGGGAAAGATAAGTTAAAGAAACGAGCGGCAATAAATCCAGGCAGGTCAGACCATGTGTCAACGGTATTTCCCTCTCACGGGATCGAGCAGGCCTGCGGTCAGGACACCCCCTCCGAACGGGGTGCGGAATCCCCTGACACGGCCCGCGCCGCACCGCCGCTATCGGCTGACTTCAGCCGGTGGCCGGAGGGTAGGAGGCCTGTGCCTGTGGCTCGGGCCGCTGCCCGTGGAAGCTCTGCACGGTGTGGGTCCGAATCAGGCGGTCGTGCTGCGCGAGTACGGCGTGCACGGCGTCGGCCTGCTCGCCGGCATTCCGTCGGCCACCGCGCAGCGCCTGCTGGGCGGCAAGGCCGGTCGGAAAGCCGTCGACCGTGCCCGGGGTTTCGATCTCCGCCGCATGCCGGAGGCGTCTGCGCACGAGGACCGATGGTGTACCGGCTCATCGATGCCGCGTGCTGCAGCGCGGTCGCCTGACCGGTCTCGCTTGAGGGGCGAGGACCCGGCCTGGTTGACGCCGACGAGATCAGCCTGGACCAGGTAGGTGAGGATCGGCTGGTCGCGGAGGTGGTCAGTGATCGCATCCGAAGCAAGTTCGAGCCCGGCGCGATTGGTCCCGCCGCCACCTTCCGTCGCGCCTCCTGACCACCCCTCACCCATCGGCCACACCGGCCTGATCTCTTCTGGAAGCGAGAACTGGCGCTGCTCAACCCGACCGGAATGCTGGAACCCGCCTCACTGCCGCACTGGCCCTACGCCCAAGCCGTCGACCAGGAACTCGCCGGCCGCGGCATCCCGCCCGGCGCCGCCCGCATGGAACGCGAGTACCGGTACGAGGCCACGATGCGCCTGGTCTTCAGCTGGGGCCCCTCCCGCTGCGCGGGCCCGGGCGGTGGGGGCTTGTTTTGGGCGGTGAGCTGCCTCTAGCGGTCAGGCCCGAACCAGCGGGCGGCGGCCTGTTGCAGTGCGTTGCGGTCGGGGTCGTAGTCGTCCGCCCAGGCGATGACGCCGTCGGGGCGGATCAGTAGGGCGCCGAGGCCCAGGTCGTTGATGACGGGTCCGGCCTTGTAGCGGATCAGGTCTGCACGGCCGTCGGTTGTGCCGTGCAGCTGCCGGCCGGTGCTGAATTCGAGGACGACGCCGCGCCCGTCGTGCAGGAGGTCGCTCAAGCGTGTCCCGTCGTGGAAGCAGAAGTCGGGGGCGTTGCGTCCCACCAGCGGGTGGCTGCTACCGAGGTCGTAGTGGGTGGATGAGCCGGAGGTCCGGTTGTGGACGTAGGTGGTGCCGTCGCGGGTTTCGAGCAGATCGCGGATCAGGGCCTGTAGGGCCTGGGCATGCGGGTCCGGCTTCATGGCGGCGGTCTGGGCGCGCGTCCACTGCAGTGTCCGGGCGCCGACGGGGTGGCGCTCGCTGGTGTAGGTGTCCAGCAGTCCGGTGTGAGCGTGGCCGCGCACGGTCGCGGCGAGCTTCCAGCCGAGATTGACGGCGTCGCCGATACCGGTGTTGAGGCCCTGCGCGCCCAGCGGGGAGTGAATGTGGGCGGCGTCTCCGGCGAGCAGGACCCGGCCCTGACGGTAGGAGGTGGTCTGCCTCGCGCGGTCGGTGAAGGTGGAGACGAGCTGGACGTCGTCGAGGGTGACGGCGGTGCCGGAGACGCGGCGCAGCACGCCTTGCAGGTGTGCGACGGATGGCCGGCGGGTGCGGTCGAAGGCGCCGCCGTCGAAGTCCATCATGCCGATGTGACCGGGTGTGGGCATCGTCAGATACATGCCGGTGGGGGTGAGGGTGAAGCCAGGCTCAAGAGGGTTGGGCTCGGCGACGGCGGCGAGCATGGTGTAGCCGGTGAACTGCGGTTCGGTACCAACGAATTCGAAGTCCGCGAGGCCGCGCACGGTGCTGCGGCCGCCGTCGCAGCCCACCAGCCAGGTGGCCTGGTAGGCGTCGTCGCCGGCCTGCACGGTCACCGTCCGGTCGTCCTGCTGCAGGGCGGTGGCCCTGATGCCGCGGCGGATCTCGACGCCGAGCTCGGCCGCCCGCTCTGACAGCACCGTCTCAACTGCTTCGAGGCTGGTCATGACGCCTTCGAGTACGGGGCTGGGCAGCCGGTAGGGCAGCGTGTCGGTGTTGATGTCGGCGGGGTTGAGCATCATGCCGGCGAAGTGGGCCACGCTGCGCGGCGCCGGTGCGGGCGCGGTGTCGGGCACGGGCGTGGCGTAGTTGCTCACCCCGGAGGCGGTCAGCAGCGGCTGCAGCATCCCGCGGCGGTGGAAGATTTCGACGGAGGCCGGGGACAGGCCGCGCATGCCCAGCGGCATCGCCTTGTAGGGGGTGGCCATCTCGGGTTCCTGCTCCAGAACCAGGACCTGGCAGTTGGCCAGAGCCAGCTCGCAGGCCAGGAGCAGTCCGACCGGACCGGCACCCACAATGATGACGTCACGCATGAGACATGTCCCTTCTCGAAAAGATCAACGGGTTGAGGTGGTCGCGGGGCGAGGTCAGCGGAACAGCGACAGGTCGATGGAGTTGCCGAGGGCACGGCAGCCCGCGTCGCTGCCGTGCAGGTGGTCACCGGCGTGGAAGTCGTCCTTGATCCGGGCCGGGTGGGCCGGATCGCGCCAGACGGCGTCGAAGTCGAGGACCGCGTCGAAGGCGCCGCTGGTGCGGATCCACTCGTTCACCGCTTGACGCACCCGCTCGCCTTCGGGCGTGAACACGTCGTCGCCTTCAAAGGGGGTGAGGGTGGCGACGTAGACGCGTACACCGCGGGCGCGGGCCCGAGCGATCAGCTGGACGTAGCCCGCGATGAGGTCGTCGACCGTCACCGCAGCGCCGGGGAACATCGCCAGGAAGTCCGGGGCGGGGCCGCTGCCGTCCTTGGGCGCGTACGAGATGCAGATGTCGCCGAGCCCGATGGCGATCACCACGTGGCCCAGGCCGGGTGTGGCGAGCACGTCGCGGTCGAAGCGGGCCAGCACAGCCTCACCCAGGCCGGGGTTGAGCATCCGGTTTCCGCTGATGCCCTGGTTGGAGACACCCTGCACGGGCCCGTCCTGCTCGGCCAGACGCTCGGCCAGGCGGTCGGTCCAGCGCCGGTTGGCATCGGGGGTGGTGCCGGAGCAGTCGGTGTTGGAGTCCCCGATGACCGCGATGGCCGTGGCCGGGGCGTCGGGGAGTACGTCGATCGCCGAGAGGAGGGCCTGCAGCGGCAGGTTCGTGGCCGTCTCGGGCACGGTCGGCGCGTCGACGGTGTTGCCGGGGATGCTCCAGGCGGTCTGCACGCCCATGGCATGGCAGGTGGCGCTCTTGATCGCTTCGGGCAGGTAGAGGCTGATGGCCAGCTGCGTGAGGGCTGGTACGGGCAGCTCGATCGGGTCGCTGAGCATCGGCGCGCCGACCGGCACGGTGACGCCCGCCCGGCCGGCGAAGGTCAGCACCTGAGCACTGCCGGGCCGGATCCCGCCGTCGGGTGCGGCGAGGGCGATCTGCGCCGCCCCGATGGTCAGGGGTTCGGTGCCGTACTCGTTGGTGAGCCGCACGCGTACCCGACTGCCGCCGCCGCTGATCCGCACCACCTGGCGCAGGGTCGTGTCGGCAAAGGTCGGCAGCGGACCGAACTCCTCGATCGGGGCGTGCGGGGCGGCCCCCCACGTCCGCACCCAGGCCTCCTCCGCGGTGGTGGTGGGGGTGGTCGGGGTGGTGCCTGTGGGCGTGGTGCTGGTGGTGTGCGTCATCGGAGTACTCCCTGCTTGTGCGAGTCCGTGCCGTCCTGGCGTCATCGGCGGCGATCGTCGTGTTCACCGCGGCACATCGCCACACTCGCCCGGACCGCGCACACGGAGCGCACAGCGCGCTGACACGCGTACCCTCACCCGGGGCGCAGCGGCCGGGGCCCGTGTCAGGGCGGTGCGGTGCGCTGCCGGGCGCGGCATCGGGCTCGACGGCTCGTACGGCGCGGCGGACTTCGTGTCCTGGTACGACGGGCACCCGGACGTGCCGCGCACCGGGGACGGCGTCCGGGACTCGGGCTGACACCCGTCGGTGTGCCAGGGCGGTGTCCTTGTGCGGATTTGGTCATCTCGGTGCGGCACGCGAAGATCGGCCCATGGATGGGGACGCACGGCTGCGCATCACGTTGCTGGGCGAATTCGCGGCCGCTCGCGGCGATCGTGCCCTGCCCGTGCCCGGACTGCGGCTGCGCGCTCTCCTGGTCCAGCTCGCGCTGGCGGGCGGACGCACGGTCGGCCAGGGAGCCCTGATCGACGCGATCTGGCCCGAGGATCCCCCGGGCGACCCCGCCCGCGCCCTGCAGGCACTCGTCTCCCGTCTGCGCCGGTCCCTCGGCTCGCCCCACACGATCACCTCAAGCCAGAGCGGCTACCGCCTGGACGTGGCCCCTGCTGAAGTAGACGCGCTGCACTTCGAGGAGCTCGCCGCTGCCGGACGGGAGCGGCTTCGCGCCCACGACGCGCACGGCGCGCACACCCGGCTCACCGAGGCCGTCGCACGGTGGGAGGACCAGAGCGGTACGGAGCCCGCCGTCCTTGCCGGCCTGGCGCCCGCCGCCGCGACCCGGCTGGCCCACACCTTCACCGAGACCGTCGCCGACCTTGCCGAAACCGACCTCGCCCTGGGCAACGCCGCGCAGGCCACGACCCGCCTGACCGCCCTGCTCACCGGCCACCGGATGTATGAGCGCGGAGTCGCGCTGCTCATGGACGCGCTCGCCGCGCAGGGACGCCAGGCCGAAGCCCTCGCCCGCTACGAGCAGTTCCGCGAAACACTGGCCGACGAGCTGGGAACCGAGCCGGGCGCCGCCCTGCGCGAACGTCACCTGCGCCTGCTGCGCGACGAACCACCCGCCACCACCCCCTCTGCTTCCCCAGCCGGCCGGAGGCAGGAGGTGCGGGGGAATCTGCCCGCGCCGCTGACCAGCTTCATCGGCCGCGACGACGACCTCGCCCGGATCGAGTCCCTGCTCACCTCCGGGCGCCTGGTCACCGTGCTCGGCCCCGGCGGCGCCGGAAAGACCCGCCTGGCCATCGAGGCCGCCCGCCGCCGGCGTCCCCAACACCGCGACGGCACCTGGCTGATCGACCTCGCCTCCGTCACCGACGCGGGCAAGATCGGCGGGGCCCTGCTCGTCGCGATCGGCCTGCGCGGCTCCGCGCTCTTCGACGCCTCGGTGAAGCTGCGCACCGACCCCGCCGACGAACTCGACGCGCTCAGTGATGAGTTGGACGGCCGCGAAACCCTCCTCGTCGTGGACAACTGCGAGCATCTGATCGACGCCGTGGCGCATCTGCTGGCCGCCCTGCTGGAACGCTGCAGCGACCTGCGCGTCCTGGCCACCAGCCGAGAAGCCCTCGCCATCCCCGGCGAGGCCCTCGTTCCGCTGGGCCCGCTGCCGCTGCCCGCCCCGGACGCGGACCTGGAACAGACGCGGCGCACGCCGTCGGTGCGCCTGTTCACCGAACGCGCCGCCGCCGTCGTGCCCGGCTTCGACGTCGACGAGCACAACCAGGCCGAGATCCTGCGCATCGTGCGCAGCCTGGACGGCCTGCCGCTGGCCCTCGAACTGGCCGCGGCCCGCCTGCGCACCTTGTCCCTGACCGGCCTGGCCGACGGCTTGCCCGACCGGTTCCGGCTGCTGACCACCGGCAGCCGCACTGCCTTCCCCCGCCACCGCACCCTGCGCGGCGTCATCGCCTGGAGCTGGGACCTGCTCACCGACCAGGCCCGCACCCTCGCCGAACGCATCGCCGTCCTGCCCGGCGGCGTCACCCCCGCATCAGCCGCAGCGCTCTGCACCGACACCACCACCGTCGCCGAGTACGACGTCCCCGAACTCCTCTCCCACCTCGTCGACCGCTCCCTGCTGCAGCTCGCCCCTGACAGCGGCCGCTACCGCATGCTGGAGACGATCCGCGAGTACGGCCTGGAAAAACTGGCCGAGCACCGCACCCTCACCCATGTGCGAGACCTGGCCGCCCGGTACGGCGCCGAACTGGTCGCCGAGCACGACCCGCTCACCCGAGGCCCCCAGCAACTGCACGCCCTGCACGTCCTGCGCGCCGAACACGACAACGTCCTGGCCGCCCTGCGCTACCTGTGCGACAGCCGAAACGCCGACGGCGCTCTGTGCCTCGCGCTCGGCATGATCTGGTACTGGCGCATGCGTGGCCAGGACGACGAAGCCGCCTACTGGCTCGGCCAGGCCACCGCGATCCCCACCGGCCACCGCGGCGTGCAGCACGACATCGCCACCGCCCTGCACCTGCTCGACGCCCCCTACAGCGCACTGTTCAACGACGTGCCACCGGACGCGGACGAAACGGTCCGGGTGCTGACCGAGCGGCTGCTGAACCACCCCGGACTGCCCGGCTTTACTGGGCAGTTGATGACCGTTGCGCTGGCCTGCCTGCACCTGAACGACGGCGGTCGGGCCACGCTCCAGCGTCTGGCGGACGGGCCGGATGTGTGGCTGGCCGGCCATGCCCTCATCTCCCGTGCCCACGCCGCCGAGAACGAAGGCGACCTCGACCGCGCCCGCACCGACGTGAGCGCAGCGTTGGACCGCTTTGCCGAGGCCGGTGACCGGTGGGCCACCGCCACCGCCCTTCCCTTGCGTGCACTGTTGCGCCAGTACGACGGCGAACTCGACGGCGCCGTAAAGGACTTGCGGGCGGCGAAGGAGACGGCCCGCGCGTTCGGAGCGCTCAGCATCCAGGACGAGATCTACATCGCCCTGCGCCTGACGGACCTGCACACGCGCACCGACCAGCCCGCACGGGCACTGGAGTTGATCACCACGACCCGGCAGCGGGTGCTGGCCTCGCCCTCACCCGGAATGGCGATCATTCTGGACGCGTGCCAGGCGCGACTGCACCTGCAGACCGGCGACCTGGCTAAGGCGGGCGAGCTGCTCGATACGACCGAAACCGCCCTGTCCCGCCGGCGTCCGCTGCGCGGCGACCACGAACACGCACTGATCGCCACCGTGCGCGCCGAACTCTGCCTCCACCTCACCGACCGGTCCGCCGCCGCACACGCCCTGCACCTCGCCTACACGGCGGCGGTGAACAGTCACGATCTGCCGATCGTGGCCACCGTGGCCGTCAGCGTCGCCCACCTGGCAGCACTGGACGAGCGATACCACGACGTGGCCGCCGTCCTCGGCGCAGCCGCCCGGCTGCGCGGCGCCCACGACCCCACCGAACCCCGCATCCGAACCCTGAGCGCGCGAGCCCGGACGGAGATCGGCGACCAGCCGTTCGAGGAGGCGTACACAACGGGCTGGGACCTGAAGGTGAACGCCGCCCTGCAACGCGCAGACCCCGCCCTCCAACTCGCTGCCCGACCGCCTGGGTGAGCGGCACGGAGCGGCAAGATTCCCAGGCGGGCATCTGCGGCCCGGCATGGCCCGTCACGCGGCGGGTGATCAACTGGGCAGTAGGTTACCTCGGGCGGTGGGGACTGCGGATCCATCGGTGTGTACGCGGCAAGGCCTGGCCGGCTTCTACGATGATCGAATGCGCCAGCCCGCCCCAGAGCCGTACTGGAACACCAACGTTGCCCGGCATCCCGGCATCCTCCGGTCTGTTCCCGAGGGGTGCGGCGATGCCCTGGAAGTGGGCTGCGGGGACGGGCTGCTGGCACGGAAGCTTGCTGGGCGGGCGAAACGCGTCACTGGGATCGACAGGTCGCCGGACATGATCGCCTGCGCACGCGAGTTGGCTGCCGGCCACTCGCAACTCACTTTCATCGAGGGCGACTTCCTCACCACGGAACTTCCCGGTGCGCAGTACGACTTTGTCTGCTCGGTGACCACGATCCATCACATGGACTTCGAGGCAGCACTCGTCCGCGGTTTGATGCAGCCATATGACACACCGGGCCGGATGAGCCTGCCTCACTGCTCGATTGGCAGAAGCGCCGCGAAACGTGAGACGCCGGTGCGGGCTCGGGGCGTTCGGGTGAGGGGACGCCGACTCCGCCGTACTCAATGAGGGTGGTCCGGCCAGGTCGTGGCAGACGGGGCATGCGACCATCGCGGCTACCTGCGTGCCGAAGCTTCATCGCAGGGCCGCGCCGTCGAGGCGCGCACCACGAGTTCGGTGGCGAGTTCGATGTGGTGGGACTCGACCTTCTCGCCGTTGGCCAGCCGGAGAGCGGTGCGCAGGGCGGCGCTGCCCATCTCTCGTAGGGGCTGGCGCACGGTGGTCAGCGGCGGTGAGGTGATCTGGGCGAGGCTCGTGTCGTCGAAGCCGACGACGCTGAGGTCTTCGGGGATGCGCAGGCCGCGGGTGCGGGCGGTCTCGATGACGCCGACGGCGATCTCGTCGTTGCCCGCGAAGATCGCCGTCGGCGGTTCGGGCAGGTCCAGCAGCGCCGCGGCGCCGAGCAACCCGGCCTCGTACGTGAATTCTCCGGGCAGGACGTAGGCATCGGGCACCCGCGCTCCTTCCGCCTCCATGGCGGCGCGATACCCGTGCACGCGTGCCTGGTTGCACACGGCCATCGTCGGTCCGCCGAGGTAGGCGACGCGACGGTGGCCCAGAGAGAGCAGGTGCCGGGTCGCGGCCAGACCGCCCGCGAAGTTGGTCGCGCCGACACTGTTGACCCGGCTGTCGGGCAGGTGCAGCGGGTCCAGCACGACCAACGGCAGCCCGGACCGGGCCAGTTCGTTCAGATGCGCCGTGGAGTACACGCTGGTGACCGCGATGACGGCGCGGCGCCCGGCCGAGACCAGGTCCCGAGCCCAGTGCGGGGCGTGGGACGCCTTGCTGATCACCACCGAGGCCCCCAGCTCGGCGGCGGCGTCGATGATGCCTTCCAGTGTCTCGGCCACGTACGACTTGAGGCCGCCCTGGAACTGCACCTCGATGGTCGGGCTCTGGACGGCCCCGGTGTGGCGGAAGACGGGTGCGAGGTAGTGGTGTTGGTGCAGCAGTTGCTGCACCCGGGTGCGGGTGTGCGGTGCCACGTCACCGCGGCCGTTGACCACTTTGGAGACGGTGGCGATGGAGACCCCGGCCACCTGGGCGATGTCAGCCAAGGTGGTGCGTCTGGCGTTCGGCCGCATCGATTCCTCCCCGCTGTGCGTCCACCGGTGTGGTGAGCTGCCGGTGGGGCAGCCCCCGCACCGACGGTGTGTCTGCCGCAGGCATTGCACCACCCTCGCCCGATCATTCGATTTCGAAAACTTTTCGGACTGTGCCGACGTCCATTGAGGATCGTTCGTACCGGATAGTACGCAGCGGTTTACAGCCTTGCAACGGCGCTGCACGCACCTTGACACAGTGTCAGGTCGAAATCTAATTTGCACTAACAGAGTTCCAAAAAGGCAATTTCGAAAACTTTTCGGTACGGCTCCTGAGAATCCGACAGCTCTCGATTCGAGTGCGGAGAACAGACATGGAGATCCATCTCTCTCGGCGTACCCTTCTCGGTCTGGCCGCCGGCGTTCCGGTCTCCGCGGCGCTGGCGGCCTGCGGCTCCTCCGGTCCCGGCTCCGGCGGGGAAACCACCTACTGGTACCTGAACGGCCAGCCTCAGGAAGGTGTCAGAGCGGGCGCGGTGGACGCCTTCAACAAGGCCCATCCCGATGAGCAGATCAAGGACACCACCTTCCAGAACGACGCGTACAAGACGAAGATCAAGACCGCCATCGGTGCCGGGCGGGCGCCCACCATCATCTGGGGCTGGGGCGGCGGGACGCTGCGCAGCTATGTGAAGGCGGGCCAGGTCGAGGACCTCACCCCGTGGTTCGACGAGCACCCCGAGGTCAAGAAGCGGCTGCTGCCGTCCTCGTTCGACGCGGCGACCGTCGACGGCAAGATCTACGCGATGCCGGGTGAGACGGTGCAGCCGATCATCCTCTACTACAACCGGAAGGTCTTCGACCAGGTCGGCGTGGAACCGCCGAATTCCTGGGACGACATCATGGCGCTGGTGCCCAGGTTCAACGCCAAGGGCATCGCACCGTTCTCCCTCGGCGGCCAGTCCCGGTGGACGAACATGATGTGGCTGGAGTTCCTGTTCGACCGCATCGGAGGTCCGGAGGTCTTCCAGGCCGTCGTCGAGGGCGAGAAGAACGCCTGGTCCGACCCGCGCGCCATCACCGCGCTGACCAAGGTGCAGGAACTGGTCAAGGCCGACGGATTCATCAAGGGCTTCTCGTCGATCACCGCGGACTCCAACGCCGACCAGGCGCTGCTGTACACCGGCAGGGCCGCGATGATGCTGCACGGCGCCTGGTCGTACGGCATCCAGCAGGCCAGGGGAGGGGACTTCGTCCCCGGCGGCGGACTGGGCTACATGAACTTCCCGCCCGTCGAGGGCGGCAAGGGCGATCCGGGCAACACCGTCGGCAACCCCGCCCAGTACCTGTCCCTGTCCTCCAAGGCCGACTCCGACCAGAAGAAGACCGCCAAGGAATTCTTCGCCCGGGGCGTCCTCCAGCAGGAAGAGGTGCAGAAATGGATCGACAACGGATCGGTTCCGATCCGGCTGGGCACCGAGAAACTGCTGGCAGCCGCCAAGAACGCCGATTTCCTGCAGTTCACCTACGACATCGCCACCAAGGCCAAGGAATTCGGCCAGTCCTGGGACCAGGCGCTCAGTCCGACGGCCGCCGAGACCCTATTGGACAACATCGTCAAGCTGTTCCAACTGTCCATATCACCGCAGCAGTTCGCCCGTAACCTCAACGCGGTCACCGGCACATGAGCTCGCTGGCCGGCCGTCAGCCGCGCCACGGACCGCGCAGCATCCTGCCGTGGCTGGCGGCGCCGGCGCTGGTGGTCTTCGTGGGTTTCGCCGTGATTCCGCTCGTCGGCGTCTTCGCGCTGAGCTTCACCACGTGGGACGGAATCGGCGCCATCCACCCGTCGGGGCTGACCAGTTGGCGTGCGGTACTCACCGATCCCGGGCTGCCGCACGCCCTCGGGGTGACATTTCTGGTGATGGCCGTCTCCTGGGCCGTCCAGACACCGCTGAGTATTCTGCTCGGCACGTTCATGGCGGGCCGCCACCGCTACCGTGCCGTGCTGGGAGTGGTGTACTTCGTCCCGCTGATGCTCAGCTCCGCGGCGATCGCGCTCGCGTACAAGGCGCTGCTGGATCCGAACTTCGGGCTCGGCGCCGGGCTGAAGATCCAGGTACTCAGCCAGGACTGGCTGGGGCGGCCCGGGCTCGCGTTCGGAGTCGTCGTGTTCGTCGTCTCCTGGCAGTTCATCCCGTTCCACTCCCTGATCTACCAGGGTGGAGTGCAGCAGATCCCGAAGTCCCTCTACGAGGCGGCGCAGTTGGACGGCGCCGGGCGGATCCGGCAGTTCTTCAGCATCACGCTGCCCCAGCTGAAATACACCATCATCACCTCGTCCACGCTGATGGTGGTCGGGTCGCTGACCTTCTTCGACCTCATCTTCATCCTGACCGAGGGCGGCCCCGGCGACGCCACCCGGGTCCTTGCCCTGGACATGTACAAGCGGGGATTCCAGGCCAGCCTGATGGGACCGGCCAGCGCCATCGCGGTCATCCTGGTCCTGGTGGGCCTGGCCCTGGCCCTGCTGCTGCGCCGGCTCGGGGGCCGCGACGCCGGCGCGAGCCAACTTGAGGGGGCCTGAGGTGACCGACACGCTGACCGAACCGCGGCGACCGCGGCAGGCCGGCCACCCCGAGCGACAGGGTCCAACCCGTCCGGCGGCCCGCAGGCGCAACTGGGCCGGCGGCCTGGCCGGCTGGCTCTGGCTCGTCGTCGTGGCCGTACCTCTGTACTGGACCCTCATCACCAGCTTCAAAGCCCAGAACCGCTACTACGCGAGCAACCCGCTCGTGCCTTCGGGCGACCCGACGCTGGACAACTACCGGCTGGTCATCGAGTCCGACTTCCTTCGCTACTTCGTGAACAGCGTCGTGGTCACCGCCGGCGCCGTGGTGCCGGCGGTCCTGTTCTCCTTCATGGCCGCGTACGCGATCGTTCGCGGCTGGCGCATGCGGATCCTGCGGGCCATGAACGGGCTGTTCCTCATGGGTCTGGCCATCCCCTTGCAGGCGACGGTGATCCCGGTCTACCTGATCATCATCAAGCTGCAGCTGTACGACAGCCTGGTGGCGCTGATCCTCCCGTCGATCGCCTTCGCCATCCCGCTGTCGGTACTGGTGCTCTCCAACTTCATCCGCGACGTGCCCAAAGAGCTGTTCGACTCGATGCGGGTCGACGGCGCCACCGAATGGACGACGCTGTGGCGACTGGCGGCACCGCTCACCCGTCCGGCGATCCTCACCGTCAGCATCTTCAACGCACTGACCATCTGGAACGGATTCCTGCTGCCGCTCATCCTGACGCAAAGCCCTGACCGCCGGACCCTGCCGCTCGCACTGTGGACCTTCCAGGGCCAGTACGGGGTCAACGTCCCCGCCGTCGTTGCCGCCGTCGTCCTGACCACCCTGCCCGTCCTGGTGCTGTACGCGTTCGGCAGGCGCCAGCTGCTGAGCGGTCTGACCGCTGGATTCAGCCGTTGACCGGCGCCGCAGCCAGGACGCGATCTGCCCCGTACCGAGTCCTGTTCGTCTACCTGTTGATCCGTCGCGCCTTCGTCGAGGTTCTGACGGGCCTGGGAGGAAAATGAACGCCACCGTGGCTGCAGAGGACACCCCCGGAGTCTTCCTCTGGAACGACCCCACCGTTCCTGTCACCGCGAGAGTCGATGCCCTGATCGACGCGATGACCCTGCAGGAGAAGACCGCCCAGCTGTACGGAGTGTGGGTGGGTGCCTCCGATCAGGGCGACGAGGTGGCTCCTCATCAGCACGACATGGAGGAGGCCGTCGATCTCGACACACTCCTGCCCTTCGGGCTGGGGCAGCTGACCCGGCCCTTCGGCACGGTCCCGGTCGACCCCGCTCTGGGTGCACTCTCCCTGGCCCGCACCCAGACCCGCATCGCCGCCACGAACCGGTTCAACATCCCCGCTCTCGCGCATGACGAGTGTCTGGCCGGCTTCGCCGCCTGGGGGGCGACGGTCTACCCCGTTCCGCTGTCCTGGGGCGCCACCTTCGATCCGGACACGGTGCGGCGCATGGCCGCCGCGATCGGCCGCGACATGCGTGCCGTCGGTATCCACCAAGGTCTCGCGCCCGTCCTGGACGTGGTGCGCGACGCCCGCTGGGGCCGGGTCGAGGAGGCCATCGGCGAGGACCCGTACCTCGTCGGCACCCTGGGAACGGCATACGTGCAGGGGCTTGAGTCCGCCGGGATCGTCGCGACGCTCAAGCACTTCGTCGGCTACTCGGCCTCCCGGGCCGGCCGCAACCTCGCTCCCGCCTCCGTGGGCCCGCGCGAGCGCGCCGACGTTCTGCTGCCTCCCTTCGAGATGGCCGTCCGCGAAGGCCGCCCCCGGTCGGTGATGAGCGCCTACACCGACACCGACGGCATGCCCTCGGCGGCCGACGAGGAACTGCTCACCGGGCTGCTGCGCGACACATGGGGCTTCGACGGCACCGTCGTCGCCGACTACTTCGCCATCGCCTTCCTCAAGACCCTGCACGGCATCGCAGCGGACTGGGCCGGAGCCGCCGTCACGGCGCTGCGCGCGGGAGTCGACGTCGAACTGCCCAGCGTCAAGACGTACGGTGCGCCCCTGGCCGACGCGGTTGCCGACGGCCGCGTACCGGAGGCCGACGTCGACCGCGCCCTGCGCCGGATACTCACCCAGAAAGCGGTGCTCGGCCTGCTCGACCCGGACTGGAACCCCGTGCCGGCCGCGCTCGACGGAGCGGACCTGGACGATCCGGGCGCCCTGCGCGGCCGGATCGATCTGGACGGTCCGGACAACCGCGCGCTGGCCCGCACAGTCGCCGAGGAGGCGGTCGTACTGCTGAGCAACGACGGCACCCTGCCGCTCGGGCGGCCTCGCCGCATCGCCCTGCTCGGTCCCAATGCCGACGAGCCCACCGCCGTACTGGGCTGCTACTCCTTCCCCCAGCACATCGGTGTCCGGCACCCCGGCACCCCGCTCGGCATCGAGCTGCCCACGTTGCGGGACACGCTCGCCGCCGAGTTCCCCGACTGCGAGATCACCGTCGCCCGCGGCACCGGAATCGACGACGGAGATCTCTCCGGTCTCCACGAGGCCGTTCAGGCGGCACGCGAGGCCGATGTCGCCCTGGTCGTGCTCGGCGACCGCGCCGGACTCTTCGGGCGGGGCACCAGCGGAGAGGGGTGCGACGTCGGGACGCTGGCGCTGCCCGGCGCACAGCAGCAACTGCTCGACGCCCTGCTCGATCAGGAGACACCCCTGGTCACCGTGCTGCTCGCGGGACGGCCGTACGCTCTCGGCCGCGCCGCGCGGGAGTCCGCCGCGATCGTGCAGTCCTTCTTCCCGGGCGAGGAGGGCACCCACGCCATCGCCGGGGTGCTCAGCGGCCGTACCAACCCCTCCGGACGCCTGCCGGTCAGCGTGCCGCGCGAGCCAGGATCCCAGCCGGCCACCTATCTCGGGGCGCGGCTCGCACACGCCGGCGAGGTGTCCAGCATCGACCCGACCCCCGCGTTCGCCTTCGGCCACGGTCTGTCCTATACGCGATTCGACTGGACAGACCTGACCGTGGACGCCCATGAGGCCCCGACGGACGGCGAGTTCACCCTCGCCTTCACCGTCCGCAACGCAGGCGGACGGTCCGGAACCGAAGTCGTCCAGGTCTATCTGCACGACCCGGTCGCCTCCGTCGTCCAGCCGGTGCAACGCCTGATCGGCTACGCGAGGGTCGCACTGGAGCCGGGCGAGGCCCGCCGGCTGCGGGTCACGGTCCCGGCCGACCTCGCCTCCTTCACCGGTCGAGACGGCCGGCGCGTCGTCGAACCGGGCGACCTGGACGTACGGTTGGCCGCCTCCAGCGCGGATCCGCGTCTGACGGCCAGGGTCACGCTGACCGGAGCGGAGCGTTACGTGGACCACACGCGCCGCCTGCACGCCACCGTCGAACAGGAGCCGACCGCCCGTGCATGAAGAGGGTCCGCGCAGCCCACGCCACGGCGGCGCTGCGTCCCGCTGTCCGGCGCCCCGTTCCGAACCGGGCGGCGACCGCCCGACCTCGGCCTCGGTCATCTCACAACACGCCGCGCCGGGCTGGCTGCGCCGCATTGCTCGTACGCCGAAGGTCCATGGCGCGGCCTGCTCGCCGGGGACAACCGTGTTGCCCAGAACGCCGAGCCGCGGGCCGGAGACCTGCACGATGCCGCCGCACTCGTGGCCACGGGCCCTGGCATGATCGCGGTCATGACTTCTCCGATGGTGGGCCGGCTCGTCGTTCGCATGGCCGAAAGGCACAACGTTCCCGGGCCGGTCGCGCAGGAGATGCTCACCGGCTCCCGGCCATGCCTCCACCTGGTCCCCTTTCAGGATCTGACCCCCACCCAGCAGAAAGAGACCCGTCCCGCCGCACGTACGGGAGGCCTCCCCGCGCTGCCGGACGGCATCGACTGGCCCGACGGACGCGAACCTCTCGTCCTGACCGTCGACTGTGCGGCGCTCCCGCAGGGAGTCCTGGACATCGAACTGCCGCCTGAAGGAAGCCTGTTGTTCTTCACCGACATCGAGTACGAGCCTGAGTCGTCGGTGGTGCTTCACGTCCCCGCTGGTGCGCGAACCACGGAGCGCACGGCGCCGAACGAACTCATCGAGGGTGAGTCCTGGCAGCCCACGGTCTACGAACCGGGAGTCCTGTACCCGGTTCCGGGACTGACCGTCGCGCCCGATTGGCGCAACGCCCCCGCGACCAGTGTGTTCCGGGGCGGCGGTGCCGACCGGGACGACGCCCTGGACGGCTTCGAGGACGCCGTACGGAAAGCGGCGGCGGGCGGCGCCGCGCACGGAGTCTCCGTCCAGCTGGGTGGTTTCTCCCGTCCTTGGCAGTCGGCACCGGACGAGGGCGACCTGGTTCTCCTGGCACAGATACACGGTCAGTCGATCGACCTCGACGTCTATACCCAGACCCTGATTGTCGGCACCCGCGAGAACATCGCCAGGCGTCGCTATGCAAGCCTGGAGTTCGAGCAGCAGGTCTGAAAGCAGTGAGCCCGACTCCGAATTGTGGACACCGGAGAGACTCGGAGACTCGGATCTTCATGGTCCACGGTCCACTGGGGAACGGGATCCCCGCGAGGATGAAACATTACTCCGCCGAGTTCACGGCGGACGCGGTCTCAAGTCTGCGTGTGGCCGTACCGCGCCTTGACCGAGGCCAGGTCGGGTTCCCCGAACCTGGCACGCAGCAGGCCGAATGCATGGACCTTAGCCGCACCGAATGATTTCACGTGGGCGGCATAGGCGTCGGCGGTGAGGAAGACGGGCGGAGTCGTCTTGCTGTGGAACTTGTCGGCGTACATGACCAGTTGCTCTTCGACCGTCTCGGCCAGATAGTCGGCCTCGGGTAGGGCGAGGCCCTGTGCGCGGATGTCGTGCCGGCTGAGGCCGACTCCCGTGTGGCAGGAGCAGAAGCGGCACAGTCGCTCCGGGAATCCCTCCTGTCGGAGGAGCTCGTGGCCGAGAACACCATGGCGGATGTAGTTGCCGTGATCGAGTCGGCCGGCCTGGTCGTAGAGCCGGTAGACACCGATGTCGTGCAGGAGCGCACCGACGCGGACAAGATCGGTGTCGAGAGCGAGGTCTGTCCGCTTCCCGAGCTGTTCGGCGATGTCGCTGATGATCTGACAGTGAGTGAAGACGAGGTCCAAGGCTTCGTGCGACGGCGCGTGCCGTTCGTGGAGCGCGCGTACCTCGTCGACTGTCGGGAGGATCACGGCGGCAGCGTATCCTCGTCGACCTCAAGACTTTGAAGATCGGCGATTCCCAACAGCTGCGCAACCTCCCGCAAGCCAAGGACAGGTCGGTTGCTCGCGGGATCGGCTGCGCATAGGAATTCGACAGAGCCGCCATTTCGGCACTGCCGTGGATCTGATCTGGGCAAGGGATACAGCGCGCACTATGCGCGCACTCTCAGCGCGTGAAGATGGCCGTCGCACCCCAGAGACGCGGACTGCCCCAGGACCAGACCGTTGAGCGCCCGCCCTCCCCGCGCAAGGCCACACCGGCTCGGTCTCGGTGCCGGCCGCGCGGGTCAACAACCTCTTGGGAGGAGAGGGAACGGGCTGCTGCGTGCGGGGTCGGGATACGGACACGGTGCTTGATGTCGGCACGCGAGACGTCGATGTGACAGAGGAATCGCGCACACCGACCTTCGCCTGTCCGATCATCCGGATGATCATCGGTTGGCAGAAGGCTCACCAGCCGTGAAAGGGAGCAGCTCTCCAAGACCTCCACTGACCGGCGCGGAGATCGAGGCCGTCACTCTGAGGGCACTTGAGATACCGGGAGCAGGCCACTCTCCCGTACGCGTGCTGGCCCCGAAGTTGGCTCAACCTACGTTTCTCCCTGTCTCGAATCCTTCCTGCCAACAGATCCTTCACGTGCTGGGTGCCAGTACGGCCTCGGCCCTGGTGGTTCAGGACATCAGCTGGCAGGACCCCATCGCCAACGGCAGCGCCACGCTGGCCTCGTACAGTGGCGCGGGAGCACAGCAGGCCTTCCGCCTGCTTCACGACGCACTGCCCGTCTGCAAGCAGTACTCCGGTGTCAACTACACCGGTAAGTACCGTGCCGAGCTCACTGCGCGAAAGTCTCCGGAGTTCGGCGACGAGGCCGTCAGTTTCCACATCACCTATCCGGAACCGGAATTGGGCGGATTCCTGGACACGCACTACGTCGTCGTGCGGACCGGGGGTGTTGTCGCGGCCTTCACCGACTCGCGTGCCGGGAAGAAGGCGAAGTTCCCCACGGGGCACGTGACCGAGCAGGTGAACCGGCTGCGTGTCGCTCAGCGCTCCTGACAGCAGCAGGGCAGCAGGGCAAGCGCAGCAGGGCGCCGGGCATGCTGCGGGGGATCGCAGGCTCGCCCGGTGCCTTGCGCGTCGGCGCGGGCTGCGCGCGACCGAGGCTCTGCGGGGCCTTGGCGCCCGGCAGGAGCGGTGAGCGCTGGCCGGAGGATCTCCGTAGTGGCGTGGTCAGAGCCCCAGGTATCGGCGCAAATCGTCAGTTTTGGACTGCCGTCGCATTCGAACGGCTGATCAGAGCACCGGCGGCCCCGCCTCGATGCGGCGCAGCACCGGAAGGAGGCGGTCCAGGTCGGGCCCGGTCTGGACCTGCCGTTCGTCCCACCAGGTGGCACCGACGTCGTGCAGGGGACCGACCACGTCCCGCGCTTTCGCCTTGTCCGGGGGTGTGGCACCGCCGAGCACGAACTCGAAGGGGCGCTCGGCCCCGGCCGTACGCTGCTCGCGCACATAGCCGACCAGTTCGCGTACCTCCGCCACGTCCGGTACATGGCCGTGCCGGGCCGATTCGAAGAGCGGCACCGCGCCGTCCCACCGCGCTGCCCGGCGCATGGGCACACGACGCGGCCAGAACCCGCCGATCCACACCGGTGGACCGGGCCGTTGCACGGTGGCGGGCAGTAGCGCCACATCCCGGACCTCGTAGTGCCGGCCGTGGTGGTTCACCGGTTCGCCGGACCAGAAGCGGCTCAACAACTGAAGTCCCTCGTCCAGCCGTTCGGCGAGTACGCGCGGCTCGGCGGCGTCGCCGAAGCTGCGGTATTCGTCCTCGACGGGACCGCCCAGGCCGGCGGCGAAGATCACCCGGCCGCCGCTGAGGTGGTCCAAGGTGGCTACCTGGCGAGCCAGTTGCTCCGGACGGTAGCGGGGGACCGGTGTCAGCAGGGTGCCCAGCCGGATCCGGGAGGTCGCCAGCGCGGCTGCGGTCAGCAGCATCCAGGGATCTCCGAAGGGACGCCCTTGGTGGCGACGGTGCAGGACGTGGTCCCAGACGAAGAGCCCGTCCCAGCCGGCCTGTTCGGCGGCCGTTGCTGCCGTCGCGACGTTGCGGGGGTCGGCGAAGTCGCCGAAGTTCGGGATGTTGATGGAGAAGCGCATCCCAGCAGGATGCGCAGCCGACCACGAAGCGGCAACCGGGTTCGGATACGGGTGTCCGCCGCACAGCAGGTTGTGGACCGCGCAGGATGCGTCAGGTTTTCTGAACCACAGCCGTGCGTACCAGACTGACTCGGCGGGCTCCGCATTACGTGCGGCCCTGGCCGCTGCGTCGATTCAAGTGAACGCTCCGGGTCCGGATGGTCGAGGTTGAGGAGGCCGTCCGGAGGGCTGTCGAATTCGGCCCGGGCATCCGGGCGGGGAGGGGCCGCACGGCACGGGCGCGCCGCGGAGTGCCGTGGCGGTTGCCACGGTGCGTCGTCCCGCAGCGGGGATGGCCACGGCCTGCCTCTGGGATCCAGGCAACGGTGCCCTGCTTGCCCTGTTGGACCGGATCGCTGCCGCGGGGCCGGGGACGTGAGCGTCGCCGTCGTCGCTCCCTCCTGGCCTCGTCAGAGGTCCACCGTGATGGCGCCGATCGCCGACGCCCGCGTCCCCGGGCAACTTGCCTCGCTCATCGAGTCCTTCACGCTCGCCTTCAACGACGACGAGTTGAAGTCGCTGACCTGATCTCTGGTGCGAGGCGGGCCCCGTTGTGTCTCGGCGACGTCGAACGGCCCGTTCCTGGTCCTGGGACATTCTGACCAGTGGCGGACCTGCCAACATCCACCCAGGCTGGCTGAAGCGCAGCAACCAGGCCCGGATGGCAGCGAGTTGGTGTGTTGACGAGATTGATCGGTGCTCACTTGTCCATGCCGGTCCGGCCGGGCCGATGTGGCTGTTCCTCTCGCCAGCGCATGTGCCGGGCCCCGACCTTAGCGAAGTCGGCCTGCCGATCGCGGCGCCGAAGGAGGTCGGCGTAGTCGAGCGCGGGCACACCCAAAGACGAGTACTATCGCGTCTCGAAAGAAACGCGTTAGTATCGCGTTCGGTTCGATGCTGGCCCTCAGTGCCCCACCGCATCGACGAGTTTCCGAGGAGCCCCATGGCTGCCCTGCTCTCCCCCCTCCTGGACCTGCTGACGCTTCAGGGCACGGTCACCGAGACCGAACCTGTCGCCGCCCGGCTCCGTCGCCTGCGCATCGAGGGCGAAGCCCTGTCCGGGCTGACCGTCCGCCCCGGACAGCAGGTGAGGGTCATGGTCGGCGACCGGCTGACTCTGCGCACGTACTCGATCTGGCGCTACGACCCGGCGGGCGCGGTCGAATTGTGCGTACTGGATCACTCTGGGGGTGGCCCCGGAGCGCGGTGGGGAAGCAGCGCCACGGTCGGCGACCGGGTCCGACTGCGCAAGCCGGAAGGGACGTTCGTGCTGCGGCCCGACGCCGCGCACCACGTGTTCGTCGGGGAGGAGACGGCGTCGGTCGCCTTCGGCGCGATGCTGGGCGCACTGCCTGACGGGGCGCGAATCTCCGGCTGTATCGAAACGGAGACGGCTGCCGACCAGCTCCCCCTGCCGTACTCGGACCGCCTCATCTGGACCATCAGGAATGGCACTTCGCTCCCGGATGCGGTGCGACGCCTCGCTCCGGAGCCAGGCGGGATCGCGTACGTCGCCGGGGAGGCGCGGACCGTGCAGCACGTGCGGCAGGTGCTCGTGCGAGAAGCTGGCTGGGACCGACGGGCGGTACTCACCAAGCCGTTCTGGGCACCGGGCAAGCGCGGGCTGGAGTAGAGCGAATCGCGCTTGCGCTTCCAGGGATGTGGCCGCCGCACACGCTGATGCATGCAAGGCGGATTTTTCAGCTTCGGGGAATCCGGCAGTTGGCGTGCGGTGGCCCTGGAATCGGCTCCGTGCCGGCGCGGACTCGGTTGGGTCGGGTCCGCGGCCGTCCGGCAGCCGGGCGGGCGACGCGGACTTTCTTCAGGGTTGGCTCGAACTGCGGAGGATCCCCCCGCGGCCCCGGCCGTGAACACGATGAACACCGGCTTGTGGCCCTGCTCGAAGGCCAGGTGCAGCTTGGCCGTCAGACCGCCACGTGAGCGGCCGAGGCCGTGGTCGTCCGGTTCAACGCAGATCCCGAGGGCGAGGCCGAGCTGGCCGCCGTCGATTAACTGCCGCCTAGCCCACGTCGGTGGACGCCCCGGCTTGACTCCCTGGGGCAACAGCGGTTCCAGGCGGGCCCACCTGCCTGCTCGGTTGCGGTGTGAGGTTCCCTCGCCGGGGCCAGACGCGGTTCAGCCTCGATCGCAATCAGGCGGCGACTGCCACCCATCCGGCCAGGCGCGTCGCGTCGTGATGAATCAGGCGTCGGCAGGGCAGCTTGCGGACACGAAACGGGAACGGGACGGGAATCCGTTCAGAGAGGGTTCCTCCAACGCAGGTCGCGGCAGGTGCCCCACCGGATCTCCGGACGCGGACCGGTCTCCGGCCGGTGGCACACGACCCGACCGCCCAGTTCGAACAACGCCGTCTGAAACAAAGCCGTCTGAGGAGTCCACGTGAGCTCGAAACCTGTCGTACTCATCGCTGAAGAGCTGTCGCCCGCGACGGTGGACGCTCTGGGCCCGGACTTCGAGATCCGGCACTGCAACGGCGGCGACCGTGCCGAGTTGCTGCCCGCGATCGCCGATGTCGATGCGATCCTGATCCGTTCCGCGACGAAGGTCGATGCCGAGGCCGTCGCCGCCGCGAAGAAGCTGAAGGTCGTCGCACGGGCCGGTGTCGGCCTGGACAATGTCGACGTGTCCGCCGCCACCAAGGCCGGCGTGATGGTCGTCAACGCCCCCACCTCGAACATCGTGACCGCGGCCGAGCTGGCCTGCGGTCTGCTGCTGGCCACCGCCCGCCACATTCCGCAGGCCAACACGGCCCTGAAGAACGGCGAGTGGAAGCGCAGCAAGTACACGGGTGTCGAGCTGGCGGAGAAGACCCTGGGTGTCGTGGGTCTGGGCCGGATCGGCGCGCTCGTCGCGCAGCGCATGTCGGCGTTCGGTATGAAGGTCGTCGCCTACGACCCCTATGTGCAGCCCGCGCGGGCCGCGCAGATGGGTGTCAAGGTCCTGTCGCTGGACGAGCTGCTCGAAGTGTCCGACTTCATCACCGTCCACCTGCCGAAGACGCCGGAGACCCTGGGTCTCATCGGTGACGAGGCGCTGCACAAGGTCAAGCCGTCGGTGCGGATCGTGAACGCCGCGCGGGGCGGGATCGTCGACGAGGTCGCGCTGTACTCGGCGCTCAAGGAGGGCCGGGTCGCCGGCGCGGGCCTGGACGTGTATGCGAAGGAGCCCTGCACGGACTCCCCGCTCTTCGAGCTCGACCAGGTGGTCTGCACCCCGCACCTGGGTGCGTCCACGGACGAGGCGCAGGAGAAGGCCGGTATCGCGGTCGCGCGTTCGGTGCGTCTGGCGCTCGCCGGTGAGCTGGTTCCGGACGCGGTGAACGTGCAGGGCGGAGTCATCGCCGAGGACGTCAAGCCGGGTCTGCCGCTGGCCGAGAAGCTCGGCCGTATCTTCACCGCGCTCGCGGGCGAGGTCGCGGTCCGTCTCGATGTCGAGGTGTACGGGGAGATCACCCAGCACGACGTCAAGGTGCTCGAACTCTCCGCGCTCAAGGGTGTCTTCGAGGACGTCGTCGACGAGACCGTGTCCTACGTGAACGCCCCGCTGTTCGCGCAGGAGCGTGGCGTCGAGGTACGGCTGACGACCAGCTCGGAGTCCTCCGACCACCGCAACGTGGTGACCGTGCGCGGCACCCTCAGCGACGGCCAGGAAGTCTCCGTCTCCGGCACGCTCGCCGGCCCCAAGCACCACCAGAAGATCGTCGCCGTCGGCGAGTACGACGTGGACCTGGCGCTCGCCGACCACATGGTGGTGCTGCGTTACGAAGACCGTCCGGGCGTGGTCGGCACGGTAGGCCGGGTCTTCGGTGAGGCGGGTATCAACATCGCAGGCATGCAGGTGTCCCGCTCCGCGGCAGGAGGCGAGGCTTTGGCGGTCCTCACCGTCGACGACACGGTCCCGCAGGAAGCGGTGAACGAGGTCGCGGGCGAGATCGGTGCCACGTCGGCCCGGTCGGTGAACCTCGTCAAGTGAGTGGGGCCGGCCCCCAGGCCGACCGCAACAGGTTGAGGTCACTGCTGATGTCGCGGGCGAGATCGACCGGGACATCTCGGTGGAATCAACCACCATGCGGGCCCATCAGCATGCGGCCGGTGCCCGGACAGATCCGCCGTCGGCAGCTGCATCAAAGAGGGCCGGGACGACCGGACATCAGGGCGAAGCGTCGTGGCAGAGCCTGCTCGTCCGGCTGACGGAGATGGTGCAGGAGGTGAGGGACTGGGCCGCTCACGGGGCTGGTTCACCAACAAACTCCATCTGAGTGCCGACGGCCGATGCCGTCCGTTGTCCCTGGGTGTCACGCCGGGGCAGCGGGCGGACTGCACCCAGTTCAAGATGCTGCTGGCAAAGGTCCGCATTCGGCGGGCCGGTCTGGGCTGCCCCCCCCACGAAGCCCAACAGCGTCACGGCCGACAAGGGATACAGCAACGGCCCCTGCCGCACATACCCGCGGCGCCGAGGGATCCGGCACACGATCCCGGAGAAGACCGAAGCCGAGAGCTCCCGCTCCAGTGGCCAGAAGATCAAGCCGCAGACGTGACCGGACGGGCATCCCAGGATTCTGTCGAGCCTCTCCAGCCAGCAGTCCATCTCGTCGTCCGAGGTGTAGTCCGCTTGGATGATCCGCTGCACGAGCGCAACCAACTCCGCGCGATCCATCTCGACAGCACTCATTGAGTCCCTCCAACGAGTCAGCCTAGCGGGACACAGGATTGCCCGGACGGCTCCCAGCCGACAAGAAACCCCGGACCAAAGTGGAGAGCTGGAGTCTCCACCCGCCCCGGAACGGTCAGCGGCAGGACAAGCGTTTAGGCTGCTGTGAGTTGTCTGAGCTCCGCAGCGCACTTGCACGGCGCCATGGAGCCAGAACGTATCTACTTCTGATACCTGATCGTCGTGTCATGGTGGGGAGAGACCGTGGTGCGGAACCGCTCGGACCGGTGGCCGTTAGTAGGCCGCGACTCCGAACTGGCGGCATGCGTGGCCGCGTTGGCCGACCGCAGGTGCCACGGGCTTGTGGTGGCCGGGCCGGCCGGAGCGGGCAAGTCCCGGCTGGCAGAAGAGTGTGTGGAGCGGACCGAGGCGGGGGCGCTGCGGGTAGAGCGGGCCACGGCGAGTGCTGCAGCGCGTACGGTCCCGTTGGGCGCCATCGCACATCTGCTGCCTCACGGACTGGACTTGTCCGACCCGGTCGCTGCCTTCGCCGTGGTCGCCGAACGACTGACCGGCAGCCCAGGGCGGCGGGTACTACTGATCGACGACATGCATCTGCTGGACGCGACGTCGGCGGTGCTGTTGCGGCAGCTGATGGATGCCAGGGTCATCATGCTGCTGGGGACCGTGCGCACGGGCGAGCCGTACGGGGACGCTGTCGCGGCACTGTGCGACGGAGACGGACTGCACCGGGTCGATGTGAACGTGCTGCCTCCCGAGGAGATCGATGCGTTGCTGTACGCAGTGCTTGAGGCGCCGATGGCGCAGGTCGGCCTGCGCGCACTGACTGCTGCGAGTGGTGGCAACGTCCTGTACCTGCGTGAACTGGTCCTCGGTGCGCTGAGCACCGGAGACCTCACGCGCGATGGGGAACTCTGGCACCTGCGCGACGGCCGACAACGGTTGCCGGGCACCATGCGGCTGACCGAACTGATCGATCGTCGGCTCGCTTCCGCCGATGCCGCGGGGCGCACCGTTTTAGAACTGCTGGCCCTGTGCGAGCCGTTGTCCCTTGCTGATGCCGAAGTCCTGGCCACCTCCGACGAGCTGACGGCCCTGGAACAGGCTGGGCTGATCCGCGTCGTTCAAACCCGACGGCGTACGAGTGTTTCCCTGGCCCACCCCCTTTACGGTGAGGTGCTGCGTGCGGGTCTCCCGGTCCTGCGCCGAAGACACCTGCTGTTGGAACAGGTCGCACGCGTTGAGGCACGAGGCGCCCGACGCCGCGAAGACCCGCTACACATAGCGACGTGGCGTCTGGCTGCCACCGGCACGGCCGACCCCGAACTGCTCCTGCAGGCTGCTGTATTGGCACGTCACGCCCACGACTACCACCAGACCATAGTCCTGCTCCAGGCGCTGCCTGAAGAGCACCGAACCATGACCACTCATCTGCGACTGGGCGAAGCCTTCCTTGAGCTGGGCCGCTGGGACGATGCCGAGACCGCACTCACCCACGCCGACGCGCTGGCGGTCGGCGAACAGGACACACTGGCCGTCACCCTGGTCCGGACGACAAACCTTCTGTGGAGCAACGCTCCTGTTGCCGAGGCGCTGCTGGTCAACGACCGTGTGCGGGACAGGATCACCAGTCCGGCCGGCCGCCGGCAACTCCAGGTCAATGAAGGCTTTCTCCGCATCGCGTCGGGACGCCCCGCTGAGGGCCTGGCCCTGCTGATGGATCTGAGGAGCGAACTCGGCCAGGACCTTCACGTCAACGTCTGGTTGCGAGGCGCCTGGATGAAGCCTGCTGGGCTGGCGCTGATGGGCAGGACCCGCGAGGCCGTCGTCTGGGCGGAGCGCGTCCATGACGTCCACCGGCAGATCCACAAAGAGGCTCTGGCATCCCATCCTGCTTTTCAACGCATCCCCCTCGTGCTCGCCCTCACCGAAGCCGGCCGGCTTGCCGACGCGCGCCGAGAGGGCGAGAACGCCTATGCAGAGCTGACGGCCTCCGGTGCGGGTGTTCGTGTGTGGATGGCTGTCGTCCTCGGCCGTACCGAATGGCTGGCCGGCCACCCCGCAGCAGCTCGCCGCTGGTGGGCCGAGGCGGCCGCCCTCGCCCGCAGCATCGACCACTCCATGGCGCTGCGCGTGGTTCTTCCCGGGCTGGCCGCCTGTGCGGCTGTGACGGGGGACCTGCACACGGCTGAGGGTCTGCTCGACACTCACCGCGCCCTGCCCGGGCTGCCTCCCGGCCCTCTGTCCGCCGGGGAGGAACACCTGGGAGAGGCATGGTTGCTGGCAGCCCGTGGACAGCTCGGCAAAGCTCGATCCGTGCTGACCGCCGCAGCTGAGAGGGCCCGTACGACAGGCCATCTGACCAGCGAAGGCATGCTGCTCACCGACGTCGCCCGGCTGGGCGGCGCAGCACATGTCGTGGACCGACTGGCCGAGCTCGCCCAGCAGTGCGACGGGCAGTTCGCGCCGGCCCGCGCCCACCTTGCTGCGGCGCTGGCCGCCGACGACCCCGATCAGCTTTTGGATGTCGCAGGCGTCTGCCAGAGCATCGGCGCCGATCTGCTCGCCGCAGAGGCCGCGACGGCAGCGGCCTCCAGTACCGCGCTGGCGCACTTTCCCCGTCGTATCTTGTCGGCCTCCCGCGGGGCGGCTGTGGCTGCGGCCCGTTGCGAAGGTGCCCGCACACCCTTGCTGACCTCGATCCTCACCCCCACCCCGCTCACCGACCGTGAACAGGAGGTCGCCTTGCTCGCTGCGGCCCGCAACACCAGCAAGGAGATCGCCCATGCTCTGACCCTCTCGGTGCGGACGGTCGAAAACCATCTGCAGCACATCTACGCGAAGCTCGGCGTGACCACGCGCCGTGAACTGGCGCAGACCCTCCGCGTACCACCGGGAGTGCAGCCCTATCAGTCTCACAGCCCGTCGTAGCGTGATCCCGGTCCAGCCGCGCACGGGTTCGAGCGGCGTACCACCGCAGTCGGCTGGCGTTCGCAACGCGTCCTGCTGCGCGGCAGATCGATGTAAGTAGCGCCTACTCATCCTCTGGGACACCGCCACGGCCATGCTTTTCATCAGAGAGTTCACCTTCGTCCAACGCAAAGAAACGGTCGTCACCATGGGGGAGCCGATGAAGAGAAGAGCGTTAGCCCGCGTCACTGTGGTGGCCGCGATGATGGGTTCTGCCGTGGTGATCGCGGGAGGACAGGCGAATGCGGCCACAGGTGTCGCCAGAAGCGGGACAGACGTCGTCGTCAACGCGGCAGCCGGCCGAGCGAACAACATCACGATCAGCCTGTCGGGAACCACCCTCATCATTCAGGACACGGCGGACACCCTTGCTGCCGGTACCGGTTGCAGTCTGCTGAGCAACGGCACGGTGGCCTGCCCGATCGACCTCGTCAACACCTCGGTCGTCGTCAACGCCGCAGACGGCAACGACACCATCACCAAGACCGCCCCCATCCGCGGGGAACTCAACGGGGGAGCGGGCAGAGACACCATCACCGGCGGCTCCACGCAGGGCAACACCAACGTTCTCAACGGCGGACCGGACAACGACACCGTCAACGGTGGTCCCGTCTCGGACGTGCTCGTCGGAGGAACCGGCGCCGACACCCTCAGCGGTGGCGGCGGCACCGACATCGCCAGCTACCTGGACAGCACCACGGGCGTGGTCGTCGACATCGACAACACCGCCGACGACGGGGCGGGCGGAGAAGGCGACAATGTCCTGACCGACGTGGAGTTCATCTACGGAAGCCAGTTCAGCGACACGATCACCGGAAGTGCGGGCAACAACGCCCTTCTGGGCTTCGGTGGCAGTGACCGTCTCGACGGCGGGGCGGGCAACGACAGTCTCGTGGGCGACCTGATCGGACAGATCGGCAGCTTCGGCTCCGACACCCTCATCGGCGGCCTCGGAAACGACACGCTGGACGGTAAGGACAACATCTCCGGCAACGACACACTCGACGGCGGCGCGAACACCGACACATGCCAGTTCGACTCCGGTGACAGCGTGGGTCTGTGCGAAGGATAGGAACCAGAAGGTCTGCAGCCAGCCGGCTCCTGGGCGAGCGGTCCGGTCAGAAACCGGCAGGGTGAGGAATTCTGAGCAAGGCGCCGCAGCGCCTTGCTCAGAATGCCGATTCGGAAGTTCTGCAGCGCACGCGACTTCGAGGACTACGCGATGCCCGAAACCGCTGCAACCATCGACGGCATAGGCGACGCCCGCACTGCACGGACGCACCTGCGCAGACCGAGGTAGCGGAGCTAGCGCTCACGGTCCTGCGGTGTGGGTGCCGGGTGATGAACCGGGCGGCCATGTGCCGGTGCAGGCTTCCCTGACTGGCCGTAACGGCACGAAAAGGTAACGAACGAATCCACATGCTGTAGTGGAACAACCGCGAAGCGTAACGTCCCCATTCCTGACGGCTCTTGGGGGAGCAGCCGGGTATGGGGGAGGGGATGTCATGCCTGTCATGACACGCGTTCGTGAGCTGTCTGAATCCATCGGGTCCCGTGTGGCCGTCGCCGTGTGCGCAGGACTCCTGGTCGCCCCGCTGACCGGGTGCAGTGCCGGAGGGGAAGAGTCCGCCGGGGCATCCACGGCACCGGCCATATCCACCGACTCCGCAGCGCCACCGACCACGTCGGCGCCCGGCGCCACGCCTTCGGCCGTCGACACCTCGACGGCCGGGGACACTGTGCAGGCGGCCTCGCCGGAAGAAGAACCGGCGACCGAGGATGAGTCGGACGCCTCCGCCCTCTGGGGCACGCGCTACTCCGGTACCGCCGAACTGTCCGTCGACGTCTACGACTTCTGCGCCTCCGACGGGTCGCGCCGGCTCGCGGACAGCCAGAGCTATTCCCTGGACGCGACCCTCGACCTCGGCCGCCCGCGAAGTGCGGGCGACGAGACGGAGGACAACCCGTTCTCCCTGCTGTTTGCCGCGGGCGATCCGGCCGAAGCCGGTGCGGTGTCCTTCTGGTCATCGGCCGTCGGGACCGCATCGAGCGAGGATCTCGCGGGCAACTCCCGTGATCCAAAGGCGCTGCTGACGTACTGGGACGTGGACTGGTCCGACGGCGAACTGGACGCCCGGCTGACCGATCCGCACACGGATCAGGCGGTGGCCCTGAACCTCTTCAACTGGTCGAGTCCGGTGGTTGCCTGCCGCGCCGATCTGGGCCTCCTCCCAGGGGGCTATCCACATCCGCTCGCCGTGGACACCACCTTCTCCGGCCAACTCGACGCCTCCGCCGCGTCGTTGAGCGCCGAAGGTGACAGCACCGACAGCCTGATCGAGTTCCGGTTCGAGTTCGACGGGACCGCGTCATGAGGTGGAGCACCGATGACGGCAGATGACTCCGACCGGCTGGACAGCTGGGGCCTGCGGATCGCCTCATGGGCAGCGCCGCGCGAGGTCGCACTGGCGGCCCAGACCACACGGGCGTACGCCGCCGGTGGCTCCGCGCGCCGGCAGCTCTACGCCGCCGGCGGATCGGTGCCTGGCGGCATGGGCGGCGGGGCGGCCAGCCTCCTGCCGGCCGTACTGGACGCCCTGGCTTGTACGGCCGACGCGCTCAAGGCGGCACTGGGCAGCGCGCAGATGGGTAACGTCCTGTCGGCCACGGCCCTTGTCATGGGTCTGCGCGCCGAACGGGCCGCCCGCACCCCGGGGCGTATGCGCGAGGAGGCGCCGCCGCAGGCCGCTGCCGCTCCAGCACCTGCGCCCGGGGTGCTGGACGTCGAGGTGATGCGAGCCCTTCTGCGGATGAGCGAGCGACTCCGGGCCAGAGGTCTCGATCCGGCGGCGGCCGACGAGTTGGCGGCCGACGTCACGGCCCGGCTGCTCGCGCAGGACGATCCCGGCGGGGTGGTCGGCTTCCTCGATGCGCTCATCGGCCAGGAGCCACTTCAGACGACCGTCGGCGGCCGGCGCCGTACCCGAAGCTCACCCCGGTCACCGAGCGGGGAGGCCATACGAGGAACACGGCGGCCACGGGAAGCCGTGTCCGCCGTGTCGAGGCTGCTGTCCCGTCTTCGCCGACCGCACGGCGGAACGGGCCCCGCACCCCCTGCCGGTGACGAACGGACAAACCCCTGATGGACCCCGTACCGGCCAGGCATCCAGGCCGACGCGCCCCCGCAGCACCTCGGACCCCCGCACCCGAGCCACCGCCCTGGCTGTGGGTGTGCCTGGTGCTCTTCGTGCTCCAGGTCCCCGGCTTGCTCGGCCAGGTCTCCCACCGGGGGAGCGGCCTTGGGGAGATCGGCGGTGCGCAGCAGGGGCGGTCCGTCACCGCGATGCTCAGCCTGGTACAACTGCTCCCCCTTGGCTTCCTGCTCGCGGCTGCCCTGGCCCTGCTCGCCCCGCGGGCACGCTGTCGCTACGTGGAGAGGCGCTACGGACTGCTGCCCCCAAACCACCCGCTGATGGCACCGGCGGCAAGGATCGGCCCAGGGGCCGGTGGGACTGCGGCGCCGCACTTCCACGAGCAGATGACGACCGTACTGAACGAGCACGCGTCCGGCGTCGAACTTCGGGTCAGTACCCGGCCCGGGCCCTTCGCCCGGGTCTACCCGGCCGGCCTGCGGACCGCACGGGTCGGCGTCTTCGCCCCGTTCGTCCATCTGTGGCATGCCGACCCGCAGGCGGCACATGCCGTCCTCATGCACGAGATCGGACACCTTCGCCGCGGCGACCAGCACGTCGCCGGGCTCGGCAGCCCGTTCACCGCCCTGGTTCGCGGCTGGCCCTACGTCTTCGCGGTCCTGGTCGTTCCGCCCGTGGCCCTGCTGTTCGTCACCGGCGACGCCACCGCGCGGCCAGTTCTCGCCGAGGTGGTCCTGATCCTGTGCAGCCTGCCCATGGTGCTGCTGCTCGTGGTCGCCGCACTGTGGTCGGCCGAGCTGGCGGCGGACCGGGTCGCCGTACGGGAGTGCGGTGCGGAGGCCGTCGTACGCGCGCTGCGAGCGTCGCAGGAGGGGGATCGCGGAGGGCTCGCCCGGCTCCACCATCCGCCGGTCCGGCTGCGGGTCCGCTTCGCACTGCGGGCGTCGGACGCTGCCGCGCAGTCCTTGCTGACCCTGCTCTGGCCCCTGGCCCTGCTGACCAAACTGCTGATTACTGTGCTGGGTGCCCTGTCTGCGTACGCACTGCTGGGGGCGCGACAGGATCGAGTGGCCGGGCACGTACTCGGCCTCGCCCACACATCCCTCACGGCAGATCCCGCCTGGTGGGCGACGCTGGCGGTGGTCTTGCTCTGGCCGACGGCCACCGCGGCGCTGGCCCGCACAGGCCGCCGGGCAATCCACGCCACCCCGACAGTCCAGGCAGCCTCGGCCGCACAGGCCGTCCGACTGCCGCGGCCCTACGCGATCGCCGCCCTGCTCCCCGCGATGCTGCTCCTCCTCGGCCTGCTTCCATTGGGACCCGGTCCGACGCAGAACCTCTTCCCGGACGACCGCCGGAACACGCACGCGTATCCGACGGCACCGGAACTGGGACAGCCCGACAACGCCACGCCTACGCCCACGCCGTGCCTCGGCTCCCCACCACCGCCCGCTCCGGCGCGACCACCCGGCCTGCCAACCTTCGGCGCCCGGCGCGACACCCCCTCAGGAACGCCGGTGGCTCCTGTGCCGGACCGACCGCGCACGTTCCGCACAGCGGCGGTCGCATCGGCCGAAACCCTGTCCGGTTCCCCGCAGTGGGCACACAACTTCGGGGACCGCCTCCGCGGAACCCGCTGGACCCTGCACACGGACGGTCGGCTCACCGCAGACACCGCGGAGGTACCCGTCCTGCGCTCCACGGCCGTGCACGGGTCGATGCGCCTCTTCAGCGGCCGCCGCACGACGAGCACCGGCGTCGGCACCACGACGACCTGGCTGGAGGCACGGCTCGTCGCCGACAGAGACGGTCCGTCGCGACTCGACCTGATCAGGGCGTCGGTACAGGCCCTGCAGACCGACGCCGGCTGCCGTACATCGACCTCCACCACCAGCACGTCGATGCGCCTGTCCCTGGATCTGCAGGAGCAGTGACGCTGCCGCCCGCCCTCACGAACCGGTGTTGGTACACGCCGACTCTCTCAAACGCGACGTCTCCAGGAGGCACCGGCCAGGCCGGTCGCTGCACGGCGCCAAGCGGGTCCATCCCCGCGGGCGCGGGCAGCAGTTCTGTGGCGGCCCGCTGTGGTGCGGTCGTTCCGGTCTATCCCCGCTTGCGTGGAGAAGCGGCGCTTTGAGGACCTCAACCTCTGGGTCAGGTAGGCGTGGCCAGCGGTGCTGCACCGGTCCGCGGCATGGAAATGGCCGATGATCGGGGGCGGCGAGCCGGCGTCCCATGGGAATATTCTTCTGCAGCCCAGGGTCCGACGAGGACTCTTGCACTGCCTCGCGTCCATGCCGAAGGGAGTATGAGTTGATCGAGTGGGTGCGGATCAGCATAGGCGCCAGGGCCGTTCCCCAGCCCGTTGCCACTCCAATCGTCTGGTTCGCGGCCTTCACCGGCGCCCTGCTGCTGGTGGCGATCACCAATCATTTCGGCGAACACGGACATCCCGGCACGGCCCTGCTCGCGCTGTCCTTCCTTGCCGCCGTACTCGGACTGTGCGCCCGCTTCACGGCCGCACCAGGCACCGCCGTACTGTGCTGGCTGCTGCTCAACGGCTTCGCCATCCCGCCCCTCGGACACGTCACCTGGGCCGGACACCGCGACACCGCTTGGCTCGCGTGCCTCCTCGCCGCGACGGCTTGCGGAACCGCCCTCGCCCGCATCGCCAACGCCCGCGCCGCGTATCGACGTATTACCTGAGCTTGGCATTGACGGTCTGTCATCGAACATTGCCTCGACCCTTTTTTGCGTTTCGGCTGATCGCCGGACATGAAGGTGGCCCTTGCCTGGTTCTGCTCTCGTCACAGTGGCGCTTAGCCCTGCCCAGGCCGTGCCCGGTGCACCTCTCCGCCACTCGCCCCTGGTCGGCCCCGGGCCTGCGGGGATACTCCGTTGAACGACTGATGGTTCTGTGCGGATACTCCGTCGACCCCGCGCCGGCGGGGCTCCTCCGCGATCACCACCTCAACTGGCGCCAGAACCCACCACAGGCGGCGCCGCGACGACCACGAAGACTGGCCCGCCGCCGCCCAGCGCAACCTCTTCAACCGCATGATCGGCCAGTTTCACCACTGCCTCCAGAACCGCGGCGCTGGTGTTCTGGGCGACACGACCGGGGGCGTGGGAGCCGGGGAAGGGGGATGTAGTTTCTGTGCCGGCAGCCGTGCGAGGGCCGGCCGGGGAGGATGGCGTCGACGGCTACGCGATCGTGCTGCACCGCCTCGCGCGGGCCGACCCGGCGGCCTGGACCGCCCGCCACCCCCTCACCCAGGGCCGTCCCTCCTCCTTGAGTGCACCGACGGAGCCCTTCTCCCCTTCGCACGACGGCGAGGTCCGGCCCTCCGCCGTCCGTTCGGTGGAACTCCGGGTGTCTTCGGGGTCGGTCCCGGTCCTGGCGCCCGCGAGGCGCTGACCTCAGGAGTGCCGGACCGTGACCGCAGCACCGAACGTGTGGTTCACCGGCCGCGCAGGCCCGCGCTGATAACCCGCCCCGCCTGTCGGCAGGCTTCTCCCAGCCGTTCCAGGTGGTGCGCGGGATCCGTCAGGACGCAGAGGGCCGCCACCGGAGTGCCGGTTGCTCCGAGCAGCGGTACGGCCGCGCAGCACAC
The DNA here is from genome assembly GCF_055584525.1 of Streptomyces sp. NPDC102514. Lineage (NCBI taxonomy): Bacteria > Bacillati > Actinomycetota > Actinomycetes > Kitasatosporales > Streptomycetaceae > Streptomyces > Streptomyces sp. NPDC102514. The sequence goes on from NZ_JBVJLW010000021.1 coordinate 134,527, forward strand.
CCCGCTCATTACTTCCTCCCTGTCGAAGGCGACGCCTCGCTCCCGGATCGCGGCAGCCTCCCGCGCCCACGACGCGGGAAGCGGCCCCAGCAGGGGATCGGGCCCGGCTCCGGCCAGCAGCACCTTGCCGGCCGCGGTGAACCAGGGCCAGGTCGTACGGGGCCGAAGCGAGACCGGGTGCTCGGCCTCACCGGCACTCCACTCCATCACCAGGGTCTCGCCCCTCCACAACACGGAGAGCCCCACCGTCATGCCGGTGGTCTCCACCAGACGGCGCATAGGTTCCTTTGCCGCGGACCGCAACCGCGGATGAGGCTGCCACTCCCGCCCGAGGCTGAACATCCGAGGACCCACCCGGTAACTCCCGCGGCACCGTTCGAGCACACCGAGGTCGGCCAGCTGCTCCAGCAGCCGGTACGCGGTCGACTTGGGCAGCTCGCACTCCGATGCCAGCCTTGTCACCCCTGCCTCCTCGATCCGTTCCACCGCCTCCAGCAGGGCGAAGGCACCTTCCAGTACGCTCCGTCCGCCGGCGCCCGCAGCGGCGCCCGCGCCCGCCGTGGCAGTCGGACCGATCGTGCCCGCGCCCGCACCGGCGGGTTCCGACGGCGGCGGGGCGCTGCCTGGCCCGGTCCCCAGGGCTCGTACCGCCGTCCGTGTCTCCAAGGTCATCACGTCATGCCCGGTCACACTCTCGCCCCCCGTTCGGCTGTCGCGCGGACGACGGGCGACGGCCTCCGCCGCCGTGCTCGGACGGAACGTGGCCGTCTCCCGTCCGTTCGACCGCACCCTTGCAGACTGGCACCGGGGTGTGGCGTAAAACCTTGTCGAAGGGTTGTCGCTTCGCACACACGTCCCGTGGAAAGAGGAGGACGCTTCCTGAAAAGGGAGGCGGAGCACATGGTGGACGTGCAATTGCTCGGTCCCGTCGAACTGTCGGTGGGGGGCCGCGTGGTGGAGGTGGGACCGCCACAGCGCCGTACGGTGATGGCAGCCCTGGCGGTGGACGTCGGCCGGCCCGTCGCCACCGAAGTGGTCATCGAGCGGGTCTGGGGCACGCATGCGCCCGACGGGGCGCGGAACGCGGTTCACGCCCATGTCGCCCGGATCCGGCGGATGTGCGAGCAGGCGGCCGAAACGGCGAGGGAACCCTTACACCTCGTGCGGCGCTCCGGCGGGTACCTGCTGGAAGCCCGCCCGGACCAGGTCGATGTGTACCGGTTCCGGCAACTGATCGAACAGGCGCGGACGATGGAGCGGACCGACCCGGCTCGGGCACGGCTGTTCGCCGAGGTGCTCGGGCTGTGGCGGGGAGAACCTCTGTCCGGACTGCAGGGACAGTGGGCCGCGCGGATGCGGGAGGCCTGGCGGCGACAGCACCAGGATGCCGCCGTCGGGTGGGCCCGCGCGGAACTGAACCTCGGTGATCCCGCGTCCGTCATCGGCCCGCTGACCGATCTGCTCGGCCAGTATCCGCTGGCGGAACCGCTGGCCGAGGCACTGATGCACGCACTGCACGACACCGGACGCGGCGCGGAGGCACTCGACTGCTACGTGGCTGTCCGTGAACGGCTGGCGGAGGAACTGGGTGCCGATCCGGGGCCGCCGCTGCGGCAACTGCACCAGGCGATCCTGCGGGGGCAGCGGTCGGAGTCCGCCGCTCGGTCCGAGCTCCCGTCGCGGCGGCCGTCGACGGAACCGCGTACGCCCGAACTCCCTGCTCAACTCCCCACTGACGTACGCGGGTTCACCGGGCGTGACGAAGAACTGGCGCATCTCGCGGCGATCCTCACCTCGGCGGCGGGAGAGTCCGCGGCGGTGGTCGTCTCGGCCGTGTCGGGCATGGCGGGGGTCGGGAAGACGGCGCTGGCCGTGCACTGGGCGCGCCGGGTGAGGAGCGCGTTCCCCGACGGGCAGTTGTACGTGAACCTGCGGGGATTCGATCCGCAGGGGACGGTGGTGCCTCCGACGGAGGCGGTACGCGGGTTCCTGGCCGCCTTCGGGGTGCGGCCCGAGCGGGTGCCACCTCACCTGGAAGCCCAAGTGGGGCTTTACAGAAGCCTGCTGGCGGGGCGGCGCATGATCGTGGTGCTGGACAATGCCCGGGACGAGGAACAGGTCCGTCCGCTGCTGCCGGGAGCGGTCGGCTGCATGGCGCTGGTGACCAGCCGCAACCGGCTGACCGGGCTGGCGGTGACCGAGGGCGCCCATCTGCTGGCGGTGGACTCACTGAGCCGGGACGCGGCGAGAGACGTGCTGGCGGCGCGGCTCGGGGTAGGACGGGTGGCGGCCGAACCGGAGGCCGTGGCGGACATCGTCGCGTCGTGCGCGGGACTGCCGCTGGCGTTGGCGGTCGTCGCGGCGCGTGCGGCCGTACAGCCGCGACGACCGCTGAGGGCGCTGGCAGAGGAACTGCGCGAGGCGAGCCGGCGGCTGGACGCGCTGGACGGGGGAGAGGAGGCCAGCCGGGTGCGGGCGGTGTTCTCCTGGTCCTACAGTGCGCTGAGCGCCGGTGCGGCCCGGTTGTTCCGGCTGTTGGCTCTGCACCCCGGGCCGGACGTCGAGCAGGACGCGGCTGCCGCGGTGGCGGACGTGTCGCCGGAGCGGGTCCGCAAACTGCTGGCCGAACTGACCGGGGGACACCTGCTGGTCGAGCACGTTCCTGGGCGCTATGCGTTCCACGACCTCCTGCGCGTCTACGCCATGGAGTTGGTGACTGCGCACGACACCGAGCAGGTTCGGCAGGCCGCGCTGCACCGGATGACGGACCACTACCTGCACACCGCGCGGGCGGCCGATGCGCTGGTGACGCCGCAGCCCAATCAGGCGGCGTCACCGCCGGCCCGGCCGGGGGCGAACGTGCAGGAGCCCGCGGACTACGGGAAGGCTCTGGCCTGGCTCGCCGCGGAACATCCGGTGCTGCTGAGGATCGTGCGGCGCCCGCCCGGCTTCGACGGCCAGGTGTGGCGGCTGGTCGCGGCTCTGACCACGTTCCTGGACCGGCACGGGTACTGGGAGGGACTGCTGGCGGCGGGCCTCGACGCACTGGAGGCGGCAAGGCGGGAGGACGACCGGAACGGTCAGGCGGACGCCCACCGCGCGCTGGGACTGGCCCTGGACCGTCTGAAGCGCCGGGGGCCGGCCAGAGAGCACTATCTGCGGGCGCTGGAGCTGTTCGCCGCGCTGGGCAGCGACGCGGGGCAGGCCCGTACGCATCAGCATCTGTCGCGGATGTCGGGGGCCGAGGACGATCTCCGGCTTGCACAGGAGCACGCGGACCGAAGTCTGGAGCACTACAGGGCGGCGGGCGACCTGGCGGGACAGGCCGCCGCGTTGAACCACATCGGCTGGCGGCAGGCCCATCGCGGCGACCACCTCGGCGCGCTGGCACAGTGCGAGGAGGCCCTCGAACTCGCGCAGGCAGCGGAGGACGTGGACGGGCAGGCCCACATCTTCGACAGCCTGGGCTACATCCACCATCAGTTGGGCCGCTACCAGCAGGCGGTCGACCGCTACCGGCAGGCCGTGCGGTTGTTCCACGCCACCGGCGAACGCCACAGCGAGGCGGCTTGTCTGGTCTGCCTCGGCGACAGCCACCACGGAGCCGGTCAGTACGGCGCCGCCCACACGGCCTGGGACCGGGCCCTCGCCCTCACCGGTGAGCTCGGACTGCCCGACGACGACCCCCTGCGCGCCGGTCTCCACGACCGCCTCGGCACTCGCCCCGTGCCGTAGATCGTGTCGTCACGTTCCCTCCCCTCCCACCGGCCCCCGGCACCCGGCCGGGAGTTGCCCCTCCTGGCCTGTTCCCCGACTGATCCGCCGTCGGCGAAGCATCGGCGACTGACGCGGGACCCGCGCGGTGCGGCGGTGTCGCGCCGGACCGCCGAGAGGGCCGACGCGGGCGGACGCGGATGCTCCGTGCCGTTGAGCGGCACATGGCACGACAGGCGTCGTCCGGGCCACCACACTCCTTGTCAGAGCAGCCCGGCCCGGCCGGGGAGGGACTTCGGATCCTTGCCCGGCGGGCACCATCGCAGAGAGGCGAACACTGATGAACTTACGGAAGAGAGCCGTCCCGGGCGGCGTCCTGGCGATGGGCATGGCGGCCTTCTCGCTGCTGGGCACCGCCGGAGGCGCCGAGGCCCGGCCGGCGGCCGCGCCGACGATCGTGGCACAGCGCACGGTCACCATCGACCAGGCGGACACCCACCAGTTCCTGGACGCGCACGAGATCGCGAGTCTCGACTTCCGGGTGGTCACCCGCCCGTTCCAGAACAACAGCACCCAGCACTGGCTGCTGACCGACCTGAGCAACGGTCTCTCCACGATCCAGCAGGTGAGCAGCGGCCGGTATCTCGACGCCTACCAGGGCTCCGGCGACGACTTCCGCGTGGTCACCCGTACCGCGGAGAACGACGCGACCCAGGCTTGGATCATCCTTCCGTCCACCAACGGAACCTTCACGATCCAGGAAGCCAGCAACAGCCGCTATCTCGATGCCTACGAGCTGCCTTCGCAGGACTTCCAGGTCGTCACCCGGCCGTGGAAGAACGCCGACGAAGAGCGCTGGCGGATCATCGACGTCTGACGGTCGCGACCGGGAGACCGGTCATGAGGACCGGGCCACGGCCGGGATCCAGCCGGTCGGCCCGGCCCGGCAGGGAGTGCGTGTGGCCTCCACGGAAAGGGTGTACCGGTGCGCGTCTGGGTCGACCGAAAGCTGTGTCAGGGGTCCGAGCTGTGCATGGAACTCGCCGGTTCCGTGTTCGCCACGGACGACGAGTACGTCTCGTACGTGAAACTCGCCGAGCAGGGACATCCGGCCGACTGCGAGGCACGCGCGGCCGAAGTGGCGGACGACCAGGCGGAGGACGTGCGCCAGGCGGCGCGCGAATGCCCGTCGCAGTGCATCAACCTCATCTGACTTCACACATCCGCGACAAGACAGGGGAGTTGTCGATGCCGGCTGCGCGTGTGGACGTACCCGTGTCGGTGCTGACGTCGCTGGACGCCGTGGACGACGTCGTCTACCAGCGTGAGGACGTCTTCGAACTGGCGGGCCGCGAACTGGCGGACCTCCAGCACGGCTTGCTGCGTGACGCGGTACTGCACCACTGGAACGCGTGTGAGCCGTACCGCCGGTACGCCGCGGTCGACGGCTGGACGCCCGCGATGCTGGACCGGCCGGCCGCGATCGCCTCGATACCCCTGCTGCCCGCCTCGGTCTTCAAGCGGCGCGCCGTGCTCAGCTGCGACCGCTCGGACGTGGTCAGGATCTGTGCCAGCAGCGGCACACAGGGCTCGTCGAGCCGGGTGTTCCGTGACGGCACGACTCTGGAGCGCTTCCTGGGAAGCATCGACCAAGGCGCCGATCTGGCGCTGCCCGAGCGCGCGGCCCCGCATCGGCTGTTCGTCCTGGGGCCCGACACCGAGGAAGCCGCCGACCTCTGGTTCTCCTACGTGCTGAGCATCGTCGACCTGCTCCATCCGACCGAGTTCTTCGTCAGGGACGGGGTGCTCGAACTGGACGCACTCATCGAGGCGCTGCGCCCGGACACCGGTGAACGGCCCGTCGTCATCGGGCCTCCGGTGCTGGTACGCGACGTGGCACTCGCCCTGCGGGACAGCGACGTCTCCTGCCGGCTCGGCGAGCGGGAGGGCCAGGTCGTCACCGCGGGCGGCTGGAAGCGGTTCGGCAACGAGGCGCTGCCGCGCGAGGAGTTCGAGGAGCTGGTCACCGCCGCGTTCGGGCTGACCGGCTCCGCGCCCGTGCGGGACTGCTTCAACGCCGTCGAGCTCAACACCGTCCTCTTCGAGTGCGAGGCGCGAGGCAAGCACGTGCCGGCCTGGCTGCACGCCAGCGCGCGCGACCCGGTCTCGATGCACCCGCTGCGGCCGGGTGACATCGGGGTTCTCGCGTTCTGCGACTCCCTGCCGACCAGTTACCCCGGTTTCGTGCTCACCGACGATCTTGGCAGCGTCTCCGCGGAGGGTGTCTGCCCGTGCGGCCGGGCGTCCCGCGTGCTGACCGTCACCCGGCGCGTGGAGTCCGTGGAGGCCCGAGGGTGCGCACTCAAGATGGACAAGGCGGTCACACGATGAGTTCGACCACGGCACACCACCACTCCTCCTCCGCTGATCCTTCCGACTCTTCCGGGCGGCGCGGCCGACTCGTCGTGCGGACCGAGCCCTTCACCGTGGAGTCGGCGCGAGGTTCCCTGCGGGGCCTGGCCCAGTTCGATCCGGGGACCACCGCGTCGCGCGGGACTGTCGTGGTGGCACCGCCGTTCGGAGTCGCGACGCGCCGCGGCCAGGGGGCGGCCCTGTACTTCCTGCTCAACGGATTCGACGTGATCCGCTATGACCCCACGAACCACGTGGGACACAGCGACGGCGAGATCGTCGACCTGACATCGTCGGCGCTCGTGGAGGATCTGGGCTCGGTCCTGCGGTGGACCCTCGGCCGGCACCGCGGCGGCCCGGTCGCCCTGTTCGCCTCCTCCCTCTCCGCGCGGCTGGGCTTCGCGACGCTCGCCGCGGAGTCCTGGGAGCTGAGCGCGGTCGGCACCATCTCCGCGGTGGTGGACATGCGCGCTTCCATCGCCGCGGCCAACGAGGACGACTACGTGGGGCGGTGGCTGCGCGGCGAACGCCACGACCCCGACGGCACCGAAACCATCATGGACCACCGGATTCGTTGGCGGTTCGTCCAGGATCTCGTCGAACGTGGCTGGCACAGCGCCGAATCCACGGCCCGGGACCTCGCGTCCATGGGCCCCGTCCCCCTGCTCAGCGTGCACGGCGCCCGGGACCGCTGGGTCGACGTGGCCGAGGCGCAGCGCGTCCTGGGCCACTGCGAGCGGGCCTCCCTGGTGGTGTTGTCCGACGCTGTCCACTCGCTGAACCCGGTCAGTGCCCGTACCGCCATGTCCGAGGTGGTGCGCTTCTTCCGGGACCCGGCAGGCGACCGCACCGGCCCGGTGCTCGTGCCGGGCTTCGACCAGATCGTCGCGCAGGGCAAGGCGGAGGCCCGGCTCGAACAGCGCGACGGCACCAAGCCCCCTTTCGTCGATGCCGTGCACCAGGACCTCCGGGGCTCACTGAGCACCCGCCAGGCCACCAGCCTCTGATCGGAGTCCGCAATGTCCACAACGATCGCCGGCACACCGCTCGCGTCGGTCAACGGCCCCGACGGTCTCCGGGCGCACCTCGCCCGGCCCGAGGGAAAGGCCGCCGTGGGCGGCCTGATGACACAGGCGAACGTCACTCTGGTCTCCAGCCGTCACCACTGGCTGCTGTTCGACGGCGAGTGGCGCGGACGCAAGGAACTGCGCGACCTCCTCACGCCGATGGCGGCCCGGCCGGTCGCCGACTGGACCGCTCCCGAGGCCGAACTGCTGCTGTGCCTGGTGGCGCTGCGGCGCGCCGGGATGGGCCTGGAACAGGTCGACCGACAGCTGACCGCCGGGACCGTGCGCGAGGTACTGGCCGAACGCCTCGGCAGCTACCTGGACGCGCTCGGCCACCCCAGGCCCCTGCACCATCTGGCGATCCTTGAACTCGCCGACCGAGTGGCGGAGTTGCGCGCGCAGATCGAACGCGATCACCATCGGTACTCGATCATCGACGGTCGGCGCTGGTACCGGCGCGAGGGGCTCATCACCCGCCGCAGTGTGCGGACCGGTCCGTTGCCACCGCAGATCGTTGCGGCACTGCGTCCCTTCTCGCCCGGTACTCCCACCTCGCTGGACGTCCCGGAGTATCTGGCCGCGGTGACCCGGGACTGCCTGGCGCGGCGCGGCCGTACCGCCGAGCTGGTCGACGTACTGCTGGAAGCCGCCGTGGCCGACCCGTCCCTGCGCGTGGACCACGCCACAGTCACCTGTGCGCGCGGCGTACTGCTCGACTGCCCCGCCTCCCTCTCCGCGTCTTCCGAGTTCTTCACCCGCACCGCGATGGCGCGGGGGATCGAACTCGCCGACCACGCGGAACAGCTCGGGCACGCGTCCGAGGAGCGGCTGCGGGCCACCCTGAAGGCACGCATGATCAAGCTCAAGCGCAAGGCGGTGGAGAACTACTACGGCGACACCCCACTCTGTGGTGAGTGGGTGGAGAAGGCTGCGGACAACATGGTTTTCCATAATGAGGACAGTCATTATCGGGGGCATCGGTCGGTGGGGGTGTCGACGGGGGGGCGTGCGGCTTTTTCGGTTGGTTATGTGCGTGGTGGTGTTCCGCATGTGTTGCCGCCGATGATGGGTGATTTCCGGGTGGTGCGGTTCAGTCGTGCTGTGGGGGATCGGTTCACCGGGGGTGATCTTGTGGATGTCATCCGGTATGCGCGGTGGACGAGGTGTGTGGTGCAGGAGACTTTCCGTGCGGGGGGTGTCCTGGAGGTGCTGGACAGCGGCAGCGGCAGCGGCAGCGGTAGCGGTAGCGGCAGTCGCGGTGGCGGTGTGGTGGGCGGGTCGGGGGCGGTCCGTTGAGGAATGTGGAGTTGCCGATTCTGGTCGGGGGTCGGCTTGTGCACCGTACGGATGCGGAGCCGCATGTCATCACGTACGAGAGTGGCTGCCAGGTCACCATTCCCAGGGTGACGGGGGAGATCGCCGATGAGGTGCTGCGGATGTCGCGGCTGGCGCTCGCGGGGCTGCATCTTGATGAGATCACCGTGTTCCTCAGCCGGGTCGGGCGGTTGTGGGCGGATCCGGGCCACCTCGGCCGCGGTGAGGCGGTGGAGCTGGCCGCGCAAATCACCGGCTACCCCAAGACGGTGTTGGAGGGCGACTACCGGCGTATTGCGAGGGCCTGTGACCGGGCCAAGCTGTACGACATCCTGGAGACCGATCTCGGTGACCCGCTGCTGCTGGACGACTGGATTCCGCGGCAGTCGGTGTTTCTGCGGGCGGTTCCCAAGGGGCGGGTTCTGCATCTGATGGTGGGGAATGTGCCGCTGGCGGGGCTGTTCACCCTGGTACGCGGTCTGCTGACCAAGAACGTGACGGTCGCGAAGCTGCCGAGCCGCGATCCGGTGTCCACGCTGGCGTTCGCGCGTGCCTTCGTGGATGTCGATCCGGAGCATCCGCTGACCAGGGCGCTGTCCGTGCTCTACTGGCCGGGCGGGGAGGCCGTGGAGCAGCGGTTCATCGACGGGTCGGACGTGGTGTGTGCCTGGGGGGCGCCGTTCGTCGATCGAGGCGGTCAAACCGAAGGTCCCGGTCGGTGTGGATCTGCTTGAATTCGGGCCGAAGGAGAGCCTGATGTTCATCGGCGGCCAGGAGGCCGGCTGGGGCGACGTGGCCCGGCGTGCCGCGTACGACGTCAGTGTGTATGAGCAGGAGGCGTGCTTCAGTCCGCAGCGGGTGTTCGTCGAGGGTGACGCCGATGTGTTCGCCGAGCTGCTTGCCGAGAGCCTCGACGGTGTCCTTGCCCGGCTGCCCGGCGGGTTCGTGCCGGTCGACAAGCGGGCGCACATCACCCGTGCCCGGCAGGAGGCCAGGTTCGACGGTTATAAGGTCCGCCGGAGCGCGGGGTGTGAGTGGACTGTCGTCACGCTGCCGCCCGGTGAGTTCCCTGTTCTGGAGCATCCGCTGGGCCGGACCGTGTATGTCCATCCGGTGAGCCGGCTTCAGGACGCGATCGCTGCGGTGCACCGGGACACCCAGACCGTCGCGGTGCATCCCTGGGTTCGCGGCAGGGAGCTCGGTGAACGGCTGGCCCTGGCGGGTGCGGACCGGGTCACGGAGGTCGGCCTGATGAGCCGCCCGCGCCCCGGTTTTGTGCACGACGCGATGCGTCCGCTGCATTCGATGGTGCGCTGGGTCGCCGTGGAGCGGGGTCTGGACTACCGCGGCCGTTTCCGTGACGCGGGCCGGGAGGAGTTCGAGGCCGCCGTCTACGGCGCTCCGCCGGCCGGGGACGGGCAGTTGCGGTCTGGGGAAGTGCGGCAGCCGTGACTGCGGGAGGAGCCGCGGCCATGACCGGGCCGGTTCCGGCGCGCAGGGTCGCCGTTCTCGGGGCGGGGGATGCGGGACGCGCGCTCGCGGGCCTGCTCGCCGGGAGTGGTCACCGGGTCGTGGTCTGGAACCGGGGCGGGGACCGGGCGGATGCGCTGGAGGGGCACACCGTACGGCTGACGCTGCCGGACGGGGCCGTCACCGCTGTGCCGCTGGCCGGGGTCTCGACCGATCTGGCCGCCGCGTGCGCGGGCGCGGAGGTCGTCGTACTGGCGGTGTCCTCGTGTGCGCAACCCGAACTCGTCCGCCGTGCATGGCCGTTGACGCGTCACACCCTGGCCGTCGTCCTGGTGCCCGCGCACACCGGCGGTGTCCTCGCCGCCCGGCACGCCCTCGGTGCCGCGGCTGCGGCGGGTCCTGTGATCGCGGAGATGCCGCTGCCTTTCGTGTGCCGCGGCGGTGCTCCCGGTGAGGTCCGTGTCCTGCAGTTCAAACGGGACGTACCGCTCGCGGCGCTGCCCGACGAGGACCTGGGGGACATCGCTGTCCTGCTGGCGGGGACTTTCCCGGCGGTGCGCAGGGCGGCTGGAGTGTGGGAGACGGGGCTGGGCAACACCACGGCCGTCGTGCAGCCGGCGCTGGCCCTGGCCGGTCTGGCCCGCATCGACCGGGGGGAGCGGTTCGGCCTCTACCGTGAGGGGCTCTCTCCCGCCGTCGGCCGCCTCGTCACGGCGCTGGACCGTGAACGCAGGCTGCTGGCCGAGGCGTTGGGGCTGAGCCTGCCGTCCGTCGTCGAGTGGGCGCACCAGGTCTACGGTGCGCGCGGACGTACCGTCGAGGAGTGCCTGGCCGACATCCCCGGATATGCCGGGATCCCCGGGCCGCGCACGGTGCACGGGCGTTTTCTGACCGAGCATGTGCGTACCGGCGCGGTGCCGATGTCCGAGCTGGCCGCCGTCGTGTCCAGCCCGCACACGACCCTCGACGCTCTGGTCGAGCTCGCCTCGGCGGCCGTCGGCACCGATCTGCGGGCCACCGGCCGCACGCTGGCCCGGATGGGCCTGAGCGGCCGGTCCGGTCTCACGGCGCTCACCGGGCCGGCACCCGCCGGGCAGGGTGCCGGTGCCAGGAGGGGGATCTGAGCCGATGTCCGTCGTGTCGCCGTCCGAAGTCCTGAGCAAGGCCGTCGTCCTGGAGTGCCGTGCGTGCGGATTGCGTGCGGAAGAGGGCTGTGTCATCCGCTGCCCGCGCTGCGGCAGCGCCACCGACGTCCTGTACGACCTGTCCTCGGCGCGGATCCGTGACAGTGACAACCCGCTGATCCGCTGGTTCGACCTGCTGCCGCTGGCCGACACCGAACGCCTCTACTGGCTGGGCGACGGCGGGACACCGCTGGTCCACGCCCGCGAACTGGGCGGGGCGGCGGGACTCGACCGGCTCTACCTCAAGGACGAGACACGCAACCCCAGCCGCACGACCAAGGACCGGATGGCGAGTGTGGCGGTGTCGTTCCTCGCGCAGCGGGGCGTACACGAGTTCGTCGTCTCCTCGACCGGCAACAGTTCCACCTCGATGGGGCTGTGCGCGCGGCTGGCGCCCGAGATCACCCTGCACATCTTCTGCGGGCAGGAGTTCCTCCAGCGGGTCAACGTCCCCGACCTGCCGAACGTGAGGATCTACTGCACCGACACGGACTTCGTCGGCGCCGCCGCTGCCGCGTCCGCGTACGCCAGGGAGCACCGGCTTCCCTTCGAGGGGGGCTTTTTCAACCCTGCCCGGCGCGAGGGTTTGAAGCTCTGCTACCTCGAAGCGTTCGACCAGCTCTTTCCCCGCATGCCCGACGTCGTCGTCCAGGCCGTGAGCAGCGGCATGGGGATCTACGGCGCGTTCAAGGGCATCGCGGAGTACCGGGCCCTGGGGCGGCTGAGCCGTGTCCCGCGCATCGTCTGCGCGCAGCAGCGCAGCTGCGCCCCGATGTACGAGGCGTTCCGCGACGGCGCCGAGGTGATCGGCCCGCAGCATGTCCAGCGCAGGCCGCGGGGCATCGCCAAGGCGATTCTGCGCGGCGACCCGAGCGATTCGTATCCCGTCATGCGGGCCATCGTGAACAGCAGCAACGGCTGTTTCGAGGCCGTGCGCGACGACGAGATCCTCGACGCGCAGCACCGTGCGCGTGAGCTGGAGGGCCTCGACATCTGTCTGTCCTCCTCGGTGGCCCTGGCCTCGGCGCTCAAGCTGGCGCGCACCGGCCGGGTCCTGCGGGACGAGGTGGTCCTCGTCAACCTCACCGGCGGCAACCGGCCGGCATCCGTACCGCCGAACGTCACCCGCCTGTCCGCCGGCCGTCCGTCTGCCAGCCGTCCGTCCGCCGGTCCGCAGGACCCGCGCGGCCGGAGCCCGGAACGCAAGGAGGGCCGGCCGTGATGAGCACCGGCGCACCGCCGCCCGCGTACCCGGCCGTCCGTCTCACCGGTCTGCGCAAGCGCTACGGGGCCACCGATGTCGTCAGCGGCCTCACGTTCGACCTTGCGCGGGGGGAGTTCTTCGGGCTGCTGGGTGCCAACGGAGCCGGCAAGACGACGACCATCTCGGTCCTGTGCGGACTGCTGCGCCACACCGCCGGGGAAGCACGCGTCTTCGGCGACGATGTGCGCACGGCGCCGCGCGCGGTGCAGCAGCACATCGGCTACGTACCGCAGCAGCTGGCCGTGCTGCCGCCTCTGACGCCACGGCAGAATTTGCGGTGGGCGGCCAGCCTGCACGGGGTGCCACGGCGTGAGATCCCGGCGCGGGTCGACGCCGAACTCGACCGCCTGGACCTCGGCGCGTTCGCGGACCGCCGCGCGGCCACGCTCTCGGGGGGTGAACAGCGCCGCGTGAACATCGCGATGGCGCTCGTGCACCGCCCGCGCCTCCTCGTCCTCGACGAGCCGACGGCGAACGTGGACGTGCTGAGCCGGCTCGTGATCCAGCGCATCCTGCGCGACCTGCACCGGGACGGCACGACGGTGCTCTACACCACGCACTACCTGGAGGAGGCCCAGGAGCTCTGCCAGCGCGTCGGCATCATCGACTCCGGACGCCTCGTCGCGCTCGGCGCCGTGGAGGAGCTGATGCGTGAGCACGGCACCGGGATGCTCAGGATCCGCACCGAACACGAGATCGGCACGCAGGTGCGGGAGGCGGTGGCGTGGGCGTCGGGCGCCGGCGGCGTCGTCCAGCCGGATCGCCGTTCGCTCATCGTGCGCTGTCACGACCCCCAGAAGGTGCTGATCGACGTCCTGCGCTGCGTCGGCGACGCCGGGGGAGTCGTCGCGGGTGTCCAGGTGACGCCCGCGACGCTGCAGAGCGCGTTCCTCGCCGTGACCGGCCGAGAGTTCGAGGGGGCCTGATGCGTACGTCGATCGAGGTGCTGCGCGCGTTCTTGTGGAAGGAGGCCGTCGTCCTGCGCACCGACCGGATGGTCCTGCCCTACCTCGTCGCCTTCCCGCTGATCATGGCGGCACTGCTGAGCAGCGCGTTCGGGAAGATCCCCGGTGTCGGGAACGGCGCGAACCAGGCAGTGCCCGGCTTCGCCGTCATGTTCGCGTTCTACGGCATCACCTTTCTCGGCATCTCCCACTACCGGGAGCACGGCTGGGGTGTGTGGACGGTAGTGCGGGCGAGCGGACTGCCCAGGCCGCTGTTGCTGTGCGGCGTCGTGCTCCCCTACTTCGTGCTCGGCGTCGTCCAGTTCGCCATCACTCTCACGGTCGGCTGGGCGGCGTACGGGATGCAGGTGACGGGTTCGGTCGCGGCGTTCGCGCTGACCGTGCTGAGCACGGAGCTCGCCATCATCGGAGTCGCGGTCGTCCTGCTGAACGTGACCTCGCACATGTCCTCGATGCAGCAGGCCAACCATGTCGTGGTGCTCGTCGGCGCCGCGGCCAGCGGAGCGCTGCTGCCCTACCAGACGATGCCCACGGCCGTGCAGGTCCTGGCCCATGCCACGCCGCAGTTCTGGGCGCTCCAGGCGATGAAGGGGATCTGCTCCCGGCATCTCGGGGTCGCGGGAGTCCTGCCCGACGTGGCGGTCCTCCTCGGCATGGGGGCCGTCCTGCTGACCATCGGGGTCAGCGCATTCGATCCGGCCAGGTCACGCAGGATCGCCCTGCGCTGACCACCGGACCACCGGACCACCGGACAGCCGGGCAGCCGGGCAGCCGGGCGGGCCCGGGAGAGCCCAGGAGAGGAAGATTCACGTGCGAGTGCTTGTCACCGGGTCGTCCCGTGGCATCGGACGGGCCACCACACTGGAGTTCGCGGGCAGAGGGCACCACGTCATCGCCACCGCCCGGACGCCCGGCACACCGGCCGGCCACGGCGTGGCCGAGTGCCTGCAGCTCGACGTCACGGACACGGAGTCCGTCGCGCGCGCCGCCGCACGGACGGGACCGATCGACGTACTGGTGAACGGAGCCGGGGCGCCCCTGGTGAGCAGCCCGGTCGAGACCCACCCGCTCGCCGACCTGAAAGAACAACTGGACGTCAACTACCTCGGCTCGGTCCGGATGATCCAGGCGTTCCTGCCCGCGATGCGAGAACGCGGATCCGGCACGATCGTCAACGTCGGCTCGGTGACCGGACGGGTCGCCCAGCCACTGCGCGGCGCGGCGAACGCCTCCAAGTTCGCGCTCGAAGGCATGAGCGAGGCGCTCAAGTACGAAACGGGGCACTTCGGTATCCGGGTGATCCTGGTCGAGCCCGGCGCCACCCAGAACCAGCCGGGCAAGGTGAAGTACGCCCTGCCCGCGCGCGCGCCCCACTACGCGGATCTGTTCACCCAGTTCGAAGCCGCCGAGAAGGGACTGACGGCATCGGTCGCGCTCCTCACCCCCGACCTGGTGGCCAAGGCGATCGCCGACGCGGTGGAGAGCAAGGACGCGCCGTTCCGGCTCACCCTCGGCGGGGACGCCGAGCTGGTGCTCGCCGAACGCAAACGCTCCACCGACGAGGACTTCGAGGCGCGCATGCGCTCGCTCCTCGGAATCACCTGGTAGAGACCGCTTGACGCCGGCCGGTGACGACCGGCAGGGACCGGTCGGCAGCCGCCGGCAGGAAGGGAGACCACCGTGCGCTTCGACGTGATGCTGACGACCGCGCAGCGACCGGGGTTGGAGCAGAACGAGGTGTTCACGAACGCCGTCGAGACCGCCGGCTGGGCCGAGGAACTCGGCTACCGGGGCATCTGGATGCTCGAACACCACTTCACCCGGTACGGCCTGTGCAATTCGGCGATCACCATGGCCGCGTACCTGCTGGGACGCACACGGACTCTGCGCGTCGGCTCCGCGATCACCATCGTTCCGCTGGAGCATCCGGTCAAACTCGCCGAGCGGGTGGCGATGATCGACCAGCTCAGCGGCGGGCGCTTCGACTTCGGCGTGGGACGCGGCACGTACGTGAGGGACTTCGAGGCGTTCGGCGCCGACATGTCGGTCAACCACCTCACGTTCCTGCAGACGATGAAGGACGTCCTGCGCGCCTGGAGCGACGAGCCGTACACCGTCCAGGGCGCGGCCGGCAGGACCCTCGCGGCGCTGCCGGTCAATCCCCGGCCGCTGACCAGGCCGCATCCCCCGGTGTTCGTCGCCTCCAACTCACCCGACACGGTGTCCTGGGCGGCCTCGCACGGCTTCCCGCTCCTGCTGCGGGAGGGACTGGACGACGCCTTCAAGCGGAAACTGGTCGACCAGTACAGGCAGGCCCGGCCGGATGCCGGACGCGCGGGTGCCGAGGTGCGGCACGCGCTCAACTGCGTCGCCGTCCTCGACGACTGCGACCGGCGTGCGCGCGACACCGCGCGCACCCATGTGGAGTGGTGGGTGGCCGAGGGGGCGGCGACCAACGGCCTGCTCTCCAACCGCCACAGACTGCCCAACTACCGGACGTACTTCGAAGCCGTCGACGCAGGCCGCCGCGCCGGCACCGGCGACAAGGGCGCACGGGTCGACGACATGCTGGCCCTCAACCTCGTGGGAAGCCCGCAGCGGTGCCGGGCACGGCTGGAAGAGGTCTGCGAGACGACCGGCGTACGGCACGTCGTCCTCGGCTTCGACGCCAACGAGCCCGGTCCGCGCACACGCGAGGTGATGGAACGGTTCATGGCCGAGGTACTCCGCCCGGTCGCCGCACGGTACCCGGAGGCCCCCGGCCAGGCACAGCAGAGGACCGACGGCGCAGGACCGCCCCCGCACGCCGACGCACGACCCGCGAACCGAACCGAAGGAGCCGCACGATGAGCGCAAGGTACAGCTGGAACCGCACCCACCCGGGGCTCGTCGGCCTCCAGCACGCCATAGAACCGGTGCGCGAGCGCGTGGTCGCCCATCGCGTCTACGCGGGACTCGACACCATGGAGCGGGTGCGCTCGTTCCTCGTCCAGCACGCCTTCGCCGTCTGGGACTTCATGTCGCTGCTCAAGACGCTGCAACGGAATCTGACCTGTGTCGAGGTCCCCTGGATCCCGAACGGCCCGGTGGCGAGCCGCCGGCTGATCAACGAGATCGTCCTGGTCGAGGAGAGCGACGAGCGGGCCGGCGGATACACCAGCCACTTCGAGCTCTACGTGGAGGGGATGGAGAAGGTGGGCGCGGACACCAAGCCGATGGAGGCGTTCCTGGGCCTCCTGCGAAGCGGAACGCCGGTGCCGCAGGCGCTGGCACTGGCGGAGGCACCGCGGGCCGCCGCCGTCTTCGTGGCGACGACCTGGGACATCATCGAGTCGGCCCCGGTGCACTGCCAGGCGGCGGCATTCGCGTTCGGGCGCGAGGACCTGATCCCGGAGATGTTCGAGCAGGTCGTCGGGATCGAGGACCGCGACGGCACCCTGGACGTCTTCAAGGACTACCTGGCACGGCACATCGAGGTGGACGGCGAGCAGCACACCCCCATGGCGATGCAGATGCTGATCGACCTGTGCGGCGACGACCAGAACAAGTGGCAGGAATGCGCCGCGACGGTACGCAGGGCACTCGAAGCCCGGCTGGCCCTGTGGGACGAGATCGCACTGACACACTCATGACCGACCGCTCCTGCGCCCAGGGCGCGTCGGGCAGCTTCGACACCCGCTCCGGCCCTGCGGCGCAACCGCCCGGCATCCTGGAATGCGAAGCCGTCGGCGCGCTGTCCGACGCCGGCTGGAACGTTGCCGTCCGCGCAGACTTCGACCAGGCCGGGCTGGCGCACATGTGTGCTCTCCTTGCCGCCGCACCGGACGCGATCGCCTGGCGGATGAGCGCGGCCGACTACCGCATTGCTGTCTCCACAGGCACCGAAACCCTGCACCTGCATGATTGGGATGCTCCTTGGGGCGCGAGCCTGGTGTCCGTGATGCGGGAGCATGCCGTACCCGTGCACGAGGAAGACCTCCCGCCCACCCTGCTCGCCGACATCACCGCTGGTACGCCGTGCTCTTTCCAGCCGTAAGATTCCGGCAGCCTGTCGCGAGGACGGGTCCGATCCGGTTGGTGCGGGATCGATCTCTTCCAGCACCCGGCGCCGTTCTTGTAGGGACTGTCAAACGGAGACGTCTTACAGGCCACGACCAGGCCAAACACGCTTCGCCCGCCATCACGCACCGACTCGATAGCAGCCCGCTTACGTACATGTTCCCAAGACATGTGTCCGGGGGGTACCCCTCACCGACCGTATGCAAATGAAGATCCGGACAGTCGCAAGTGAAGAATTCTCACACTCAAGGGCACCTCTTCCGGCGCAGCAATATTTCAATTCACCCGAAGAGGTGAATGCGGATGCCGCGTGCAACCGTACGGCTCCCTCCAAGGTCACAGGAGGCACGAACGACTCCACAAGAGAGTGAGCGGCCTTGAAGCTTCTTTCCTTGCGCCCGGTATCACGCTTCATGCGCGAAAAGAGGGTGTATTTGATCGCTGCAGTAGCGGTTCTGTTGATCGACCGTGCGGAGAACTACATCACTGGCACCAAGGTATTTCTGAACACCCTAGTTGTACTTCTTCTCGTAATTGGCTTGTGCTTCATTTTCCCCTGGGCTATGAGGAAGCTGGTCAGGGAGTCTGTTCGGGAGGACCGCGAAAGAATGCGGGCCAGTGTGTCGCCTGAGACCGCAGAGCGCTTTCGCGAAGAAGGCAGGAGGGAGGAGCGTGAAAAGGTTCGCGCCGACCTTCCGGAGCAGCTGGCGCGCACAGTCGACGAAGCCCTCAAAGAAAAAACTGACTAATTTCCGTTGTGAACTCTGCTCGCGTAGTCGGGCAGAGCCTCCGCATAGTGCGCTGGAATGGCCACGCTGGTTACAGGTCTAGGATTACGCGCAGTGCTAGGCCGACGCGAGCCATGGCCGGAGCGTCCGCGGGGTCGAGGAGTTTTGCTCTTGACGAAGATTTCGATCTCGTGGTTCGACGGAGTGTCGGTTCTGCGCACCGCTGTCTCTTCGGCCGGCGGTGCGGAACGTGCCTCGGCCGCCTGCCCCGCAGCGTCTGGGTCACCACTGGTGACGGCCACGTCCACCCCGTCTCGTGCATGCCGGCCGATCGCTTGTGGTGGGGCGACGGGATGGGGCGACGTGGAAAGCGAGGCCCCAGCCGTCGTCAACCAGCTCCTGGGTGACCTCGGCGCCACCATCAATCTGCACGACAACGCGCCCAAAGGGCTGACTGTTCTGTTCAACCAGGAGCACAAGAAGGTGCCGAACTCGTGGCCATGGACGCCATCATCGTCCACACCACGCGAAGCACACCCTCCGCCGTCCCCATCGGTGCACTGCCACCTGCCCACAGCAGCACAGAGCTGGGCCATGCTCTGAACGCAGGCGGCCGCATCGTCTACCAGGAACACGACGCAGTCCTCGACCGCCTCCTCGCCCTGCAGGGCGCGAGCGCCACGACCTCGGCGGCACATGCCCCGGCGCACGACACAGACCGTTGATCGGGGGCGAGGAGCGCACCTCGCTCCGACAGATCGGTCTTCCCGTGAAAGGACCCTAATATTGACCCTCATCTACGCCTTCCGAGACGAAGACGGCTCCTGGCACGGCGACCCGGATGCCGTCGTCCTCGAACCCGTACCCGGGGCAGGCACCCTGACCATCCCGCTCGGACCCCAGGAACACAGCAGCCTGTTCGCCGGCCAGAGACTCCACGTCCTCTATGCAGCCTGCGACGTGGAGGCCAGCCAGGCCTCCTACCGACTCGACAACGGGCAGAGCGTGCCGGCGTCCTGGCGCGTACACGAGCTGCTCGCCCCTGCGTACCAGCCTCCTCCCGGCACTGCGCCGACCCGGCCGCACCCCCGTCCGGCGATGCGCGAGGTGAAGCTGGAACTCGGCGACCCGCATCGCCGCTACTGCCTGACCGCGCAACAGGCACACGACGGCAGGATGGAACTGACCATCCTGGTCTGCTCGTCCTACGGCATCATCCACGGCGAACTCACGGGCGAACTGGACCCGCGCGACCTCAACCACATCGGCCGCCTCGTCACCGCCGCAGCAGGTGCCTGCCCCACCCCCGAACAGCTCGGCCTCCAGCCCGTCCAGCCCGCGGCCACCACGGCGGTCAGCGTGAAAGCCACCCACCCGGGGGCCGCGTGGACGACCGAGGCCGAGCAGCATCTGCGGGACGCCCACCGTGCAGGCACCAGCCTCCAACACATGGCCTCTGACCTAGGGCGGAGCGAGAATTCCATCCGCTGGAAGCTCTACGGACTCAAACTCGGCTCCCGCCCTTCCGGCCTCGCGCCCACCCAGCCCACCAAGACACCACCGAAGCAGCCCAAGGCCTACACGGTGGAGGAGAAACGCAAGGCCCACCCCAATGCGTACACGCCCTGGACCGACCAGGAGGAAAGGGACCTTGCCGCCGGCTGCGCCCGGGGAACGCTACTTGCGCAACTGGCACAGGAGTTCGGCCGAAACGAAGGGGCCATCGCCAGCCGCCTGATGAAGATCGGTGCCGTGGGGCCGGCTGCCGATGAGGCGCAGGAGTTCGGCGGCTGACTCGGCGCGGTACGCGACAACTCGACGCCGGCGGGAGTCGGGAGTGTTCCTTGACCCCTGGACCCCATACGGGACGGCCGGGCGCAACATGCCGCCCAGGCGCAACGCCGTGATCTGCTGGTGATCTTGGACGGGTGGGTGCTGGTGAATCCGGTTGTGGTGCACAGGGTTCGGAAGTGCGATGCCGGGAGGTCCGATGGGGTGGTGTTGTGCTAGTCGGCGAGAGGGCTGAGGTGGTAGGCCGTGGTGGTCAGGACGTGCTGCACGTGAGTGCGGGGCAGATTTCGATGGCGGCTTCTGTGCAGGCCGTGAGTTCGTACGTTCTGCGAGAGGGCGGCCTCGATGCCGGCCCGTCCGCTGTGCGGTCTGCTGGTCGATCGGGTGTGCGTCTGGATCTCGTGCAGTGCCCGCGGCAGGACTGCGACGGAGCGGGGGCGAGTGGCGGATGAGGTGCACCGGGTGCGGTCCGGGCAGGGCTGGCAGTCGCTCTCGGCGAAGCGGGCCTGCAGGTTGTATGGCCGGAGATATGCGGCCAGGTCCCGGACGCCCGCGGTCTCCCGGGAACGAGCATGGCACGCCTTTTCTCCCATGTCCTCAGGCTGTATGCGTGGTCGCGGTCTCTCGCATGCTGACGGATCCGGCGCCGCCACCGGACGCTTTGGGTGCTGTGTGTGGTTAGAGCGGCAGGGCGGGCTGGCTCTGCCGCTTGGTGCCGGCTTTCTGTTCGGCGAGGAAGTCTTTGATGACGGGGCGGCCCAGGAGCAGGGTGATGGTCCGTGGCTTGGGCCGGTGTCCGCCGGTGAGGCCGGTCAGGAAATCCGTGGTGACGATGCGGCGGGCCGGCGCATCGTGGACATCGTCCAGGACTCCTTGCTCGAGCAGTCGGGCGGCAGTGTCGTCCAGGCTGTCCTCGATGGTGCGGTAGGCGGCGGCTGCATCCTGTTCGATTCCCTGCTGCGCCAGGCTGAGAGCCTGCTGCATCAGACGGCTGTGGCGCCAGTCGTCCTCGCCACCGGGAGCGGGGAATGCTTCGGCGGCTGCATCACGGCGCTGGCTGTAGCTGCCGGCCGAGATGACGGCGGGCATCTCCCGCAGCACACCGGCCATCCGCTCCACCTCCAGCGGATCGATCTCCTCCGCAGACGGCAGCACGGGACGCGCGGCGTCGATGGCGTCGCTGAGGTCCTCCCACCGGGCGTGCAGATCGCCCGCCCAGGCTGCGGACATCTCCCATTCGTGCACGACACCCTCGACAACGAAAGCCATCCGCACGGCTTCCACCTCGCCGTCACGGCGCTGCGCGGCCGCCCGCAAGGTATCGGCCCGCTTACGCAAGCCGGCCGGCACGTCGATATCGGTGAACCCGCGCGCCACGAGTACCGTTTCGGTCTCGTCCTGTGAGTCGTCCTGTCCGCCGGGGGAGAAGGCGAACTCCTGCGCGTCGAAGCGGTCGAGGTCCCAGTACAGGATGCGGGCTCCACAGGCCGCGGCCAGCCGTCCGACGCCGTCCGCGTCGTAGCTGCTTGTACCAAGGGTGGCGCGCAGCCCGTCGCCGTCGCCCACGGTCGCGCAGATCAGTTGCAATCCGTGCCGGGAGGCCAGTGGGCGCAGCGCATCGGCGACCGCGCGCAGGTCGAAAGCACCCACAGAAACAATCCTTCGCATGCAGGGTGTCAGGGTGATGCAGACCGTAGCGGGTGGCAGCTTCGCCGTGGGCCACTCCCGAAAACACCACTCTCCAGGGCGCGTTGGCAGCCCTGGTCTCGCCCTCTGCCACCGCGCCTCGTCCGGTGACGGTTCGCCGGCCCGGCAGAGCCCAGTGAGAAACCGTTCCCGGCCTGCCCCTACGCCACCCCAGCGAGTGATTATCGGGAAAACGGCCTGCACCTGGTGGTGCAATGGTTACGGTCTGTGCGCATGAGGTTTCTGCACACCTCGGACTGGCATCTGGGCCGCCGGTTCCACGGGGAAGACTTGACCACGATCCAGCGCAAGGTCATCGACCACATCTGCGCCACCGCCCGCTCCGAACACGCCGACGCACTGCTGCTGGCAGGCGACATCTACGACCGGGCCATTCCGAGCCTGGACGCGGTGAGGCTGTTCAACCACGCCCTCGAACAGCTCGCCGACCTCGGCATTCCCACCATCGCGATCAGCGGGAACCACGATTCCGCACACCGCCTCGGCGTCGGTGCGGGCCTGCTGTCCAAAGCCGGAGTCCACCTGCGCACCGACCCTGCCCACGCCGCCGCTCCCGTCCTGCTCCAGGACACGCACGGCCCCGTCGCCGTCTACGGCGTGCCCTACCTCGAACCCGCCCTGGCCCGCACCCAGCTGGAAGCCGAAGAAGCCTCCCACCAGGCAGTACTCACCTCTGCCCTCGACCGTATCCGTGCCGACCTCGCCACCCGCCCGGCCGGCACCCGCTCCGTCGTCCTGGCCCACGCCTTCGTCACCGGCGCGTCAGGATGCGCCAGCGAACGCGACATCAGCGTAGGCGGCGTCGCCCACGCCGGAGCCGGTGTCTTCGACGGCATCGACTACACCGCCCTGGGACACCTGCACGGCGCCCAGCGGGTCAACGACCGTATCCACTACAGCGGCTCCCCGCTGGCCTACTCCTTCTCCGAGACCGGCCGCACCAAGTCCCTGACCCTCATCGATCTGCCCCCACACGCAGCGCCCGCGGTCACCCGCACCGACCTGCCCAAGGAACTCAAGCTGCCGCTGGCCAGGCTGACGGGCCGCCTCGAGGACCTGCTGACCGACCCCGCCCACGACAGCCTCACCACCACCTGGCTGCACGTCACCCTCACCGACACCGCCCGCCCCTACGAGCCGATGGCACGCCTGCGGCAACGCTTCCCCCACACCCTGCACCTGGAGCACATCCCGGCTGCCATCCCCGGGCAGAGCACCGACACCCCCACCTACCGCGAACGCCTCCACGGCCGCGGTGACCTCGACATCACCCACGACTTCATCACCACCGTCCGCGGCACCCAGCCCACCGAGGAAGAAGCAGACCTGCTGCAGGAAGCCGTCGACGACCTGCGCGCCCGCGCCCACGCCCAGGAGAAGGAAACGGTCTGACATGCGCCTGCACACCCTGCACCTGCAGGCCTTCGGCCCGTTCGCCGGCCGGCACACCGTCGACTTCGACTCCCTGACCACCGACGGCCTCTTCCTCCTGCACGGCGACACCGGCGCCGGCAAGAGCACCGTGTTCGCCGCGATCTGCTTCGCCCTCTACGGAAAACCGCCCGGCGACCGCAACCAGCGCCTGCGCAGCGACCACGCCCCCGCCGACCTGCTGACCGAAGTCACGCTGGAGGTCACCCTCGCCGGCAAACGCCTGTCCATCCGGCGCGTCCCCGCCCAGCACCGGCCCAAGAAATACGGCGCAGGCACCACCCTGCAAAAGGCCGAGACCCACCTGAGTGAATGGGCCCGGGACACCGGGACACCGGGCCGCTGGGAACCGGTCAGCAAGTCCCACCAGGAAGCCGCAGACGAGATCGAGCTGCTGCTGGGCATGAGCCGCCAGCAGTTCTGCCAAGTCGTCCTGCTGCCCCAGAACGAGTTCACCAAATTCCTGCGCGCCGACGCTCTGGACCGCAAGGACCTCCTCGGCCGGCTGTTCGGCACCGGCCGCTTCGCCTCCATCGAAGAGTGGCTGGCCGACCGCAAAACGACTGTCGCCAAGACCCGCGACGAAGCCCGCGCCGACGTCCTGCGACTGGCCGAACGCATCCAGCAGGCCGCCGGTGACGACCTCGACCCCGCCCACAACGCCCCACGCGCCGACGACCCCGCCACCCTCACCGAACCGGCCCGCACCTGGGCGACCATCCTGCACACCAAAGCAGCACAGTACGAACAGAAAACAGCCACGGCCGCCGAACACGCCCACCGCGAACTGACCACCTTCCGCGACCACGAACGCGCCGTACGCGCACTCGCAGACCGCCAGGACACCCACCGCACCGTCCGCCGGGAACTCGACCTGCTCGACACACAAACCGACCGGCACAACGAGCTGACCGAACGCCGCCACCACGCCCGCACTGCCCAGAAACTGGCCCCCCTGCTCCACGCAGCGGCCACCACCGCCACCCAGCACACCCGAGCGCAGGACGAGGAGAGCACCGCCCGCAGCCTCCTGCTCCCCGCACACCGGGCCCTCGACGCCCAACAGCTCACCACCACCGGGCAACGCCTGCGCGCCGACATCGGCGCGCTGCGCGCCCTGCTGCCCGACGAGACCACCCTCCAGCAGCACCTGGCCGACCTGCAGAAACTGGACTCCGAACGCCGGCAGCTCGAGGACGACCTGAACGACGCCGACGCCTGGCTCAAGGACGCCCCCACACGCCGCAGCGCCCTCCTCACCCGCCTGGAAACAGCCCGCACCGCACAGGACGAAGGGCGTGAACTCTCCACCGCCCTCACCACCCTGACAGCCCAGCTGGAAGCCGCCCGCCACCGCGACACCTGCCAACAACAGGTCCACGACACCCAGGAGAGCCTGAACCAGGCCCGATCTGCCACCGAGGAAGCCGGCCGCATCTACCTCGACATCCGGCGCCGCCGCACCGACGGCATGGCTGCCGAACTCGCCGGCCGCCTCACCGACGGCGAAGCCTGCCCCGTCTGCGGCTCACCCACCCACCCCGCCCCCGCAGCACCCCACCCCGACCAGCCCACGGCCGTCGACGAACAACAAGCCGAACACCACTACACCCGCGCACAGGAACAACAGAAAGCCGTCGAAGAAGTGCTGCGCCAACTCGGCGAACAGGCAGCCACCGCCCGCGGCCAAGCCGGCGGAGACACACCCGTCGCCGACCTGAGCGCCGACCACGAGCACCTCACCCAGCGCCTCAGCGACGCCCTCGCCCGCGCATCCGACACCGCACCGGCCGACGAACAACTCCATTCCCTGGAGCGGGAATCCACCGAAAAGAGCACCACCCATGCCGACACCGCCACCCGGCTCGCCGCCGCCCACACCGCCTACGACAGCCTCGACACCCAACGCCACCACCTCGGCCAGCGACTGGCCGCAGCCCGCGCTGACGCCCCCACCCTCACCGACCGCATCACCCAGCTCACCCGCAACGCCGACGCCCTCGAGACCGCGGCCACCGGCGCCAACGCCACTGCCCGCACCGCCGAAGAACACCGTCACGCAGCCGGCACCGCGACCCAAGCCGCCCACGCAGCCGGCTTCGCCTCCCTCGACGCCGCCTCACACGCCCTGCTCACCGACGAGCAACTCCACACCCTCGACACCGAGATCACCCAGTGGCAGCAGCAGCGCGCCGTCCTGACCGCTCGTCTGGACGAGCCCGATCTCCGCACAGCCGCCGCCCAGCCCCCGGCCGACACCGACGAAGCCACCGCCCAACTCGACACCGCCACCTCCCACCACACCCGAGCCGCCGCCCTCGCCGCTCAGGCCGCCGACCGCACACGCGCCCTCACCGACCTCCACACCCAACTCGACGCCCGCCTCCAGCGCCTCCAGCCCCTCGAGCACACCTACCGCACCGTCGACCACCTGCACGGCCTCCTCAACGGCACCTCACCCAGCAACCAATTGCGCATGCAGCTGGAGGCCTACGTCCTGACCGCCCGTCTCGAAGACGTCGTAGCCGCCGCCAACACCCGTCTGCTGCGCATGTCCGACCACCGCTACACCCTCGCGCACACCGACGCCCGGGCCGCCCGCGGCGCCCGCTCCGGCCTGGGCCTGAAAATCCTCGACGCCTGGACCGGCCGGGACCGCGACACCGACACCCTCTCCGGAGGCGAATCCTTCTTCGCCTCCCTCGCC
The DNA here is from genome assembly GCF_055584525.1 of Streptomyces sp. NPDC102514. Taxonomy (NCBI): domain Bacteria; kingdom Bacillati; phylum Actinomycetota; class Actinomycetes; order Kitasatosporales; family Streptomycetaceae; genus Streptomyces; species Streptomyces sp. NPDC102514. The sequence continues at coordinate 160,340 of NZ_JBVJLW010000021.1, forward strand.
CTCGCCCTGGGCCTGGCCGACATCGTCACCGCGGAATCCGGCGGCCGCGCCCTGGACACCCTCTTCATCGACGAAGGCTTCGGCACCCTCGACGAAGACACCCTCCACCAGGTCCTCGACGTCCTGGACTCCCTGCGCGCCCACGACCGCACCGTCGGCCTGATCAGCCACGTCCCCGAACTCCGCCGCCGCATCACCCACCGCCTGCACGTACGCAAACACAGCACGGGCTCCGCCCTGGCCCAACTGACGGCCGCCGCCGAATAGCCCTCGGCACAACGCATCCGTTGCCGCCGCGGCCGGCCGGCCCCGCGGGGCGACAACGGCCGGCGTGCTGCCCGTCACCGGATGTCACGGTCCCCGTGCGGCCGCCACCGCGGTCCCGGGGGTGCACCGGTCGGCGGGGGAGCGCAGCGCACGCAACAGAACCTGGTGCAGGGGCGGGTTCCGTCGTGCGCATACACGGCTGAGCGGCCTGAGGCACCGAGGCGCCGGTGCCCGCGAGTGCGGGCCAGCCGCCTCGCACGGGAGCGGGAGGCGGCACAGGCCATGCGCGTGTACATCACGAATCCCTTCGGTCCTCCCTCGGCGATGCACATGCCGGCAGTCCCCCTGCCGCGCCGGTCGGCGAGTGGCGTCCGGCTCCCGCCGCTGGTCTGTCGGCATGCGCTTCGTACGGCGTTTCCCTGGCCTGTGCCGTGCTGTCCTGGCGCGCCTGTTCTCAGGTAGGCACCAGGGTGGTAGCCACAGCGGTAACAAACGGGGACAGAACGCTCAGGATCGTGATCGGGTTTCTCAGGAACCCGGCGTCGATGTGGAGCTGTTCCTCCAGCCGTGCCCGCGCCGCCGTCAGCTCCTCATTGAGAACTCCCGAACCGGGCAGGGGCAGTGCCTGCTCGACGACTGTGAACGCCCAGGCCCGCCAGGAGAAGACCAGAGGCAGCAGAATCGCTGTGAGGACGGAGGTGACGAAGGCGCCGTACGCCAGGACGAAAACAGGAGGGAAACGGCTCGGCTCGACAACACCGGAACCGATCAGAGCAAGGCGTAGGGCGCCAGTGTCGAAAACGGACGTCGACACGATGAGCGAGAGAGCGAGTCCGCCTCTTTCGATGATCCGCCACACAGCCAGAATGCTCGTGACGGCAGCGGCCGTGGCGGGAGGATCGGAGGCGCCGGCCGGAAGCACCCCTTCCGCCATCGCTCCCTTCACCGTCTCCTGGGCCAACCAGGCGGAAAGGATCCATGGAGCCGCAGCCGTCGCAGCCGCCCCCGTGAGAACGGTGACAACCACCGGAAAGTGCCGGATCGGCACCTCGAAAGAGGTGCCGCGACTGACCCGGTCGAGCACTGTGCCGGCCGCCAGCATCAGCGTGGTGTACGACGCGAGCGACGTCAGCCACCATCCCCGCCCCCGCTGCCATGATGCAGGAAGTGCGCGGACTGCTGTGATTCCCACGGCGAGTACGACAACCCACAGGGCGCACGAGAGAGCCGCGGTAGCCGCCCAGAGGCGGTAGTCGTGATCGACGAACGCATCGGAACGAGAATTGACCTGGGCGAAGTAGACCAAGATGTTGAAGATCAGGGTCGCGAGGAGCACCAACAGCATGGCCCGTGCCGGTGGCGACCCCCACCATCTTCGAACGGCATCTCTATTCGGCACCATGCTCCCCCGAAGCGCTGCCGGCCATCTCCATGATTGTGCTGGCTGGACCTCAAACGGTGAAGGCTCTGCCCGGGGAGGAGGCTTCGTGTCGCCGACGGCAGAACCAGAACCTGCCGCACCTGCCCGGGCGACGGGACGGCCCTTTCCGCAACAAGCCGTCCTGGAGCGAGCTTCGGGCAGCCGAGGCCGCCGGCCGGGGATCTTGCCGAAATGCGACCGATCGCTCCCTGCGCGGATCAGCCACGCGCAAACGGCGGTTGGAGCACAGAACGAGTCCTGACGCAGGCTCAGCACCCCACGAAGAACCCGGAAGAACAGACAGTTCCCTATCGGCAATCGAATGACAACCAAACAATGGATCGTTGTTCAGTTACCCGACTGCGATACGGTAGCGGGATGGCACGTGACATCCCTCGGCAGGCTCGCGAACGCCTCGCCGCATTTGCGGTCCCTCCTCCTGAAGACGAGACCACGGCCGCGCGTCGTGTCGAGCGGGATGCTTCCTTGGTGGGCCGGTTGCTGGGTGCCGCCGGCATGCAGAACGAGCACGGCCGGGAGCCGGGCGTGCTCCCGGATGATGTGGGCGCCGCGCTGAGTCTGTTCGAGGGTCTGCGTGAGGAGTTGGACCGGTTGGAGACGCAGGTCGTGATCGAAGCCCGGCGCCGGGGGATGGACTGGCGGCAGATCGCCCAGCATCAGGGCCTGAACTCCTCGCAGGCCGCTTCGCAGCGTTATCAGCGGCTGATGACACGGCTCGAAGAGATCCGCCAGGGGGTGCGGTGAACAAGGAAGAACCCCAGATGACGGACCAGCACCCGCAGTTGTTCACCGCGATCGACTCTCTGCTGGCCGCCGTCGACGACGGCACCGTGCTGCCCGTTCCGGCCGAACGGGCCCGGCTGCGGGAGACGGCCGGCCTCACCCAGGCCGCCGTCGCCCAGGCCCTGGGGGTGCGCGTGCCGAGTATCGCCGCCTGGGAAGCCGGCCGTGCCGAACCCAAGGGCGAGCGTCTGGAGGCCTACCGCCGCCTCCTCGAAGGCCTTGCCCACCGCTACCCCGCACCGGCCGTACCCCTCGCCGGCGGGGGAGCCTTCCAACGAGCGGGATCCCCGCCTTCGGCACCGACGGAGCCGGAGGCGCCTGCGCACCGCACACCACCCCCACTTCCCGAGATCATCTCCGCCCCGACGACGGTGCCGCAGCCGGAAGTAGCGGAGACGTCTGCCAACCCGGTGGCGCCCGACGCGGAGCCCGCCGAGCTGATCGCACCGACGCGTCCCGTTCGTCCGGCGATGTCGCGGCGTCCGGTCCCGCGGAAGGCGGCAGCGTCTCCGGCCGATCCGCGGTTCCCGCATGGCCCGCTCGCGGTGCTGGACGGTGACGGCTCCGCGTACGGCGTGAACGGGATCATGCTGGACTGCCCGGCCACCACGATCCCTGAGTTGGTGGAGTGGACGCTGCGCGAGTCCGGCCTCGGCGCGCCGAAGCTGAACCGGTACGGCAAGGACTCCGACCCGCTGATCGTCCTCACCGCAGCCGCCGCGGTGAAACTGGGACTGCCCGAGCGCCTGGAGGGCCACGAGCAGCGCCGCTCCCTGCGCCTGCCCGCCGATCACCCGGTCGTCAAACAGGTCATGAAAGCGAAGTGGCAGCTCACGCAGCGCGGTTTCGGGCCGTGGGCGCGGATCTACCGCAAGGCCCAGGGCCGCGAGCGGCAGTGCGTGCAGTTCGCGATCCTGTCCTGGGACGCCCTTGACGATCGCTCCTGGCCCGGCGTCACGGAGATGGAGCCGGCCGACGTCGCCCGCGTCCTGGGGGTGTACGCGACCCGGGTCATCACCCCGCGCGGCAGCACGGCCGTCTCGGGCTTGGAACTGATGACGGCGCTGCGCCCGCCCACGAAGGCGGTCCAGGATCCGGGTACCGGGAATTGGGTGTCCGGCTACAACCCCGGCTCGCTGGGGACTGAGCCGGTTGACCCGGCGCCGCCGGAAGCCACCGCCGAACACCCCGTCGTCGTCAACTCCGGCTGGACGGGCGGCTTCCTGGACGAGGAGGCGTACCAGTGGGTGCGCGACGTCGACCAGCTCACGGGGGAGGAGGCGGCCCTGCCGTGGGCGGTCGGCCTCGACCTCAACACCGCGTTCCTCGCCGCCGCGGCCCGCCTCACCGTCGGGCTCAGCGCGCCCGACCACTTCGTGGGCCCGCAGTTCAACCCGAAGATCCCCGGGAGCTGGCTCGTCGACCTCTCCCACATCGAACTGGACCCGCGCCTGCCCTCCCCGTTCACCCCCACCGGCGAGCGCCCGACCGGTCCGGCCTGGTACCAGACCCACACCGTCGCCTACGCCCAGGAACGCGGCCACCACGTTCAGCCCCTGGAGGCGTACCTGCGCCGCGAGACCGGCGCCTACCTGGACCCGTGGCACGACCGGCTCAAGACCGCCTACGTCGACACCCTCGCCGACCTCGGCGTCACCAAAGACCTCGACGACGAGACGTTCCTCGCCGCGATGGAACACCACAAGGACACCGACCCGGCGATGGCCGCCGTTCTCACGGCCATCAAGGCGACCGTGAAGGGCGGGGTGGGCAAGCTGCGTGAGCGGCCGCAGGGAAAGGCCTACCAACAGGGTGAACGCTGGCCGGCCCTGGAACGCCCGACCTGGCGCCCCGACATCCGCGCCGCCGTCATCTCCAAGGCGCGGGTGAACATGCACCGCAAGCTCACCAACATGGTCAAGCTGACTGGCCTGTATCCCCTCGCGGTGCTGTCCGACTGCGTCGTCTACCCCAGCCCGGGCCGCAGCCCGCTGGACTTCCTGCCGTACGACGATTCGGGCAAGCCGCGGCCCGGTGGATTCCGTTTGGGGCCCACGCCGGGGCTGGCGAAGCTGGAAGGCGTCCAGGAGATGGCGTGGGCGGTCGACCTGATGGAACAGGGCCTCAACCCTGCCCGGCACATCAAGGGCGGCGACGCCGTCCTGGACGAAGGCGAGTAGAACCGTGGCCGGAGAGATCGACGACGCGATCGAACGCGCCGACCGCGAGAGCTTCACCCGCCAGCCGCCGACGACACTCAAAAGCCGGATCGGTTACCTGATCAAGCAGTTGGGCAGCGCGAAGGCGGTCGCGCAGGAGTTGGGGATCACTGCCGACTCGGTGAACCGCTACCGGCGCGGTGCCCGCAAGAACCCGCCGAAACACATCAGCACAAAGATCGACGACGCGGTACGGGACCGCTGGCAGCCGCGGGTACGCAAACGCCGCCAGCGCCAGGCCGCCACCTCCGGCGGGATCACCGTGGAGACCCGGGCCCGCTTCGGCTACACCGCCCCCATCGGCACCACCGACGACGGACGCTTCCGCCGCCTCACCGTCCACCTCCCCCCGGCCTACGCGCAGCGCCTCTTCGACGCCCGCGATGCCGGGGCCGGCGACCAGGAGATGCGCCAGATCATCGCCGAAGGGTTCAAGGACATCTATTTCCAGGACGGCGGTGGCCGCGCCCTGGGGCTGTCCGAGGTCGAAATCAACGACATCGACTACCTGGACCTGGACTACTGAAAAGGGAAACGCAATGACCGAAATGGTCCCGGGGGAGGCACGCGAGTTTTGGAAGGCACTTATGGACAATGCCTCCTCACTGATGGCTGATGCGCACACCTTGCTATCGGCTGGGTCATACGGGCGGGCGCGATCTCTCACTGTTCTGGCACAGGAAGAACTCGGCAAGGCGCTTTGGATCTACGACGTCTTCCAGGACGCCTGGAGCATGGGAGATGAAACGCCACACACGGTGGATGCTCTGGCCCAGCACGGGCGAAGCCACACGAAGAAGTACCTCCAGGCCATCGTCTTCGGCGACGAACTTGCCGAGTTCTGGGGTGACTACAGCGGCATGCGCGATCTGGGGACGGACTACGAGGCGTGGGAAGAAGCCTCCAAACAACGAGAGGAGGAAGCGGAGATCGCCGCCCGTGAAGCCAACGCTGCCAAGCAACGGGGCTTCTACGTAGACCGAGACAGCGACGGAACCATCCATTCGCCGCCAGCCATTCAGGAAGGGACGACGGAGGACGACCTGCGGACCGCAGCGCGGGTCATCGAAATGCTCCTTATCAGCGACCACAGCCGCATGAAGGCCAATACCGCAGTGCCGTACGACAGCACGCACCAGCAACAGTTCCGCCTGCTGCCCATCTCGCATCCTGAAGTCCGAAGCGGCACAGATCCGGAAACGGAGGGGGACGATCTCACACGAGAAGGGCAAGATCGTGACTAGCCGAGACTACGAGCGCAAGCAAGCCCAAGCCGTCGCCCGCTCCCTGCGCACCCAGCAGAAGGAGCTCCGTCCATGTCTGCATCCACGGCCACCCGCGCGCGTACCGTGACGGTACGACCCGCCACCGACCAGAGCCGTTACGAGCTCCTCAACCGTCATCGACCGCTCCCGGTGCTCCGCTGCAGGAATGCGCACCCACGACCGAGGGTGCGGCTGACATCGGGTGCAGATCCCGAAACTGCTCGTGGAGGCACCCCTGCGGCCGAACGCCACGAGGACAACGACCAGCTTCAGATCCAAGCTTGGGGGAGTGGAGGAAAGACGCGTCCGTCCTTTTTAGACGGTGCACAAGGGAGAGGAAGTCTTGCCAGCCAGCCGCACCTTCGATGAGGAGCTTGGTGCGGATGCGCTCGTTAGCGACGATGTTGCGCACCCGGTAGCCGTACAGACAGTTCGTGAGGTGAGCATCCAGAACGCCCCCTCAATCAGCACCTCAATGCGCTCGAAGAGACCCATGTACTGCTCGACTGCCATCCATTCCGATGCATCATCAGGTCCTTGGCCCGGTTCGGCCCAGTCTCCCGGTGACGCGAGGCCTGCGACGCCGGCCGCCCTGCAGCCCGCGCGTTCATCGACTGGCACCGCGACCCCGACCGGGACACCACGATCCTGCCTAAGCTGTTCGAGGACTGGGAGACCGAGACCATGCACGCCCTCGGCTGGTACCAGGTTGCCGAACCCGAGGCGCCACCCGCCCCGCCACTTCACCCCGGCCTTGTCCCGCGGGGGAGAGGCTGAGCCGGGAACTCCGGTCAGTGTCGGGTGAGGCCGACAGCGGCGAGCAGTGCGGCGCATACCCCGGTCGCGACGGCCAGCGGTGGTGCGAGTGCGGGGTGCTGGTAGGCCACGTACATCGCGAAGCCGCTGATCGAGAGGATCACCAGCACGGCCAGCAAGCTCACCAGGGCCGTGACGTTCGGCTCGCGCATCGGACGGCTGGGTACGGAAGTCCTTCAGGGGGTTCAGGACACGCGAACGAAGCCGCGTGCAGCAGTGGAGTGTGCTGACGGCCATTCAGTGTGACACAGGATTTTTCCCTAAAACACGCTCTGACCTGCACTTATCCATTACGTGTGCAATAGATAGTGGGTGGGGTTCTCGGTTCAACGCCGTCAGAGCCGCGTCCCCAGGCGCCCCTGCTGCTGGCTCATCGCCACGACGGCCAAAGGGGTCGCGGACCCGTTGGAGCGGCTTGCTTGTGACCGTGGCGGCGCGGTGAGAGATGGCCGGGCGGAAGCGGAGGCCGATCCGCCTCGGGCACCGCGGGCCCGGGGAGGTCAGCCATCCCCGGGCCCGGCGGGACGAGGGTGGCCGGGTTGTCAGTGGGACAGGGCAGACTGGGTGGCGTGACGACCTTCGATGTCCGGGGTCTGGAGCAGCTTGAGCGCGCCGTCCTGGACGACACTGCCTCTCTCGCCTCTGCCCTCCGGCAGTGCCTCATGCTGGCCGGCTACGCCCACCATGAAGAACTGCGCGCCTGGGCACTGAAGGAACTGGAGGGGTACTCAGCGGGCGATGAGATGCCCGCGCACCGGAAGGTACCGGCTGCGCTCGAAGTGGAGTTGACTCTTCACCTGCCGGGCCAGATCGTCCAGGGCAACAAACGGCGGATCAGCGTGGTCCAACTGCCCGAAAGGGCTCGTGAGCGCGGCATCGGGGAGAGCGCACCGATCCGGCAAGGGGTCCGGGAGTTGGAAGGTCTGGTTGCCATCAGCGACAGCATGATCCGTCTCAGCCCGCCCGGATCAGCCGAGTACGTCCTGGAAATGACGGAGTGGCAGCAGCAGAGCGGCAACGACTCCACTGAATTCACAGCCCTGAACTGGGCGATCGCCAAACCGAGCCTTGAGGGCGTCCTTGATCACGTCAGAACCCGTCTGACCCAATTCGTCGCGGAAGTGAGGGCAGCCATGCCCGCCGGCCAGCAGAACCCCGACCCCAACCAGATCGACTCGGCCGCGCAGCAGGCCCTCAACATCACGGGAGGCGACGGTTCCACCTTCCACATCTCCGCGCCACACGCGAAGGCGGACCGCGGCGGTACCGCAAGCGCCAACGTCAACGAACCCGCGCCCGCGACTCCTCAGCCCTGGTGGCACCGGACCTCGGTCATCTGGACCGCCGTCGCGGCAGTGGCGGCGATCGCCGGCGTCATCGTCGCGAAGTGAGACTCCGCCGAAGCCGCCTGGACCGGCTGGAGGACGACGTCCTCGACGAGAGCCGCCCGCTCGCCCCGATCCTGCGTCAGGTCATTGCCCTGGGAGGGCACGCCCACTCCGAACCGCTACGCACCTGGGCACTTCGGGAACTCCAGGGCTACGAGGGCACGGACGTACCGACCCCTGACTACCGCAGAATCTCGGCACCCTTGGTGATGGACGGCCTCCAAGGGAGGTTCCAGTTCGAGAGACAGCCGGTCAGCACGTTCGACCTGCCCGATTTCGCCCGTGAAAGCCTGGGCGGCGTACTCCGCCTCGGGCAGAGTGTCGGCCAGATCGAGTCGCTCATCACCCGGCAACCAGGCCAGACGATACAACTCGCCCCGGCCCTGGCTGCCGAAGTAGCCGTGTTCATGAGCCAGAACTCCTCCCGGCAGGTGCTCAGGCTGTACTGGGCTGTCCACCCGTCGGCCATGGAGGGGGTCCTGGACCAGGTCCGTACCCGGCTGGTCCAGCTGGTCGGGGAACTGCGGGCCGCCATGCCGGACGGCCAGCAGGACCCGACACCGGACCAGGTCGCCCAAGCACTCCAGAACATCAACATCGTCACAGGCGACAACTCCTCCGTGACGGTCACCGCGCCGGTCGCAGTCGCGCACCGACGCGGATCAGCACGTGCCGAGATCAGCGGAACGGCACAGCGGACCTTCCTGCGGACGCTGGTTGGGTGGGCCGCCTTGGTAGCCGTCGCGGCGGCAGCCGCGGTGACCGCCTGGGCAACGTGGTTCTGAACCAGGCGCAAGGCTTCGCAGGACGCTCTCTGGGCGTGAAGCCGCTTGTGTCCTAGCTCTTGGGAGGGTCTTGAAGAGGTGGGGGCATTGGCGGAGCAACCATGGCCTGTACGAGGGCGGTCACAACCTCGGCACGCTGGGTGTCACTGATTTGCGAGTCCGCGATAAGGCGCTCAGCTGCGAGGAAGCGGCTCATCTCCAACGGCTGATCAAAGTATGCGCGCAGGTGGCCAGCGACGGCCTCCTGCGAGCGCACAAACGTACGACTTACATAGCCGGAGAGGGCTGCAGAGACAGCTCCGAGACCGCCAGAGACAACGCTGCCAGCGGTTGTACTTGCATTGACCGCGATGAGCATGAAGACCACTAGCAGGGCAAAACCGAGACCACTCGCAATCTGAGCATTCCGGAACGACTTGGCGGCCTGGGCAAGGGCGATACCGTGATAATGGTTGAGGCGTGCGTGCGTGACGCTCCAAAGGTCGGCAAGTTCGAGTCGTGCTGCTGAACCTTGGTCCTGGGGACCCTGCCCCCGGCGTAACGCGCCCTCAAGTTCCGCCTCTGCTGCCCGAACCCGCTCTGCGCCTGCGACTTCAGCCCCATCTGAGGGAGGAATCCACTCGGTCAACGAGATTGTGAAAGCGGTCACCCCGGGCTCGACATAGACGGGCACGCTCTCCTCTGCCAGCATTTCCCGCACAGCCGCGTAATGGCGCTGCCAGTCCGCCGGCCACCCCGGGTTCCAGTCCTCATCGACCTCGGACAGCGCCGTCTCCCACTCCGGCTCGACTCCGGCCCGTGCTGCCCGCCGCGCCACCCCGACCCACCGCCGTTGGGCCGCGGCCACCTCGGGCAGGCCGCGCACGTCCAGATACTCGAGAGGCTGGTCGGCGTCCGCGTCCAGGAGCCACCGCCCGTGCCGGACACACACCCGTTCCCATCGCGGCGTGTACCGCACCGCCCACACGGCCGTCCCCGTGCGCCGGGCCGCGCACGGGCGGCAGCCGAAGGCGACCGGCACGCATGACAACGCGCTTCGCGCACAGGAACGGCGGGCAACGCGCACGATGGCGAAATCTCAACCTCTGATCAGACATTTTTTACTTTTACTCTTAGGCGACGTTTCCTTTGGTGGGGGTTGTCGTTGTGTTGGTATGACGAGTCTTGCTGAGCATCTGGTCTCGGATGAGTTGTGGGAGTTGTTTCGGC
>NZ_JBVJLW010000022.1:0-155812 GCF_055584525.1 Streptomyces sp. NPDC102514
TTCGACTCGGCCAACGGCGGAGCGCTGCTGTGGCAACACCTCTTCTGGTTCTTCGGCCATCCAGAGGTGTACATCATCGCGCTGCCGTTCTTCGGCATCATCTCCGAGGTCATCCCGGTCTTCTCCCGCAAGCCGATGTTCGGCTACATGGGCCTGATCGGCGCGACCATCGCCATCGCGGGCCTGTCCGTGACGGTGTGGGCGCACCACATGTACGTCACCGGCGGTGTGCTGCTGCCGTTCTTCTCCTTCATGACGTTCCTCATCGCCGTACCGACCGGCGTGAAGTTCTTCAACTGGATCGGCACCATGTGGAAGGGGTCACTGAGTTTCGAGACCCCGATGCTGTGGGCCACCGGCTTCCTGATCACCTTCACCTTCGGTGGTCTGACCGGTGTCATCCTGGCGTCGCCGCCGATGGACTTCCACGTCTCGGACTCGTACTTCGTGGTGGCGCACTTCCACTACGTGGTGTTCGGCACGGTCGTGTTCGCGATGTTCTCCGGCTTCCACTTCTGGTGGCCGAAGTTCACCGGCAAGATGCTCGACGAACGCCTCGGCAAGATCACCTTCTGGACGCTGTTCATCGGCTTCCACGGGACGTTCCTCGTCCAGCACTGGCTGGGCACGAACGGAATGCAGCGCCGGATTCCCGACTATCTGGCCGTGGAAGGACTCACGTTCCTCAACACGGTCTCCACTGTCTTCTCCTTCGTCCTCGGGCTGTCACTGCTGCCGTTCTTCTACAACGTCTGGAAGACGGCGAAGTACGGCGAGAAGGTGGAGGTCGACGACCCGTGGGGGTACGGCCGCTCGCTGGAGTGGGCCACGTCCTGCCCGCCGCCGCGGCACAACTTCGTCGTGCTGCCGCGTATTCGTTCCGAGTCGCCGTCCTTCGATCTCCACCATCCCGGGATCGAGGGGGCTCTTCGGTGACCGCGATGGATGACCGGGCGGTCGATGCGGGGGCGCTGATCGCCGAGGTGGAGGGGCATCTGCTGGTCGAGGCGACGCTTGGTGACGGGCGGCTTGTGGCTGCGCGTTTCGCCCGGCAGTTCGGGTGGCTCACCGATGGGCAACGGGTGGAGGTGGAGGAGCGGTTCGTCGAGGAGTACGTGGGGCTTGCGCGGGCTTCCTGGAGGCGGACGGCTTTGCGTGGGGTGGAATTGCGGGGTGAGTACGAGGAGGTGTACGGCGGGTTGCGGCGGCGGCTGCTCCTGACGTTCGCGCTCGGAACGGCAGGCCTCGCCGCCGCTGCCGGCCTGCTCGTCCTCTCACTTGCGCGGTGACGGGGGCGCGCCCGTGCGCATCGTCGCCTGCGGGCGCGTAGTGGCTGGCCGCGCAGTTCCCCGCGCCCCTAAAAGACAAAGGACTGCGCCGTTCCCCGCGCCCCCAAAAACCAAAAGACTGCGCCGTTCCCCGCGCCCCTGAATGCGCAACCGGCGCCAACCAGGCGCCCCTTTGGGGGCGCGGGGAACTGCGCGAACGGCCCCCACCGGAGCCGCACGCGAAAACACACGCCCCATTCAGGGGCGCGGGGAACTGCGCGGCCAGCCCCCACCGGGGCCGCACCCGAAAACGCACCCGGACCCTCGGTCAAGCCACCGTGATGTGGACCGTCATCTCGTCGGCTCCGGGCGTGCCCGCCGTCTCGACCGTGACCCCCGTCCACTTGCCGTCGGGCAGATTGAGCGGCGGCTCCGTTTTTTCGCCGACCGTGTTCCTGTCCCCGAACGGGTAGAGGTCGTCGCTGTCGCCCCGGTTGCCCCGTCCGAACATCCGGGAGAGGTCGCCGCGGCCGTCGGCCTGGAGGAGTTCGATGGCGAGGTTCTGCTCGTCGTTGACGTTGTCGATCGACTCGTCGACGACGTACACGGCGATCCCCTCGTCGGGCAGGAACGCGTCCTGCCCTCGGCGGCGCCGGTACTCGACGAGGATGTACTGGCTGTCGGACATCGTCTCGGGGTTCTGGACGAACACCGCGCTCCCGTCCTCCGCGGCGGGCCGCATCCTGATGTCGCGGGTGGTCTTGTTGACCACCTGGGGTTCGATCCAGCCGTGGAACATCCGCAGCATGGCCGTCGGGAACACCGGGGTCAGTCCGCCGTTGCCCCAGGAACCGCCCGACATGAGGCAGTAGTTGCCGAGGCCGGCCGACCGGGTCAGCTGCTGCTGTCCGGTGTCGTAGTAGTCGGCCCAGCGTGCCGCGAGGTGGCCCCATTCATGGGCGCAGACTCCGATGGCGCAGTCCTCGGGCACGGTCAGGAACGTACGGACCGACAGGCCGGGCGCGACCTCGACCCCTTCGGGGATCGTCCACTTGAGGCTCCACAGGTCGCCGCGCTGGGTCGTCTGCTCGGCGCCGCGTCCGGCGTGGATGATGAACAGGGCGGTGACGGCACCTTCGTTGAGCGCGTCGAAGGAGCTGAAGTCGACCCCCGCTTCACGGGCCGCCAGTACGGCGTCACGCGCCAGCCCCTGTGTGTTGCGGGGAAAGTTGGCGTTCATGCCGGAGTTGCCGTCGGCGTAGAACGACAGGGGTTGCGGCATCCGGAACCAGCCGTGCACCGCGCCCTGGATGTCGATGCCGGTACTGGGCGAGGTGTCGAAGCCGCTGACCTGGCGGTAGAAGGAGCGCATGCTGCCGCTCGGGAACTCGTCGAGGCCGAACAGCATGCTGTCGTAGTGGCCGGGGCCGTGGTCGACCTCGTGCGGCTGGTCGGGGAAGTCGACGAGCAGCACGAGCGTCCGGACGGTGCCGCGGAGTTGGGCCGCCGGGCGGGTGATCAGCTGCTTGTCGGTGCTGGGGCCCGGGTCGATCGACCCGTCGTCGAGGCCGACGAGGTTCTCGCCCCGCCGGCCCGCACGCCATATGGCGTAGTACTCCTCGAAGGTCGTGTTCCTGGGCAGGCGGCGTTCTTTGGTCAGTTCGAGATAGCGGGCGTACAGCTGGGCCAGTGCTTGCGGCGACAGCGGTACGGGGCAGGCGGCGGCGCAGTCGTGGGCTGGCCGTACAGGGCTGAGCGTGTGACGCATCAGGCACCCCCTTCAGGGGACGAACCCCTCTTTGCCGGATACGGAGGATCCAGAGAAAACCGGCCCTGATGAGGCCTTAAGCCCTCTCATATCCGGGGGTGCCCCAGCTGTCAACGTCGCCCCGCCGTAGGGCCGTTGGGTCCCGTGAAGCGGAACTCCGCCGTCCTGGCCCCGGGGAAGAACACCCCTCCCCGGCCGGCCGTCAGCCCACCGTCGTCGCCGCCCAGTTCGCCAGCTCGGTCCGCGCGGCGTTGAGCAGTGTCGCGGACGGGGCCGTCGCGCCGTTGGTGACCAGGGCGTAGTGCAGGACGCCCGTGTCCGCGGCGGTCAGCAGGAGGCGGCGGCTGCCCGTGCCGCCCGCTTCGCGTGCTGCCGCGATCGGTGTGGTCCTGGTGTAGGCGGGCGGCGAGGCCGTCACTCCGAGGTCGGAGACGACCGTCGTGGAGGCGGTCGGGAAGGACGCGGGAAGGTGCAGTTCGGTGGGCTCGGCGCTGCCGTCCGAACGCCACACCTGGAGCGCGTACTGGCCGGAGCCGACCAGTTCGGCCACGCGCGGCAGGGAGCTGGGGACCGGGTTCCAGGTGAGGGTGGTGGAGCCGTCGCGCGAACGGTCCTCGTAGGTGAAGGCGACCGTCCTCCCCGCCGTCGCGCTCGGGTAGACGCGGTCGAGGAGCCGGGCGTCCTGGCGCAGCACGGCCGTCCCGGAGTCGTCGAGGCGTACGGCGGAGAGGTCTTCGTCGTTCCAGGCGTCACCGGTGGTGAGCACCTTGTCGGCGTTGCCGTTCATCAGCTCGTGGTGACGGCCGTTGTAGATGTCCCACTGCCACTGCGAGCCGGACAGGACGGGACCCGACTGGGTGGGGCTGGTCCACCAACTCCCGCCCTTCACACGGGAGTCGAGGGCCTGGTACATGGCCTTGAGGACGGTCGGCGCCTTGTCGGAGACGGTGCCGGAGAGGGGGTGGCCGAACTCGCTGACGACCGCGGCGGTGCCGGTGGCGGCGGCCCGGTCGCGCACGGTGCCGAAGTCGGTGGCGTACTGCCCGTTCTCCGCCTTGCCCCACATGAAGACGCCCGAGATCGCCTTCTGGTCGTAGAAGTGGGTGTTGAAGACATAGCGCGGGCCGAGCGTGCCCGAGTCGAGGAGGCCGCCCTCCTGCTTCTGGAAGTCGATGTTGGCGTTCCAGAAGAGGTTCGGTTCCACGAAGGCGGGTTTGTCCTGCCAGCCCGCCGCGTCCATCCGCGCCCGGAACTTCACGTAGAAGGGCCAGAGCACGTCCTTCTCCCACGCCCGGCTCGTCTGACCCGGGTCGTAGATGCCCGCGTGCGGCTCGTTGTACGGGTCGAAGCCGACGACACCGGCGAACTGGGCGTCGGTCAGGTGCTGTTCGACGTAGGCCATGGTGGTCTGCGCGGTGGTGAGGAAGGCGTCCTGGAGGCCGAAGGCGTTGTGCCAGAAGTCGTACGACGCCTCGGTGACGGCGGCGTTCGAGGTGATGTTCTGGCCCCAGAAGGGGCAGATGCCGCAGTACTCGTCCGGGTAGTCACCGGCGTCGACGGCCCACTTGGGGGCGCCGTCGCCCGTGTACCAGCTGTCGGGGTCGAAGAGGTGGCGTGAGTAGAGGTCCTGGTGGAAGTCGGGGTAGATCCGGATCCCGGCGTCCAGGAAGGCGCGCATCTGGTCGGTGGCGGCGGCCAGGTAGGCGGTGTTCACCTGGCCGCGCACCGGTTCGGCGTACGCCCAGGAGAGCAGGAAGCGCACGGAGTTGCCGCCGCCGAGGGCGCGCAGCGCGGTCGCGGACTTCTTGGCGTCGGCGACCGAGGCGAACGGCAGGCCGTTGTTCTCCGCCAGCTTCGTCTCGCCGGAGACGTTGTAGCCGCGCAGCACGACCTCGCGGCCGAGCCCGTCGGTGAAGCGGCCGTTCTGGACCGTGAGGGTCGCGGCGGCGGCCGGGTCGAACCACAGGTCGTCGGGGAGGGCGGCGGCGGACTGGGCTCCGGCGGTCGACAGGAGACCGGTCAGGAGAACGAGGACGCCGAGCAGATGCACACGCAACTTCGACATGTACACAACAGTCCCGTGTGCATCTTCAGCCCGTCAAGTCTCCTGACCTGAGAGTAAGTCACCTTTTTTGAAAGGTAGTTGTGGTATTCGGCCGTCGCCGGACCCGCTCTCCCGGTCCTCGAACGCCGGACGCTCCGAAGCCGCCCCAGGACGGATCAACGTTCAACAAAGGCCTGCCCAGGCCCTCGCTCCTCCCGGGGCGCGGTTCTAGAGTGACGCCCATCACGTCCGGTGGCTGAATTCCCACGCACCCTCGCACGGTTCCCTGGGAGGGCACATGACCCGAATCTCGGTGACGGTGGACGGCACGAAGTACGAGGACGAGGTCGAACCCCGTCTTCTGCTGGTCCACTACCTGCGTGACCGGCTGGGCCTGACCGGCACCCCCGTCGGCTGCGACACCTCCAACTGCGGGGCCTGCACGGTCGACCTGGACGGTGCGACCGCGAAGAGCTGCTCGGTGCTCGCCGTCCAGGCCGACGGGAGCGAAGTGACCACCGTCCAGGGGCTGGCGGTGAACGGGGAGTGGCATCCCCTCCAGAAGGCGTTCCACGAGCGGCACGCCCTGCAGTGCGGCTACTGCACCCCCGGCATGATCATGGCCGCGCGCGACCTCCTCAGGGAGAACCCGGCGCCGAGCGCCGACGACGTACGCCATGCCCTGGAGGGCAACCTCTGCCGTTGCACCGGCTACCAGAACATCGTGCGCGCGGTCCTCGACGCCGCCGGGGCCACCGAGCCCGCGGCCCAGGAGGTGGCCCCATGAGCGAGCGGACCGGCGAGCGCGAGGTCGGGCGGTCCCGCCCCCGCAAGGAGGACGCGCGGCTCGTCACCGGACAGACCAACTGGACCGACAACATCGGCGTCACCGGCCTGCTGCACCTGGCGATCCTGCGCAGCCCGATGGCACACGCCCGCATCGAGCGCATCGATGCCTCCCCCGCCCTCGAACGGCCCGGTGTCGTCGCCGCGTTCACCGGCCGCGACCTCGCCGAGGGCCTGGCCTCGCTGCCGTGCGCATGGCCGGTGACCGAGGACATCGTCCTGCCCGACCATCCGGCCGTGGCGGTGGACGAGGTCAGGTACGCGGGCGACCCGGTGGCGGTCGTCGTGGCCCGCGACCGGTACACGGCCGCCGACGCGCTCGAAGCGATCGAGGTCGACTACGAACCCCTGCCCCCGGTACTCGATTTGGAGGCCGCGCTCGCGGACGACGCCTCGCTGGTCCACGCGGACAAGGGGACCAACCGCTGCTACGTCTGGCCGCTGGCCACGGGTGAGAGCTACGAGGCGGTCAGGGAGCGCGCCGACGTCGTCCTGCACCGCCGCTACCACCAGCAGCGCCTCATCCCCAACGCCATGGAGCCGCGGTCGGTCGTCGTCACCCCGCTCGCCGCGTCCGGCGAGTACACCGTCCACTCGGCGACCCAGATCCCGCACGTCCTGCGCGTGATGCTCGCCATGGTCACCGGCATCCCCGAACACAAACTGCGCGTGGTCGCCCCCGACGTCGGCGGCGGCTTCGGCTCGAAACTGCAGGTGTACGGGGAAGAGGTCATCGCCCTCGACCTCGCCCGGCGTCTGGGCCGGCCGGTGAAGTGGACGGAGTCCCGCTCCGAGGGCTACCTCGCCACCCACCACGGGCGCGGCCAGATCCAGGACATCGAGGTCGCCGCGACCGGTGAGGGCAGACTGCTCGGCCTGAAGGTCGATCTGCTCGCCGACATGGGCGCCTATCTGATGCTCGTCACGCCGGGCATCCCGATCCTCGGCGCCTTCATGTATCCGGCGATCTACAAGATGGACGCGTACGCGTTCACGTGCACGGGTGTGTTCACGACCCGGACGCCCACGGACGCGTACCGGGGTGCCGGGCGCCCGGAGGCCACGTACGCCATCGAGCGGATCATGGACGAGCTGGCCGTCGAAGTGGGTCTGGATCCGGTGGAGTTGCGGCGCCGGAACTGGATCGGGCACGAGGAGTTCCCGTACACGTCGATCGCGGGGCTGACCTACGACAGCGGCAACTACGAGGCCGCCACCGACAAGGCGCTCGCGCTCTTCGGGTACGACGAGCTGCGGGCCGAACAGGCCAAGCGCAACGAGAGCGGTGACCCGGTGCGGCTGGGCATCGGTGTGTCCACGTACACCGAGATGTGCGGGCTCGCGCCGAGCCGGGTGCTGCGGGATCTGCGGTACGGGGCCGGTGGCTGGGAGGCGGCGAGCATCAGGATGCTGCCCACCGGCAAGGTCGAGGTGGTCACCGGGACCAGTCCGCACGGGCAGGGGCACGAGACCTGCTGGAGCCAGATCGCCGCCGACGCGCTGGGGGTGCCCTTCGAGGACGTGGAGGTCCTGCACGGCGACACCAGGTCGGCGCCGCAGGGCATGGACACGTACGGCTCGCGGTCGCTGGTCGTCGGCGGCGCGGCCGTGCACCACGCGGCGGAGAAGGTGGTCGAGAAGGCGCGGAAGGTGGCCGCGCATCTCCTGGAGGCCGACGAGCGCGACCTCGACTTCGCGGACGGCGTGTTCTCGGTGAAGGGGTCGCCCGAGGAGCGCAGGACGATCCAGGAGGTCGCCTTCGAGACGTTCTCCTCGCACGACCTGCCCGACGGCATGGAGCCGACCATCAACGCCGAGCACCTGCTCGACCCGGAGAACTTCTCCTACCCGCACGGCACCCACCTGTGCGCGGTCGAGGTCGACACGGAGACCGGCCGGACCTCGATCCGTTCGTACGTCTGCGTGGACGACGTCGGCAAGGTGGTCAACCCGGTGATCGTCGAGGGCCAGGTGCACGGCGGCCTCGCCCAGGGCATCGCGCAGGCGCTCTACGAGGAGGCCGTGTACGACGACGAGGGCAACCTCGTGTCGGGCACCATGGCCGACTATCCGGTGCCCGCCGCACCGGACCTGCCCGAGTTCACGACCGACCGCACGGAGACGCCCGCCACCTCGAACCCCCTGGGCGTCAAGGGAGTCGGGGAAGCCGGGACGATCGCCTCCACCCCGGCCGTCGTCAACGCGATCGTGGACGCGCTGCGGCCCCTGGGCGTCCACGACGTGCGGATGCCCTGCTCACCGGGGCGCGTCTGGGAGGCCCTGCGGTCCGCGCAGGCGGACCGGTCCGGCTGGGAAGGGGCTGAGCGGTCATGATTCCTCCGGCATTCGAGTACGTACGGCCCACGAGCGTCGACGACGCCGTCCGTACGCTCGCCGGGACCGGCGAGGACGCGAAGGTCCTCGCCGGCGGACAGAGCCTGCTGCCGCTGCTGAGGATGCGGCTCGCCTTTCCCGAACTGCTCGTCGACGTGGGCCGGATCCCCGGGCTGCGCGGGGTCCGCGAGGAGGGCGACGTGCTGGTCGTCGGCGCGCTGACCAGCCACCACGACGTCATCGCCGACCCGCTGGTACGCCGTCACGCGGGCCTCCTGGCCGCGGCGGCGGCCACGGTCGCCGACCCGGCCATCCGCCATCGCGGCACGCTCGGCGGCTCGCTCGCCCACGCCGATCCGGGCGGCGACCTGCCCGCGGTGGCGCTCGCGCTGGACGCGGAACTCATCGCGGCGGGTCCGGGCGGCCGACGGGCGATCCCCGCCCGGGAGTTCTTCGTCGACTTCCTCCAGACCGCCCTGCGGCCGGACGAGTTGCTGGTGGAGATACGGGTCCCGAAGACCGGCGAGTACGACGGCTGGGGCTTCCGCTACGAGAAGTTCAGCCGGGTGGCGCAGGCCTGGGCCATGGTCGGGGTGGCGGCGCTCGTGCGACGCGAGGACGGGCACATCGCGGAGGCCCGGATCGGCCTCACCAACATGGGGTCCACTCCCCTGCGGGCCTCCGCCGCCGAGGAGGCCCTGGCGGGCGTGGGGCCTGACGGGGTGGCACGGGCCGCGCAGGCGGCGGCCGAGGGGACACGGCCGGCCTCCGACCCGGCGGCCTCCGCCGAGTACCGGGCGCAGCTGGCGCGGGTGCTCACACGGCGCTCGGTGCTGGCCGCCGCGGGAATGGGGTGAGGCCGATCGCACGCGAGGAGCGGGAGGGCGGGGCGGGCGGCGGGGCCGGCGGCCGGTCCGGGTGGCCGGCCGGGCCCGACGACGTGCGGGTCCGGCTCGAACAGAGCGGGTATCTCGTCGACGACGGGCTGGCGGTCGCCTGTTTCCTCGCGCTCAGACTGAGGCGGCCGATCTTCTGCGAGGGCGACGCGGGCGTGGGCAAGACCGCGCTCGCGTCGGCCCTCGCCACCGCCCTGGACGCCCCGCTGATCCGCCTCCAGTGCTACGAGGGCATCGACGCCTCCCAGGCGCTGTACGACTGGGACTTCCCGCGCCAGCTGCTGCATCTGCGGGCGGCGGAGGCGGCCGGGCTCACCGACGCGGACCGGCTGGAGGACGAACTGTACGGGCGGCGGTTCCTGATCGCCCGGCCGCTGCTGCGGGCCCTGGAGACCCGGTCGTGCGTGCTGCTCGTCGACGAGATCGACCGCGCCGACGACGAGTTCGAGGCCTTCCTGCTGGAGCTGCTGTCCGAGTACACGGTGACGATCCCCGAACTCGGCACCCTGCGCGCGAAGTCACCGCCGGTCGTGGTGCTCACCTCCAACCGGACCCGCGAGGTGCACGACGCGCTGAAGCGGCGCTGCCTCTACCACTGGTTCGACCACCCGGGCTTCGCGCGCGAACTCGCCATCGTGCGGCGGCGGGTGCCGGCCGCCTCGGCGCGGCTCGCCGAGCAGGTGACCGCCCTCGTGCAGGCCCTGCGGGCACAGGAGCTGGTCAAGCCGCCGGGGGTCGCGGAGACCATCGACTGGGCGGAGGCGATGGCCGCGCTGGGCGCCACGGAGGCCGACGCGGAGCTGGCGGTGGCCACCCTGGGGTCGGTGCTGAAGTACCGGGAGGACCTGGAGCGGGCCCGGGGGCTCGACCTGACGGCGCTGCTCGCGGTGCGCGGGGCGTGAGCCGGGACATGGCGGGGGACATGAGCCGGGGCGTGAACGCGCGGGAGGCTGTCGACGGGCCCGCCGTGCTGGTGGGCTTCGCCCGTGCCCTGCGGGCCGCCGGGGTCGACGCGGGACCCGATCGCGTACAGGCGCTCATCGGCGCGCTCGATGTGCTGCGGCCGGGGACGCGGTCCGACGTGTACTGGTCGGGGCGGCTCACCCTGTGCGGGAGCCGGGACGATCTGGAGCGGTACGACCGGGTGTTCGCGGCCTGTTTCGGGGGCGCGGGGGCCAAGCGCAGGGCGGTGCGGGCCGCTCCCGCGACGCGGCTCAGGGTGGCCGTGCAGGATGCCGGGCCCGCTCCCCGTACCGGCGGGGAGGGCGAGCGGGACGGCGTACCGGCGGCGGTGCTCGCCAGTTCGGCCGAGGTGCTGCGGCACCGGGACTTCGCGGGGCTCACCGAGGCGGAGCGGGGTCAACTGCGGCGCCTGCTGGCCGCGTTCGCGCTGCGCGGGGAGCCCCGGCGTACCGCGCGGCTGCGGCCTGCCCGGCGCGGATCATTCGATCCCCGGCGGACCGTGCGGGAGATGCTGCGGCGGGGCGGTGAGCCCGCGCCGCCGCTGCGCAGGGCGCGGGCCGGGCGACCGCGGCGGGTGGTGCTGCTGGTGGACGTGAGCGGTTCGATGGCGGCGTACGCGGACGCGCTGCTGCGGTTCGCGCATGCCGCCGCGCACGGCGGCCGGGTGCGCACGGAGGTGTTCACGGTCGGTACGCGGCTCACACGGGTGACCCGTGAGCTGGCGCACCGCGACCCCGACACCGCGCTGGCCGCGGTCGCGGCGGCCGTACCCGACTGGCGCGGCGGCACCCGGCTCGGCGAGCTGCTGCGGGACTTCCTCGACCGGTGGGGGCAGCGCGGCATGGCACGCGGCGCGGTCGTCGTCGTGCTGTCGGACGGCTGGGAGCGTGGCGATCCGGAACCGCTCGCCGCCCAGATGCGACGCTTGCACCGGCTCGCGCACCGGGTGATCTGGGCCAATCCGCGCAAGGCCCGTCCCGGATACGCGCCCGTGGCCGCCGGAATGGCGGCGGCGCTGCCGAGCGTGGACGCGTTCGTCGAGGGCCACAGTCTGGCCGCGCTGGAACGTCTGGCCGCGGTGGTGAGAGGAGCGGACGATGCGTGAGATCCTCCCGGCGCTCGGCCGGTGGTACGCGGAGGGCTCCGCCTTCGGGCTCGCCACCGTCGTCGCCGTCAGCCGCAGCGCGCCCCGGGACCCCGGCGCCTCCATGGCCGTCGGGCCCGGCGACGAGGTGGTGGGCAGTGTGTCGGGCGGCTGCGTCGAGGGCGCGGTGTACGAGCTGGCGCAGGAGGTCGTCGGGTCGGGTGAGGCCCGCCTGGAGACCTTCGGGTACAGCGACGAGGACGCCTTCGCCGTCGGGCTGACCTGCGGCGGGGAGATCACCCTCCTCGTACGGCCCGTGACGGCCGCACTCGATCCGTCCTTCGGGGCGGTCGCGGAGTCGGTGGCCGCGGCCCGCCCGGTGACCGTGGCGACGGTCATCGACGGCCCCGCACGGCGCGGGGCGACCCTCGCCGTCTGGGCGGACGAGGTGTCCGGAACCCTCGGCACGACCGGCCTGGACGTGGCCGTGACCGCCGACGCGCGGGGCGAACTGGCCCTGGGCGCCACCGGCCGACGGCACTACGGACCGCACGGCGAGCGGCGCGAGGACGCGGTGACGGTCTTCCTGCACTCCTTCGCTCCCCCGCCGCGCATGCTGGTCTTCGGGGCGATCGACTACGCGGCGGCGGTCGCCCGGATCGGCGCGTTCCTCGGCTACCGGGTCACCGTGTGCGACGCGCGGCCCGTCTTCGCCACCCCGAAGCGCTTCCCGCAGGGTGTCGAGGTCGTCGTCGAGTGGCCGCACCGCTTCCTGCAGAAGACGGAGACCGACGAACGCACGGTGATCTGTGTCCTCACCCATGACCCCAAGTTCGACGTGCCGCTCCTGGAGGAGGCGCTGCGCCGCCCGGCCGCGTACATCGGGGCGATGGGCAGCCGGCGTACGCACGACGACCGGATGAAACGGCTGCGGGACGGCGGGCTGGACGAGGCCGAACTGGCCCGGCTGCGTTCGCCGGTGGGCCTCGACCTCGGGGCGCGTACGCCCGAGGAGGTGGCCGTGTCCGTCGCCGCGGAGATCGTCGCGCTGCGCTGGGGCGGCAGCGGCGCCCCGCTGGCCGCGACGAACGGGGAGATCCACCCGCGGCACCCCTGACGGCTAGGACCTGTCCGGTCGATCACGGCGAAGGAAAGCTGCGGTGCCTTGTGGGCGCCGGTGAGCGGGGTGTGGTGCGTGCAGCTGCAAGGCGGAGGAGGGCGTCGACGCGGAGCGTCGGCAACCGACGACAACGCCGCAGATGTGCGTGCCACACCCCGCGTCTTCGCCGTGATCGACCGGACAGGTCCTAGTTGCGCGGTGGCAGGCGGTGCAGTTCGACGGCGTCGAGCACGCCGTCCGTCACCGTCGCGGTCATGTACGTGCAGTGCGGCCGGCGTCTGCGGTCGGTGGGCGAGCCCGGGTTGAGCAGGCGCAGTCCGGTGGCGGCCGTGGTGTCCCAGGGGATGTGGCTGTGGCCGAAGACCAGGACGTCGAGGTCGGGGAAGCGTTCCGCGCACCGCCGTTCGCGGCCCTGGGCGGCGCCGGTCTCGTGGATGACCCCGAGGCGCAGGCCGTCGAGTTCGGCGTGGGCGATCTCGGGGAGGCGGGCCCTGAGATCGGGGCCGTCGTTGTTGCCGTACACGCCGATGAACCGCTGCGAACGGCTTTCGAGGAGGTCGAGGGTCGCGGTGTCCACCCAGTCGCCGGCGTGGATCACGACGTCGGCGCGCGGGAGTTCGGCGAGGAGTCGCGCGGGCAGTTCCTTGGCGCGCTTGGGGAGGTGGGTGTCGGACATGAGCAGGAGGCGCATGGGAGCAAGTCTCTCCGGTCAGTCGCCGACGGGCTCGATCAGCGGGAGTTCGGCCCAGACCTGTTTGCCGCCGCTGACCGGGACGGTCCCCCAGGTGGCGGAGAGCGCCTCGACCAGCAGTATGCCGCGGCCTCCGGTGGCCTCCCAGCCGATGCTCGTGGGCTTGATCGGCGAACGCGGTGAGGCGTCGACGACGGCGACGCGCATGCGGTTGCTGATGAGGGTGAGGTCGAGGCGGACCTGGCCCTCGGTGTGCACGAGGGCGTTGGTGACGAGTTCGGAGACGATCAGCAGGATGGCGTCGGGCTCGTCCCGGACGCCCCAGGCACGCAGGGCGCGCCGGGTGAAGCGGCGAGCGTGGCGGACGGCCTCGGGGACGCGCCACACCGTCCAGCTCTCCCGCAGCGGCCTCAGGTCCAGGCCGTCGTAGCGCATGAGGAGCAGGGCCACGTCGTCGCCGCGGTTGGCGTCCGCGAGGAGGGCGTCCGCGACGAGTCCGAGGTGGGCGGGGTCGGCGGCGGCCAGTTGGCCGGCGAGCCGGTTCAGGCCGTCGTCCATCTCCAGTTCGGAGGACTCGACCAGGCCGTCGGTGGTGAGGGCCACCACGGTGCCGGGCTGGAGCGGCAGCGGGCTCATCGGGAAGTCGGCCTGGGTGATGACGCCGAGGGGCGGCCCGCCCTCCGTGACGACGACGGCGGTCGTGCCGTCCGGGTGCCGCAGGACCGGCGGCAGATGCCCGGCCCGTACGCACCAGGCCGTGCCCTCCGCCATGTCCACGTCGACGTAGCAGCAGGTGGCGAAGAGGTCGGTCTCCATGCCCATGAGGAGCCGGTTGGCGTGCGAGACGACCACGTCCGGGGGGTGGCCCTCGACGGCGTACGCGCGCAGGGCGGTACGCATCTGGCCCATCAGGGTGGCGGCCTGGGCGTTGTGTCCCTGGACGTCGCCGATGACGAGGGCGACGTGGTTGTCGGGCAGCGGGATGACGTCGTACCAGTCGCCGCCGACCTCCAGGCCCGCCGTGGTGGGCAGATAGCGGGCGACGGCCTCGGCGCCGGGCAGCGGCGGCAGCCGGCGCGGGAGGAGGGTGCGCTGGAGCATGCCGACGAGTTCGTGTTCGGCGTCGAAGGCGTGGGCGCGCATCAGGGCCTGCCCCGCGAGACCGGCGGAGGCGGTGAGCAGGGCGCGCTCGTCGGGGCCGAAGTCGTGCGGGGTGTCCCAGCCGATGAGGCAGGCCCCGGCCATCCGGCCGCCGGCGGGCAGGGGCAGGACGGCGAGGCCGCCGGGGCCGACGTCGGCGAGCGCGGGCTCCAGCGGGGTGCCGGCGGGCCAGATCGCCGCGCGGCCCTCGCGCAGGGCGGCCTCCAGGGTCGGCATGGTGCGTACGGGGGCGTCGGGCCACTCCGAGCGCCACTCGGTGCGCCACACCTCTGGCCAGGCCTCCGGTTCCGGCGGGTCGAGGACGGTGACGACGAGGCGGTCGCCCTCCAGCTCGGCCAGGGCGATGCGGTCGGCGTGCAGGGGCCGGCGCAGGGCGGTGACGACCGCCTGGCCGACGTCGTGGACGGTGCCCGCGGTGGCGAGGGCGGCGGCGAGGCGCTGGACGCGGGCCACCTCGTTGCCGCCGGAGCGCAGCTTGGAGGCGTCGGCGACGGTGCCCACCAGCCGGGAGGGGCGCCCGTCGGCGGCGGGCAGCAGCCGGGCGCGCAGCCTCAGCCACCGCTGGTCGCCGGAGGGCTGGAGGATACGGAACTCCAGCTCGCGCTCGCCGATGGACATGTGGTCGGCCTCCACCACGGACATCAGCGTGGGCAGGTCCTCCGGCACGGTCATGCTCAGCAGGGTCTCGACCTTGCCGTCGAACTCGTCGGGCACGAGTCCGAACAGTTCCAGCATCTCGTCGTCGACCTCGACCCGGCCGGAGTCCATGGCGAGGCTGAACGAGCTGCTGGGCAGCGGCTCGGACTCGCCGGTGTCGGACGGGGGCGGGAAGGAGACCGCCTCGGCGAACAGCTCCAGGCACTTGCGGTCCTCGGTGTCGAAGCCGCCCGGGTTCTCGCTCACGGCCACCAGGCAGCCGCCGCCCCGCGGGTCGGGGGGCAGTGGCAGGGCCGCCAGCCAGTGGTCCCCCGCCGGTGCGGGCCGGGCGCCGGGCAGTACGGCGAGTTCCGCGGGGCCGAGCCACCGGGGCTGTCCGGCACGGTAGGCGTCGGCCGCGGGTGAGCCGCCCGAGAGCGGATAGCTGTCGCGTACGCCGTACAGGGCACGTGGGACGCCCGCGGACTCGATCAGGCACAGCTGGTCACCGCGGTCCCCCGGCGCGTACACGAGGGCGAGGGTCGCACCGCCGTAGACGAGTGCCTGTTCGAGCACGCTCCGCAGCCGTTCGGGGGAGCCGAGGTCCGTGCGGAGCGCCTTGAGGGCAAGTTCGGCACGCACCGTTCTCGTGCTGCGTCCCGCATCGCCCTCACTGACCACGTCCGTCATTACAGCGCTTCCGGGACGCGGGCGCAGCCCCTGTGACCGTCACGAAGTGGGGCGGCCCGTCGGCCGGACGTGCCCGGGGCCCCTCCCACGGGCCCTTCGGCGGCGTCACGGAGAGTTTCCGGGGCCTGCCGGGGATACCGCCGACAGGGGTCACGCTGCGTAGAACGGCGCACGGAACGGACAGTGGGGGCGCCCGGCGGAGGCGCGACGGCGCACCCGGGCACCCTCGCCGTGCGGGAACCGCTCCCACGGGGGAGCCTTGACCCCAAGGCTCCTCCATGTGGCCGAGGGAGGTGGTCGCTGTGTCCCACTGGCAGGCATCCGGGCATCCGCCCCGGCCCGCCCCCGCTCCGGTCGGCCGGCCGCTGCTCTCCCTGACCCTGGCCGCGCTCATGGACGAGGTGCACGCCCACTCGGGCGCGGTGTACCTGCTGACCCCGGGCGAGCCGGTGCTGGAGATGGCCGTGATGGCCGGGCTGCCCAGGGCGTTCGCGGCTCCCTGGGAGCGGCTGGGTCTGAGCGCGCCGATCCCGGTGGCGGAGGCCGCGCGCCACCGGCGGCTCGTGTGGGTGGGCGGCGAGCAGGACATGGCCCGGCGCTATCCGCGGATCTCGGTGGTCCTGCCCTACCCGTTCGCGCTGGCCGCGCTGCCGGTGGCGACCGACCGTGCCACGTACGGGGCGATCTTCGTGACCTGGCCCGGTGCGCATCCCCCGGAGCTGTCGGACTGGGAGCGGGACCATCTGACGGCCGCCTGCGACCGGCTCGCCATGCGGCTGGAGCGCGCCCACGAGGCGGGCCGGCAGATCCGGCCCGAACCCGATCTGCTCTCCCCCGCGCCCCTCGCGAGCGTGGCGGGGACACTCGGCACGGTCGAGGCGTCGCGGATGGTGGCGCGTCTGCCGTACGGGCTGTGCGCGCTGGATCTGCAGGGGCGGATCACCTTCGCCAACGCGGCGTCGGCCGAGCTGCTGGGGCTGCCGGTCAGCGCTCTGCTGGGCATGCAGCTGTGGGCGTCGGTGCCCTGGCTGAACGACCCGGTCTACGAGGACCGCTACCGTGCCGCACTGATCAGCCAGCAGGTGACGTCGTTCGTGGCGCTGCGCCCGCCCTCGGAGTGGCTGTCGTTCCGCCTCTATCCCAGTACGAACGGGCTGAGCGTGCGCATCACCCGCGCCCGGGCCGTGGCACGGGAGGGCCCCGCCGCCTTCCGGCACGGGGAGACCGGTACGCGTCTCGTCTCCATCTCGCAGGTACTGAGCCTGGCCGGGGCCCTCACGCAGGCGGTGGGTGTGCAGGACGTGGTCCAGCTGGTCGCCGACGAGATCGCCCCCGCCGTCGGCAGCCAGGGGCTGGTGATGCTCGGCTCGGAGGCGGGCCGGCTGCATGTCCTGGGACAGCGCGGCTACCCGGACCCGCGGGATCTGGAACGGTTCGACGGAATGCAGCTCAGTGATCCCTCGCCCGGCACGCACGCCCTGGTGAGCGGGGTGCCGGCCTTCTTCGCCTCCGGTCAGGAACTGGCACGGCTGTACCCGGACCAGCGGCCGGCCGGTGACATGGCGGCCTGGGCGTATCTGCCGCTCATCGCGTCCGGACGGCCGGTCGGCACCTGCGTCCTCGCGTACGCGGCGCCCCATCCCTTCCCGGCCGACGAGCGTGCCGTGCTGACCAGCCTCAGCGGGCTCGTCGCGCAGGCGCTCGACCGGGCCCGCCTGTACGACGCCAAGAACAAGCTGGCACACGGTCTGCAGGCCGCACTGTTGCCCCACTCTCTGCCGTCGCTGCCCGGCATCGAGGCGGCGGCCCGCTACCTGCCCGCCACCCAGGGCATGGAGATCGGCGGGGACTTCTACGACCTCGTCCCGACCGGCGCGGAGACCACGGCCGAGGCCGCCGCGGTCATCGGCGACGTGCAGGGACACAACGTCACCGCGGCCGGCCTGATGGGCCAGATCCGTACCGCCGTACGCGCCTACACCACCGTGGGGCAGTCGCCGGGGGAGGTCATGAGGAGCACCAACCGCCTGCTCATCGACCTGGGCACCGAACTGTTCGCGAGCTGTGTCTATCTGCGGCTGGATCCGGCGCACGGGCGGCTCGTGATGGCCCGCGCGGGGCATCCGCCGCCCCTTGTGCGCAGGCCCGACGGCAAGGTGCGCGTCCTCGACCTGGCGGGCGGTCCGCTGCTGGGCATCGACGCGGGCGCCGTCTACCCGACGACCGACGTGGCGCTGCCGCCCGGGTCGCTGCTCGCCCTCTACACCGACGGGCTGATCGAATCCCGCGGCGTCGACATCGAGGACGCGCTGGCGGGCCTCGCGGAACTCCTAGCCGAGATCGGCGACCGCCCCCTGGACGAGGTGGCCGACAGCCTCGTCCACCACAGCGGCACAGCAACCCAACGCCTGGACGACGTGGCCCTCCTCCTACTCCGGGCAACACCGGCCCCGTAAGGGGCGCGAGGAACTGCGCGGCCAGCCACGACGGACCCGCACCCATCAATCTCCGCACACCCCCACCCCCCAAGGGGCGCGGGGAACTGCGCGACCAGCCCCCACCGACCCGCACCAGACGAACCACCCGGCCGCCCCTACAAAAACGGTGCGGTCCGATCCTCCCGCCGGAGGACCGGACCGCACCGAACGGCACCGCTACTGACGCAAGGTCAGATCACTGGTCGTGACCCGAACCATCACCCGCAGCGTCACCGGCCTGGTCACCCGCCTGGTCACCGGCTTGGTCCCCCGCATCGCCGACCTGCTCCTCGCCACCGACAGCGTCACCACCGGCACCGGCTTCCTCACCAGCGCCCGCTTCCTCACCGGCCCCGGCCTCTTGACCAGCACCCGCTTCCTCACCGGCGCCAGCCTCTTCACCCGCACCCGCTTCCTCACCGGCCCCGGCCTCTTCACCCGCACCGAGCGTCGCGCCCACGGCGGTCAGCGCGGTGGTCACCGGCTGGAAGAAGGTCTCGCCACCGACGGTGCAGTCGCCGCTGCCGCCCGAGGTCAGGCCGATCGCGCTGCCCTCCGCGGTGAACAGCGAACCACCGCTGTCACCGGGCTCGGCACACACATCGGTCTGGATGAGGCCGGTGACCGTGCCCTCCGGATAGTTCACGGTGGCGTCGAGGCCGGTGACCTGACCGTCGTTGAGTCCGGTGGTGCTGCCCATCCGGATGACCGTCTCGCCGACCGTGGCATCCGCCGCGGCCAGGATCTCCACGGTCTGCTCGCCGGTGTTCACCGTGCTGGGCGCCACGGTCGCCGGGTCGTCGTACTTGACGAGGGCGAAGTCGCCGTCACCGGGGAACGTGGCCGTCTCGACCGTGCCGATCGGCGCGCCGTCCTGCGCGTCCGACCACTCCGCGGCGGCGACACCGCAGTGGCCCGCGGTCAGGAAGGCCGG
Source organism: Streptomyces sp. NPDC102514 (assembly GCF_055584525.1). Classification (NCBI taxonomy): domain Bacteria; kingdom Bacillati; phylum Actinomycetota; class Actinomycetes; order Kitasatosporales; family Streptomycetaceae; genus Streptomyces; species Streptomyces sp. NPDC102514. The sequence continues at coordinate 18,913 of NZ_JBVJLW010000022.1, forward strand.
GCTGCCGTCGTCGGCGACGACGTTGAACCCGAGCGAGCAGCGCGCGCCGCCACCGAAGATGGCGTCGCCGCCCTCGACGAACGTCTTGAACTCACCGGCGGACTTCTTGATGGTCGCCACGCCCGCGCCGAGCGTCTGGACGGTCGACTCCAGCTGGTCCCACTTCGCACCTGTGACGGTGCTGTCGGCGGTGACCTGGATCTTGTTCGTCCGGGGGTCGACGGCCCAGGAGGTGCCGGGGATGGTCGCGTCGGCCTTCAGCGTCTGCGACGCGGTCTTGAGCGCGGCGGTGCTGTTCTCGACCTGACGGACCACCGCGCCCTTCTTCTCCGCCAGGATGATGTTGTTGTTGTCGCCCACGACGTTGATGATGAGCTGCTGCTTGCCGGAGTCGTAATACCCGCCGGCATAGCTCTCACCGAGCAGTTCGGCCAGTTGAGAGGCGAGGTCAGACGCGTCCGCGGCCTTCAGCGTTCTGGGGGCGGCACCTTCCGTCGCATCGGTCTGGGACGCCATCGCGTTGGGCAGGATGAGGGCCGCCGCGCCGAGCGCGACCACGCCTCCTGCGGCTATGACGGCCTTGCGCTTCGGTATCCGCTTGTGACTCAACTTCATGACCTCCTGGGGACTGGGGGTCCGAGCCGCCGAATGACGGCTGACTGCGGGCGCCTGGATGGCTGTTGATACGCAGGCGGCGCGTGGGGCGTTCAACGTTGTTGCTCAACTTCCTTTGCGAAAGCGCGATTCGGCCGCGGCGGAGGGAGGGGCCGCGAGGGCGCGGACCGACGGCCCCATGACGCTGACCACCACGGATAGGGACCGGACCGCATGGACGGCGTCACCGCCTCGGTGCCGGAAGCCGTCGGCGGTGAGGGATGCGCACGATCGATGCCCCGGTCGACATCCCGATCGGCGCCTTGCCCGACGCGTTGTTCGAGGCCCGGATGGCGAAAGCGCGAAAGTGACTGGAATACGGCCACATGGCTCTTGGACCACGCCGGTTCATTCAGGCGTATTCGGGCCCATTCCCGTGACGTCACAGGAAATCCGGCGCCCCCGACGCATCCCCGTTGATCCCCCCATTGGTCCCCCATTGGAACTCTGTGTCCCATAGGCCTACCTTCGATACATGTCGAAGATTCTTTTCGTAGTGACCGGTGCCGATTTCTGGACTCTCGCGGACGGCACGAAGCACCCGACCGGATTCTGGGCGGAGGAGGCCGTCGCCCCGTACGAGGTCTTCAAGGCGGCCGGCCACGAGATCGTCGTGGCCACCCCGGGCGGTGTCACCCCGACCGTGGACAAGGGGAGCCTGGCCCCCGAGCTGAACGGCGGGCAGGAGGGCGCGGAGAAGGTCGCCGCCACCCTCGCCTCGTTCGACGAGCTGCGGCGCCCGATCCGTCTGGAGGACGTGGACCTCGACGCGTACGCGGCCGTCTACTACCCCGGCGGCCACGGACCCATGGAGGACCTCGCGGTCGACGCCGACTCGGGGCGCCTGCTCACCCGCGCCCTGGCGTCGGGAAAGCCGCTCGGTGTGGTCTGCCACGCCCCGTCCGCGCTGCTGGCCGCGACCACGGAGGACGGCGGCAACGCCTTCGCCGGCTACCGCCTGACGGGGTTCACCAACATCGAGGAGACCCAGGCGGGGTTCGCGGACAAGGCCAAGTGGCTGCTCCAGGACCGCCTGGTGGAGATCGGCGCCGATTTCCAGGAGGGCGAGCCGTGGGCCCCGTACGTGGTCGTCGACCGCAACCTCGTCACCGGCCAGAACCCCGCCTCCTCCGCGCCGCTCGCGGCCGAGCTCCTCAGGAAGCTCGGCTGACGGCCGGCCGGTCACCTTCAGCGATCGGGTGGTGACGGACAGCCCATCGGCCGGAGCGGAATCCTGGCTTCAGCAAATCTGCACATCGAATACGCAGTGGAGTCACGGCACGCGGCGAATCCGCACAGCGGATCGTCGCGTGCCGTGTCATTGGCGAGGTGTGCCCCATTCACCTTCCGCCGTGTGTTGCCGAGATGTGGACGACCCCCGGGGCCATGTGAAGAAGTCGCCACCACGCGGTGCACGGGCCTGCACGGTTGAACCGATCCGGCTCCCGAATACCCGGATCGCAAGGCCCGTTGATTGGATGCGCGACACGGCACCGTGCTTTGATCCATTGCATCGCGGGGGCCGTTCTTCGGATTTCGGTTTCGGGATCCGGGCGCTCGCGGTCGCGGCCGACCATCTGTCCCCAGAGGGGGCCGCTCCCCCCTTGTGAATATCAATAGGAAGGGAAGTTCATCATGAACTCCACCCCCCAGGTCCAGACCGCCGAGATCTCCGACGCCGACCTCGACAACGTCTCGGGCGGCCTCGCGCTGAACGCCCTCAGCACCGTCACCGGCGCTGTCGACGGCATCGCCCCGGTCTCCGGCCTGGTCGACACCGTCGTCGGCACGGTCGAGGGCGCGACCGGCCTGAACACCGCCCCGGTCACCGGCCTGGTCGCCGGTCTCTGATCACTTCTGTGGTCGTTTAGCGTGCCGTGAGTCCCGGAACCATTCCCCCGGTTCCGGGACTCACGGGTGCTCCTCCCCTTCTTTTGTTCTTCTGGCTCGGTTCGCCTTCGGGGCGTGCCATCAGTCACTCGCAGGTGAGAATTCCGTGCAGTTCCGCCAACAGGCCCTCGCCAAACTGCAGTCACCGGAGGAGCTCGACCTGCCGGTGCGCTTCGCCCGCCCGCAGGGCTGGCTCGTGCTGTGCGTGACGGTCGTCGTCATGGCGGCCGCGTCGGTCTGGGCCGTGACGGGTTCCGTGGCGTCCACGGTGAGCGCGCCCGCCATCCTCACGCACGGGCAGGGCAGTTACCTCCTGCAAAGCCCCGTCTCCGGTCAGGTGACCGCGGTCCTCACCGAGCAGGGCCGCCGTATCAAGGCGAACGCGCCCGTCCTCAAGGTCCGTACGGCCAAGGGTGAGACGGTCGTCCGCAGTGTCGCCGCCGGCCGGGTCTCCGGGCTCGCCGCGACGATCGGCGCGATCATCAGCACCGGCACGAACGTCGCCGCGGTGGAGAAGGTCGCCGCCTCCGACGACCCCCTGTACGCGACGGTGTACGTGCCCGCCGAGAACGCGGCCACGATCCCCGTGAACGCCGCCGTCGACCTGACCGTCCAGTCCGTGCCGACCCAGGAGTACGGGGTGCTGCGCGGCCATGTGAAGTCGGTGGACCGGGCCGCCCAGTCACCGCAGCAGATCGCCGCCTTCCTCGGTGACGGCCAACTGGGCGAGCAGTTCACCGAGAAGGGCAGGCCGGTGGCCGTCCTCGTCCGGCTCGACACCTCGTCCGGCACGAAGTCCGGCTACAAGTGGTCGTCCGTGGAGGGCCCGCCGTTCCGGCTCGACTCCATGACCATGGCCTCCGGCTCGATCCGCCTGGACGACCAGCGCCCGATCGATTGGCTGCTGCCGTGACCGCACCCCAGGACACCTCGTCCGCCACACACACCACCGCGACCGAACTGCCGCCGCCCGTACGGGGCCGCCGCCGCTCGGCGCCGCCCAGGCGCAAGGTCCCCAAGGGGCGGGGCAGACGTGTCCGTACGCCCACCGTCCTGCAGATGGAGGCCGTGGAGTGCGGCGCCGCCTCCCTCGCGATGGTCCTCGCCCACCACGGACGGCACATCCCGCTGGAGGAACTGCGTATCGCCTGCGGTGTCTCTCGCGACGGCTCGCGGGCCAGCAACCTGCTGAAGGCGGCCCGCAGTTACGGCCTGACGGCCAAGGGCATGCAGATGGACACGGCGGCGCTCGCCGAGGTGCAGGCCCCGGCGATCCTGTTCTGGGAGTTCAACCACTACGTCGTCTTCGACGGGATCGGGCGCCGTCTGGGCCGGCGCGGGGTGCACATCAACGACCCCGCCAAGGGTCGGCGTTTCATCTCCATGGAGGACTTCGACACCAGTTTCACGGGCGTCGTACTCGTCCTGGAGCCGGGCCCGGACTTCGAGAAGGGCGGCCGCAAGCCCGGTGTCATGGGCGCGATGCCCGCCCGGCTGCGCGGCACCTCGGGCACCATGCCCGCGGCCGTGCTCGCCAGTCTGCTGCTGGTGGCGGTCGGCGCCGCCGTGCCCGCGCTCAGCCGTACGTACATCGACATGTTCCTGATCGGCGGGCAGACCTCGCTGCTCGGGGTGCTGTTCGCGTCGATGGGCGCGAGTGTGCTGCTGACGGTGGTGCTGACCTGGCTGCAGCAGGCGAACCTGCTGCGCGGCCGGCTGATCTCCTCGACGCTCAGCAGCGCCAGGTTCCTGCGGCATCTGCTGCGGCTGCCGGTCACGTTCTTCTCCCAGCGCAGCCCGGCCGACCTCGTGCAGCGCCTCCAGTCCAACGACGCGGTGGCCGAGACACTGGCCCGCGACCTCGCGGCGGCGGGCGTGGACGCGATCGTCGTGGTCCTCTACGCCGTGCTGCTCTACACCTACGATCCGCAGCTCACGGCGGTGGGCGTCGGGGTGGCCCTGCTCAACGTGGTGGCGATGCGGGTCGTGATCAGGCTGCGGGCGACCCGTACGGCGAAGCTGCGGGCCGACAGCGCGCGGCTGACCAACACGGCGTACACGGGCCTGCAGTTGATCGAGACGATGAAGGCGACCGGCGGCGAGGACGGCTACTTCCGCAAGTGGGCGGGGCAGCACGCCACCACGCTGGAGGAACAGCAGCGCCTCGGGGTACCGAGCGCCTGGCTGGGTGTCGTCGCGCCGACCCTGGCGACGCTCAACAGCGCCCTGATCCTGTGGATCGGCGGGATGCGGGCCGTGGAGGGACACATCTCCGTCGGTCTGCTGGTCGCGTTCCAGGCGCTGGTGACCCGCTTCACCGCGCCGATCACCCGGCTCAACGGTGTCGCGGGCCGTATCCAGGACTTCGCGGCCGACGTGGCCCGGCTGAAGGACGTCGAGAACTTCGCCGCGGACCCGCTCTACTCGCGGCGCGGCGCGAACGACAGCACCCGCAGGCTGCAGGGCCATGTGGAGCTGGAGAACATCACCTTCGGCTACAGCCCGCTCGACAAGCCGCTGCTGTCCGGGTTCTCGCTGACGGTCGGCCCGGGCCGGCAGGTGGCGCTGGTCGGCGGTTCCGGCAGCGGCAAGTCGACGGTGTCCAGGCTGATCTCGGGCCTGTACACGCCGTGGGAGGGCGTGATCCGGATCGACGGGCAGTGGCTGGAGGACATCCCGCGCGGCGCGCTCGCGTCCTCCGTGTCCTTCGTCGACCAGGACGTGTTCCTCTTCGAGGGCACGGTCCGCGACAACATCGCCCTGTGGGACCCGTCGGTCCCGGACGAGGCGGTGGTCGAGGCGCTGCGGGACGCGGCGCTGTACGACGTGGTGATGCGCCGCCCGGGCGGCATCCAGAGCCGGGTCGAGCAGGACGGCCGCAACTTCTCCGGCGGGCAGCGCCAACGCCTGGAGATCGCACGGGCGTTGGTGCGCAGGCCCAGCATCCTGGTGCTGGACGAGGTGACGAGCGCGCTGGACGCCGAGACCGAGCAGCTCGTGATGGACAACCTGCGCAGGCGCGGCTGTGCCTGTGTGGTCATCGCGCACCGGCTGAGCACCGTGCGCGACAGCGACGAGATCGTGGTGCTCCAGCACGGCACGGTCGTGGAACGCGGGCGTCACGACGCCCTGGTGGCGGCCGGCGGCGCGTACGCCGAGCTGGTCAGGGAGCGATGAGATGACGTCCGCCTACCCACAGAACGAGTACCCGCAGCAGCCTCCGTATCAGCAACCCGTGACCGAGGGCGACTACGTGCTCGCCGCGCTCGGCGGCATGGGCGTCCCCGTCGACGGCTCCGGCCTGAACCGCCTGGACCTCGAAGGACCGCACGTCCTGTGGCTCGTCGCGGCCGGGGCCATGGACCTCTTCGCCGTGGACGCGGCCCAGCAGGGCCACTGGCACCACCTCGGCCGGCTCGAAACGGGCTCGCTGCTGCTCGGCCCGGTCGCCGGACCCCAGCACACGCTGGTCGGCAGGCCCCTGCGCGAGTGCGTCCTGCGCCGTATCGAGCTGCGTGAGCTGCACCGCCCGCCGCAGACCGAGACCTGGACGTACGACGCGTACGGCACCCCCCAGTACGTACCCCCGTCGACCAGCCCCCTGGAGTACACCCTGTCCCTCGGTGTCGGCCGGGGCCTCGCCATCCTCTTCGGGGCGCCGCTCGCCACCGAGCGGGGCGCGGCCCTCACCGACGACGACGTCCTGTGGACGCAGGTACCGCCGGGGAGTGTGCAGTACGGCTCCCTGTACGGCGCCGAGGCCGCGGCGGACCTGCTGGTCGACCCGGCGATGTGGCAGACGATGGTCGACCAGCAGTACCGGCTGCTGGCCACCCTCGACCGCTGGATCGAGCAGCTGGAGCGCACCCACGAGACCCGGACGGCCGCGGGCATCAAGGCGGGCGAGGCGGTCCGCGCGCAGGCCGACCGCACCCTGCTCGCCTCCATCTCCAAGCGCTCGGGCCAGGGTTCCGGCTCGGCCGACGCCGATGCCACGTACGCGGCGTGCAGGCTGGTCGCCCGCGCGGCAGGGATCACCCTCGCCGATCCCGCGAAGGGCGGCTCGGAGAGCGACCGTCTCGACCCGGTGGAGCGGATCGCGCTCGCGTCCCGGGTCCGGGCGCGTGCCGTCCGTCTCGACGGGCGCTGGTGGCGCGACAACGTGGGCCCTCTGGTCGGGCACCGGGTCGCCTCGGGTGCGCCGGCCGCTCTGCTGTGGCGGCGCGGCGGCTATGTGGCGGTGCATCCGTCGAGCGGCCGGGAGACACCGGTGGAGAAGGCGAACGCGGCGGAGTTCGAGCCGCGTGCGGTGATGTTCTACCGGCCGCTGCCCGACCGTGGGCTGACCCCGCTGCGGCTGCTGAGATTCAGCCTTCAGGGCACGGGCGGGGACATGCGCAATCTCGCGCTCAGCGGTCTGGTGACGGTGGCGCTCGGCGCGCTGGTGCCGGTCGCGACCGGCAAGGTGCTGGGCGAGTTCGTGCCGAGGGCCCAGGAGAGCCTGATCGTCCAGATCTGTCTGGCCATCATGATCGCCAGTGTGGTGTCGGCGGCGTTCATGCTGATGCAGAACCTCACCATGCTGCGGCTTGAGGGCCGGATCGAGGCCACGCTCCAGCCGGCCGTGTGGGACCGGCTGCTGCGGCTGCCCACGAAGTTCTTCACCTCGCGCTCCACCGGTGAACTGGCCAGTGCCGCCATGGGCATCAGCGCCATCCGCCGCATGATGGCGGGCCTCGGCCCGGTGGTGGTCCAGTCGGTGACGGTCGGCGCGATGAACCTCGCGCTGCTGTTCTGGTTCAGCGTGCCGATGGCGCTCGCCGCGATCGGCATGCTCGTGGTGATCGCCGGGGTGTTCCTCGGGCTCGGGCTGTGGCAGGTGCGCTGGCAGCGCCGGCTGATCGTGCTGAGCAACAAGCTCAACAACCAGGCCTTCCAGACCCTGCGCGGGCTGCCGAAGCTGCGGGTCGCGGCGGCGGAGAACTACGCGTACGCGGCCTGGGCGGGCGAGTTCGCCCGCAGCCGTGAGCTCCAGCAGCGGGTCGGCCGGATCAAGAACCTGACGACCGTGCTGGGCTCGGTGTATCTGCCGCTCTGCTCGCTCATCATGTTCATGCTGCTGGCGGGACCGGCCCGCGGAACGCTGTCGGCCGCCGCCTTCCTCACCTTCAACACCTCGATGACCATGCTGCTGACCTCGGTCACCCAGCTGACGGGTTCCTTCGTGTCGATGGTGGCCGCGCTGCCGATGTTCGAGGAGATCAAGCCGGTCCTCGACGCGGAGCCGGAGGTCCGGGTGGCGAGCACGCGGCCCGCCGAGCTGTCCGGGGCCATCGAGGCGAAGAAGCTGTCGTTCCGGTACACCGACGACGGGCCGCTGGTCCTCGACGACCTGTCCTTCGCGGTCCGGCCCGGCGAGTTCGTGGCGGTCGTCGGCCCGAGCGGCTGCGGCAAGTCCACGCTGCTGCGGCTGCTCATCGGCTTCGACAAGCCGGTCGCGGGCAGTGTGCTGTACGACGGCCAGGACCTGGCCGCGCTCGACCAGTCCGCCGTACGCCGTCAGTGCGGTGTCGTGCTCCAGCACGCGCAGCCGTTCACCGGCTCGATCCTGGACGTCATCTGCGGTACGGAGCCGTACACGCCCGAGGAGGCGATGGCCGCCGCGGAGATGGCGGGGCTCGCCGACGACATCAGGCGCATGCCGATGGGGCTGCACACGATCGTCTCGGGCAGCGGCGCGGTCTCCGGCGGCCAGCGTCAGCGGCTGATGATCGCCCAGGCGCTGATCCGACGTCCGCGCATCCTCTTCTTCGACGAGGCGACCAGCGCCCTCGACAACGAGACCCAGCGCACGGTCATCGAGAGCACCCGCGCGCTCAACGCGACCCGTGTGGTGATCGCGCACCGGCTGTCCACCGTGATGGACGCGGACCGCGTCATCGTGATGGAGGACGGCCGGATCGCCCAGCAGGGCACACCCGCGCAGCTCCTCGCGGACACGGGCGGCCGGCTGCACGAGCTGGTGCGGCGGCAGATGCAGTAGGTATCGGGGACGACGCTTCGGGACCGGACTTCAGGACCAGGCTCCGGGACCGGGCTTCCGGACCTTCGACCGGCCTTCAGGGTTGACCGCCGCGCGTGTGACGTCCGTCTCGCTAGCGAAACTTTGTCGTTTCGATGAAAGTGGTCTAGCCTCGAAGAGTACGAAACAGTTTCGTTTACGTACTCCCCGTGCCGAGCGAACTTTCCCTGGAGTCCTCCCATGTCCAAGACACAGACCCTGTCCGAGGACGCCCGCAAGGGCGCCCCGGACGCACCCGGCGCCGCGCGCCCGGCGAACCGGTGGTGGATCCTCGCGATCATCGGTATCGCCCAGCTGATGGTGGTGCTGGACGCGACCATCGTCAACATCGCGCTGCCCTCGGCCCAGGCCGACCTCGGGTTCACCGACGGCAACCGCCAGTGGATCGTCACGGCGTACGCGCTGGCCTTCGCCTCGCTGCTCCTGCTGGGCGGCCGGATCGCCGACCTCTTCGGGCGCAAGCCCGCCTTCCTCATCGGTGTCGCCGGATTCGCCGGAGCCTCCGTGCTCGGCGGCGCGGCCAACAGCTTCGGGATGCTGGTCGTCGCACGGGCCCTCCAGGGTGTCTTCGGCGCCCTGCTCGCACCCGCCGCGCTCTCCCTGCTGAACACGACGTTCACCGACGCCAAGGAACGCGCCAAGGCGTTCAGCGTGTACGGCGCGATCGCCGGTGCCGGTGGCGCACTCGGTCTGCTGCTCGGCGGCGTGCTGACCGACGCGCTGGACTGGCGCTGGACCCTGTACGTCAACGTCGTCTTCGCCGTCGCCGCCTTCGTGGGCGGCTGGATCCTCCTGAACAACCACCGTGACGCCGCGAACTCCAAGCTGGACCTGCCGGGCGCGCTGCTGGTCTCCGCCGGTCTCTTCTCCGTGGTGTACGGCTTCTCCAACGCCGAGACCCACGACTGGGGCTCCGCACTGACCTGGGGCTTCCTGGTCGCGGGCGGTGTACTCCTGGCGGTGTTCGGCTGGTGGCAGACCCGCTCCGCGCACCCGCTGCTGCCGATGCGCGTCCTGCTGGACCGCACCCGCGCTGCCTCGTTCATCGCCGTCCTGGTGACCGGTGCGGGCATGTTCGGTGTCTTCCTCTTCCTCACCTACTACCTGCAGCTGAACCTGGGCTTCAGCCCGACCAGGACCGGTGTGGCCTTCCTGCCGATGATGGCCGCCCTGATGGTCATGGCCCAGGTGTCCACGACGATCCTGGTGCCGCGCATCGGACCGAAGACCGTCATCCCGGCCGGCTTCGCGCTCGCCGCGGTCGCGATGGTCTGGCTGACCGCCATCGACGTCGACTCGGCCTTCTCGACCGCCGTGCTGCCGCCGCTGCTGCTGATGGGCGCCGGGCTCGGCATCGTGATGCCGCCCGCGATGGCGCTGGCCACGAGCGGGGTCGCCGCGGAGGACGCGGGTGTGGCCTCGGCCACGGTCAACACCATGCAGCAGGTGGGTGGTTCCATCGGTACCGCGCTGCTGAACACGCTCGCCGCGAGCGCCGCTGCCAGCTTCCTGGTCGGCAAGAACGCGGCGGACCCGCTGGTGCGGGCGCAGTCCTCGATCGAGAGCTACACCACCGCGTTCTGGTGGTCCGCCGGGTTCTTCGCGGCGGGTGCGCTGGTGACGTTCCTGCTGTTCCGTCCCGGGGTGCCGGAGCAGAATTCTGACGCCGCGCCTGTCGTTCACATGTGACACATGTGACGCGGTTGCGTCGTCGCTGGGCCGAGGGGTCGCCGTCTTCAGGGAGACGGTGGCCCCTCTTTGCGTTCCCCTCCCGGGGGTTGCGATGTCGTCTGCGGCGGTGTGGACGGCCTGTCGCGCAGTTCCCCGCGCCCCTCAAGGACGGGGCTGCGCCCCAGTCCTTGCCGGAGGAGGGTGGGGCAGTAGTGCTGTCGCCGCCGCCGGGACCAATGCCAGGAGCAACCAGGGGACTGCCGGGGGGAGGTTCGTGTCCAGGAGGGTGCCTGTGGTGGCGCTGCCCAGGAGGACCATGAAGCCGGAGATCGAGGAGAGGGCGCCTGTGTAGAGGCCCAGTCTGTCGGTCTCGGCCAGGTCGGGGACCCAGGCCCGGGCCGCGGGGGCGACCAGCATCTGGCCCAGGGTCAGCAGGACCACGTAACCGGCCACGGGCAGGAGCCCCACCGTTCCCGTCCAGGCGGCCGGGCGGGCCGCGGCCACCACCGCGAACCCCGCCGAGATCAGCAACAGCCCCGTCACCATGGACCGGCGCAGGTCCAGGCGGTTGCCCGCCCAGCGTGTGACGGGCAGCTGGGTCGTCACGACCAGCAGCGAGGAGAGCGCGAACAGCCAGGCCAGCGGCGCCTGAGAGCCCGCCGCCCGCTCCACCTCGACGGGCAGCAGCTGGTACAGCTGGTTGTACGCGAGCAGATAGGCGCCGTACGCGCAGCACAGGGCCAGGAAGCGGCGGTTGCGTACCAGGCGGCGGAGTCCCCCACCCGTACGGATCTGCGCTCGGCCAGGAATGCGTTGCGGCAGCAGCCACGCGTGGCCCGCCAGGACGAGCACGAAGACCGCCGCCCCGGCGAGGCAGACCGTGCGGAAGTCCACGCCCAGCAGCAGCGCCCCGATGAACGGGCCGACGAACGCGCCCGCCTGCCCCGCCACGGTGAACAGCGCCAGTACATGGGTCCGCGGGCCCTCCCCCGCCTCCTCCCGGCACACCGCCTGCCGGGCCACCTCCGACTCGACCGCGGGTGAGAAGAGCGCCGCGGCGAAACCGATCAGGAGGACCGCCCCGATGACCGCCCAGGTGGCTTCCGCGTATCCGAGCCAGGCGAAGCCCGCGATCCGCAGGACGCAGCCGGCGAGCACCACCGGACGCACCCCGTACCGGTCCGCCAGCGCGCCGCCCACCACGAACAGGCCCTGCTGGCTGAAGGTCCGCAGCCCGAGGACCAGCCCGACCAGCCAGCCCGCCATGCCGATCGCCGTGCCCAGGTGTTCGGCGAGGAAGGGCAGGACCGCGAAGAAGCCGATGTTGAAGGCGAGCTGGGTGAGGACGAGCAGGCGCAGCAGCGGGGAGAGGGAGGTGAAGGTGCGGAGGGTGGTGAGGGGTCTCGCAGCCCTGGAGCGCGTTTTGGGTTCAGGCATGTCGTCGCCGGGCGCGTGCGCGTGGCGAGCGGGGCCGGCTGACGCCACCGGCCGTGACCGCGACGGCTCCCAGCAGGGCCAGCGCGGCGGCCGGTGCCAGTGACGCCCACGGCGCCCGTTCCGCGTACGGCTGGTTCTCGGACAGCAGCAGCCCCCACTCCGGGGACGGTGGCTGCGCGCCCAGACCGAGGAAGCCGAGGGCCGCGAGGGACAGGGCGATCCCGGGCAGGCGGAGCAGGGCGTGGCGCAGGACCGGGGGCAGGACGGCGGGGAGGAGTTCGTGGCGCAGGAGTTGGAGCGGGGTCGCGCCGAGGCCGCGGGTCGCCGCGAGGTGGGTGGTGGCCTTCTCCTGGCGGAGCAGGGCCGAGGTGTGGGCGGCCAGGGGCGCCCAGGCGACCGCGGTCACCGCGAGGGCCGGGGTGGCGGACCCGCTGCCCGCGACCGCGGTGACCAGGAGGGCCGCCAGGACCGGCGGGATCGCGTTGACCGTGTCGGCGAGCGGCCCGGAGAAGCGCGGCAGCAGCCCGAGGAGAACGCCCAGGAGCAGCGCGGCGGCGCTGACGGCGGCGGCCAGGGCGAGGGTGTCCAGTGCTCCGTGGCCGACCCGGGCCAGGACGTCGCGTCCCAGTGCGTCCGTGCCGAACGGGTGCGTCCAGGACGGGGGCCGGAGCCGGGCCGTGGTGTCCAGCTCAAGGGGGTCGCGGGTCAGGCCGAGCGCCACGACGGCGAGCAGCAGGCCCCCGTACAGCAGGGGCGGTGTGGTGGGGCGTGACGGTGTCGGGCGGTGCAGTGAGGGCAGTGCGCCGTCGCGCAGGGCCGGGCCGATCAGGAGGCGCGCGCCGAGGCGGGCGAGGCCGCCGACGGCCGCCGCCAGCACGACGAGGGCCAGGGTGCCGGCCTGGAGGACGGGCAGGTCCTGGGCCACCGCGGCCTGGAGGGAGAGCCGGCCGAGCCCCGGGATGTCGAAGATCTGTTCCACGGCCACCGCGCCGCCGGTCAGGCCGACGACGAAGAGTCCCAGGTTCGGCAGCAGGCCGGGGACGCAACGGCGCAGGGCCTGCCGTGCGACGGTACGGCCGTGGACTCCGCGCGCGGCGGCGGCCAGCGCCCATGGTTCGGCGAACGCGCCCGGCAGCAGGTCGTCGAGCATCCGTCCGAGCAGCGCGCCCGCGGGCAGGCCGAGCGCGAGGGCGGGCAGCACCATCCACCGGGGTCCGTACCAGCCGAGGGCGGGCAGCCAGCCGAGCTGTACGCCGACGACGGAGGCGAGCACCGAGGCGGTCAGGAAGTCGGGCAGGGTGGCCAGGAACGCCGAGCCGGTGCCCGCGGAGCGTCGTTCGTCGAGCCGTCGGCCGGCTCCGAGCCGCAGGGTCCGCGCGCACACCCCGGCCGCCGTGACCGCGGCGACGATCAGCGCCCCGCCCATCAGCAGCAGCGACACGCCGAGCGCCTGGAGGACGGACGGCATGACCTCCGCGCCGGAGATCCACGACCGGCCCGCGTCGCCGTGCAGCAGTCCGCCGAGCCAGTCGCCGAGCAGCCGCACCGGCCCGGCGTCCAGGCCGAGCTGCGCGCGGATCGCGTCCAGTACCTCGGGGGTCGCGGTGCGCTCGGCGGACCGCGCCCTGAGCACGGTGAGCGCCGGGTCCGTGCGCGAGAGCCATGGCAGCAGCCCTACGCCGCACAGCAGGACGGCGACGAGGACGGCGCGCCAGAGCAGCACGGGCGCCCCGCCCCGGAAGGTGTACCTGAGCGCGCGGGCCGCCTCGTTCACGTGCGCTTCCGCCCGTCAGCGTCGGGTGCCGACGCCGACGAGGCCGCGCTCGTACGGGTCGAGGAGCACGCCGCTGACGTCGGCGCCGACACCGGTGATGATCCGCTGGTGGACCAGCGGTACGACGGCGTCCGTGGCGAGGACCGCCGCCTCGGCGGTCATGGCGGCGTCCTGCCGCTCGGCGGTGTCGCCGACCGACTCGGCGTCGGAGACGGCTTTGTCGACCTTCTTGTCGCACAGGAGGGCCAGGTTGTAGCTGCCCTCGCAGGTGTGGTCGCTGGCGAGGATGGAGACCGGGTCGCCGGTGTCGAGCATGGTGTTGCGGGCGGACACGAACGCGTCGAACTTCCCGGCCAGCGCGTCGCTCTCCAGCCGCGAGTACTCGCGCACCTCCAGCTTCACCGTGAAGCCCGCCTTCTCCAGCTGCTGCTTGAGCACCTGGGCGACCTCGGGCAGCTCGGGCCGGTTGTCGTACGTGGCCACGGTGAGCGTCTTCCCGGCGGTGGAGCCCGCCGAGGCCCGGCCGGCCGGCTCGACGCGCTTGTCGGCCGCCCAGGTGAGGGCGGGCCCGTAGATGCCGGTTCCGGCGTCGGCGTACCCCTCGTAGACGCCCTTGGCGAGGGCGGAGGTGTCGATCGCCTCACGGGCGGCGGCCCGCGTCCTCGCGTCCTTGAACGCACCCGAGCTGGTGTTGAGCAGCAGGCTGGTCGTGCGGGTGGTGGCCGTCTCGCGACGGGTCGCCTTGTCCAGGGAGGCCGCCTGCGAGACGGGCACGGCCTCGGCGATGTCGGCCTCGCCGGTGCGCAGCGCATTGGTCCGGGCGGTGCCGTCGGCTATGAACTTCGCGTCGACGCCCGAGGCCTGGGCACGGCCGCCCCAGTAGTCGTCGAAGCGGTCGAGGGTGGCCGCGGTGGTGCCGGTCGTCCGGGTGAGTTCGAAGGGGCCCGTGGCGGTGCCGACGGGGCTGACGGTGTCCTTCTTCGCGTACGCCTTCGCCGAGAGGATCACCAGGCCGGGGCTGGACAGCCGCAGCGGCAGTGCCGGGTCGGGGTCGGCGGTGGTGACGCGCACCCGGCCGTCGTCCGCGGCCTCGGCGGTCAGTTCGACACCGGAGAGGGCGGCGGTCACGGGGTCGGCGTCCGCGGCGCGGGTGAGGGCCGCGGCGACGGCCTTCGGGGTGACCTCGGTGCCGTCCTGGAAGGCGGCGTCCCGCAGGGTGAACAGCCAGCCGCGGTCGTTCTCGCGGGTCCACGACTCGGCGAGCGCGGGAGCGGCGGCGCCGTTGGCGTCGAGTCGGGTCAGGCCCTCGGTGACGCCGAGCCTGCTGAGGAGGGTGGCGTCGGCGCCGTACGGGGAGAAGTTCTCGGCGGGCGGGAAGGCGAGCGCGACCTTCAGCCGGGCGCCCTCCGCGCCGCTGCCGGAGGACTCGTCGCCGCCGCCGGAGGCGAAGCAGCCGGTGAGCAGGGGCGCGAGGAGCAGTCCGGCGGCGAACCTGCGACGGCGTGGCAGAGGGAGCATGGTCACTTTCGTTCGGTGCGGGGTGCCTGATGCGAGCGGGCCGCGTCGTCGGGGCAGTCGTTTCGGGGCGGCCGTCAGGGCAGGGGGACTTCGAAGTGGATGATTCCCTGGCCGCCGCCCGGTTCCTCGCGCTCGTCGTGGACCGCCTTGCCCAGCGAACGCCAGAACGCCTCGGCGCCGGGCACCGACGGGTCGGTGTGCAGATAGGCGGCGCGATAACCGCCGTCGGCCGCCGCGAAGTCGAGCAGTCCCGCGACGAGCCGGCGGGCCAGACCCTGTCTGCGGTCCTCGGGGCGGACGTACACCCGGCGCAGCTGGGCGGTCTCGCCGGAGGGGTAGCGCTCGGCCACGTGGCGCGGGTTCGGCGGGTGGGCCGGGCCGCGGGCGTCGAGGGCGGCGGTCGCGGCCACCGTGCCGTCCCGCCGGTCGACCGCGACCAGCAGGGTGTGGCGGACGGGCGCGACGTAGGCACCGTGGAGGTCGATGATGTCCCGGTGCCAGCGAGGCACGTAGCCCGTGCCGAAGTCCCGGTACACGGTGTCGAGCATCACGGAGCGGGCGCCGTCGACGTCGTCGGGGGTCGCCGTTCTTATGCAGTAGTCGCGCACTTGCGCATCATATGCATTAAGGCGGTACGGGGATTGTCCGGGGCCGGTGGATCAGGACTGCACGGGGCCGCCCCGGGTCAGGCCGGTCCGCCGCCACGGCGCCTTCCACACGACCCAGACATGCCCGTCGGGGCCGTGGTGCACGTTCAGTCCGTCGACGACGGCGAGCAGCGGCAGGTTCTTGGCACCGGCCTGGTCACCGGCGTCCAGCGGGACCGCCACGTCGTCGGTGGCCGCGACGGTGATGCCCGAGGGGTCCGCCGTGAGGACGATCCGGCAGGTGTCGGCGGCGCTGCGCGCCAGCAGGCATCTGCTCGCGGAGCAGCCGGCGTCGAGGACCGGCGAGACGAACGACAGCGGGGCGTCGATGACCTGCGTCACCGCCACAGCGGCCGCCTGGGCCGCGAACTCCCCGTCCTGGCGCGCGAAATGGGCCGTGAACTCCATCTCCCGGACAGGCTCCATGAGCCCGTGCTCGGTGAGCAGCGCGGGCCCGTCCGAGGAAGCGCGTACCGGCGTTCCCACCACCAACCCTCCTTGGCCAGACAGTCGTACGAAGTGCGTGGTGCGGCCAGGGACTGGGGCAGCACGGTGACTGTACGTCGACAACACACCCATGAATAGGGCACGTTGAGCAAACACAAAGACCAAAAGTCAACGATTACAGCCGAAGTTCACTAGGTCGAGTGAACTAGATCTTGCGTTGAGCGCGGTATGGATGGTTCCGGCGCACTACGGGTAACAACCGAGATCGAATACGCCTGTCCCTGTACGAGGTGGAGCCGACATGCCACCCCAACCCCATGATCATGCCGCCGGACCAGCCGAGGGCTGTACCGAGCAACCCGGGCTCGCGGACGCGGCGGAGCCCGGGTCCGGGAGCGCGGCGAGGTTCCGCCCGCCCCCGGCGAATCCGTATGCGCACAGTTACCCGGGCCCCGGGTTCACCGTGGTCGAGGTGCTGGGCGAGATCGACATGGCGACGGCCGGCGCCCTGGGCGAGCATCTGGACGCCCTGACCTCGGACGGAGTTCCCCAGGTCGTGGTGGACCTCCGGGCGGTCGAGTTCTTCGACTGCTCGGGGCTGCGGGTGCTGTGCCGGGCCGAGCGCCGGGCCAGAGAGCACGGCGGCAGCCTCCGCCTGGTCTCCGACCAGGCCCGCATCCACCGCCTGTTACGCGCCTGCGGCCTCCTGGGCCGCTTCCCGCCCCTGGCGGAACTGCCTCCCGCGCCTCCTCCCGCCCCCGGGGACTGAGGAGATCTACCGGACCGTCCTCCCGAGCCGTTCGAGATAGGCGTCGAGCGCGGCCGAGCCCCGCAGCCGGGTCAGGCTCCGGCGGTGCAACTCCCGCTCGTGTCCGGCCAGTTCGGCCCGTACCCGCTCGGGGCTTCCACCGGTGCGCAGCTCGGCCAAGACCGGCGCGATGGCGGAGAAGGGGTGCTCGCCGCGCCTCAGGAGGGCGACGATCCTGGCCAGCCGGGCCTCGGACGCCGAGTAGGTGCGGTAACCGGTGGACCTCTCGCGGGTGGGCCGCAGCAGACCGCGGGCCTCCCACAGACGCAGCACGGGGGTCCGTACGCCGATGACGTCGGCCACCTCACCGATCCGCAGCCCGCCGCGGTCCGCCGCCGGGGTGTCGAGCGTGACCAGCGCGTCCAGGACACCCAGGACCTCGGCCAGTTCGCCCCGTTCCCGGTGGAGTTCGGCGTGGCTGGCGTCGAGTACGGCGAGGGCGGTCTCCAGGTCGTCGCCGTGCACCGCGCGCATGACGGCCCCGGCCGTCGGCCAGCCGTGCCCGGCGGCGAGCGCGCGGGCGGCCGTGAGCGCGTCGGCGTGCACGGCCGTGAACACGCGGTAGCCGCTGTCCGTGCGTTCCACGGGCGGCAGCAGGCCCGTCTCCACGTAGTTGCGCACCTGCTGGGTCGAGATGCCGGCCGCCCGTGCCAGATCGACGGCCCGGAGTCTGTCACCCACCCCGGCTCCTCACACTCGCTCCGCCACCACCGGTTGAGGGTTTCAGAGTACGACGCCCTTTGGAACAGGCCGTTCGCCGGCCCAAGTCTCACAAAGCAATTCAATGGAACGATTGAAGGCAGATCGACAGCGGATCGAAGACAACGGTTGAAGACAACAGTTGAAGGCCCAGGCAATCCCGAAGAGGAGAGCGCCCGAATGAAGTTCACTCTCGAAGTCGACATGGCAGCCACCGGTTGGGAGGGGAACGCGGTCCAGGAACTGGAGCGGATCCTGCGCTACTGGGGCGGGAACCTCCGGCACTACGAGCTGAAACCCGGTGACGGGTCGGCCCTCCACGACTCCGGACATCGCGAGGTCGGAACCTGGAGCGTCACCGCCCCGCGGTGACACCGGACACGCCAGAACCGGCGGAGAGACGGCCCCACTCCGTCTCTCCGCCGGCCCCTGTTGCGAGGTCACGCGGTACTCCGCGACGGGACTCGCACTCCCCATCCGCTTACGCGGGCCTCCGTCGACGCACTCGGAGAACCACGCGACCCCGGCCCTTTCAGTACGTGAAGACGGTCGTCCCGTAGGAGTTCTTCACGCACTCGTTGGAGAAGGTGCGCTCGTACGAGATCCGCTTGCCCTGCCAGACGCCGTCGACCGTGACGACGACGGGGTCGTACTCACGGGTGCACAGGACGTCGGATCTGGTCGGCAGGGCGTTGAGGTCCCCGCCCGCCGAACGCAGTTCGGCGCAGGCGGAGAACGCGGCCGGGTGGGTTCCCGAGGCCGTCGGCGCACAGTTCAGGGTGACCGCGCGTTCAGGTGTGGCTTCGGCCGCGATCTCCCCGTGGCCCGTGGTGAACACCAGGGACGAGGGGGCGTAGAGCGCGGTCGGCGATGAGGCGGCGAGGGCGGTCCCGGCCAGGGGACCGCAGACGGCGGTGGCCGTCAGGGTGATCGTCGCTGCCCAGCGCGCGGTGTTCGGCATTGTGTGCATCCTTCCGCTCGGTCGAACGCCGCACCGGCTCGGTGTTGCCGGTGCGGCGAGCGCGAGTCTGCCGATTCCGCGGCGGAAACACACCTCGACCCCACGCGTTTCAGTAACCTTGCGTATTGAATCAGTGGCGTGAAGTGACGGAAATCGAACACGCCCCCCTTGGAACTGAGCGGCGCCAGGTCGCTGCGGAGACCCGCTGGCCGGATATCCCCTGCTCAGCAATAGGCCTGAAACATTCCGCTTCGAGCTGGGCGCACACCTCTTGCGTCTCACTGTGAGGCGAGTAATCGTCATTACATGATTACAGCCGAACAGCACGAGAAATTGCGCGGCTGGTTCGCCGGCCGCCTGCCCGACGACCTCTTCGAGAGCCTCGGCGAGGTCACCGCCGACCGCGAGGAGATCACCGTCGTCGGCCGCATCCCCGAACCCCGGCTCGCAGAGGGCGCCTCGGACGCCGAACGGGAGGCCGCGATCGGCTCCCGGATCCAGGAGTTCCGCGAGCGCACCCGTGACGCCCGCGTGGCCGTCGCCCGGGACGCCGAGCACCGATTCCAGAAGAAGGTCTCGTGGGGCGTCGAGTGCGGGAGCGAGCGCGCCCTGTTCACGCATGTCGCGGCGCCCGTCATGACCCGGCTGCGCCAGCCGCAGCGCCAGGTGCTCGACACGCTGATCGCCGCCGGGGTCGCCCGCAGCCGCAGCGACGCCCTCGCCTGGTGCGTACGCCTCGTCGAGCGCCACACGGACGACTGGCTCAGCGAGCTGCGGGACTCCCTGGAGCAGGTGCAGCGGGTCCGCGCGCAGGGCCCCGACGGACCGGCACCGGAGGACAAGCCGACCGCCACCGCCACGGACGACGACAGCTGACCCGGACCGCGGCCGGCGGCCAGCGGCCAGCGACCAGCGACCAGCGACCAGCGACCAGCGACCAGCGACCAGCGAGGGTACGCGGGATACGCCGAGGGCGGATGGAGCATTCCTCCACCCCGGGCCGTAAAGATGGACGGTTCATCCACTGGTGCGGCCCTCGGTGTGCCCCATAGCTTCGGCAGACCACCGCACCAGGGGACGGCTTCCCCGCGCCGCGCGCACCCCCGCGCGGCGACACGCCGTCCCGTCAGCCGCGTCACCACGCGCTCCCCCGCCCAGCCCGCCAGGGCCGGTCCTTCGCTGGAGCCCCTCCTTGTCCCAGAACTCCCCGCTCGCCCCGGCCTCCCCCGTCACGCCGCCGCCGTCGCTCACCGAGGTCGAGCCGTACGGTGTCGAGCGGATCCCCGACGCGGACCGCAGTGCGAGCCCGCTCGACCTCTTCCGGCTCGCCTTCGGCGGGGCCAACACCTTCTCCACCTGCGTCCTCGGCGCGTTCCCCATCCTCTTCGGGCTCTCCTTCTGGCAGGGACTCGCGGCGACGCTCCTCGGAGTGCTGGCGGGCGCGCTGATCCTCTGCCCGATGGCGGTGTTCGGACCGGTCAACGGCACGAACAACGCCGTCTCCTCCTCGGCCCACCTCGGTGTGCACGGCCGGGTCGTCGGCTCGTTCCTGTCGCTGCTCACGGCGATCGCGTTCTTCTCGATCTCGGTGTGGAGCTCCGGGGACGCCCTGGTCGGCGGCGCGCACCGGCTCTTCGGCCTGGAGCGCAGCAACGTGTCGTACGTCGTCGCGTACGCGCTGTTCGCCGTACTGGTCCTCGCGGTGTGCGTGTACGGGTTCCGCTTCATGCTGTTCGTCAACAAGGTCGCGGTGGCCTCGGCGACCGTGCTGTTCCTGCTCGGCCTCGCGGCCTTCGCCGGGGACTTCGACCCGTCGTACGCGGGCATCTTCACGGCGTCGGCGGACGCGGCGACGCAGGATCTGTTCTGGCCTTCGTTCATCGGCTCCGCGCTGATCGTGCTGTCGAACCCGGTGTCCTTCGGGGCGTTCCTCGGCGACTGGTCGCGCTACATCCCGGCGAGCACCCCGCGCCGCCGGGTGGTCGGGGCCGCGTTCCTGTCGCAGATCGCGACCCTGCTGCCGTTCGTCTTCGGCCTCGCGACGGCGAGCATCATCGCGGCCAAGGCTCCGGAGTACGTCGATCCGGCGACCCCGAACTTCGTCGGTGGGCTGCTGGCCATCTCGCCGAGCTGGTTCTTCCTGCCGGTGTGCCTGCTCGCGCTGATCGGCGGCATGGCGACGGGCACGACCGCGCTGTACGGCACCGGGCTCGACTTCTCCTCCGTGTTCCCGCGGCTGTCGCGGGTGCAGGCGACGGTGCTGGTGGGTGTGCTGTCGATCGCGTTCATCTTCGTGGGCAGGTTCGGCTTCGACCTCGTCCAGAGCATCTCGACATTCGCGACGATGATCATCACGTGTACGACGCCGTGGATGGTCGTGATGATGCTGGGCTTCCTCACCCGTCGCGGCTGGTACGACCCGGACGCGCTCCAGGTCTTCAACCGGCGCCAGCGCGGCGGCCGTTACTGGTTCACGCACGGCTGGAACTGGCGCGGCATGACAGCCTGGTGGGTCTCCGCGCTGCTCGGTGTCCTCTTCACGAACATCCCCGGCCAGTTCGTGGGACCGCTCGGTGATCTGGCCGGCGGGGTCGACATCGGACTGCCGATCTCCCTGGCCGTCGCGGCGGTCCTGTTCCTGGGCCTGCTGTGGTTCTTCCCCGAGCCGAGGGCGGCGTACGGTCCGCAGGGCGCGCGGCTGGTCCGCACGGTGGACGTGCCGGTGCCGCCGATCACGGGACCGGGCACGGAGGACGGAGCCGGGCCAGGTCACGGCGCCACAGCCACGGCGGACCGTGGTCCGGTGGCGACCGACGGCTGACGGCTTGCGGCTGACGACTCCTGGAGCCGGGCCCGCGCGGCTCCCGAGCGCCCCGTACCCCGTCGCCCCGTACCCCTGACAGCGAAATCCGGACAGCTCCTGCGTCAGGGGGGCTGCCCGGGAACGCGGTCTTCGTAGACTGCCCCGCCATGGGAGAGATCTACGGACTGGGCGAGATCACCTGTCCGTCCGGTCAGTTGGTGATCGTCGACGGCGGTCATCTGGGCATGTGGAGCGGAGAGGGTTCACCGGCGCTGGTGGACCCGGGAGCGTTCGGCGTCCAGGAACCGGCGGTCGCCGCCGATGTGGGCGCGGCGACCGACTTCCTGATCACCGGGCCCGACGCCGACACCGCGGCCCACTCCTTCGGCAGGCAGCCCGGCCTGACGCTCCACGACATCCCGGCGTCCGGGGCCGCGCACCTGGTCGAGCTCTTCGGCGCGCACTGCCGGGAGCAGGGCCTCGACGCCGCGCTCGAAGCCCGCGCCGAACGGGTGCCGCACCGGGAGCGGGTACGCCGGTGCGCGGAGCGCGGCGGAGGCTGCTTCCTGATGAACGGCGTACCGGTCGTGGCCCTCGGCGGATTACCCGGGGACCGCCCGCTGCCGGTCCTCGCGACGGACAGCGGCATCGTGATCCCCGTGGACCCCTCCCCCGCCGTCGCCGCCGTCAAGTCCCTGGAACTCGGGGAGATCCGCGTCGACTGGGCCCGGCTGTTCTTCGGCGACGCCGACGCGCTGAGCGCCTGGCGGCACGACGATCCCGTCGACGGGCTGGCCGATGTCGCGTTCTGGGGTGCCGCCGAGGCCGACGCCGCCGACGAGTTCGCCGCTCCCGATCTGGGCGGGCCCGGCGAGAAGGGTGTGAAGGGCTGGACGGGACTGCCGGTGCCGGACGCGATGCGGCTGGCCACCGCGCTCTTCGACTGGAAGGACGCGGACCCGCGCAGGCGCCTGGTGGTGGACTTCCGCCCGCACTCCCACCACTGGCAGATCATGCGAGCCGTCCGCGCCTCCCCACTGGACTCGGGCACCGTACAGGTCGGCGGCGCGCAGATGCTGTGCGCGATGACGGGCCAGGGCGACGGCTGGTTCCCGGTCACGGCGGACCTGTCCCCGACGGGCCACCTGGTGTCGATACGGGTGTCGTTCCCGGCGTGAGCGTGCCGTCCCCGTGCTGGACGGATCTTGTTCCGCTCGTCAGGATCGTTGCGGGGTGCGGGACCGGACCGTACGGGGCCGGGTATCGGATGCAGGGTGAGAGGCGGAGTGTGCGGATGACGAAGCACTGGGCGGACTTCCAGTACGAGATCTATCTCAACGGGATGACGGGGGCGGTGCCCCGGCTGCCCACCGATCTGACCCGGCTGGAGGAGCTGACCGAGCAGCGGCTGGGGCCCGGTCCGGTGGGCTATGTGGCGGGCAGCGCGGGCAACGGCAGTACGGCACGGGCGAACCGGGCCGCGCTGGAGCGCCGCCGGATCGTGCCGCGCATGCTGCGGGACGTCCACGAACGCGATCTGTCCGTCGAGGTGCTGGGCCGCCCGCTGCCCGCGCCCCTCGCCCTCGCACCGGTCGGTGTCCTGTCGATCATGCATCCGGACGCCGAGTCGGCGGCGGCACGGGCCGCCGCCGCACAGGGCGTTCCGTTCATCCTGTCGTCCGCCTCCAGCACGCCGATGGAGCAGGTCGCGGAGGCGATGGGCGACGGGGAACGCTGGTTCCAGCTGTACTGGGCGAAGGACCGCGAGGTCACGAGGAGTTTCCTGGACCGGGCGAAGGCCTCCGGGTTCACCGCGCTGTTCGTCACGCTGGACACGCCCCTGCTGGCCTGGCGGCCCCGCGACCTGGACCAGGCGTATCTGCCGTTCCTGCACGGCGTGGGCACCGCCAACTACTTCTCCGATCCCGCGTTCCAGGCAGGTCTGGCCAAGCCCGTGCACGAGGACCCGAACGCGGCCGTCATGCACTTCGTCGGGATGTTCGCGGATCCCGCGAAGACCTGGCCCGACCTGGAGTTCCTGCGGGAGAACTGGGACGGCCCCATCGTCCTGAAGGGCGTCCTGCACCCCGACGACGCCCGGCGGGCCGTCAACGCCGGGATGGACGGCGTGGTCGTCTCCAACCACGGCGGACGTCAGGTGGCCGGTGCCGTCGCCGCCGCCGACGCGCTGCCCAGGGTGGTCGAAGCCGCCGGGGACCGGCTGACCGTCTTCTTCGACAGCGGCATCCGCACGGGCGACGACATCTTCAAGGCACTGGCGCTGGGCGCCGAGGCGGTGCTCGTCGGGCGTCCGTACGCCTACGGGCTCGGCCTCGACGGCCAGGCCGGCGTCGAGCATGTCATCCGCTGTCTGCTGGCCGAACTCGACCTCACGCTCGCCCTGTCGGGACACGCCGGGCCGGGTGACCTCGGCCCCGACGACCTGGAGGAGGAGACCGCCTGACCCGGGCCAGGGCCACGAAGCCGTCCGCCGCCCCGCGGAACCCGCCGGTCACAGACCGAGGACGGTGACCGACCTCGCCAGCAGGAGGGGCAGCGGTCCGGCGGGAGGCGGGCCGGAGTCGTCGACCGTGGTGGCCCGGCGCTCCGCGTAGGGACTCGCCGCGGAGGGGGTCGGCTCCGCCCCCTCGGCCGACCGGTCCGGTCCGTCCGCTTCCGACGTACCCGGCTCGGCGTCGCACCTCGCCTCGGCGCACTCGGACCCCGAGCCGTCCCCGGCCCCGGAGTCGGAGCCGATCCGCGTGTCCGTGGCGGACCGGTCGGCGGTCGGCTCGCCGGACGGCGCGTCCGTTCCCGCTATCGACAGCGACTCGGGTGTCGCCCTGGTGTTGTCGGTGAGCCAGCGCTGGTCGTCGCTGCGGTCGCGGATCTTCACCACCACCTCCGCCTCGACCTCGTCCGCGGCGGGCGCGACGGCCAGCTGCGCCTGCCAGCGGGGCAGCAACTCGCCCCGCACGGTGAGGTCGTAGCGCACGTCGTCGCCCCTCTTGGCGGACGCGGCGACGCAGTTGCCCAGCACGACCACGCCGGCGTCCACATGGGAGTCCAGGCACAGGTCGGGGTCGGCGACGCTGCGCAGGAGGCCGTCCTTCTCGTACGACCACTTCTGCGTCGCGACGGCCGAGCACGTGTCCAGTTCGGCGCCCGCGCCGGCCTTCGCCCTGCCGCCCTTGATGTCGAGGCAGAGGTCGGCGGCGAGGTTGCGCAGCCGGGTCCTGATGGGCCCGGTGGGGAGGCCCGCCGAGTCGGGCGGGGAGGACGACCTGGCGGGCGGTGCCTGTCCGCCGGGGGAGAGACTGGCGGACGCGCCGGCGGTGGCCGACGGGTCGGCGCCGTCGTCGTCCTGCGACCACAGGCTCGTGACCAGCACGGTCGTGAGGACGGCCACCGAGACCAGGCCCGCTCCGGCGAGGAGTGCCTTCGAGTGCCGCGGGCCCGGGGAGGAGTGCCGCCCCTGCCGGGCGGAGCGCTGGGACCGCGGACGGGGACGGCCGCCGCCGCCCGCGCGTCTGCCGGTGTGCCGGACGGCCCGGACCGCCGAACGACCGCCGCTCGGCCGCGATTCGAGATATCGGCGGGCGCCCCAGCCGAGCACGCCTTCGGCGAGCAGTCCGCCGAGACCGCCCTCGAAATGGCTCAGTTGCTCGGCCGCGTAACGGCAGAAACGGCATGCCAGCAGATGCTGCTGCACATCGGGGAGCAAGGCGCCGCCCCGCCGAATCGGAACGTCCAGGAGACGGTTGTAGTAGCGGCAATCCTTGTTCGGCGCGAGTTCACGATGGGCCCGTACACAGCCTTCGCGGAATTTCTCGCGAGCCTGCTCAAGCGCCGCCGACGCGTTGTCGACATCCATGCCCAGCAGACCGGCCGGTACGGATATGTGCTCGGCCTCGACCTCGGTGTGCCAGAGCACGCACTGGGCGAGTCCCGGGAGAGCCTGGAAAGAACGTTCCGCGAGCTTGCGGTTTTCCGGCGTCATGGACTTCGTCACGCGCATACCGCGACCGCCGGCCGGTTTCCCGAGATCCGGAAGGGCCTCGGATATACGGTCCTCCGCGGACCACACCTTGATGATGTCCCGTACGGCCACCAGGAGCTGGGGGCGCAGGGCCGCGGCGGACCCGGCGCGCCGGAGGCGTTCCAGCACCTGCTGGAAGGCGGCGGCGGTGACCATCGAGGCGACGTCCGCCGAGGAGGCGAGGCAGATGACCGCGTAGTCGTGCGTCGACTGCCAGTGCCGCGCGAGCAGGAGCGCGACGGGGTGGGACAGTTCGCCCTCCGGCTGTGCCCTGAGGAGGGCCGCGAGGCTCTCGTCGGATTCTCCGGGGGCGGCACCGGAGACGGGCGGATACGGCGGACGAGGCGGGTGGGGGGTGTGCACTGAGCGGTTTCCTTCCAAGGCACAAGGTCGCACACAGGAGTTCTGACCGCCGAAAAGGAGCTCCTGTTGGTGCGTACCTTTCGGGCTTGGCGCACGGAAAGCGGCCGGGACGTCTTCCACCCGGCATCCGCCGACCGCGAGCCTTTCGGGCCCGGCGGCACGTTGAAATCCCGAACGGTGAATCAGACCTGGCCATTGGCCATGGGCGAGGAAGTTCACCCTTGCACATGTCGCTCACGCCCAACAAG
Organism: Streptomyces sp. NPDC102514; assembly: GCF_055584525.1. Classification (NCBI taxonomy): domain Bacteria; kingdom Bacillati; phylum Actinomycetota; class Actinomycetes; order Kitasatosporales; family Streptomycetaceae; genus Streptomyces; species Streptomyces sp. NPDC102514. Next base: position 44,954 of record NZ_JBVJLW010000022.1, read on the forward strand.
GCGCGTGAGCGACTTCAGCAACATCCGCCCATTGAAGGAAAGTCAGTATCCATCCCGGTCAAGTCGTCCGGCCCTTCTCAGCAACTCGTTCCGGCCCGTCCCGGTCAACTCATGACGGGCGGAACGGTTCGGCCGCGTATGGGCCGCCGAGCACCCCGAACGAGCGCCCGGCAGGGCGCCCGGCCGAGCGCCCCGTGTGAAGCGGGTACCCGCGCCCGCGGCCCGCGCACACTCCCGGCGCGAGGAGGCCGGTGGTCCACTGGGACCCGGCCCTGCTCGGAAGGCCCCGCGCGGGACGGCGGCTCTCCCACGCGAAACGGGCCGTCGACCCCGATCTCCCGCCCTCGGTCGGCGGCCCCGAGGGCGGGTCGGCCCGCGCCCCTCCTCGCAGGGCGCCCCGTGCCGCACACCTCTGAGACCTGTGTCACATTCCACCGTGCCCTGTCACATTCCGGCCCTCCGAAGCCCTCGCAGTAGTGAGCGCGCTACGGGAGGCACAGGCATGTCCGACAGTCCGGCACCTCAGACCCATGAGCAACCGACCTCGCCGACACGGCAGTTCATGCGGCACCGCGAGCTGCTGTTCGCGATCGTCTACAACATGCTCGGCGTCGTCGCCGACACCGAGGACGTACTCCAGGACACCTGGCTGTCCTGGTCCGGCAGCCGCGAACGGTCGCCGGAGCGGAACATCGAGAATCCGCGCGCCTACCTGGTGCGCGTCGCGGTCAACCACGCGCTGACCCGACGGGCCGCGATCAGCCGACGGCGTGAGACGTACGTCGGTCCGTGGCTGCCCGAGCCGCTGGTGGCCGCGGCCGGCGAGGAGGCACCGGCGGACGCGGCCGACCGCACCCTGCGCACCGAGTCCGTCTCCATGGCGATGCTCGTCGTCCTGGAGACACTGACCCCGCTGGAACGGGCGGTGTTCGTCCTCAACGAGGTGTTCGGGTACGCCCACACGGAGATCGCGGAGATCATCGACCGCAGCCCCGCGGCGGTACGCCAGCTCGCGCACCGCGCCCGCCGGCACGTCCACGCCCGCCGTCCGCTGTACGAGGCACATCCACGGGTGCGCAGGGAGGCGACCGAGCGGTTCGTCGAGGCCACGCTCGGCGGGGACATCGGCGCGCTGATGGAGATCCTCGCGCCGGACGTGACGGTGTGGACCGACGGCGGCGGCAAGCGGCGGCCGGCGGGGCTGCGGCCGGTGCACGGCCGGGACAAGGCCATCCGCCTCCTGACCGCCGGTGCCTCGCGGGGCGCCGGACAGCATCTGGACCTGCGCTACCGGCGGGTCAACGGCGACGACGCCGCGGTGCTGTTCGCGGGCGCCGCCCCCTACGCGGTGATCGTCCTGGACCTCACCCCGGAGGGCGACCGGGTGTCCGGGGTCTACGTCGTCACCAACCCCGACAAGCTCACCCACGTGGAACCCGCGGAGCCCGCCGAGCCCACGGAGCCCTCGGAGCCCTCGGAGAAGAGGGCGGACGCGTGACCGCCGGCGAACGGCCGGCCGCCGGGTCGAGAGGTCCCGGCGCGTCCTCCGGCCGGCGGGTCGCCGACTGGTTCGACGGCCGCCTCGGCACCCACACCCTCGGCAGGAAGTATCTGCGCAAGGTCTTCCCTGACCACTGGTCGTTCCTGCTCGGGGAGATCTGCCTCTACAGCTTCGTCGTCCTGATCCTGACCGGCGTCTATCTGACCCTGTTCTTCCACCCGTCGATGAACGAGGTGACGTACAAAGGCAGTTACGTCCCGCTGAACGGCATCCGGATGTCGGAGGCGTACGCGTCCACGCTGGACATCAGCTTCGATGTGCGGGGCGGTCTGCTGATCCGGCAGATCCACCACTGGGCGGCGCTGATCTTCGTCGCCGGGATGCTCATGCACATGATGCGGCACTTCTTCACGGGCTCGTTCCGCAGGCCCCGTGAGGTCAACTGGCTGTTCGGCTGGACGCTGTTGCTCCTCGGGCTCTTCGAGGGGCTGTTCGGCTACTCGCTCCCCGACGATCTGCTGTCCGGCACCGGGATGCGGTTCGTGGACGGCGCCATCCTGTCGGTGCCGATCGTGGGGACCTACCTGTCGTTCTTCCTGTTCGGCGGCGAGTACCCCGGGCACGACATCATCGCGCGCTTCTACTCGCTGCACATCCTGGTGATTCCCGGGATCATGGCGGCCCTGGTGGTCGCGCACCTGATCCTCGTCGTGTACCACAAGCACACCCAGTTCCCCGGTCCGGGAAAGACCGAACGGAACGTGGTGGGCTCGCCGTTCATGCCGGTCTACGTGGCCAAGGCGGGCGGCTTCTTCTTCCTGGTGTTCGGGGTGATCGCCCTCATCTCGGCGATCGCGTCGATCAACCCGGTCTGGGCGTACGGCCCCTACCGCGTCGACCAGGTGTCCACGGGGGCGCAGCCGGACTGGTACCTGGGCTTCGCCGAGGGGCTGGTGCGCGTCATGCCGGGGTGGGAGATCACCGTGGCCGGGCACACGCTGGTCCTGGGTGTACTGATCCCGATCGTCGTCTTCCCCCTCCTGCTGGTCTTCATCGGCGCCTATCCGTTCCTGGAGTCCTGGGTCACCGGCGACAATCGGGAACACCATCTCCTGGACCGGCCGCGCAACCGTCCGGTCCGCACGTCCATCGGCGCCGCGTGGATCAGCCTCTATCTGATCCTGCTGGCGGGCGGCGGCAACGACATCGTGGCCACCTGGCTGCATCTGTCGATCAACATGGTGACCTGGGCCGTGCGGATCGCCGTGTTCGCCGTCCCGGTGCTCACCTTCGTCGCGACCCGGCGCATCTGTCTCGGCCTGCAACGCCGGGACAGGGAACTGGTGTTGCACGGCCGCGAGACCGGCGTGATCAAACGGCTCCCGCACGGGGAGTACGTCGAACTGCACCGGCCCCTCTCCCCCGCCGAACTGCACACCCTCACCCGGCACGAGCAGCCCCGGCCGCTCGACTCCGGCCCGGCGGAGGACGCGAACGGTGTGCCGGGGCCGAACGGGCGGGCGTCGAACCTGCGGACCCGGCTCTCCCGCGCGCTGTACGGCGAGGGCAGCCAGGTGGCGAAGCCGACGGCCGAGGAGCACCGGGCGGCCCATGGAACCCGCGTGGACAGGGCCGGCGAGCGGGAGGTCAGCGAGGCGGGACCTCCAGGCGGCTGATCCGCAGGCCGCCCCGGGCCTCACCGGGGTGGCCGCTCGTCATGGTGATGCGGAGCCGGCTGCCGCGTACCGCGTCGAAGGTGATCGCTGTCGGCGCGTCGGACGCGGTGGCCCAGTCGATGCCGGCGCCCCGCACGGGCCGGTAGCGGTGGCCGTCCCAGAAGGCGACGTCCAGTCGGGCGGGCAGGGAGTGCGTGGCGTCGACCGTGAAGGAGAGCTCGATCCGGTCGGCGGTCCGGGTGCGGCCCCATTCGACGGTCACCCAGTCCTCCGCGCGGGCGCCGTCGAAGGCGGGCAGCAGGGCCGTGGCCGCCTTGAAGAACGCGTTGGACCAGCCGGTGGCCGGGTCGCCGTCGAGCATCGCGGCGGGCAGGGTGTCCGGGCGGCCCGAGTAACTCGCGTCCGCCAGAGGGTAGTTGGGGGCGGCCGGTCCCGGGTCCGGTGCGAAGTCGGGTGCGGGGGTGAGGACCTGGGGCCGGGCGGCGGTGGCGCGCACGGTCACGGTCGCCGTCCGCAGCCCCGCCGAGCGTGCCCGCAGTCGGAGCCTTCCCTCCTCGGTCCCGGCGCGGACGATCGCCAGCGCCTTGCCGTGGAAGGCCGTTCGGGTGCTCGCCTGGTAGCGCTCGGCGCTCTCCTCGCGGCCGTTGTCGACGCCGGCCAGCGAGCCGCCGTCGACGTCGAAGGCGATGGAGTGGCCGGCGCCGGGCACCACCACACCACGGGCGTCGACCACCTCCGCGGTCACGAAGCACAGCGAACGGCCGTCCGCGGCAACGGACGTGCGGTCGGACGTGACCCGCAGCGCGTGCGGCTCGCCCGCGGTACGCAGCACGTCCGTGGCCACGGTCCGGCCGTCGCGCCGGGCCACCGCCTTCAGCTCCCCGGGAGCGAACGGCACCCGCCAGGTGAGGTGCAGTTTGCCGGCGCTGCCGGTCGGGCTGGTGTAACTCCCGGGCCAGGGACCGCCGGTGACGGTCTTGTCGTCGCCCGTCGCCTCGGTGGTCTCCAGATAGGTACGCCCGTCGGCGGTCTTCTTCTCGTCGAACTTCCTTGTGCCCAGCGACTTTCCGTTGAGGAAGAGCTCGACCGTGTCGACGTTCGAGTAGGCCCAGACCTCCACGGTGTCACCCGCGCGATGGTCCGTCCAGTCCATGGGGAGCAGATGGACCATGGGCTCGTCGGTCCACTGGCTCCTGAAGAGGTGGTACATGTCCTTCGGGAAGCCGGCCGTGTCCACCGCACCGAAGAAGGACGCCTTCACCGGGAACACGTCGTACGGCGTGGGCTCCCCGATGTAGTCGATGCCCGACCACAGGAACTCCCCCGTGAACCACTTCCGGTCCCGGTCCTTCTTCAGCCCGTACTCGCCGCTCATCGTCCAGGAGGCGAGGTTGTTGTCGTACGAGGAGGTGTCACGGCGGCCGGGGGTGTGGTTCTCACCCGTGTTGAGGTGCTCGGGCTCCTGGTAGGCGCCCCGGGTGGAGGTCTCGGAGGAGGACTCCGACTCGAAGAGGAACAGGTGCGGATAGCGGGCGTGCAGGGCGTCGACCGACGCGGCGGTGTTGTAGTTGAGGCCGAGTCCGTCGATCTTGGCGAGCATCAGATCGGCGGGTGAGCCGACGGCGGGCAGGCTCCGGTACTTGTCGGAGCCGATCACGATCGGCCGGGTCGGATCGAGTCGCCGCACGTCGTCGATGAGCCGGTCGGCCATGGCGAGGCCGGCGGTCGAGGTCGAGTCGGGGATCTCGTTACCGATGGACCACAGGACGACGGCGGGCGAGTTGCGGGCGGCCAGGACCATCTCCGCGATGTCCCGGTCGGACCACTCGTCGAAGAAGCGGCCGTAGTCGTAGCGGTTCTTGCCGCGCCGCCAGCAGTCGAAGGCCTCGACCATCATCACGATGCCGAGCCGTTCGCAGGCGTCGATCACCTCGGGCGCCGGTGGGTTGTGCGAGGTGCGCAGGGCGTTGACGCCCATGCCGCGCATGATCCTCAGCTGGCGTTCCACGGCGTCCGCGCCGACGGCGCTGCCGAGTGCGCCGAGGTCGTGGTGGAGGTTGACGCCACGGAGTTTGACGTGGATGCCGTTCAGGGTCATGCCGTCGTCGGCGTCGAAGACGACGTGCCGGATGCCGAACGGCGTGCGGTAGGTGTCGGTGGTCCGGCCGTCGACCCGGAGTTCGGTGTGCAGGGTGTAGCGGCGCGGATGCTCGTACGACCACAACTCCGGCTTGCGCACGCTCAGTTCATGGTCCGCGGTGCCCGTGTCCCCGACGTCGACAGTGCTCGTCCGCCGGGCCACCGTGCGGCCGTCCGGGTCGACGACCGCGGATCTGACCTCGACCCGTCCCCCGGTGCCCGACGCGTTCACCACACTCGTCCGTACGTGTACGAGCGCGTGGTCGTCGTCGATCTCCGGGGTCGTCACGTAGGTGCCCCAGCGCCGGACGTGCACGGGCTCGGTGACGATCAGGCGTGCCTCGCGGTAGATGCCGCTTCCCGAGTACCAGCGGCTGCTGGGGAGTTGGTTCCTGACCTGGACCGCGAGGACGTTGGCGGTGCTGCCGTCCGTGTGCAGCAGGTCGGTCAGGTCGAGTGCGAACCCCGTGTAGCCGTAAGGGTGTTGGCCGACGAGTTCACCGTTGCAGTACACCGAGGAGTCCATGTGGACGCCGTCGAACTCTACGGAGATCCGCTTTCCGTCGTACGCGGGCGGCAGGGTGAAGGCGAGCCGGTACCAGCCGAGGCCGCCCGGCAGGAAGCCGGTGCCGCTGCTCGTGCCGTGGTCGGTGGTGGGGGTGAGCTCGATGCTCCAGTCGTGCGGTACGGAGATCCGCCGCCACCGCGAGTCGTCGTAGCCGGGTTCGGCGGCCCGGGCGTACTCCCCGGTCGGGTCGGTGACGCCGGACGGGTCGGCGAGCGCGAAACGCCATCCGTCCCGGAGCGGGATCGACCGGCCTCCCGTCCCGGTCCCGGCCCTGGGTACGGCCCCCTCGGCGGCCCAGGAGTCCGAGGCCCCGGCGAGGGCCACCGGAGTGGCTGTGCCTGCGATCAGTAGAGACCTGCGCGTGACCGTCACCGGGTTTCCCTTTCCTCAAGGGTCCACATGTGCTCACCACTACCTGCCCACCACCTGCTCACAACTACGCGTGACCGAACAGATTCTGACAGCGCGACACATACGCCCGTCAAGGCCCCGGTAAGCGCATTCTGTCCGTCCCGGCACATCGGCCCGAATCCCCCGCCGACGGACGGGGACCGCCGGGGAGGCCGGTGCACGAGGGGCGGGAACCGCCGCGCCGGGTGCGGAGGGGCCGGACGCACTACCCTGGAACACAAGTGATGCACCTGTTCACCGTGAGTGTGTGCGCAATGGAGTGGCGGCGATGTGAGGAGCCACAGCGAGACATCGGGCGACGGCCCGGGCTATCCGTTCGACGAGACCTCCACGGCAAGAGCCGTCATCGACGGTGACGGCATCGTCGTCGAGTGGAACGAAGGCGCCCGGCGTCTGCTCGGGCATGCTCCGGCCGACGTCGTGGGCCGGCCCGCCGCGAAGCTGCTCGCGCCGGACGCCGGTGAGCTGCGGCGTCCGTCGGCCGACAACCGCTGGATCGGCACGCTCGCGCTGCGCCACGAGGACGGCCGCACCCTGCGCGTCTGGCTGCTCGCGCACCGGCGGCGCCCCGAGCTGGGCCGTCGCAGCGACTGGCTCGTCGTGACCCCGCTGGAGAACGGCACCCTGCCTGCGCGGGACCGGTCCCTCACCTCCACCTTCCTGGACGAGTCGCCCTGCGCGACCGCGATCTTCGACGAGCGGCTGAGGCTGCGCAGGGTCAACACGGTGATGGCCGAGTCGATGGGCCTCCCGGAGGAGCACATCCGCGGTCTGCGGATCTCGGAGATCGGCGGCCGGCCGCAGAACGAGGAGCTGGAGGGGCACATGCTCCGGGTGCTCCTGACCGGCAGACGCGAGGATGTGCAGACGTATCTGGGCACCGCCCCCGAGGGCCGCGCCCAGGCCTGGCTGGCGCGGATGGCGCCGCTGACCGACGCCGAGGGCCGGGTGCGCGGCATCTGCCTGTCCGCCCACGACTTCACCGAGCAGTACCTCGCCCGGGAGCGCCTGCAGCTCGTGAACGAGGCGAGCATCCGGATCGGCTCCACCCTCGACGTCACCCGTACGGCGCAGGAACTGGCGGATGTCTGTGTGCCCGCGCTCGCCGACTTCGTCAGCATCGACCTGGTCGACCCTCCCGACCGCGGCGGCGAACCGTACATCGGGCCGGTCTTCGCCCCCGTGAGCCTGCGCCGCGCCGCCCACCGGTCGGTGCATCCCGGCGATCCGGAGTCGGTGGTCAAGCTGGGCGAGGTGGACACCTATCCCGCCGGTTCGCCGCAGGCCGACTCCCTGGTGGCCGGCCGGCCCATCGTGGCCGCCGACGCCGCGACCACGCTCTCGGAATGGCTCGCCTGGGACCCCGTACGCGCCGACCGGGTCAGGGAGCACGGCATCCACTCGACGATGTCCGTGCCCGTCCAGGCCCGCGGCGCGACCCTGGGCGTCGCGGTCTTCACCCGGTTCCGGCGGCCCGACCCGTTCACCGCCGACGACGTACTGCTGGCCGAGGAGGTCACGGCCAGGGCCGCCGTCTGCATCGACAACGCCCGCCGGTTCTCCCGCGAACGCGAGACCGCGATCGCCCTGCAGCGCAGCCTGCTGCCCCGGTCGCTGCCGCGTACGGCCGCCGTCGAGGCGGCCTCGCGCTATCTTCCCGCGGCGCGGGCCGGGGTGGGCGGCGACTGGTTCGACGTGATCCCGCTGTCGGGGATGCGGGTCGCCATGGTCGTCGGGGACGTCGTCGGCCACGGGCTGCAGGCGTCCGCCACCATGGGCCGGCTGCGGACCGCCGTGCGCACCCTCGCCGACATCGACCTGGCACCGGACGAACTGCTCACCCATCTCGACGACCTGGTCGTACGGCTCTCCGCGGAGGCGGGCAGCGACGGCACCACCGGGGAGGTCGGGGCCACCTGCCTGTACGCGGTCTACGACCCGGTCACCCGGTGCTGCACCCTCGCCCGCGCCGGTCATCCGCCGCCGGTGATGCTTCCGCCCGGCGGGCCGCCCGAGGAGATCGACGTACCGTCGGGGCCGCCGCTGGGCCTGGGCGGGCTGCCGTTCGAGTCGACCGAGCTGCGGCTTCCCGAGGGCACCGTCCTCGCCCTCTACACCGACGGTCTGATCGAGAGCCGCGAGCGCGACCTCGACGCGAGCCGTGTGCTGCTGTCCGGGGCGCTGGCGCGGACCTCGGGTTCCCTGGACGAGACCTGCCACGACATCCTGCAGTCGCTGCTGCCGCCCACCGGCGCCTCGGACGACGTGGCCCTGCTGCTCGCCCGGACGAAGGGCCTGCCGTCCTCCCAGGTGGCGACCTGGGAGGTTCCGGCCGATCCCGCGCTCGTCGCACCCGTCCGCAAGCAGGTCGTCCGGCAGCTGGAGACCTGGGGCGTGAGCGAGGCGGCGTTCACAACCGAGCTGGTGGTCAGCGAACTGGTCACCAACGCGATCCGCTACGGCGAACGCCCGATCCGGCTGCGGCTCATCCACAACGCCTCCACGCTGATCGTGGAGGTGTCGGACTCCAGCCACACCGCGCCGCATCTGCGCCGCGCCAGGACGTTCGACGAGGGTGGCCGCGGGCTGCTCCTGGTCGCCCAGCTCACCCAGCGCTGGGGCAGCCGCCACACCACCGAGGGCAAGACGATCTGGGCGGAGCTGGTGTTCGGCGAGGACTGCGGGGACAACGGGAACGGCGAGGGCTGAGAAGGCCGGTGGGGACACCCGCGTCCCGAGACGGGTAACGGGTGCCAGGTCCCGAGGTGTGCGGCGTCACGGCGTGGGATCGATCAGTCCGGGATCGGCGCGCCCTTCGACGACCTCACGTGCCACGTCGTGCACCGGCCTTCGGTGTGAGCGCGCGTGGCCGCGCAGCATGGCGAAGGCGTCGTCCATGGTCAGGGACAGTCGGGTCGCCAGGACGCCCTTGGCCTGTTCGATGACGAGGCGAGTGGTCAGGGCCAGTTCAAGCTGTGCGGTCAGGGTCCGGCTGCGGTCGGCCTCGTCGGCCCGTTCCAGAACGGTGGCGGTGAAGTCGGCCATCGACTGGCCGAGCGCCAGCACGTCCGGGAGAAACGCGCTTCGCCGGGGGGACAACAGGATCAGCGCGCCGTTGATCCGGGCGAAGCCCCGCAGCGGGAGGGCCGCCACCCGCGTGTAGCCCAGCTCCAGTGCCCGAGGGGTGTACTGGGGCCAGCGCTGCCTGGCCGGGTGGCCGTCGAGAGCGGCCTGCACAGCGGGCAGGCCGCCGCGGTGGCAGTCATGGCCGGGCCCTTCGCGGCGGCCGGACGCGTGAAGTTCCATACGTGACACCTCCGGGTCGGAGCCCGCGACCTGGAGTTCCGTGTGCTCGTCGAGGGCGAACACCACACCCGCGGCGTGGGCGCCGAGTAAGGACGGGCTACGGCTGGCGAGGACCGCGAGGGTGCACGGAACGTCCTGGGGGCCGTCCCTCATGCCACCGGCCAGAGCAACGAACGCGTCGGCCAGCCGCTGTTGCGGTGTCATGACACTTCTTCCCTCAGTTGAATGTCGAGTTTCCGTGTACGATCCGCCGGGCGATCACCTCGGTGGAGACATCCTCCGTGAACGCCCGGGCCTTGATGAGGGCCAGGGCGTCACCGACGGGGCAGTCGTCCCGGACGGAGAGCACTCCCGCCGCCTGGTGCACCAGATCCCGGTGATCGGTTCCGCCGTAGAGCTCCGGGTCGGCGTCCGGGCCCAGCACGATCCGGGTAAGGGCCTCGGCGACAACGGTGAGGTCGCCGGAACTCACGAGGTCGGGGCGTGGGCCGAACACCGTCAGCGCCCCGATGCAGCCGCTCTCCGCGGCCAGGGGAACCGCGGCCACCGAGTCGACGCTCAGACGGGTCAGGGCATGACCGTAGGCGGGCCAGCGCGTCCTGATCACCGATCCCGACACGAGGATTGGACGGCCGTCCGACACGGCGTCCCGGGCCGGGCCCTCGCCGAGCACGTACTCCAGCTCCTGGGCGGTGTGGGACCGCTCGTCCGACACGGCGACCGCGAGCTGGTCGAGGCCGGCGTCGACGAGGGTGAGCGCGGCGCTGCCTGTCCCGCATGTCTCCGCGACGCCGGTCATGAAGCGGGGCGGCGCGCCCTGCGCCTCGGTCCACTCCGCCGAACGGCGGGCGAACGCGCACTGGAGCCGGGCCGAGGAACGGTGGCACACGGCCGACCTGCGGTGTGTCGCCGCGATGTGAGAGTAGTACTCGCGGCCGGGTTGCGCGGCCAGCAGTTCGTACCGATCGGCGGCCGCATCCGCCCGTTCCGCCCGTTCCAGTGCCCGGTCGGCGCGGCTGCGTGCGAGCGCTGCCAGGCCGAGGGCGTCTTCGCGCCTCTGCGGGTTCATGCTCGAAAGCCTACTCCGTGGCGGGTCACTCGGAGTCGTCGTTGCGGCTTTCCTCCATCAGCAGGACGACACCTCCGTTGTGTCCGTCGAACGGGGAGCAGAACACGTCGCAGGTGAGGGGCCGTCCGATGCGGCTCAGGGCCTCGACACCGATCGGCCCCGAGCGCTTGCGGGTCTTCAGGCACTTCCGCACCACGGGTTGCAGCACCTCGGTGGGGAGGCCGAAGTCCAGGTCGAAGAACTGCTTGTCGAGCACCTCGTCCGCCCGCAGGCCCCACATGTCGATGGCACCCCGGTTCCAGCTCCGGACCTTCAGGTCACTGTCCAGGACCACCACACCGGCCGCGATGCTGGTCAGCACGGCCTGCAGGAACGCCTTGGCCTCATCCAATTCCTCACCACGGATGCGCAGCTCGTCGTTCATGGTCTCCAGTTCCTCGTTGCCGGACTGGAGTTCCTCGTTCGTGGTCTCCAGCTCCTCATTGGTCGACTGGAGTTCCTCGTTGGTGGTCTCCAACTCCTCGATGCTGGACTGGAGTTCCTCGTTCGTGGTCTCCAGCTCCTCATTGGTCGACTGGAGTTCCTCGTACGCCGTCTCCAGGTCCTCGCGGACCCGTTTGACCTCGGCCTGCAGTTGCGTGGGCACGGTGACGTCGGTGAAGGAGATGAGGGTGGCGACATGCAGGCCGCTGGGCGCAGCGAGCGGCTGGAGGAGGATGTCGTAGTACTGGATGTCGTCGATCGACCTGCGCTCGGCCCTGTTCACCCGGAGGGTCCGGCGTTCGTGCGTGGCCTGGTCGATCAGCGAGCGGAGTTCGACCGGCCGGTAGGAGATCTCCAGGTCCTGGAAGGGGCGCCCGATGTCCGTGGCGGTCAGGCCGAACTGGATCCTCGCCTGACTGTTGATCACCACGACGGTTCCGTCGCCGTCGACGGCGATCGTCGGGGTGGGGCCGGAGTCCAGGGCCAGGTCACGCAGCTGCCGGGTACGTGCGACCGAGTGCAGTTCGATGCCCGGACCTGTTCTGACCTTCACGGGAGCGGGGTGGTAAGGCAGCCCGGCATCACCCGCGCGGCGTCGGAAGATCCGCTGTCGCATGCTCAGCACTTCGAAGCGGTCGGCGTCGTTCAGCAGCATCTCGGCCTTGCCGAGGAAGAGAAAGGCACCCTTGCGCAGGGCGAAGTGGAAGCGGTCGACGATCTGGGTCTGGGCCTCGACGTTGAAGTACATCAGCGTGTTGCGGCAAACCAGCAGGTCGAGCCGGGAGATCGGGGCGTCCTGGGTGATGTCGTGCCGTCCGAAGATCACCCGGCGTCGCAGGTCGGCGCGGAAGCCGAACTGCGCGCCGTTCTGCCCGCTCTGCTCGAAGTACTTGTCGCGCAGCTCGGGGGAGAGCGGTTCCAGGGACTTCGCCGAGTACAGCCCCGACCTTGCCTGGCGCAGGGCTTCCTCGTCGATGTCCGTGGCGTAGATCTTGACGCGCCGCAGGCACTCCTCGGTACCGAGCGCCTCCGCGAACATGATGGCCAGCGAGTACGCCTCCTCGCCGCTGGAGCAGCCCGCGCTCCACACCCTGATCTCTTGGTCCGGCGCGAGGTCCGCGAGCAGGTCGGGAACGACCTCCCGCTGGAGGAGGGCCCAGGCGTCCGGGTCGCGGAAGAGGGACGTGACATTGATCAGGATCGTGTTGAAGAGGGCGCCGAACTCGTCGGCACTGGTCTCCAGGAGGTCCCTGTAGTCCACGTAGGAGCGCACGCCGACGTCGGCCATGCGTTTGTGGATGCGCCGACCGAGGGTGGAGCGCTTGTACCCCGTGAAGTCGAAACCGCGGGAATCCCTCAGGAAGAGCAGCAGTTCCTCCAGTGCCTGCTCGGGTACGGCGTTCTGCGATTCGCCCATCACTGCCTCTTGGTTTCGACCAGTCCCTGTATGACCCCGGGGATCTCCTCAAGGGGTAGCACGAAGTCGACGGTTCCCGTGTCCACCGCCGCCTGCGGCATCCCTCTGAACTGCGCCGTCAGTGGGTCCTCGGCGAGTACGGTTCCTCCGCGCGACTTGACTGCGTCCAGTCCCATCGCGCCGTCGCTGCCCGTGCCCGTTAGCACACAGGCGATCGCCCGCCGTCCGTAGGAGGCGGCGACCGATTCGAAGAGGAGGTCGGCGGAAGGGCGCACGAAGTGGACCAGTTCGGTGCGCGACAGTGCCAGGATGCCGTCGGGCCCGATGAGGAGATGCCGGTCCGGAGGGGCGATGTAGACCGTGCCGGCCAGCGCGCGCTCGTCGTCCTCGGCGAGCTTGACCGCAAGCTCGGTACGGCGGGTGAGGACGTCGGCGATCACTGTCCGGTGCCGCGGGTCGAGGTGCTGGACGACCAGCACCGGCACGGGCAGATCCGGTCGCAGGCCCCCCAGGACCGTGATGAGCCCCTGCACGCCGCCGGCGGACGATGCGACAGCGACGATGGCGAACTCATCCGTGGGGTGATTCGCTGCCGTCACATGGCCAGCCTATCGGAGTCGGGTCCGGGTGATGCGGTGCGGGACGAGGCTTCGGGCGGGCGGCGAGATTGCGCATGATGGTTCTTCGCAAGAAGTCAAGCCCTTCGGGGAGGGGTCATTCCGAAGAGAGGAGGACGTCCTACGCAAATCGCTTCTTCCGTCGTAAGTGCCTTGCTTCTCCTCAGGCTCGTCGCGATTCGTCACCCTTGCTCCCGGTGACCGTGGACATCTGCCGTCGCCCGCCCCTCCGACCCGAGGACGGCGGCCCACCGACCTCACGGTGATGCCGCCACACCCCGGGACACCACACCTCACAGCAGTGCCGCTGCACCGCGACCTCGCCGAGTCCGCGCCCATCGGGCGCACGGGCACAGGGCTGTCGAGCTCCACGTGTCGAGTTCCACGGAGAGATCGACGCCGCCGCGCACGTCACAACGGAACCGGACGCGGCGCGGGACGACCCGGACCCTTCGGTCGCCATCGGCCTCGGCCCCGTCGAGTTCCCGGACCGCTCCGGCCTGACGCTATCGTGCCGTGCTCGTAGCCGGGCCCCGGGCCCGGGGCGGACACCTGCCGCCAGTCTCCCCGTCCCGGGATCCGCAAGATCCTCGGGATCGTGCCTCAGCGAGGCCTTCACCGTGTCCGCCCGCAGGCTCTTTCCGGCGGTCGGAGACCACGGCGTCTGCCGCGTCCCCCGCCCGGACAGGCGCCCGAAGCGCAGGAGCGTGCGCCTTCGCTCCCCCCACCGACCCCCAGGACCAGCGGGACGAGGACGCATCCGCCGCCGACGAGCACGGCCAGGGCGAGGCCCCGGCGCCGACAGCGCCTGCCGGAACGGCCGGGCCCCGCGCCCACGTGGCGCAGAAGCCTCAGAGCGTGGCGGAGGCCCGGGCGCGGGGCACGACCGAGGCCCTGGGATCGAACATGCGTTCGACACCTAGTCGGCAGCCACGTGCGTCCCGGCGCCGGGACGCGAACCGCTACCCCGGACGCGAGCGTGGCGCACCCCCGTGTGGACCGGAGTCGAGACCGGGGCCGGAGTCCAACGGGGTACCGGCGGCCGGGTGAGTGGCGCCCGTGCCGGCCTCGGCAACTGCCCCGACGGGCCCGCGCCCACGGTGGAACCCGGTCGGGGGCCGGCACCTGCACGGGGATCCCGACTCCCCCTGGGACTCGTACCCCAGGCGGAGTCGGGATCCGCGTCGAGGTCGGCGGCTCCGGGTTCGGCGGCCGACCGGGGCTCGTTGCCCAGGACGCGCCGGACACCCTGCCGCGGACCGGACTCCCGACGAGAGCCCACACCCGGCCCGGACTCGGAACCGTGGCCGAAGCTCGCGCCCGACGCCGACCCGGCCCGATACCCGAATACGCCCCTGCTCCCGAACACGAGACCTCGGCCTAACGGAAGCCGACTCGCCGACAAGCCGCACCTTGACGCAGCGAACCCTCAGGCGACAAAGAAGGTTCTCAACCCCCTTCACCCATGGCGCCTTGCAGAGAAACAATTGTCAACAGCGAGCCGGGGCAATGCAATTCGGTATGAGCACGGACACCGCTTTTCCGTTGCGACAAGCAACCGAGAGTGAGCAGAAGGACTGGGCGACGACACTCGCACCCCCGTCCACCTCGGCGCTCCGTGGTCTGATTCGATTGCACAGACCTACCGACCGAACCACCGAAATCGACAATCACCTTCCAAGGACGAACCCTGAGCTCGACACTCGCGACCGCCCTTTCCGCTCTTCTGCTCGTAGCGGTACTGGCCGGTGCCGTGATCCGGCCGTTCGGTCTGCCGGAGGCCACCGTGGCCGTCCCGGCCGCCGGACTGGTGATGGCCACCGGCGCCATCTCCCTCGACCACGCGCGGGCCGAGGCCGAACTGCTCGGCCCGGTGGTGGGCTTTCTCGCCGCGGTGCTCGTACTCGCCAAACTCTGCGACGACGAGGGCCTCTTCCGGGCCTGCGGCGCCTGGCTGGCCCGTACGTCGAAGGGCCGGCCGCAACGCCTGCTGGCCGCCAACTTCCTGCTCGCGTCGGTCATCACGGCCGTACTGAGCCTGGACGCCACGGTCGTCCTGCTCACCCCGGTGGTCTTCGCGACGGTGGCCCGCCTCGGCGCCCGCCCGGGGCCCCATGTGTACGCGTGCGCCCATCTGTCGAACACGGCATCACTGCTGCTGCCCGTCTCCAACCTCACCAACCTGCTCGCGTTCACGGCCAGCGGGCTGAGCTTCACCCGGTTCGCCCTGCTGATGGGTCCCGCGTGGGCGGTCGCCATCGCCGCCGAGTACCTGGTCTTCCGGCGCTTCTTCGCCGCCGAACTGGCCGAACCCGGCGATCTGGACGGGGACTCACCGGATGGGGCCGAAAGCGATCCCGTCGACATGCCCGTGTTCGCGCTGGCCACGGTCGCCTGCACCCTCGCGGGCTTCGTCGTGACGTCCGCGGTCGGGATCGAACCGGCCTGGGCGGCCTTCGCGGGAGCCCTCGTCCTGGCCGTCCGGGCGCTGGCCCGCGGGCGCACCACCCCGCTCGCCGTCATGCGGGCCACCTCGCTGCCCTTCCTCGCCTTCGTCCTGGCCCTGGGCATCGTGGTGCGCGCCGTGGTGGACAACGGCCTCTCGGACGCGCTCGGTCACCTGGTCCCCGACTCGTCGGGCCTGCTCGCACTGTTCGGCATCGCGGTCCTCGCCGCCGTGCTGGCGAACCTCATCAACAACCTGCCCGCGGTCCTCGTCCTGCTGCCCCTGGCCGCGGCGGCGGGCCCCGGACCGATTCTCGCCGTCCTGCTCGGGGTGAACATCGGCCCGAACCTCACCTACGCCGGGTCGCTGGCGACCCTGCTGTGGCGGCGGATCGTGCACCAGCACGACCACAGCGTGAACCTCGGTGAGTTCACCCGCCTCGGCCTGCTCACCGTGCCCGCCACGCTCATCCCGGCCGTGGTGGCGCTCTGGCTCTCGCTGCGTGCGTTCGGGGCCTGAGTTCATACGTTCGGGACCTGAGTCACGCGTACGGGCGAGGTCGCGCGAAGGGCATTGACGCTGTGACATGGCCATGCAATGCTCCGGTTTTGGGAGCGCTCCCACCACTTTGTCGTCCACGCCGGACGCCGTCCATGGACCCCATTCCAGGCACCGGGAGACGCTCCATGCTCATGTTCCCTCACGTGCACCGCCGCCACCCCACGAATCCTCGTACCGGAAGTACCGGAAGTACCGGAAGCACCCGGAGTACCGGGCGACGCACGACCGCCGCGCTGCTGGCGGCCGTCCTGCTGACCGGCGGTCTCGCCCTCGCGCCCGGCGCCGCCGGAGCGCCGTCCGCCGTCGATCCCGCCGCGGCCACCACGCCGGTACGGGTCAACCAGGCGGGCTACCTGCCGGACGGGCCCAAGCGCGCCACGATCGTCACCGCGGCCTCCGAGCCGCTGAACTGGCAGTTGCGCAGCGCGTCGGGCGCCACCGCCGCTTCGGGCCGGACCGTCGTGCACGGCGCGGACGCGGCCTCGGGCGAGTCGACCCACGTGGCGGACTTCTCCGCGTTCCGCAAGGCGGGAGCGGGCTTCGTCCTGGTGGTCGACGGGTGGAGCAGCGCGCCCTTCGACATCCGCGCGAACCTCTACGACACCCTGCGCACCGAGTCCCTGGCCTTCTTCTACCACCAGCGCAGCGGCACGCCGATCGAGGCCTCCCTGGTGGGTCCCTCGTACGCCCGGCCCGCCGGGCATCTCGGGGTCGCTCCCAACCAGGGCGACACGAGCGTCCCGTGCCAGGCGGGAGTGTGCGACTACACCCAGGACGTGCGGGGCGGCTGGTACGACGCTGGCGACCACGGCAAGTACGTCGTCAACGGCGGGATCTCCGTCTGGCTGCTCGTCGACTCCTTCGCGCGCGCCCAGCGGGCGGGCACCGCGTCCGCGCTCGGCGACTCGACCCTGCGGATCCCCGAGCGCGGCAACGGCGTCCCGGACATCCTGGACGAGGCGCGCTGGGAGCTCGACTTCCTGATGCGGATGCAGGTGCCCGAGGGCAAGCCGTACGCCGGTATGGCCTTCCACAAGATCCATGACGCGGCCTGGACGGGTATCCCGACACGGCCCGAACTGGACCCCCAGCCCCGCGAGTTGCACCGCCCGTCCACCGCGGCCACGCTCAATCTCGCCGCGACGGCCGCGCAGTGCGCGCGGGTGTTCCGGCCGTACGACTCCACGTACGCGAAGCGGTGCCTGAGCGTGGCGCGCACGGCGTGGACCGCGGCGCAGGCCAACCCCGCGCTGTACGCGCCGGATTCGGACAGCACGGGCGGCGGCCCCTACAACGACACCCAGGTCACCGACGACTTCTACTGGGCGGCGACCGAGCTGTACGCGGCGACCGGTGAACGTACCTACCGGGACGCGGTCACCTCTTCGCCCTGGCACACCTCGGCGGACGCGCTCACAGCGACCGGTTTCAACTGGGCCGACACCGCGGCCCTCGGCCGGCTGACCCTGGCGACCGTGCCGAACGGGCTGCCCGCCTCCGACATCCGGCGCGTACGGGTGTCCGTGACCGCCGCAGCCGACGGGCACCTCGCCACGATGGCCCGGCAGGGCTACGCGGTGCCCATCCCCGCGAACGGATATGTCTGGGGCTCCAACAGCCAGGTCACCAACAACGCGATCGTGGTGGCCACCGCCTATGCGCTGACCGGTCAACAGCGTTACCGGGCTGGGGTGCTGGAGTCGATGGACTACCTGCTGGGCCGCAACACCCTGGATCTCTCCTACGTCACCGGCTACGGCGACACGTACGCCAAGAACCAGCACCACAGGTTCTGGGCGCACCAGTACGACGCCTCGCTGCCGAACCCGCCGGCCGGCTCCCTCGCGGGCGGTCCCAACAGCGGTCTGCAGGACCCGGTGGCGCAGGAGCATCTCGCCGGATGCGCCCCCGCGGCCTGCTACATCGACGACATCGGTTCGTACTCCACCAACGAGGTGACGATCAACTGGAACGCCCCGCTGGCGTGGCTGGCGGCCTTCGTCTCCGAACGCCGCCACGGCTAGGGCCTGTCTGACAATTCCCGTCGTCGCCCGGAGGGCGGCCGGGCGGCGTCAGGTGCGTGCTCTGGGGGTCCCCCCGGCCGGAGGCTGGGGGAGTGCCGGGCGCAGAGCCTCGTACTGGACGTACTTGGCTCTGTGCCCGGTGCGGCGAGTGGGGGTCCCCCGGCCGGAGGCTGGGGGAGCGTGCATGGCGTCGCCCGGCAGACGGGAATTGTCAGACAGGCCCTAGAGCCGCAGACAGGGCACGCCGTCAGTGCCGGAGCCCCGCACGGTACGCGCCGGGCGGGGCTCCGTAGCGCTGCCGGAAGACGCGGTTGAAATGGAACGGGCTGGTGAACCCGGCGGCCACCGCGACCCGTTCCACCGGCAGGTCGGTCGCCTCAAGGAGCCGCGCCGCGTGCAGCAGCCGGGCGGCGAGCAGCGCCCGCATCGGTGACTGGCCGAGCTGCTGGGTGAAGAGGTGGGCGAAGCGGGAGGGCGAGAGCGACACCCCGGCGGCCAGGGTGTCGACCGTGTGCGGCGCTCCCGGGTCGGCGGCGATGCGTGCCTCGGCCCGCCGGATCCGCGCGTCGACGCCCGGCCGGTCCGCCTCCCCGCCCGCGATCACGGTGGCGGTGGCGGTCGTGAGCAGGACGATCGACTCCAGGGAGCAGAGGGCGAGTTCGCGGGCGGCGGTGCCGTGGGCGACGGCGACCCGGCCGTCCCCGGGCTCGTCGGATCCCTCAGGCCCCCGGGCCGACCCGGGCTCCACGGCAGGCGGGGAGCCCTCCCCCGTCCACCGCGCGTCGGCGAGCATCCGCCGGAACGCCTGTTCCAGCCGGTCCCGCACCCCGGCCGGTACCGGCGTGACGGCATACAGCCGGTCACCGAGCAGATGGGGGCGCAGCCGGTCCGCCCAGGCCGGGCGGGCCTGGCAGTGGACCCACCAGAACGTCCACCGTGCGGCGTCCGGCGCGACCGCGTAGCGGTGGGGCACGCCGGGGCCGAGGACGACCAGGTCGCCGGCCCCCGACAGCGTCCGGGTGGCCCCCTGGGCCAGCAGTCCCGCGCCGTCCGTGGTCCAGGTGAAGAGCCAGCTGTCGGCGCCGCCCGGCCGGTCGACGCCGTAGCCGGGGCGCTCGTCGAAGCGGCCGACGGTCACCAGGCCCGGCGGCGGGGACGGCGCAGCAGTCTCGGGCAAGTCGTCAGCACGCACAGGCATCCTCCCAGAAAGCGCTTGTCCCTAGCGTGGGGCATCCAGGACAGCGGAGCGAGAGGGTCGTCGCATGAGTGGTCGTACGACAGTCACGGACAGGAGCCTCGTCGGGCGCTTCGAGGAGGACGGCTTCACGGTGGCGCGCGGGCTGTTCGCCCCGGCGGAGATCGAGGCGCTGTGCGCCGAGTTCACCGCGCTGCACGCGGCCGGACCGGTTCCGGGACACTTCCAGCCCCGCGCGGTCGGAGCCGCCTCGGCCGCCGACCCGCTGGACGTCCACCCCCGGGTCATGCAGCCGCACCGCATCAACGACCTGGCCCGGCGATTCCTCCTCGAACCCCGGCTGCGCGAGGTGCTCGAACTCCTGCTGGGGGAAGAGGTGTTGGCGGCCCAGAGCATGTTCTACTTCAAGCCGCCCGGCGCCCGCGGACAGGCCCTGCACCAGGACAACTTCTATCTGCGGACCGAGCCGGGCACCTGCGTGGCCGCCTGGATCGCCTGCGATGCGATCGACCGGGGGAACGGAGGTCTGGAGGTCGTCCCAGGCACCCACCGCATGGATGTGTTCTGCCCCGAAGAGGCCGACGAGGGGCTGTCGTTCGCCCGCGAGTACGTGCCACCGCCGCCCGGTCTGTCCGCCGTACCGGTCGACATGGCACCGGGGGACGTCCTCTTCTTCAACGGCAGCCTGGTGCACGGTTCCCCGCCCAACCGCAGCACCGACCGCTTCCGCCGCTCGTTCATCGGCCACTACGTCGGCCGCTCCACGGAACGCATCGGCCGCTACTACCCCACCCTCACCATGAGCGGAGACCCCGTCCCCCTGCTGGAGAGCGAGGGCGCGGGCCCGTGCGGCACCGAGTTCGCACCGGTGGGACCGCACTGAACCCGGGCACCCGCCGGGTCAGGAGCGCAGCAGGTCCGCGGCACTCAGGTCGAGTACACCATCGTGCCAGGTAAGCCCGCGCAGATCGCGTACGACGACCTGGGCGCCGGTGTCCAGGCCGCGCGGCCCGACGCCGATGACGTACGCACCTGCCGTCTCCCCCGCCTTGGCACCGGCGACGGCGTCCTCCAGGACGACGGTCCGCGCCGGGTCCACCCCGAGGCGGGCCGCCGCCGCGAGGTAGCCGTCGGGGGCGGGCTTGCCGTTCGTGACGTCGTCCGCGGTGACGAGCACGGGCGGCAGGGGAAGACCGGCGGCGGCGAGGCGGGCGCGGGCCAGCCCGGTGACCCCGGAGGTCACGACGGCCCAGCTGCCGTCCGGCAGGCTCGTCAGGAGGTCGAGGGCGCCGGGCAGCGCGGTCGTGGTGGCGGCCGCCTCGATCTCCAGACGGTCGATCTCGGCGAGGGCGGCGGGCCGCTCCCCCGGATCGGTCACCAGGAGCGCGACGGTGTCGGCGGAGCGCCGTCCGTGCACCATCGCCGTGACCTGCTCGGCGGACAGTCCGCGGGCCCGGGCCCAGCGGCTCCACGCCTGGTCGACGCCGAGATCGGAGTCGACCAGCACGCCGTCGTTGTCGAAGAGGAGACCGTCACAGGGAATCCTCATGTCCGGGATCGTGTCCGGGATCTTCATGTCCGGGGTCCGGGCCTTTCAGACGACGGGTCGGTTGCGGTAGCGGCCGACGAGTTCACGGGCGGCGGCCTGCATCCGGGCGGGCGGCAGCCCCCGGGCCAGCAGGGTCAGATCGTCGACGACCATGTCGCCGATGCTCAGGAAGGCGTCCGGGATGCCGCCCGCGCGGTGGGCGGAGAGGACCAGGCCCTCCAGGGAGCGGGCGGGTTCGTCGGCCGCGACGGGTTCGTCGGGCCAGACGTCGATCCCCGCGAGGAGGCGGCCCTCGGCGACCCGGGCGAGCAGCGCCGGGAAGTCCACGACCGGTGCCCGGCTGACGAGGACGAGCCGCGCCCCGTCGGGCAGCAGTGCCAGTTCGCGCTCGCCGAGCAGATGGCGGCTGTCGTCGGTGACGGTGGCGAGCACGAACACGAAGGTGCTGCGGGCCAGCGTCTCGTCGAGCGTGGCCGGCACCAGGCCCTGCTCGCGCAGGACGGCCGGCGGCAGCCAGGGGTCGTAGACGCGCAGGGTCGGGCGGAAGGGTGCGAGGAGCGGGTGGAGGCTGCGGCCGAGGTTCCCGAAGCCGATGAGGCCGATGTCGGCGCCGCGCAGCAGTACGGAGCCGGCGGTGCCGTCGGACACGTACCGCTCACGTCCGGCGCGGAAGGCGCGGTCCTCGCGGCTGATGCCGCGTGCAAGGTCGAGGGCGAGCCCGAGGGCGTACTCGGCGACGGCCTGGGCGTAGGCGGGTCCGCAGCCCAGGACGTGGATGCCGCGGCGGAAGCACCCGTCGTAGTCGACGTTCGGGAAGAAGTTGCCCTCGATGTTGAGCAGGGCTCTCAACTCGCCCGCGTGAGCGAGGCGTTCGGCGGGCAGGTCGGGCTGGCCGACGACGGCGAAGGCGTCCGGCAGCGCCCGGTCGAAGGCGTCCTCGCTGTCGGGCTCGACGACGGTGAAGCGGTCGTGGAGCCGGTCCAGGGTGTCCGGTCTGAAGATGCGTTCGACGGGGTGGGGGTCGGGGCGCAGGATCACGAGCGGCTTGTGCGGGGTGCTCACGGCTCTCCTTGCATCCGTCACGGTTCTCCTGGCCTCCGTAGGCACGGTAGCCCGGCGCCGCCGGTGCGGCAGCACGGCCGGTCGCTACCCGCGCTCAGGCCTCTGGAACCTCACGCAGCGCGTCGGGCAGGACGTCGCGCAGCTGGGCGCGGGCCGTGACGCCCAGCTTGGGGAAGATCCGGTAGAGGTGGAAGCCGACCGTGCGGGGTGACAGGAAGATGCGTTCGCCGATCTCGCGGTTGGTCAGGCCCGCCGCGGCGAGCCGGGCGATCTGCAGTTGCTGCGGGGTGAGTTCGGACAGGTCCGTCTCCTGGCCGGGGGTGGCGGTGGTGTGGACGCCCGCCGCCCGCAGTTCCGCGAGGGTGCGTTCCGTCCACGGCCGGGTGCCGAGGTTCTCGAAGACCTCAAGAGCGGCGGAGAGCAGGGGCCGTGCCTCGGTGGCGCGTCGGCGGCGGCGCAGCCATTCCGCGTAGTCGAGCCGGGTCCGGGCGCGCTCGAAGGGCCACCGGTCGCCCGTCGGACGGGCGAGCGACCGCTGGAAGTGCCGTTCGGCGTCGTCCGGTTCGGCCAGCAGGGCGTGCGCGCGGTCCACCAAGGCGGCGAGGCGCGGGGACACCTCGCCCTCGGCGTGCCGCCGTCCGGCCGCGTCGAGGACGGCCCGTGCCTCCTCGGCCCGCCCGGTGCGCACGGCGACGGCCGCGAGGTCGGCGAGGTGGTAGTCGGAGGCGTGGAAGTGCAGGGGTTCGCCGTCCTGGGTGAAGACGGCGCGGAACCGGTCGTACGCCGTCGCGTGGTCGCCCTCCGCCTGTGCCGCGGCGCCCAGCGCGTAGTGGGCCCGTACCTGCAGACTGCGGCAGGTGGGCAGGTCCACGCCGTGGACGGCACGCCGGACCGCGGTGCGCGCCGCGTCCGCGTCGCCGCGCAGGGCGAGCAGGGTGGCACCGAGGATGGGCGAGCCCGCGACCACGTTCTCCAGACCGCCCTCGGCCGCCGTGCGGTACGCCTCGTCGAGGGAGGCGCGGGCCGCCGTGCGGTACGCCTCGTCGAGGGAGGCGCGGGCCGCCGTCCACGCGCCGCTCTCGTACTGGGCGAGCGCCAGGGCCTGGGCCACGGTGGCGTTGGCTCCGGCGGTCGGCGACCGGCGCAGGTGTTCCAGCGCGGCGCCCAGGAGCCGGACGGCCTCGCCTGTCTCGTCGAGCACCCAGGCCGCCGCGCCCCAGGTGATCAGCTGGGAGAGGGGCCGGTCCCGTACGGGGCCGCTCTCCTCGTCGGCCGGCGGACGGTCCCGGCCGGTGCCGTCCTGGTCGGTGCCGTCCCGGTCGGTACGGTCCCGGTCGGCGTGGAGCAGGGCGAGGGCCTGGGTCCGGTGACGCAGGGGGTCCGTGCCCGCCAGGATCCACAGACGGTCGCTGTCGTCCTCCTGCACGGGGACGCGTTCGGCGATGCGCACGATCTTCTCGCGGTGCGCGGGCTCCCCCGAGTTGTACGCCGGTGTGGTGGCCGTCGCCAGGGCGTCCAGGGCAAGGACGGGGTTCTCCTCGGTCGCGGCGTCCGCGAGCGGCAGCAGATAGCCGAGCGAGCCCTCGAACTGGGTGGTGACCGCGAGCGCCCAGCCCGCGCGCAGCGAGGCCTCGGCGAGCACGGCGGGGTCCTCGGTGAGCGCGGTGACCCGACCGGTGATCTCGGCGACCCAG
This sequence comes from Streptomyces sp. NPDC102514, assembly GCF_055584525.1. NCBI lineage: Bacteria > Bacillati > Actinomycetota > Actinomycetes > Kitasatosporales > Streptomycetaceae > Streptomyces > Streptomyces sp. NPDC102514. The sequence goes on from NZ_JBVJLW010000022.1 coordinate 68,672, forward strand.
CGGGGGTGCCCCGCGTACATCGCCATGGTCGCGGCGCGGACCAGGCGGCGGGCCCGGTCGGCGGGGTCGGGGCTGAACTGGGCCGCGCGTTCCAGCGCGGTGGCGGCGGACGCGTACCCGCCACGGCGCTGAGCCCGGCCCGCGCCGGCCTCCAGTTCCTCGGCGACGCCCTCGTCCACGCCCTCGACGGCGGCGGCGCGGTGCCAGGCGCGGCGGTCCGGGTCGCCGGTGAAGACCTCGGCGAGGGACAGATGGGCCGCGTGCCGTTGTGCGTAGGTCGCCGACTGGTAGACGGCCGAGCGGATCAGCGGGTGCCGGAAACGGAGACGGCCGTCGTCGATGCGGATGAGTCCGGCCCGCTCGGCGGGGTACCAGTCGGCGGGGGTCGTGTCGGGGGCCGCGGCCGACAGGATGAGGGGCAGTTCGGCGGTCTCCGCGGCGGCGGCCAGCAGGAGCAGTTGCCGGGTGGCGGGCGGCAGGGCGGGCAGGTCCTGGGCGAAGATCGCCTCCAGCCGGTCGGTGAGGGGCAGCGAGTCCCGGGCGGCACGCGGGTCGCGGGCCACGGCCCTGGCCAGCTCGACCAGCGCCAGGGGCACCCCGGCGGCCTCGTCGAGGATGCGGGAGCGGGCCCGGCCCGCGGGGGCCTCCGGCTGGAGGTCGAGGAGGCGTCCGGCCGACGCGGCGTCCAGCGGGTCGACGCTCAGCAGCGGGAACTCGCGGGCGAACTGCGCGGGTACGGACTGGTCGCGGGCCGCCACCAGCATCGCGACGGGCTCGCCCTCCAGGCGCCGGGCCACGAAGGCCAGGGTGTCGAGCGTGCCCACGTCGAGCCAGTGGGCGTCGTCCACCACCAGCAGCACCGGGCCGCGTGCCGCGAGGTCGGAGAGGAGGGTGAGCGCGCCGAGGGAGGTGAGCAGCGGATTCTGGGCGCTGTCGGGTTCCGCGTTCTCGTCCAGTCCGAACACGCCGAGCAGGGCGGTCCGTTGACGGGCGGGAAGCTCTTCGGCAAGGTCCAGCACCGGGCGCAGCAGCTGGTGGAGTCCCGCGAAGGGCAGCCCCGACTCGACCTCGCAGCCCGTGCAGCGCAGCACCCGTACGCCGGCTGCGCGGGCGGTCCGGCAGGCCTCGTCCAGGAGGACGCTCTTGCCCGAGCCCGGGCCGCCGGTGACCACCAGCACACCGGTTCCGGGCAGGTCCGTCGCCGACTCCGCCGAGGACAGCCCCTTCACGAGCGCGGTCAGCAGGGTCAGTTCGCGGTCCCTGCCGACGATCCAGGCACCGTCGTCCGTCTCCGCCGCGTGCTTCACGCGTCTCCTTCCGCAGATGTCGTGACCCTCGCCACTCCGGAAGAAATGCCCGACCGTCACACGATATGCACGATTGTCCCGCACGAACCCATTCCCCAGGGCACCGGGTACCCCACGACTCACAGCACCCCCACTGCCCCAGGGCCACGAGGAACCGCGCACCCAGCCCCACGAACCCGCGGCCGAATCCCGTCCGACACCCCACCCACCCCAGGGCCACGAGGAACCGCGCACCCAACCCCCACTAACCCGCACCCGACCCCCGTGCACCACCCCCACCCACCCAGGGGCGCGGGGAACTGCGCGCTCAACCCCCACGAACCCGCACACGACCCCCGTGCACCACCCCCACCCACCCAGGGGCGCGGGGAACTGCGCGACCAGCCCCCACCGACCCGCACCCGACAAGCCCACCGCGGCCCGGGGCCCAAACCCCGCGAACTTGACGCACAACCCCCCACACGCTTTGATCCAAACGTGCCGAGCCCCACAACCCGGCACCCAGAGGTGCGCCCAGCCGGTGGACAAGCTCCGCAGTCCGGCCAAAGTCGCCAGGACCGTCACGGAGTCCGAGGCGGGGCCGCACTCGCGATCGATGGAGCGGACATGCCCGCCAAGCGTGGCCCCCGCACGGGATTTCTCAGGGCCGCCACCGCCCTGGTCGCCCTCGCGGCCCTGGCCTCCTGCTCGTCCGACGGGGACACCAAGGACCCCGCCGACACCACGGGCAGCCCGAACAGCACAGGCAGCGCAGACAGCACGGAGTCGAGTTCCGGACCCGTCCGGCTACCCCCCGTACCCGACGGTTTCGACTACCAGATCGGCGGCGCCTACACCCCGCCGTCCGGCGTCGAGATCGTCGCGCGCGACCGCGGCGCCAAGCCCGCGCGCGGTCTCTACAACATCTGTTACGTCAACGCCTTCCAGGCCCAGCCCGACGAGCTGGACGACTGGCCCGACGACCTGCTGCTGCGGGACAAGAAGGGCGAGGTCGTCATCGACGCCGACTGGGACGAGGCGCTCCTCGACATCGGCACACCCGCCAAGCGCAAGCGCGTCGCGGCCCGGGTCGACCGGTGGATCGACGGCTGCGCGGACAAGGGCTTCGACGCGGTCGAGCCGGACAACTACGACAGCTACACCCGCTCCGACGGCCTGCTGAACGCGGACGACGCGGTGTCCTTCATCAAGCTGCTCTCGCAACGCGCGCACGCGCAGGGGCTGGCCATCGCCCAGAAGAACACCGTGGAGCTGGCGGACCGTCGCTCCGGCGCCGGGCTCGACTTCGCCGTGGTGGAGGAGTGCGGCGCGTACGACGAGTGCGGTGCGTACGCGGACGCCTTCGACGACAAGGTCGTCGTCGTGGAGTACACCGACAAGGGCATGAAGAAGGCCCTGGCGGGCTTCGGCGACCGGCTGAGCATCGTGCGCCGTGACCTGCAGGTGTCGACGCCCGACAGCGACGACTACATCCGCGAGACCGGCTGACCGGCTGACCGGCTGACCGCAGCCCGGTACCGGACGGGTACCCGACGCCCACCGCGGGTCAGTGCTCCAGCAGATCCAGCGCCTGCGCCCAGTGGAACCCGGGCTGTTCGGGTCCGCCGAAGGCGTGCTCCCCGAACCGGACCCCCATCCCGCGCAGCCTCTTCAGGCTGTCCCGATAGGCGGGGTGGGCGGTCAACGCCTCGCTCACACAGGGCAGTACGGAGATCGGCACCCCCATCCCGTACGCCTCGCAGAGCGTGCCGAGGGCGAGCGTGTCGGAGATGCCGGCCGCCCATTTGTTGACGGTGTTGAAGGTCGCGGGCGCCACGGTGACGGCGTCCGGGTCGGGGAACGGGCGCGGATCGCCGGGCGAACGCCAGGCCGATCTGACCGGCCGGCCCGTCCGCGTCTCGACCGCCGGGACGTCGAAGAAGCCCGTCGCCACCGGGGTCGCGATCACGCCGACCTCCCAGTTCCGCTCCTGCGCCAGGGAGATCAACTCGCCGATGCCGTCGGCGACTCCGGCCGCGCAGACGACGACGTACAGGAAGGGTGTCCGGGCCTGTTCAGTCACCCGGGAACCCTACTGAACCGGGAACGATTCCCCGCGCTCCCCCGATGCCCCCGCTCCCCCGCGCTCCGCGTCCGGCCGCGGGCCGAGGATCCGGCGCTCCTTCTCCTCGATCAGTACGTCGTTGATGCTGGCCTCGCGCCGGGTCATCAGGCCGTGCTCGTCGAACTCCCACAGTTCGTTGCCGTACGAACGCCACCACTGGCCGTCGGCGTCACGGCACTCGTACTGGAAGCGGACCGCGATGCGGTTGCCGTCGAAGGCCCAGAGGTCCTTGCGCAGGGCGTACTCCTCCTCGCGCCGCCATTTCGCGGTGAGCAGTTCCACGATCTGGGCGCGGCCGGTGACGAAGGTGTCGCGGTTGCGCCAGACCGAGTCCTGCGAGTACGCGAGGGAGACCTTCAGCGGATCGCGGGTGTTCCAGGCGTCCTCGGCCGCCTGGACCTTCCGTGCGGCGGTCTCGCGGGTGAAGGGCGGCAGGGGCGGGCGGTCGGCGTCGGTCATACGGGGTCCCCTCGGAGTGAGCTCGCCGGTGGGCCGGCACAGGCTGGAGAACGTACGTTCTCCGCGGTCGCTGCTAACGTAGAGAACGGTGGTTCTCACGTCAAGACGGGCCACCGGAACACCGAGGAGTGAGCCGGTACATGGAGAGCGCGGTCGCCAGGGAGCAGGCCCTGGACGCGGCGGAGACCCTGTTCTACGGGCGCGGCATACAGTCCGTCGGCATGGACGACATCCGTGGCGCCTCCGGGGTCTCCCTCAAGCGGCTCTACCAGCTGTTCCCCGCCAAGGAGCAGCTGGTGGTGGCCTATCTGGAGCGGCGCGACCTCCGCTGGCGAGGGCGGCTCGCCGCGTACGTGGACAGCCACGAGGACAGTCACGAGACCGGTCACGCGGACGCACGGCAGCGCGTCCTCGCGGTCTTCGACTGGCTGGGCCGGTGGTTCCGCGAGCCCGACTTCCGCGGCTGCGCCTGGATCAACTCGTACGGGGAGCTGGGCGCCGTGTCGGAGCCGGTGGCCGAGCGGGTCCGCGCCCACAAGCGGGCCTTCGGGGAGTATCTGGGCCGTCTCGTGGACGACGCGGGACTGCCCGCCGAGCTGGCCGGTCAACTGCAGCTGCTGGCGGAGGGCGCGATGGTCACCGCCGCCGTCGAACAGAGCGCGGAACCCGCCGCCCGGGCGGGGCGGGCGGCCGGCGCACTGATCGACTCGTACAGCTCGACCGACCGCTCGACAGACCGCTCGTGCGACCCGAACGGCGTGCCGGCCGGCCATTGACTGACACCCCGCCGGGTTGCAGACTCCAATTGAAGATTCAATGGACGATTGTTCACCAGACGAACGCGGGCGTTCCGTCGCGGAGCGCGTCGCGCGCGTCGCCCGACGGGAAGAGCCGCGCATGACCCTCCATCGTGACCTGCTGATCGGCGGCAAGGACCAGCCCGCGGTCTCCGGCCGCACCGCCGAGGACGTGAATCCCTACAGCTCACAGCTGTACGCCACGGTCGCCGCGGCCGGCGTCGAGGACGTCACCCGGGCCGTGGACGCCGCCGACGCCGCGTTCGAGGGGTGGGCCGCGCTCGGTCCGGCGCAGCGGCGCAAGATCTTCCTCGCCGCGGCCGACCTCCTGGAGTCCCGCACCGAGGACGCCGTACGGATCATGGCGGGCGAGGTGGGCGGCACCCGGCCCTGGGCCATGTTCAACGTCGGTCTCGCCGCGAACATCCTCCGCGAGGCAGCCGCCGCGGTGACCGCCCCGCGCGGCGAGGTCCTGAGCGCCCAGGAGGAAGGCGCCCTGGGGCTCGCGATCCGTGAACCCGTCGGTGTCGTGGCCGCCTTCTCGCCGTGGAACGCGCCGGTCATCCTGGGGGTGCGGGCCGTCGCCGCGCCGCTCGCCGCGGGCAACACCGTGGTGATGAAGCCCAGCGAGGACGCGCCGATCGCCTGCGGTCTGTTCATCGCGGACATCCTGCGCGAGGCGGGCCTGCCCGACGGCGTACTGAACGTGATCACGAACGCCCCCGAGGACGCCGCCGCCGTCGCCGAGGCCCTGGTCGCCGACGAGCGTGTACGGGCCGTCAACTTCACCGGCTCCACGGGTGTCGGCCGGATCATCGGGGTGCACGCGGCCCGGCATCTGAAGCCCGCGGTCCTCGAACTCGGCGGCAAGAACTCGGTGATCGTGCTGGACGACGCCGACGTCGACTACGCGGTCGACGCGGCCGTGTTCTCCGTCTTCATGAACTCCGGTCAGATCTGCATGTCCGCCGACCGGATCCTCGTGCACGAGAGCCTGGCCGAGGAGTTCACGGCCAGGTTCACCGCGAAGGCCGAGTCGCTCGCGTCCGGCGACCCGGCCGATCCGCACACCGTCGTCGGCCCGCTCGTCACCCGGGACGCCGCAGGCCGGGTCGCGGCGCTCGTGGCGGACGCCGTCGCCAAGGGCGCGACCGTCCTCACCGGGGGTGCCGCCCCCGAGGGAGCCGTGCATCCGGCGACCGTCCTGACCGACCTGCCCGAGGAGGCCGAGCTGTACCGCGGGGAGGCCTTCGGTCCGCTCGCCGTGATCAGCACGTTCGCCACGGACGACGAGGCCGTCTCCTTCGCCAACTCCACGGAGCACGGGCTGACCTGCGGGATCATCACCGAGAACGGCACCCATGGGCTCAGGGTCGCCCGCCGCATCCGTACCGGCATCGTGCATGTCAACGACCAGTCGGTCGCCGACGAACCGAACGCCCCCTTCGGCGGGTTCAAGGGCAGCGGGTACGGGCGCTTCGGCGGACGCTGGGGCATCGAGGCGTTCAGCAACACCCGCTGGGTGACCCTGGCCACGCAGCAGGCGCACTTCCCCTTCTAGATCGGACACGGCTCAGGGGTGACTCGTACGGGCGTACTCGGGCAGGTGTGAGGGTGAAACGGCTCGTGCGGGATGAAAAGAGCGAGGCGAGCGTGTTGGAATCCGAGTCGGCAGGAGCCGGCGGCAGTCGGCACGAGCCTGCACGAGTCGTACACGACGACGATCGATGGGATGGATGACATGCCTCTTGAGGGTGAGTACGAGCCCAGTCCCACCCAGTGGGTGCGCGATCAGGTGGAGCTGTACGAGCGCTCCGGCGGTACCGAGGGAACGACGCTGCGGGAGACGGGCCGCCCCGTGATCGTGCTGACCACCCGGGGCGCGAAGAGCGGGAAGATCCGTAAGACGCCGCTCATGCGGGTCGAGCACGAGGGCAGTTACGCGGCCGTCGCCTCGCTGGGCGGCGCGCCCAAGCACCCCGTCTGGTACCACAACGTGGTCGGCGACCCCCATGTGGAGCTGCAGGACGGCCCGACGCGCCAGGACATGACCGCGCGCGAGGTGACCGGCGAGGAGAAGGCCCGGTGGTGGGAGCGGGCGGTCGCCGCCTTCCCGGACTACGCCGACTACCAGAAGAAGACCGACCGCGAGATCCCGGTCTTCGTCCTGGAGCCCGCCGCCGGCCACTGACCGGCCCGAAAAAGGTGTGCATGAACAGGTGAACGTCGGGCACCCGATGTTCAGGTCCCGCCGCGCTCCCCCGTCGCGGCGGGGCCATTTTCGTGTGCGGCTTCCTGTGCGGCCGCGCGGCGCGCCAGCCGGGCGTCGGTCACGTCGAGGAAGATCTGGTCGACCTGCGGGACCAGATTGCGGACGGACGCCTTGATGCGTACGGCGACGAGTTCGACCTCCTCGCTGTCCAGACCGGGCGTCAGGTCGACGCGGGCGGCCACCAGGGTCGAGTCGGGGCCGAGCTGCATGGTCAGCAGGGACTCCACGGAGTCGATCTCGGGCTGCGCCTCCAGCAGGGCACGGATGCGGTTGCTCGACTCCTCGTCGGTGGCCTGCCCGATCAGCTGGTCGCGCGCGTCACGGCCCAGCCGGTACGCCACGTAGACCAGGAGGCAGCCGATGGCGATGGAGGCCGAGGCCTCGTAGACGACCTGGCCGGTGACCATGTGCAGGGCCATGCCGGCGATCGCGAGGAGCACGCCCAGTACGGCGGTGCCGTCCTCGGCGATGACGGTACGCAGCGCCGGGTCACGGATCTCGGAGGAGAAGCCGCCCTGTTTCTGCACCTGGCGGACCGCGCGCAGCAGGGACCCTCCCTCGGCGAAGAGCGCCACGACCAGCACCACGAGCCCCGCGACATATCCGCTGCGGGACTCCGAGGTCTCGCTGCCCAGGGCCTCGAAGCCCTGGAAGAAGGAGAAGCAGCCGCCCATCAGGAAAATGCCCACGGCGGCCAGCAGTGACCAGAAGAAGCGTTCCTTTCCGTAGCCGAACGGGTGACGGTTGTCGGCGGGCCGCCTGCTGCGGCGCAGGGCGGCCAGGAGGAAGACCTCGTTCAGGCTGTCGGCCACCGAGTGCGCGGCCTCCGACAGCAGGGCGGGCGATCCGGCGAACAGGCCGCCCACGGCCTTGGCCACGGCGATCACGAGGTTGGCGGCCAGTGCCACCAGCACGGTGACACGGGTACGGCGGTCCGAAGGGGAGGAAGGCTTACGGTTCACCTCCGCCGAATGCCCCACTCGCCCTGCCTCACACGAGGTGACGGCGGTTTTCGGGGAAGTCGTACGGAGGCCGACGTACGAAAGGGAGACGCTTCATGGGCGATATCAAGGGCACCGGCGAGGGCAACAGCGCGCTCGGGAAGAAGTCCTTCAAGCGGTCGAAGAGCCATTTCGCGGACCGGGTGACGGCCGACGGACGCGACGGCTGGCCGGTCGCGGCCGGGCGCTACCGGCTGGTCGTGAGCCGGGCCTGCCCCTGGGCGAGCCGCGCGGTGATCTCGCGGCGGCTGCTGGGGCTTGAGGAGGCCCTGTCGATGGCGGTCACCGACCCGATCCAGGACGACCGCAGCTGGCGCTTCACGCTGGACCCCGGGGGCCGCGACCCGGTGCTGGGCATCCGCTACCTCGCCGAGGCGTACGAGGCGCGGGAACCGGGCGCCCCGGGCGGTGTCAGCGTGCCCGCCCTGGTGGACGTGGAGAGCGGGCGGCTGGTGACCAACGACTACCAGCAGTTCACCCTGGACCTCGCGACCGAGTGGCGGGACCTGCACCGCGAGGGGGCGCCGGACCTCTATCCGGAAGGGCTCCGCGACGAGATCGACGAGGTCGTGGAGGAGGTGTACGAGGACGTCAACAACGGGGTGTACCGGGCCGGGTTCGCGACCGGCCAGGAGGAGTACGCGGCTGCCTACGAGGGTGTGTTCCACCGGCTGGAGCTGCTGTCGGGGCGCCTCGCGGAGCGGCGGTACCTGGTCGGGGACACGATCACCGAGGCGGACATCCGGCTGTTCACGACCCTGGTCCGCTTCGACGCCGTCTACCACGGCCACTTCAAGTGCAACCGCCACAAGCTGACGGAGGATCCGGTGCTGTGGGCGTACGCCCGTGATCTGTACCAGACGCCCGGGTTCGGGGACACCGTCGACTTCGATCACATCAAGCGGCACTACTACCAGGTCCACGAGGGCATCAACCCGACCCGCATCGTGCCGCTCGGCCCCGACCTCTCCGGCTGGCTGACCGCGCACGGGCGCGAGGAGCTGGGCGGGCGCCCGTTCGGGGACGGAAGTCCGCCGGGTCCCGTGCGCGAGGGCGAGGAGGTGCCGGCGGCGGGCCGGCCCTGAGAGGAGCGGGGCCGCGTATTCGCCGCTGAACTGGACACTCGCCTGGTGTCCCGGACAACAGCTACCGAAGGAGAGCCAGGTGTCGAAGAAGAAGAAGAGTCTGCCCGTCGTCTACAAGCCCGTCGGGTTCCTGCTCGGCTGGACGAGCGGAACCCTCGCAGGACTGGCGTTCCAGAAGGTCTGGAAGATGATCCGCCACGAGGACGACGCGCCCGACGCGCTGGACAAGGACCGCGGCTGGGGCGAGGTGCTGTTCGCGGCGGCCGTCCAGGGCGCGATCTTCGCGGTCGTCCGCAGCGCGGCGGACCGCACCGGCGCGAAGGCCATCGAGCGCTCCACCGGAGTGTGGCCCGGCGACGACAAGGGGGGCCGCGACTGACCTCCCGTACCGTCCAGTACGGTTGGCCTTCCTACAGGTGGCCGACAGTCAGGGAGCCAGTCGTGACGAACCAGGCAGCGGTGGGCGACACCGTCGAGGACTTCACCCTCCCGGACGAGACGGGCACGCCCCGGCAGCTCTCGGAGCTGCTGGGCGAAGGCCCTGTCGTGCTCTTCTTCTATCCGGCGGCGCTCTCCTCGGGCTGCACCGCCGAGGCGTGCCACTTCCGCGACCTGGCCGCCGAGTTCACGGCCGCCGGGGCGCGGCCGGTGGGCATCAGCGGTGACACGGTCGAGCGCCAGCAGGAGTTCACCGAGAAGCACACCCTCGGGTATCCGCTGCTGTCCGACCCGGACGGCAAGGTCCGTGAACTGTTCGGGGTGAAGCGCGGTTTCTCGCTGGCGCCCACCAAGCGGGTCACCTTCGTCATCGCCGAGGACCGGAAGATCCTCGAAGTGGTGCGCAGCGAACTCCGGATGAGCGCGCACGCGGACCGCGCCCTGGCGGCCCTGCGCGCGCACCGCGCCTGAACGACCCGGCCCTGCCTGCGGGCTCAGCGTTGTCCGGACCCGGTCCTGCCTGCGCTCAGCCCTGCTTGGGTGCGGTCGCCGCTTCCAGGCGCAGGGTGAACGAGTGGCCCGACGGGTCGGCGTAACCCCGTTCCTCGTACGGGCCGCCCCCGTCCTTGGCCTCCAGCGCACGCCCGCCCAGGCTGATGACCTTGCGCTCGGCCGCGTCGAGGTCGTCGACGTGGAAGTCCAGGTGCGCCTGGAGCGAGTTCTCGGGGCGCGGCCAGCTGGGCGGGGTCGCGTTCACGTCCCGCCGGAACGCCATCCGCATGCCGTCGGCACCCTGGATCTCCACCCGGTTCGCCGTCGCGTCGGTCTCCTCGCCGTCGAGGAACTCCTTGTAGAACGCGGCGAGTTTCTCGGGCTCGGAACAGTCCAGAACCACGAACCCTGCCACTACCAGTGCCATATCTCCTCCGAAGACCGGTCGAGCGCGAACGGCCCTCCGCCCACTGCTCGTCGACCGGGTACCCCGTCGCGTGGCATACAGCCCGGGCAACAGGCCGCGGCATAGATCATTTACGATCAGGGCAGCCTCGTAGCGCACATCGAGTCAACTTTCGCCTCAGGAAGCGCAGTTCGAGTCAGCGGACGTCACTTTGGCACGCCCGCGCGCAGGAGTGGGGGCCCTGTGAACTCGTCTCAAGGAAGGACGCGAATGCCGCAGGACGTCAGGTTCGACCTCCCCTTCGCCACCCCGGTCAGCGCCCATCTCGACTACGCCCAGTCCCGCCATCTGCGCTGGGTGTGGGACAAGGGCCTGGTGCGCAGCAACGCCGGATTCGAGGAGTACCGGTCCTGGGATCTGCCCCAGGCCGCCGCCCGCACCTACCCCCACGCCTCCGCCGACGACATGGTCGTCCTGATGAACTGGTTCTCGCTGGCCTTCCTCTTCGACGACCAGTTCGACTCGGGCAGGCCCGACCGTGCCGACCGCATAGCGGAGGTGGCGCGGGAACTCATCGTCACCCCGCTGCGGCCCGCGGGCATCACCCCTCGGGTGGTCTGCCCCATCACGGTCGCCTGGGCCGAGGTCTGGGCCCATCTTTCGGATGGCATGTCTCTGACATGGCGTACGCGGTTCGCGGCCTCCTGGGGCCGTTTCCTGGTGGCGCACACCGAGGAGGTCGACCTCGCCTCACGCGGCCTGACCGGCACGCTCGACCTTCAGGAGTACGCGGCGTTCCGTCGCCGCACGGTGGGCATCCACCACAGCATCGACGCCGGGGAGCGCAGCCGCGGCTTCGAGGTGCCCGCCGAGGCGGCGGCGCATCCGCTGATGGAGAGGATGCGGGACCTCGCCGCCGACACCATCGGCTTCATGAACGACATCCACTCCTTCGAGCGCGAGAAACGCCGGGGGGACGGGCACAACCTGATAGCCGTCCTGCACCGGGAGCGCCGCTGCGGCTGGCAGGAGGCCGCCGACGAGGCGTACCGGATGACCTCGGAATGCCTGGCCGAGTACCTCGAACTGGAGTCGCAGGTACCGAAGATGTGCGACGAGCTCGGCCTGAACGAGGAGGAGCGCGGCAGGGTCCGGATGGGCGTCGAGGCGATCCAGCACTGGATCAACGGCAACTACGAGTGGGCGCTGACCTCGGGCCGCTACGCCGCCGACAAGGAAACCCCCGCCTCCCAGGCAGAACTGGCGGGCAAGGGCTCCCTGGACGACCTCCTGGCAGTCTGACAACGATTTCCTGACGCCCCTCTTCAGCACCGCTGAAGAGGGGCCGCCTTTGAGGGGCGCGGGGAACTGCGCGCCCGGCCCCCACGCACCCGCGGACGACACACGACCCGGAACAGGCCGAAGGCCCGCCGCCCGACGAACGGGCAAACGGGCAAACGGGCCTGGGGACTACGGGGCTACGGGGCTACGCGGCGAACTGAACCGGCAACCGGTCCAACCGCGCCTCCCACGTGGACGCGGTAGCCGTGAGCTCCTCCGGAGCGACCGCGAGCCGCAACCCCGGCAACCGATGCAGCAGCACATCGACGGCCGTCTCGATGATCGCCTGCCCGATGTTCTGCCCGGGGCATTCGTGCGGCCCCCCGCTGAACGCCAGATGCGACTGATTGCCGTGCACGGAGACACCCACGTCGGGCCGGATCTCCGGATCGATGTTGCCGGCGGTCAGCCCGAGCACCAGCAGGTCGCCCTCCTGGAGCCGGTGCCCGCCCAGTTCCATGTCCGCGGTCGCGAACCGCCCCGGCAGGACGGCCAGCGGCGGAGTGTTCCACATGACCTCCTCCACGACGGCGGAGATGTTCAACTGCCCGCTGACCAACCCGGAGAGCCGCCCCGCGTCGGTGAGGACCAGTTGCAGCACCCGGGCCAGCAGGTTGCTGGTCGTGGTGTGCGCGGTGATCAGCACCAGCCGCAGATGGTTGACGATCTCGTCCTCGTCGAGGTCGGCGCGGTGCTCCAGCAGCCCGGTGGTGAAGTCGGACCCGGGCTCCACCCGCTTGCGCTCGGTGAGTTCGCCGAGGATCTGCATGATGCGGTCGTTGTGGGCGAGGGCTTCCGCACCACCCTTGATGACCTGCGCGGACGACTCGGCGAGCCGCCGCCCCTCGCTCTCCGCGAGCCCGAACACCCTGGTCAGTACGAGCATCGGCAGGTACTCGGCGTACTCGGACACCAGGTCGGCGCTGCCCGCGTCGGCGAACGCGTCGATCTGCTTGTTCGCGAAGTGCGTGACATGCCGGCGGATGCCGCGGCCCGAGACGGCCTGCAGATTGTCGGTGACGGCGCTGCGCAGCCTGCGGTGCGGCTCGCCGTCCTGCGAGACGCAGTCGGGCCGCCAGCCCACCATCTGCATCAGCGGGGACGCGCTCTCGACGCGGCCCTCCTTCCAGTCCCGCCAGATCCGCGAATCCCGGCTGAACTGGCGGGGGTTGTCGAGCACCCGCCGGTTCTCCCGGTAGCCGAGCACCAGCCAGGCGGGCACGTCGCCCTCCAGCAGGACCGGCGCGACGGGCCCGTGCTCCTTGCGCAACCGCCCGTAGATGCCGATCGGGTCGACGGCCGCCTCGGGCCCGTAGAGCCGGGTGGGGTCCCCTCCCCCGCCGTGCGCGACCGGGCAGCCGCGCGGGGCGTCGGGGCCGTCGTTCAAGGGCTGGTCGGTCATCGCGACTCCAGTGCGACTGCGGAGCGTTCCTTGAGGTGCCGGATCAGCGCGATGAGCACATCACGGCTGGAGGCCCGGTCGCGCGCGTCGCAGGCCACCACCGGGATGTCCGGGGAGATGTCCAGGGCGTCCCGGATCTCCTCGACCGGGTGGTCCTTGGAGTCCGGGAACACGTTCAGGGCGATCACGAACGGAACGTTCTGCCGCTCCATCTCCTCGATGGCCCGGAAACTGGAGGCCAGCCTGCGGGTGTCGACCAGGACCACGGCTCCGAGCGCGCCTTTGAAGAGGCCGTTCCACAGGAACCAGAACCGTTCCTGCCCGGGGGTGCCGAACAGGTACAGCATCAGCTGGTCGTTGAGGCCGATCTTGCCGAAGTCCAGGCTGACCGTGGTCTCCTGCTTGTCCGCCACCCCGATCAGGTTGTCGACGTCGGCGCTGGCCTGGGTCAGCGTCTCCTCGGTGGTGAGGGGCTTGATGTCGCTGACGGACCGGACCATGGTGGTCTTTCCGGTACCGAATCCGCCGGCGATCATCACCTTCACCGAGCGGGCACCGGCCGCGCCGTCGGCCGGGTCGCGGTCGGGATGGTCAAAGCCTTTGAAGTCCACTGAGTACCTCCTCAAGGAGCGCGAGGTCGGGCCCGCGACCGGCGCCTGACGCCGGGATGGGATCACGGGCCTCAACGCGGCCTGCGTCCAGCAGATCGGCCAAGAGCACCGCGAGAATGTTGAAGGGCAGTCCGAGGTGGGCGCCGAGTTCGGCCACCGACAACGGATCACGGCAGCGCCGGAGGATCTCCTCGTGTTCGTGCTGCAGGCCGGGACCGGCCGCCCCACGGGAGGTGATGAGGGTCGCCACGTCTAGGCTCGACGCCGAACCGCCCGGTCCGCTGCGACCGCCCGTGAGGACGTAGTAGCGCTCAAGACCGGACGGGTCCGCGGGTCCACTGGGACCACTCATCCAGAGTGCTCCTCCACTCGCGCAGTGGTGCCGAGGAGCTCACCCATCCTGCGGGCCAGGTCCCTCATCTGGTGGCCGAGGAGGCCCTGGTCGAGCCCTTCCCTGGCCAGGACGCCGAGGTAGGTCTCCACGCCCGCGCGCACCACGAAGAGATGGCCGCCGTCGACCTCGATCATCGCGAGGCGCAGCTGCCCGGCGTACTTGGGGAACTGCTCGGCCACCGGCTGGGCCAGCGCCTGCAGTCCCGCCACCACGGCGGCGAAGCGGTCCACGTCGTCGGGGTCGTCGGCCCCGTAGGAGGTGATGGCCTTTCCGTCGCTGGAGGCGACAAGGGCGAAGCGGATCTCCTTGATGCTCTCGACCAGATCGCGGAGCGCCCAGCTCACGTCGGTTCCCTGTTGCGTCATGAGGACTAGTCGCTCTCTTCCGTGCGGTGCTCTGTGGACTCGGCGCCGGAGGCCGGCTCACGGTCGGGCATCGGCTCACGCCCCGCCGTGGCGAAGGCGGCCAGGCCGGTGAAGGACGCGTCCGGCGGTACCGCGTGCGAGGCGGTGGTGACGGAGTCGTCCTCCTGCACGGCCGCCTTCGGCCGCTCGGACTCGGTTCGCCTGCGGCGCCTGGGCAGACCGCCGGGCGTGGTGTCCCCGGTCTCCTCCGGTTCCGCGGCCGGGTCCGCCGTGTCGCTCCCGACGGCCTCGGTGTCCGGCGCGGCCGTGACCTGGGCGGCCGGGGCGGGCGCGATGACGGCGGCGGGCAGCGGGCTGAAGTACTTGTGAGGTACCACGATGACCACCGACGTACCGAGCCAGGGCGAGTCGGCGAAGGTGACCCTGATGCCGTACCGGCGGGCCAGCACTCCCACCACCCGCAGACCGAGGTGCGCGTCCTCGGACACGCCGCCGATACCGGGGCCGGGGGCCACGCCTTCGAGCGCCTGGAGAGCCTCCTGCTTCTTCTCCTCGCTCAGACCCTTGCCGGAGTCCTGGATCTCGACGCCGACGCCGTTCGGGACCTCCTTGCCCGAGACGATCACGGGCTCGGTGGGCGGCGAGTAGCGCGCCGCGTTGTCCAGCAGATGGGCGAAGATCAGCGTGAGGTGGTCCACCAGACCGCCGTCGACGCCGAGTTCGGGCAGGAACTGCACCTGGACGCGGTCGAAGTCCCTGATCCGGCCGATGCCGCCGCGCACCACACTGAGCAGCCGCTGCGGCTCCTGCCACTGGCGGCCGGGCCGGTCGGTGCCGCCGAGTACGCCGATGCTCGCCGCCAGGGAGTCGGCGGGGCCGAGCTCCTGGTCCAGCTCCATCAGTCCCTGGGCGACGGACGGCAGCCTGCCGTGCTCGCCCTGCATCTCGTGCAGCCGGCCGCGCAGCTTGCTCGTCAGTACGTGGATACGGCTGCCGATGCTGATGACGGCCTGCTCGGCGGAGGTGGAGCGGTCGAGCTCCTGCTCCACACCCATGAGCGCGGTCCTGAGTGCCTTGCGCAGCGCGGCCTGCAGGTCGGCGCCCACTTCGGCGCCCTGGCCGGCCGCGGGCAGCAGGTCGTCGATGGAGTCACCGGCTCTGAGCCGCTCCAGAGCTTCGGGCAGCAGGCCGTCGGCGAGCCGGGCGACCGCGGCGAGCTGGCGGTCCAGCTGTTCCTGCCAGGCCCGGTTCTGCTCGGCGATCCGCGTCTCGTAGGCCGTGGCCTGTTCGGCGAGCTGTGTGTCGTGGGCGGCGCGCTCGGCGGCGTGTTTCCGTTCGAGGCCGGCCACGTGCTGCTGCCACTGCTGGGAGTGCTCGGCCTGCGCGTTTCTGAACTCACTTGCGCTGCTGCGCA
The DNA here is from genome assembly GCF_055584525.1 of Streptomyces sp. NPDC102514. NCBI lineage: Bacteria > Bacillati > Actinomycetota > Actinomycetes > Kitasatosporales > Streptomycetaceae > Streptomyces > Streptomyces sp. NPDC102514. The sequence continues at coordinate 84,560 of NZ_JBVJLW010000022.1, forward strand.
GTTGACGCTGGGAGCGGATCAGGAGCCGTACGGTGACGGCGCTCGCGGCCGTGACGACGACGCCGGAGACGATCGCGGGTATTCGGACCTGGTCGGAGCCAACGACCGCGGCGACGACGGTACCGGCCCCTAAAGCCAGTGGCAGCAGCCACCAGCTGTACCAGGGGACCGGTGCCCGCGCCGCCGGTGGCGGAGTGGCAAGTTCCATCTGCATCCTTCAAAGCAACACGATCGAACAGGGGGAAACTCGGGGGGCTGCACTCGTCACGGAGTGGTCGACCCTGTGACAGGCATGCGTGGACAGCGAGTGACGACCGTTTGCTGTTGCGTCAACTCGCCGCACTTCAGGGAACCTTATCGGTTTTGATCTCCACCTGATCACCGTGGCCAGCCCCTCGCCGTGAAGGTCTGGTTACGCTCCCACCAGGCTCTTTGAGTCGACAAATCCGTTGACCAACCACCATGATCCAACTTGGGCGGGGTAAATAGGTGCATACGCCACGGGCCGCTGGCCGGGATCTTCCCCTCTCATGGCCGAGGCCCCGCCGTGAACGACGGGGCCTGCACACGCCCGAGCTATTACCGCGGGTTACTACGATTTGATCACGCCGGGCGGGCGACCAGCTCCCTGCGGACGGGGTCGGTGACACCGAGGCCGGGCGCCGGGGCCAGCGAGAGCACGCCGACCTTGCCCAGGTGGGTGTTGCTCTGGACCAGTCTGGCGGCCTCCGCCGTGTCGGTGAGGGGGTAGGTCTCGGTGAGCGCGGGGACCAGATGGCCGAGGCCGAGGAGACGGTGGACGGCGGCCTGCTCATGGAGGTTGGAGCCATGGCTGCCGATGACGCGCTTGAGCCGCATCCACAGATAGCGGTTGTCGAACTCGTGCTGGTACCCCGTGCTGGAGCCACAGGTGACCACCGCGCCGCCCCGGCGTACGACGAAGACGGAGACACCGAAGGTGGCCCGGCCCACGTGCTCGAAGACGATGTGCGGGTCCTCCCCCGTCGCGGCCCGGATCCGTTTGCCGAGGCGCTTGCCGACGACGGACGGGTCCGCGGGCGCCTCGCCGCCCGTGAGCCCGATCTCCTCCCGGTTGATGACCACGTGACACCCGAGGCGGCGGGCGTACTCCGCCTTGCGTTCGCTGCTGACCACACCCACCGCGATCCCGCCGCCGTTGCGGACGAGTTGGACCGCGTACGCGCCGAGCCCGCCGGCCGCTCCCCAGATCAGGACCACGTCGCCCTGGGTCATCCGGGCGCCCCGGTCGCTGACGAGCATGCGGTACGCCGTGCCCGCGCACAGCGGGTTCGAGGCAGCCTCCTCCCAGGTCAAGTGGGCCGGTTTCGGCAGGAGTTGGCTGGCGCGGGCGACGGCGTAGTGGGCCAGTCCGCCGTAGTTGGTCTCGAAGCCCCAGGCCAGCATGCCGTTGCCGAGCATGCCGTCGGCGTGGGTCGCCGGGTCCTCCTCGTCCACATAGACCGGGCTCACCACGACGTGGTCGCCGACGTGCCATCTGCGCACGCCCGAACCCGCGCGGACGACGACCCCGGACGCGTCCGAGCCGATCACGTGGAACGGCTGGTCGTGCCGGGCCGCCCACCGGTCCTGGCGGCCGAAGTGCTTCAGAAAGGAGAAGGTCGGGATGGGCTCGAACATCGCCGACCAGACGGTGTTGTAGTTGATGCCGCTCGCCATGACGGCCACCAGCACCTCGTTCGGGGCGAGTTCGGGCATCGGTACGTCACCGAGGTGGATCGACTTGCGGACGTCCTTGTCGGCCACTCCGGCGAAACTCTCCACGTCCTCCGCGCGCAGATGGGCGGCGGTGTAGCGGCCGGGGGTGGGGAGGTGTGCCAGTTCCGTGCGGTCGGCTCCCGCGACGACGGCCTGCGCCAGCGCGTCCATGGTGGTTCCTCCTTGGGTGGGGGTCGGCTCGGGTCCGCTCGGACCGGGGGTCAGCTCAGGCCGAGGCCTTGCGCGAGCGTCGGCCAGGACGCCTTGAACTCCTGCCGCCAGTTCGGCCAGGCGTGCGCTCCCCCGCTGTAGAAGTGCACCTGGGCCGGGATGCCCAGAGCGTCCAACTGCGCGGTGAAACGGTGGGCTTGAGCCCAGAGCGTGCCTTCCAGCAGGGCGCCTTCGAGATTGCCGAAGTCACCGCCCGGCAGACCGCTGCCCTGCGAGATGTACAGCCCGGTGCCCTGGAGGGCGCGTGCCTGCGCGTAGGGGTTGTGCCGGTTCCAGTTGTCCCGGTTGAACAGGTAGCTGCCCCACAGGGTCAGCGGGAGCAGCAGCTCCCGGGCGACGATGGCGTTGAGCACGGTCGGCATGCCGAGGGCCGTGGTGTCGAGGATCCCGCTGTACGAGGCCGCCGCGCCGAAGGTGCCGGGGTGCCGTGCGGCGAAGGCCAGGGCGCCGTAGCCGCCGGTGGACACGCCGGCGACGGCACGCTTCGTCCCGGCCCGGAACCTCTGCTGCAGCACGCCCATCAACTCGTCGACCTGGAACGTCTCGTAGTCCGGGGCGCCCGCGCTTCCGTAGTTCCACCAGTCGGTGGGGATGCCGGTGGGCCCCGACGAGGGCATCACGGTGAGGACGTCCTGCCCGGCGAGGAAGTCGACGACGTCCGTCTCCCTGGTCCAGGACGTGTAGTCGTCGTGGGCGCCCTGGAGGAGATACAGGACGGGCCAGGTGCGGTCGGGCTGCGCGGCGTAACCGGTCGGCAGGACGACCCGTACGGGCAGGGAGGCGCCGGCCGCCGGGGAGGCGATCGTGAGGTCGACGGTCCGGGCGTCGAGCCATGTCTCGCCCACGACGGTGGCGGTCGCGGCGGCCTTCGCGAGGGGGGCGGCGGCTTCGACGGGGGCGGCGGGTGCGGGTGCGGCGGCCGTCGGCGGGGCGGTGAGTACGACGCCCGTGCCGAGCAGGGCCGTCGTCACCGCGAGAGCGGCACATCTGCGCTTACGAGTCATGGGGCAAGTCCCTTCAGGAGTCCCGCAGATCGCGTGTCAGCAACCGGGCCAGGTGGTCGACGACCGGTGGGTCGAGCAGTGACAGATGATGGCCCGGCAGCGGGACCACGGTCAGGTCGGTGCAGTGCGCGTCCCAGCCGAGCGTCGCGTCCTCGCGCTCGTAGCGGGGGTCCCGGACGGTGTGCGGGGCGGGTTCGCTCGCGCGGTAGAGCAGGGTGCGGCCCGCGTATCCGCCGGGACGGTGGCGTTCGCCGCTGCGCAGGTCCAGGTAGGAGCTCCGCTGGTGTTCCAGGACCGATTCCGGTAGCTCGACGGTGTCCCTGAGCACCTTGATGACGAGGTCGATCCTTGCGGTGTCGTCGAAGTCGTCGAGGTCGGCGAGTTCGTCGTACGGGAGGTCCAGTGCCGTGCCGTACGTGCGTTCCACGTAGGTGGCGAAGCCTTGGAAGTGGCGCAGGGCCTGCTCGGCCGGAGGGACGGTGGCGGGGAGGGGGAGGACGGAGTCCAGGAGGATGAGGGCGCGGACTGCGCCGTGGGGGGTGAGGAGTCCGGCCGCCTCCTGGGCCACCAGGCCGCCGTACGACCAGCCGCCGATCGTCCATGGGCCGTCGGGGCTCGTCTCCCGTATGCGTCGGGCGAACTCCGCGGCGCGGCCCGGTACGTCGCCTGGTTCCGCCTGTCTGTCGAACCCGTACAGCGGGCGGTCGGCTTCGAGGCTTGCTGCCAGGCGGGTGTAGACGGTGGCGTCGCCGCCTGCGGCGTGGGCGAGGAAGAGGGGGGTGGCTCCGCCGGTGGAGGGGTAGGTGCGCAGGGTTTTTGGGTGCGGGTGCGTTGTGGCTGGTCGCGCCGTTCCCCGCGCCCCGGGCGGGGCGGTTGGGTGCGGGTTCGTTGTGGCTGGTCGCGCCGTTCCCCGCGCCCCTGACGGGGCCTTTGGGCGCGGGTTCGTTGTGGTTGCTCGCGGCGTTCCCCGCGCCCCTGACGGGGCGGTTGGCTGCGGGTTCGTTGTGGCTGGTCGCGCCGTTCCCCGCGCCCCTGTCGGGGCGGTTGGGTGCGGGTTCGATGTGGTTGCTCGCGCCGTTCCCCGCGCCCCTGTCGGGGCGTTTGGGTGCGGGTTCGATGTGGTTGCTCGCGCCGTTCCTCGCGCCCCTGTCGGGGCGTTTGGGTGCGGGTTCGATGTGGTTGCTCGCGCCGTTCCCCGCGCCCCTGACGGGGCGGTTGTTCGTGGTTCTGGCGGGGTGGTCGTCAGTAGGTCCGTTACCACACTTAGCGTTGCCTGTTTCAGGAGCGTGGCTGGAGCCACGTCGATGTTGAACTCCTGTTGGATGGCTGTTCGTATGCGTACGGCCGTGAGGGAGTCCAGGCCCAGGGCTGTCAGGGGGGTGTCGGGATCCAGGTGATCGGGGGCGTAGCCCATCACCCCTGCCACGCACAGGCGGAGTCGGTCGAGCGGGGTCGCGGCGGGGCCCGGCGCGACCCGGCGCGGGGTCTCGGGCAGGGTCTCCTCGCCCGCCCAGAAGCGGCGGTGGCGCCAGCGGGGTGACGGGACGTCCACGATGCGGCCCCCGGGGGCCAGCCCCTCCCGCGGCCGGGTCACGCGCACGCCGTGGACGAGCAGCGTGGCCAGCGAGGTACGGAAGCCCACCGCGTCGTCGGTGCCGCGGCGCAGTGTGGGGACGACGAGCGCGTCCTCCGCCCCCGCGTCGTTCAGCGTCTCGGTGAGCGGATGCGACTGCGTGGCGTGCGGGGCGACTTCGACGAAGACCCGGTGTCCGTCCTCGGCCGCCGCCCGCACCGCCTGGGCGAAGCGGACGGGGTTGCGCAGGTTGGCCGCCCAGTACGCCGTGTCGCAGGGGACGGCCTTCCGGGGGTCGTCGAGCGCCGTGGAGTAGCGACGGCAGCGGGGGGACGAGGGCCGGAGTTCGCCCAGCTCCCTGGTGAACTCCGGTAGCAGTGGCTCGACTTCGGGCGAGTGTCCGGCCGCGGACACCCCCAGCGAGCGGGCGAAGCCGCCTGCCTCGGTCACCCGGGCGACCAGTCCCGCGACGTCCTCGGCCGATCCCGTGACCACGCTCTGGGTCGGCGAGGCGTGCACGGCCACCTGGAGGGTCCTGAACTCCTGCGCGGATATGGGGATTTCGGAGGCCGGGAGGTCCACCACGGCCATGGCTCCGCCCCTCAGACGGGCCAGTAGGCGGGAGCGTACGGCGACTGTGCGGGCGCCGGTCGCCGGGTCCAGTTCGCCGGACACGACCGCCGCCGCGATCTCGCCGAGCGAGTGGCCGATGACGGCTGCGGGTTCCAGACCGTACGAGCGCCACAGTTCGGCGAGGGCGACCTGGATGCCGTACAGGACGGGCATGACGGTGGCGGGGGTCGACAGGTCGGCGTCGGGGCGCAGTCCGGCCCGCAGGGAGAGGTCCGCGTGTTCGCGCAGGAGGGGTTCGAGGCGGTCGACGGCCGCCGCGAACACGGGCTCCGCCGCGAGGAGTCGGCTGCCCATGCCCGGCCACTGGGAGCCGTAGCCGGAGAAGACCCACACCACCGGTCCGGGTCCGCCGGGGGCTCCGTGGCCCGTGATCAGGTGGGGCGAGGGGGCGCCGTCGGCGAGGCTAGTGAGTGCGGTGACGGTCTCCGTGCGGTCGCGGGTGACGAGGGCCGCGCGGTGCCGGCCGCGGCCGGTGCGGCCCGCGAGGGTACGGGCGAGGTCGGCGTCGCGGACGCGTCGGCTGCCGGGGGTGTCGAGCCAGGCGGCCAGCTCGCCGGCGTACGCGCGCACTCGGTCGGTGGTCGGGCCGTCGAGCAGGAGCAGCGCGGGCCGCTCGGGCCGCCCGGGTCGCTCGGCGGTCCCGGCCGCGGGCGGCCTCGTACGGGTGGGGCGGTGTTCGGTGAGAACGGCGTGGGCGTTCGTGCCGCCGAAGCCGAAGGCCGAGACGCCCGCGGTGGCGGTGCCCGAGTAGCGGGGCCAGGGTTCGGGCGAGGTGACCACGCGCAGCCCGAGCGCGTCGAGGTCGGCGTGCGGGCCCGGCCGGGTGAAGTGCAGCTGGCCGGGGATCTCGCCGTGGTGCAGGGCCAGGACCGTCTTGACCAGGCCCGCGATACCGGCGGCGGCCTCCAGATGGCCGAGGTTGGTCTTGGCGGAACCGATGAGGAGGGGCTGTTCCGGGGCGCGGTCACGGCCGAGGACGGCACCGAGGGCGCTCGCCTCGATCGGGTCGCCGAGGGCGGTGCCGGTGCCGTGGGCCTCCACATAGTCGACGCTCGCCGGAGCGGTGTGCGCCTCGGTGAGGAGGGCGCGCTGGGCCTCGGCGTTGGGGGCCGTGAGCCCGTTGGAGCGGCCGTCGGAGTTGACGGCGGTCGCGCGGATCACCGCCAGGACGCGGTCGCCGTCGCGTTCGGCGTCCGTGAGCCGCTTCAGGACGACGACCCCGCAGCCCTCGCCGCGTACGATCCCGTCGGCGGCGGCGTCGAAGGCCTTGCAGCGGCCGTCCGGCGCGAGGGCGCCCGCGCGCTGGAAGCCGAGGGTGACGGCGGGGGTCAGGAGCAGGTTCGCTCCGGCGGCCAGTGCCGTGTCGCTCTCGCCCGACGTCAGACTGCGTACGGCGTGGTGCACGGCGACCAGCGACGACGAGCACGCCGTGTCGACGGACAGGCTGGGACCGCGCAGGTCGAGCGCGTACGACAGGCGGCCCGCGGCGACGCTGAGGGCGGCGCCGGTGGCCGTCCAGGCGTCCACGGCACGGGGGTCGGCGGTCGTGAGGTGCGCGTACTCGTTGCCGCTGATGCCCACGAAGACACCGGTACGGGTGCCCGCGAGCGCGTCGGCGGAGAGGCAGGCGTGGTCGAGGGCCTCGCGGGTGACCTCCAGGAGCATGCGGTGCTGGGGGTCCATGGCGGTGGCCTCGTGCGCCGGGATGCCGAAGAACTCGGCGTCGAAACCGGCGACGGCGTCGAGCCCGCCGAGGAAGGCACCGTGCCGGATCACCTCGTCCGGCAGCTGGGCCGGGTCCGGTACGAAGGGGTCCCAGCGGCCCTCGGGAAGCGTGCCGACGGCGTCCTGACCCCGGGTGAGGAGCCGCCAGTAGGCGTCGGCGGAGGTGACACCGCCGGGGAAGCGGCAGCCCACGCCGACGACGGCGACCCCGGGGACTGCGAAGGGAGCAGGTGCTGGGGCGGGGTCGGGGGTCGTCGTCGGTTCGTCCTCGGCCAGGTACTTCGCCAGCGCTTCGATCGTCGGCGCGTCCCACAGCAGTGTGTCCGGCAGCCGCCGGCCCGCCAGTTCGCCCAGCGCGGCCGTCAGGGCCAGCGCGTCGCGCGAGGTCAGACCGGCCTCGGCCAGTGGCCGGTCGTCGGTCAACTCGCCCGGCGGCAGCCCGTACCAGCCGTGCAGCCGTTCGGCGACCAGCGCGCGGACCGCCGTGCGCGACGCGCTCATCGGGGCCCGAACCCGCCGTCGAGGAACCGTGTCCGCGTGGCCGCGCGGGACACCTTCCCGCTGCTCGTGCGCGGGACGGAGCCGGGTGGTACGAGCAGCAGTGCGCCCAGGCGCAGCCCGTGCCGGGCCGAGACGGCGGCGCGTACGGCGCGTTCGGCGGCGCTGCTGTCCTCCGCCGTCGGGTCGGCGTCCCGCCGGTGCTCGGCGACCACCACGAGTTCCTCGCCCACGGCATCGGGCCGGGTCACTCCGAAGGCGGCGAGATGGTCCCGGCGGACCAGGGGGACGACCGACTGCACGGTCTCCTCGATGTCCTGGGGGTAGTGGTTGCGCCCGTCCACGACGAGTACGTCCTTGAGGCGGCCGGTGACGAGCAACTGCCCCTCGTGCAGGGCGCCGAGGTCGCCCGTCCGCAGCCAGTCCTCCCCCGCGCCGAAGCCGAAGGTCTCGGCCGTGAGTCCGGCCTGCTTCCAGTAGCCGAGGCCGATGTTGGGTCCGCGCAGCTGAATCTCTCCGACGTGCCCGGCCGGCAGTACGCCGCCGTCGGCGCCGGCGATCCGCAGCTCCTGCCCGACCGGGGTGCCGCACGCGACCAGCACGGTCGACTCCGTGTGTCCGTCGTCCGCCGTCGTCACCTCGATCCGCCCCGCCGCGAGGGCGTCGGCCCGGCAGGCGACGGCCGAGAGGGGTTCGTCCACGGGGCTCGCGGTCACGAAGACGGTGGCCTCCGCGAGGCCGTACGCCGGGCAGTGCGCCGTGGGGGCGAGGCCCGCCGGCGCGAAGGCCCTGCGGAAGCGTTCCACCGTGCCGGCCCGTACCGGTTCGCTGCCGTTGATGAGCACCCGTACGCGGTCCAGGCGGAGTTCGTCGACGTCCTCGGGGGCCGTGCGGGCCACGCAGTAGTCGTACGCGAAGTTCGGGGCCGCGCTGATCGTGCCCTCGTACGAGCCGAGGAGGCGCAGCCAGCGGGCGGGGTCGCGGAGGAAGTCGGCGGGGTCCATGAGGACGGACGGGAAGCCGCCCACGACGGGCGCGGCGATGCTGAGGACGAGTCCCATGTCGTGGAAGAGCGGCAGCCAGCCGACCGTCGTGCTCGTGCGGGGGTCGGCGACGAACGCGTCCAGTGCCTGGCGGGCGTTGGCGACGACGTTGGCGTGGCTGATCATCACGCCGGCCGGGCTGCGGGTGGAGCCGGACGTGTACTGGAGGTAGGCGATGTCGTCGGGCAGCGGCCTCGGTTCCGGACTCGCTTCCGGGCCACCTTCCGGACTCGACTGCGGCTTCGGCTCCCGGCTCAGCCTGGGGCTCACCCCCGGGCTCGGCTCCCGGCTCGGCTCCGGTCGGCCGCCGTCGCCGTACGCGCCGAACCCGTTGCGCCGGAGCGGGAGTTGGTCGACGGGGATCACCGGGACCTCCGGGAGCCTGCGGTCCCGTACGAAGTCGCGGATCGCGGGGGTCGCGGTGGAGTCGGTGAGCAGACAGGCCGGTTCGCAGTCGGCGAGGACGGCCGCCAGTCTGCCTTCGTGGCCCGGGAGTTCGGGTCCGAAGAGGGGTACGGCGATGACGCCCGCGTACAGGCAGCCGAGGAATCCGGCGACGTAGTCCAGGCCCTGGGGCAGGACGAGGGCGGCCCGTTCGCCGGGGGACGCGACGGTGGCGAGGCGGGCCGCCACCGCTCTGGCCCGGGCGTCCAGGGCCCGCCAGCCGAGGGTGCGGTGCAGACCGCCCGAGGAGCTGTCGGGAAAGGCGACATGGCTGAAGGCGCGCTGCTGCGGACGGTGTTCGGCCCAGTGCCTCAGATGGCCCGTGAGGGAATGGTCCGTGAGGGAGGCGTCGTCGGCGGGCCCGGCGGAGTTCGTGGGGGCTCCGGAGGTCATGGCGGCTCCAACTGGGTCGGCGGCGGAGCTGATCGGGACGGCGGGCGGTGCCCGGTGGGGCGGGCACCGCCCGCGAACGGACACCGGTCCGGCGTGGGCACCGGCTTGGAGCGGTGACCCAGGTTCCGCCTGTGGGCCACCGGTGGGTTAGAGGACGTGCTGACAGTTCGACTCGCGCGTTCTGTCAGTTCCCTGACAAAAACGCGGTGCCGGTTCCACGCCGTGGGCCAGAGCACGGACACCCTGGCCCCGCCGACAATCCGTGCGGACGAACCGTGCGACGGCGGAAGGAGCGGCTGGTGGGACGTGCACGGCTGCTGGCGCTGTTCTCCCTGCTCACCCTGACCGGCTTCATCACGACGCTCGACAACACGGTCATCAATGTCGCCCTGCCGACCGTGCAGCGCGAACTGGGCCTGACGGTCCCGGACCTGGAGTGGGTGGCCGCCGGCTATGTACTCAGTTTCGGCGCACTGCTGCTGCCCGGCGGCCGGCTGACCGATCTGTGCGGACGCAGGCCCGTGCTGGCCGCCGGGATCGTCGTCTTCACCGCCTCCTCTGCGGCGTGCGCCCTCGCGGACAGCGGGGGCGCGCTGATAGCGGCCCGTACGGTGCAGGGAGTCGGGGCCGCCCTGGTCATTCCGGCCTCGCTCGCGGTCATCGCGGTGGACCTGCCCGCGCGGCTGCGTTCGACGGCCGTGGGTCTGTGGACGGCGGCGCTGGCCGTGGCGCTGGCGCTGGGGCCCGTGGTGGGCGGCTTCGTCACCGAACGGTGGGGCTGGGGCTGGGTGTTCGCGCTGAACGTCCCCTTCGGTGTGCTCGCCCTGCTGCTGATGCCGGCCGTGCCCGCCAGGTCCGCGCCCCGCCGCAGCGGTCTGGACGTGCCCGGCGTCCTGCTGTCCGTACTCGCGCTCTATCTGCTCACGTACGCACTCGTGCGCGGCCAGGAACACGGGTTCACCGCCGCGCCCGTGCCGCAGTGCCTGGCCGTCTCGGCGGTCGCCGTCTGCGCGTTCGTCCTCGTGGAGACCAGGACCGCGCGGCCCCTCGTCGAACTGCGGCTGCTGCGCGACCGGTTCCTCACCGGCGGGATTCTCGCGCAGGTGCTGTGGGGCGTCGGCGTCAACGGGGTGTTCTTCTTCACCGCCCTGTACCTCCAGCGGGTGCTCGGCTTCTCCCCCACCGAGGCGGGGCTGGCCTTTCTGCCGCTGGCGGGCGCGCTGCTGCTCGGGACGCCGGTGGCCGGGCGGGCGGCCCGCGCTCTGGGCGCCCATGTGTCGATCGCGGGCGGGCTCGGTCTGGTCTCGGTCGGACTGCTGTACGTCTCCGGCGTGGGCGCGGGGGCCGGGTACTGGGATCTGCAACCGGGGCTGCTGCTGATCGGCTGGGGGTCCGCGCTCACCACTCCCCTGACGGTTCGGTCCCTGCTGCGGGTCCCGCAGGACGGGATGGGGATGGCGACGGGCCTGGTGAGCGCGGCGCGCGAGGTCTCCGGGGTGTTCGGGGTGGTCCTGGTGGGTGTGGTCCTCACCCGGCGCGAGCGGGCCGGACTGCGGTCAGGGGCCGATCCGCGCGACGCCTTCCTGGAGGGCTACGACCTGGGGCTGCGGATCGCGGCGTGCTGTGTGCTGGCGGGCGCGCTGGTCACGTTGCTGACGCTGCGCCGCCGCGGCCGTCATCGACGTCCACGGCGGGTCGTGGCGCGCTCCAGGACTCCCCTGGTCATGAAGTGACGAACCCGCGGTTGTCGTGAAGTGACAAGTCCCGGGTGCGTCTCTGTCAGCCCGCGATGAAGCTGGGCGGAAAGCACGCGGGTAACGTCGATGTGCCCCACTTCCCGTGTGCGGAAGGAGCCGCCGCGTGAACGGATTCCGCATACCGGCGAGTGAGGCCGGGATGACGGCCTTGACCGCCACCGCCACTGCCACTGCCACCACCAGCGCCGCCACCGTCGCCGAAGCGGTGGACGGCCCGTTCAAGTCGTTCCCCTCGGGCCTGCACGACCAGCTCAGACCGTTCTTCGCCGACATCACCGAAGAGGTCGTACGGGCGATCAGGACCGAGATCCCGGAATACGCGCGGCCGACGGACGACACGTACATGCAGGTCGTGCACCAAGGGGTGGAGCACGCCCTGCAGGGGTTCCTGCAGCGGATGGCCGAGCCCGACAGCGACGGGGAGCCGGTGCGGGCGACGTATCAGCGCATCGGCCGGGGCGAGGCGGACGAGGGGCGCAGTCTCGACGCGTTCCAGTCGGCCCTGCGCCTCGGCGCGCGGGTGGCCTGGCGCCGCATCAACGCCCTGGTCGACGCCGATCTGCTGCCGCGTCATGTGCTGGCCGCGTTCGGGGAGGCGCTGTTCCTGCACCTCGACGAGATGGCGGCCGCGACGACGACCGGGTACACGGAGGCGCGGCTGCACGCGGCAGGCGAGCTGCGGCAGCGGCGTACGCGGCTGATCGACCTGCTGATCGTGGATCCGCCCGCGTCGGTCGCGGCGATCACGGAGCTGGCGCGCACCGCGCAGTGGCCGGTGCCGCGCTCGCTGGCGGTGGTCGTCATCGACCGAGGGGCACGGGTTGCGGGGCCGCCGCCCATCGTGGCGCCGGAGTTCCTGGCACGGTTCGACGTGCAGCCCGCCGTGCTGGTGGTCCCCGACCCCGAGGGCCCCGGGCGGGCGCGTTCCGTCGCGGGGGCACTGCAGGGGTTGCGGGCCGCCATGGGCCCCAACGTCGCCCTCCAGGAGGGCGCGAGGTCGCTGCGGTGGGCCACCGAGGCGCTGGACCTGGCCCGGCGGGGCGTGCTCCCCGACACGCAGATGGTGCGCTGCCGGGACCATCTGGCCACGCTGCTGCTGTTCCGCGACGAGGCCCTGGTGGACGCGATGGCCGACCGGCATCTGCGTCCGCTGGACGGCGTGCGGCTGCCGCAGCGGGAGCGCCTCGCGGAGACGCTGCTCAGCTGGCTGCAGTGCGGGCACAACGCGAGCGAGGTCGCCGCGCGGCTGGCCGTCCACCCGCAGACGGTCCGCTATCGCATGCGCCAGCTGGACGAACTGTTCGGCGACCGGCTCCACGACCCGACGGCCCAGTTCGAAATGCAACTGGCCCTGCGCGCACAGAACTTACGACGGGCCGCGCGTACGCGGTGACGTTCAGGGGTGAGTGCGGCGGACTCCGGGGACTTCCTGGACAGCTGTCCATGTACAGTGGACACCTGTCCAGAAAACATGGACATCTGTCCAGGATGTTCAGACCCCCTGAAGGAGCCCACCCCCATGCAGACGCTCGCGAATGTGCTGGTCGGCCTTGTCGCCGTTCTGCACGTGTACATCCTCGTTCTGGAGATGTTCCTGTGGGAGCGGAAGCCGGGGCGTGGGCTGCACGGGTTCGATGCGGAGATGGCTCGGGCCACCGCGCCACTCGCCGCCAACCAGGGGCTCTACAACGGGTTTCTCGCGGCCGGGCTCATCTGGGGGCTGATCGCCGACGACCCGACGGGCTTCGCCGCCCAGGTCTTCTTCCTGGCGTGCGTGGTCGTCGCGGGCCTGTACGGGGCGGCCACCGCCAACCGGCGCATCCTGTTCGCACAGGCCCTGCCCGGCGCACTCGCCCTCGCCGCCGTCCTCGTCGCCCGGTGACCTCCGACCCCCGGGCCGAACGCACACGGGCCAAGCTGCGCCGGGCCCTCCTCGACGAGTGCGCCCTGCGGCCGCTCACCGAGGTCGGCGTCGCGTCGCTGGTGCGCGCGGCCGGGGTCGGGCGGGCCACGTTCTATCTGCACTACGCCGACCTGGAGGCGCTGGCCGTCGACGCCTGCGCCGACGTCGTACGCGACGCCGTGGACGCGCTGCACGCGTGGCGGGGCAGGCCCGATCCCAGGGCGGCGCCGGACGCTCTGCTCGGATTCTTCGCGGGGCTGCCGGCGCACGCGCCGTTGTATCGCGCACTGTTGGCACCGGGGGGTGGGGGGCCGCTGGGGCGCGTCCTCCATCAGGACCTGCGCGCCCGCAGCCTCGCCGAACGCGAACTCGCCGGTGCGCCGCAGGCACCGCTCGTCGCCTCCGCGGTCGCCGCGGCCTTCGCGGGCGTCCTCGCGGACTGGCTCCACGGCCTCGTGGAGGGCTCCCCGGAGGAGATCGCACACAAGGTATGGCGGCTGCTTGTCGCGCTGCACGCGGTGCGGTGGGAGGGGGCGGGTGACGGATGAGATTCGCCTGCGGCTCCGGTGGGGGCCGTTCGCGCAGTTCCCCGTGCCCCTTTTGGGGGCGCGGGGAACTGCGCACCGGGGGTCCGGGGGCGGAGCCCCCAAGGCGGTGACGGGGAGCCGGACCGGGCAGCACAGGCACTTCCAGGGGCGCGGGGAACTGCGCAGCGGGGGCCCGGGGGCGGAGCCCCCGAGGTGGTGACGCGAGGCACGGCCGGTCCGCGCGGGCGTCAAGGCCGGCGGCCCGTCTGGAACGTGCGGCGGTACGCCTGCGGCGACACCCCGATCGCCGCATGCAGATGCTGCCGCAGCGACGTACCCGTCGCGAACCCCACCTCACCCGCGACCTGATCCACCGCCAGATCGCTGGTTTCGAGCAACTGCCGCGCCCGTACGACCCGTTGCTGGATGAGCCAGCGCCCCGGACTCATCCCGACCTCGTCGTTGAAGCGGCGCGCGAACGTACGCAGACTCATCCGCGCATGGTCGGCCAGCTCGGTCAGGGTCAGCGGCTCACCGAGCCGTTCCAGCGCCCAGTGCCGGGTCGCCGCCGTGCTCGTCGCCGTCGGTCCGGGCACCGGCTGCTCGATGTACTGCGCCTGGCCGCCGTCACGCCAGGGCGGCACCACGCAGGACCGCGCCACCCGGTTGGCCAGCTCACTGCCGTGGTCCTTGCGCACCAGGTGCAGGCAGACGTCCACCCCGGACGCGGCCCCCGCCGAGGTGAGCAGGGAACCCTCGTCCACGAACAGCACATCGGCGTCGAGGTCCACCTCCGGGAACATCTGCCGGAACAGCCCGGCCAGCTGCCAGTGCGTGGTCGCCCGGCGCCCGACCAGCATGCCGGCCGCGGCCAGCACGAAGGCGCCCGTGCAGATGGAGACGATCCGGGTGCCGGGGCGGATGGCCCGGAGCGCGTCGGCCACCGCCTCGGGAAGGTCGGTACTCAGGTCGGTCAGCACGAAGGGCGGGATCACCACGGTGTCGGCCGTACGCAGCACTTCGGGCCCGTGCTCGACGGTGATCGAGAAGTCCGCGTTGCTGCGGACCGGCCGCCCGTCCACCGTGCAGGTCAGCACCTCGTACCGGCCCTCGGCGGAGCCGAACACCCGGTTCGGGATGCCGAGTTCGAAGGGGTAGACCCCGTCGAGGGCGAGCACGACGACTCGCTCCACCTGTCCCTCGTACCCCTGGCGGTCGGGGCGTGCGGAGTCCGTCGGCCGCTCCTCGTGCACGGGGCGCCCCCCGCAGTACGTCTGCGCCTGTGTCTGCATCTGCGTCCCTGTCCGCTGCATGGCACGATCTTATCGAACAATGGCAATCATGCCATTTCCTCGGTCTCCGAAGCCGGGCAGGCTGAGACGCATGAGCACTGCGAACACGATGCGCGCGATCAGTCAGGACGTCCTCGGCGGTCCCGAGGTCCTCAAGGAAGTGGAACGGGAGATCCCTCGGCCGGGTCCCAGCGAAGTACTGGTCAGGGTGCACGCGGCGGGCCTGAACCCGACCGACTGGAAGCATCGGGCGAACGGCAACTTCCTCGGCGAGCCACCGTTCGTCCTCGGCTGGGACGTCTCCGGGGTCGTCGAGGCCGTCGGTCTCGGCGTCACCATCCACCGGCCGGGCGACGAGGTCTTCGGCATGCTGCCCTACCCGTACGGCGTAGGGGCGCACGCCGAATACGTCACCGCGCCGGCGCGGGCCTTCGCCTGCAAGCCGGCCGAGGTCGACCACACACAGGCGGGAGCCGTTCCCCTCGCCGCGCTGACCGCCTGGCAGGCACTGGTCGACACGGCGGACGTCCAGCCGGGGCAGCGGGTGCTGATCCACGCCGCGGCCGGCGGGGTGGGGCACCTGGCCGTCCAGATCGCCAAGGAGCGGGGCGCGTACGTGATCGGTACGGCCAGCTCGGGCAAGCACGAGTTCCTGCGCGGACTGGGCGCCGACGAGCTCGTCGACTACCGGGAGACCGATTTCGCCGAGGCCGTGCGTGACGTCGACGTCGTCCTGGACACGGTCGGGGGCGACTACCGTTCGCGTTCACTGCGGACGCTGCGCCCGGGCGGGCTGCTGGTGTCGATCCTGCCGTCGGGGTCCCCGGAGCTCGCCGAGGAGGCGGCGGGGCTCGGTGTGCGGGCGGTGGAGATGCTCGTGGAGGCCGACCAGGCGGGGATGAGCGCCATCGCCGGGCTCGTCGCCGCGGGGACGCTGCGCGCCACGGTCGCGGAGGTCTTCCCGTTGGCCGAGGCGGCGAAGGCGCACGCGCTGGGCGATACCGGGCGGACGGTGGGCAAGCTCGTACTCCAGGTGCGGTAGTTCTTCCGGTAGCTCTTCGCAGGGCCCCGCGACATCATCGATGATGTCGCGGGGCCTTCCTGGTGACCCGGGCCCCCCTGCGGCGACGTGACCTGCGGGCCGACCCGTCCGGCCGCGCGATGGCCCGCGTCCGCAGGGCGCTGTCCGCGCACCCGGGGGCGCACCGCGGGGCGCACCGCGGGGCGCATTGAACGTGCGGCACGTCTCCTAAATGACAGACATATGTCAATCGAACATGCTGAAATTCCCTCTAACGAGGGTAACTTGCAGGGTGAGGGACGGTGGAGCGGTCTCAAGCTGCGCCACGTCGGCTCTATGCTCACGGAACGACGTCACCCTGGTCCCCGGTGACCCTGTTGGAGGTGATGTCGTCGTGTGCAGCAAACCCGGGCCGCACTCCCCGCACCTGCGCGTGCACCAAGAGCGCGGACACACCGTGCTGGAATTCCACGGCGAGATCGACATCCTCGCCGCGCTGGACATCATTCCGGCGCTGGACGCGGCGACGGGACTCCCGGCCGCCCGGGTCGTCCTCGACCTGCGGCACATCGAGTTCTTCGACTGCTCCGGCCTGCGTCTGCTGTACCGGGCCCGCCGCCGGGTCCTCGCCCAGGGCGGCAAGGTGCACCTGGTCTGCACCCATCCGCTGACCCTGCGCATCCTGCGCGTGACCGAGCTGGCGAAGGTCATGCCGCCGCTGTCGAGCATGGACGAGGCCCTGGGGCGCCCGGAGGCCGCCTCGGAGTACTCGTAGAGCCCGGAGTTCTCCCGAGCAGTACGCCTCCCGGCTACTTCAGGATCTTGGTGACCTGGCCCGCGCCGACGGTCCGCCCGCCCTCCCTGATCGCGAACTTCAGCCCCTCCTCCATCGCGATCGGCTGGATCAGCTGGACGTGCATGGTCGTGTTGTCGCCCGGCATGACCATCTCGGTGCCCTTGGGCAGGGTGACGACTCCCGTGACGTCCGTCGTACGGAAGTAGAACTGCGGCCGGTAGTTGTGGAAGAAGGGCGTGTGCCGGCCGCCCTCGTCCTTCGACAGGATGTACGCCCTCGCCTCGAACTCGGCGTGCGGCGTGACCGAACCCGGCCTGATGACGACCTGCCCGCGTTCGACCTCCTCGCTTCACGCCCCGCAGGAGCAGCCCGACGTTCTCCCCGGCCCGGCCCTCGTCGAGCAGCTTGCGGAACATCTCGACGCCCGTGACCGTCGTCTTCGTCTTCTCCTCGTGGATGCCGATGATCTCGACCTCCTGGTTGATCTTCAGCACTCCGCGTTCGATGCGGCCGGTGACGACCGTGCCGCGGCCCGTGATGGTGAAGACGTCCTCGATCGGCATCAGGAAGGGCCGGTCCACGTCCCGTACCGGCTCGGGCACGAACTCGTCGACGGCGGCGAGGAGTTCGAGCACGGACGCGGTCCACTGCTCGTCGCCCTCCAGGGCCTTGAGCGCGGAGACCCGCACGACCGGGACGTCGTCGCCCGGGAACTCGTACTCCGTGAGCAGGTCGCGCACCTCAAGCTCGACCAGTTCGAGGATCTCCTCGTCGTCGACCATGTCCGTCTTGTTCAGGGCGACGACGATGTACGGGACGCCGACCTGCCGTGCCAGCAGGACGTGTTCCTTGGTCTGCGGCATCGGCCCGTCGGTCGCGGCGACCACGAGGATCGCGCCGTCCATCTGCGCCGCTCCCGTGATCATGTTCTTGATGTAGTCGGCGTGTCCCGGGCAGTCGACGTGCGCGTAGTGCCGCCGCTCCGTCTGGTACTCGACGTGCGCGATGGAGATCGTGATGCCGCGCTGCCGCTCCTCGGGCGCCTTGTCGATCTGCTCGAACGGCGTGTACGGGTTGAGGTCGGGGAACCTGTCGTGCAAGACCTTCGTCACGGCCGCCGTGAGGGTCGTCTTGCCGTGGTCGATGTGACCGATGGTGCCGATGTTGACGTGCGGCTTGGTCCGCTCGAACTTCGCCTTGACCACTGCGAGCCCTCCTGATCACCCGGTGACACGGGCGTGCTCCGCCCGGTCCGCTCCGCTCGGTCCGCTCTCCTCGCCTGTTCGGTACTTACTCGGTACCGCCGTTCGGGCGCCCTGTCCACGGACGGGAAATTCGGTTGCGGCCGACCCACGGGAACGGGCCATCATGCCCGTGGACCACTCCCCGACCCGCCTCAGGAGCTCGCATGCGCCGATTCCTCGGAACCCCTCGCCCCCGTCGGACGATCGTTCTTGAGGACTCGACCACGCATGAACTCCTGGAACACCGCGCGTCTCTCGCGCACCCGCGACACCCGCACCCTGAACATCGGCATCCTGGCGCACGTCGACGCCGGTAAGACCAGCCTCACCGAGCGGCTGCTCTTCGACGCGGGCGTCATCGACCGGCTCGGCAGCGTCGACGCCGGCGACACCCGAACGGACGACGGCGCGATCGAACGGCAGCGCGGCATCACCATCCGCTCGGCCGTCGCCGCCTTCACCGCCAAGGGCGCCGACGTGGACGTGCACGCGGACATGCACGCGGACGTGGACGTGGGCCAAGCCGGGCACACCGCCGGTGACGTGCAGATCAACCTGATCGACACCCCGGGGCACTCCGACTTCATCGCGGAGGTCGAACGTGCCCTGGAGGTCCTCGACGGAGCGGTCCTGCTGCTGTCCGCCGTGGAGGGCGTGCAGGCCCAGACCCGGGTGCTGATGAAGACCCTGCGCCGGCTCCGGCTGCCGACGCTCGTCTTCGTGAACAAGATCGACCGCGCGGGCGCACGGGAGGAGGGCCTGCTGGACGACATCCGGCGCAGGCTGACGCCGCTCATCGTGCCGCTCACGGGGGTCCGCGACCTCGGCACCTCCCGCGCCAGGGTCGTACCGCGCCCCGTGGACGAGCCGCGTACGGCGGAGACGCTCGCCGACGCCGATCCCGGCATCCTGGCGGCCGTCGTGGACGGACCGCCGCCGACTCCGGACGAACTGCGCGCCGCGCTCGCCGCACGGACCGCCGACGGCTCCCTGCACCCGGTCCTCTTCGGCTCCGCGCTCGGCGGCCAGGGCATCACCGAACTCGTCGAGGCCGTGACCCGGTTGATCCCGGCGCCCGGCCCCGTGGAGGGAGCGGGTCTCGGAAAGGCGCTCGGCACGGTGGAGCCACGCGGCACGGTCTTCGCCGTACGCACCCGGCCCGACGGTGAGCGCACGGCCTATCTCCGCCTGTACGAGGGTGAGGTGACGCCTCGTCAGCGGCTCACCCTGCTGCGGCGCGAGGCGGACGGCAGGGAGCGGAAGGTGCCCGGCCGGGCTCTCGGCCTCGACGTCGTGGGCCGGCCGGGACCGCTCACCGCGGGCAACATCGCCGCGGTGACCGGCCTGCACGGCGTCCGGGTCGGCGACCGCCTCGGCCGGGTCCCGGACCGCGCCCCGCAGTTCGCCGCCCCCACCCTGGAGACCCTGGTCCGCGCCCGGGAGGCCGGACACGCGGCGGCGCTGCGCACCGCCCTGCTGGCCCTGGCCGACCAGGACCCGCTGCTGCACGCGCGCCCGGGGCCGTCCGGCAGCACCGCGCTGCTCCTGTACGGGGAGGTGCAGAAGGAGGTCATCGCCGCCACCCTCGCCCAGGACTTCGGCATCAAGGCCGAGTTCGAGCCGAGCCGGATCCGGTGCCTGGAGCGGCCGGTGGGCACCGGGGAGGCGTACGAGGAGGTCCGGCGGCACGGCCACACCGGGTTCTGGGCGACGGTCGGCCTTCGCGTCGGGCCCGGCCCGCACGGCAGCGGCACGGTCTTCGCGTACGAGACCGAACTCGGCGCCCTGCCCCGCGCGTTCCACCAGGCCGTCGAGGACACCGTGCACGCCACCCTGCTCGACGGCGGCCCGCACGGCTGGCCGGTGACGGACTGCAGGGTCACGCTCGTCCGCTCCGGCTACGTCGCGCCGCTCAGCACGGCGGGCGACTTCCGCGGGCTCACGCCGGTGGTGTTGCACCGCGCTCTGGAGCACGCGCACACACAGGTGTACGAGCCGTACCACTCCTTCGAGGCCGACCTGCCCCTCGACGCGCTCGCCCCCGTCACGGCCCGACTCGCCGCCTGCGGGACGGAGTTCGGCGAGACGACGGGCGGCGGCACCTCCTGGCTGGTCACGGGCCGGTTGCCCGCCCGGCACGTGCGCGACATGGAGCTGCGGCTGCCCGGTCTGACCCACGGCGAGGGCGTCTGGTGGTCACGCCCCTCGGGGGACCGTCCGGTCCGGTGACCGGCGACGGGCCGGGGCCGCGCGTCCGCACGCGACGGACGAAGACGAAGGGGCGCGCCAACACGCCTGTCTGGCCGGGCATTTGGCGGGCACAAGGAAGGAGGAAGGAGGACGGTCCACATGACGACGTCTCTTAAGCGCATGCCCGGATGGGCGAAGGTCGTGAGTGCCGTCGTGCTGGTTCTGGCAGTGCTCTTCGCCGGCCTTCGGTGGAGTCTGCTGCCCGGACTGGGCGACGTGTTCGGTGAGGAGACCCATGACCGGACGGGGCCCACGCTCCTCAAGTCCATCCAGGACATCAGCCGTTACGACGCCGCCTCGGGCAACTTCCAGGTGGTGGTGGATCTGGAGAAGGACACCAAGTATCTGCCGGACGCGGTCCGTGGCACCCGCACCCTGTACGTGGGCGCGGGCACCGTCGACTCCTATGTCGACCTCGGAAAGATCCGCGACAAGGATGTGCAGGTCAACGAGGACCGCACATCGGCCACGCTCAGGCTCCCGCACGCGGCCCTGGGCAAGCCGGCACTGGACCCCGACCACTCGTACGCCGTCTCCAAGCAGCGCGGTCTCCTCGACCGGCTCGGCGATGTGTTCTCGGACAACCCGAACGACGAGCGGGCCGTGCAGCGGCTCGCCGCCCGGCACATCGGTGACGCCGCGAAGGACAGCGAGCTGACCGCCCGCGCCGAGGAGAACACCACCAGCATGCTCAAGGGGCTGCTGGGCTCGCTCGGGTTCAAGGAGGTGCGTGTGACCTACGGGACCTGAGCCGTCCGAGCCCTCGATCAGGCGCCGTCCGCCAGGCCGGCGCCCCGTGCACGACCGCGCCCGCGAGCAGCCCCAAGTGCAGCTCGCGGGCGCATTCGCGTGTCCTGCCCGGATGCTCCCGACGGGCCGGATACAGCGGCATCTTCGACCGATCAAAGGGTATGCGGGTTCCACCACACCGCAGTCCCAAACTGGAGGGTTGCATGGCCCGCGAAGCGCTACGCCCCCGTACCGCCTTTGGTTTCCGCTCGGCGTCACGCTCGGGCCCCGACAAGACGGACTCCCGCGCCGCGAAGCCGCGTCTCCGCCTCGGCACGAAGAACGGGCGGCCGTCCTCGAAAGCACCCCGCAAACCGTCGTCCAAGCCGCCGCGCCCGTCGTCCTCGAAGGCGGTCCGCGAGCGGCGCCGGCCTCCCCTGGTCGTGCGCTTCCTCGTCGTCCTCATCGCCTTCGCCGCGATGGTGGCCTTCGCGGCCGTGCTGGCCAAGCTCACGCTCCAGCCGTCGCCGGCCTCCGAGGCGCTGACGCACAACAACATCCACCCGGGGCGCTCCCTGCGCGCCTATCTCGACCAGCCCGAGCTGCGGGACGCGGTCAAGCAGATCGGTGGCAACATCGTCCTCGGCATCCCCTTCGGCGTGCTGCTGCCGCTGCTGGTGCCCAAGGCGCGCGGCGTCCTGCGGGTGACCCTGCTGACCGCCCTGGCGATGCTGCTGGTCGAGGTGGTGCAGGGCACGTTCATCACCGGACGCGCCTTCGACATCGACGACGTCATCCTCAACACCTCCGGCGCCCTGATCGGATATCTGCTCCTCGGCCGGCGGATGAGCCGCGCCGTGCATCCGCGACGGCGGGAGCGCAAGGCGGCTGCGGCCTGAAGCAGCCAAGGGGCCGAGCCCGTAGAGGAGTTGGGGCCTTCCGGGGCTGAGGCGGGGCGTTCGCGGGGTGTGAACAGCTGGTCTGTACCAGAGTCTTGACGCACCCCTTACTTCACTTCTTAAATCAAGAGTCGAAGCGCGCACCCCCCACCTCAGTCGGCTCCTCCCCCACGGGGATCGCCGTACGGAAGGGAGACGTCGTGGACTCGCCACGCCTGCTCCGCAGATACCTCCTCGCCGCCCTGTCCGCCGCACTCCTCGCGTCCGTCGCGGTCGGACCCGCCCAGGCGGACCCGGCCCGGGCGGCACACGTCCAGGCGGACCCCGCTCCGAGCGCCGCCGCGGCGGTGACGTTCCAGGACACCTTCGACGGTGCCGCCGGTTCGGCCCCCAACTCCTCGAAGTGGCAGATCGAGACCGGCGACAACGTCAACAACCACGAGCGGCAGTACTACACGGCCGGCAACAACAACGCGAAGCTCGACGGCCAGGGTCACCTGGTCATCGAGGCCCGCCGCGAGAACCCGAACAACTACCAGTGCTGGTACGGGCGTTGCGAGTACACCTCGGCCCGGCTCAACACCTCCGGCAAGTTCACCACCACCTACGGACGGGTCGAGGCCCGGCTGAAGGTGCCCCGCGGGCAGGGCATGTGGCCGGCGTTCTGGATGCTGGGCAACGACATCGGACAGGTCGGCTGGCCCAACTCCGGTGAGATCGACATCATGGAGAACGTGGGCTTCGAGCCCGGAACCGTGCACGGCACCCTGCACGGCCCCGGCTACTCCGGCTCGGGCGGCATAGGCGCCGGCTACTCGCTGCCCGGCGGACAGGCCTTCG
This sequence comes from Streptomyces sp. NPDC102514, assembly GCF_055584525.1. NCBI lineage: Bacteria > Bacillati > Actinomycetota > Actinomycetes > Kitasatosporales > Streptomycetaceae > Streptomyces > Streptomyces sp. NPDC102514. The sequence goes on from NZ_JBVJLW010000022.1 coordinate 107,099, forward strand.
CCGACGCCTTCCACACCTTCGCGGTCGACTGGTCGCCCGAGCGGGTCACCTGGTCCGTGGACGGCACCGTCTACCAGACCCGCACCCCGGCCGACCTGGGCGGCAGGCAGTGGGTGTTCAACAAGCCGTTCTTCCTGATCCTCAACCTCGCGGTGGGCGGCTACTGGCCGGGCGACCCGGACGGTTCGACCCCCTTCCCCTCGCAGCTCGTCGTGGACGAGGTGAAGGTGACGACGGGTGACAGCTCCGGCGGCGGCTCGGCCATCAGGGGCCTCGCGGGCAAGTGCGTCGACGTGGCGGGCGCGAATCCCGCCAACGGCACGCCCGTCCAGCTCTACGACTGCAACGGCACCGCGGCCCAGCAGTGGAGCGTGGGCTCGGACGGCACCGTCCGCGCACTGGGCAAGTGCCTGGACGCCGCCGGGGGTGGCACGGCCGACGGCACGCCCGTCCAGCTCTGGGACTGCGCAGGCGTACCCGCCCAGCAGTGGGTCGTCAGCGGAGCTCGCGACATCGTGAATCCGCAGGCGAACAAGTGCCTGGACGTCACGGGCAACAACTCGGCCAACAGCACCCGGCTGCAGCTGTGGACCTGCACGGGTGCGGCCAACCAGAAGTGGACGGTCGGCTGAGAGGCGGACGTCCAGCAGCGGCAGAGCCAGGCCCGGGGATCGCCCGGCCTGGCTCTGCTCGTACGTACGACGCTTGCGCGTGGTCCGTGTGTCACGCGGCACGTCCGCCCCTGCCGGACGTGCCACTCCCCTCCTCGGGTCACGCGCGCTGCAAGATCAAAGTGCCCTTGTCGCCAGGGCCCCATGCACGGCCGTGTCCGCTTCCGCGGCCCGCCGATGCGCGGGGTCGCGCCACCCGCGACGGCTCACCACCGCGCGCACACCACAGCGCCACACGCCCCCCTCGGACTCCTCTGGCGCCTACGGCCCCTCCAGCCACTTCGGCCTCTCCGGCCTGTCGGAATTCACCCGGCCGCGCCGACGGCCGATCCACCGCTATCGCGGATGCCAGGTGAGCTTGTCCCCGCCGACCCAGCGGACCACGGCAGGATCATCGGCGTCGTGCACCGGGATGCCGTACGCCGCGGCGGCCACCAGGACGTCCGTGAAGCTCTTGGCCTCACCGATGACGGCGCCGTCGATCTCCACGATGCGGAAGGGCGGATCGCCGGGCTGCACGCCCAGGACCGTGATCCGCGGATACGAGATGTGAGGGCTGGCGATTTCAGTCATGATCCCACCGGTTCCACACGCGTGCCGCCGATAAGCCTGCCCGGGCGGCGGTGTCGGTCGTCGTGGCGCTCGGCGGCGACGGCGGCCGTGACTGTGGCTGCGTCCGTGGCCGTACGAGGTTCGTCTCTCATGGTGGCACAGGGCAGGCCGGTCGGCTGCCGTGCGGACCCGGCCCGGCTGGGCCACGCTTGATCCATGGACCCGGCCGAGGCGCTGGACCGTATCGCCTTCCTGCTGGAGCGGTCCCAGGCCCCCACCTATCGCGTACGGGCGTTCCGCACGGCGGCGGGCGTCGTCACGGAGCTGTCCGCCGACGAGGTGGCCCGGCGGGCGGCCGACGGGTCGCTGGAGTCCCTGAAGGGCATCGGGCCGAAGACCGCACAGGTGGTGCGCGAGGTGCTGGCCGGGCAGCCGCCCGGCTATCTGGAGAAGCTGGAGCAGGAGGCGGCGGAACCCCTCGTCCTGGGCGGCGAGGAGCTGGCGGCCCTGCTGCGCGGCGACTGCCATCTGCACTCGGACTGGTCGGACGGCGGCAGTCCCATCGAGGAGATGGGCCGTGCCGCGGCCCGCCTCGGGCACGAGTGGGCGGTCCTCACGGATCACTCGCCGCGTCTGACGGTGGCCCGCGGTCTGTCCCCCGAGCGGTTGCGGGAGCAGTTGGACGTGGTGGCGGAACTGAACGAGCGCTGGGCCCCCTTCCGGCTGCTCACCGGTATCGAGTGCGACATCCTCGACGACGGGTCGCTGGACCAGGAGCCGGAACTGCTGGACCGGCTCGACGTCGTCGTGGTGTCGGTGCACTCCAAGCTGCGGATGGACGCGACCGCGATGACCCGCCGGATGGTCGCCGCCGTACGGAATCCGCACGCGGACGTACTGGGGCACTGCACGGGGCGGCTGGTCACCGGGCGGGGGCGGCCGGAGTCGGAGTTCGACGCGGACGCCGTGTTCGCCGCCTGCGCCGAGACGGGCACGGCGGTCGAGATCAACAGCCGCCCCGAACGGCTCGATCCACCGCGGCGGCTGCTGCGCCGGGCGGTCGCGGCGGGCGTGCTGTTCTCCGTGGACACCGACGCGCACGCGCCGGGACAGCTCGGGTGGCAGGTGTACGGATGCGCGCGGGCCGAGGAGTGCGGGGTGCCTCCGGAGCGGGTGGTCACCACCTGGCCGGCGGAGGAACTGCTGGCCTGGACGCGGGATCGCATGACTCCCGCGGGCGTACGAGCCCCGTGACGCGGTACTGGGACACGTGGACGACGCACCACCGCGGCGAAGGGACGACGTATGGAGCGGGCAGCCGTATTCGATGTGGACGGCACTCTTGTCGACACCAACCATCTGCATGTGACGGCCTGGTGGGAGGCGTTCCGGCAGGCCGGGCACGATGTGTCGATGCACGACGTCCACCGGGCGGTGGGCCTCGGTTCCGACGACCTGATCGCGCATCTGCTGGGCGACGGACGGGACACCGGGCAGGACGACACGATCAGCGCCGCCCACAAGACCGTCTACGGCACGTACTTCGAGCGGCTGCGCCCGTTCCCCGGCGCCGGTGACCTGCTGCGGCGCCTCGACAGCGAGGGCTGGACGGTCGTGCTCGCCACCTCGGCCGGCGGGGCGGAACTGGCGGCACTCCGGCGGGCCGTCGACGCCGACGACGTCATCAGGGCGACGGCCAGTTCCGACGACGTGGACTCCGGGAAGCCCGCGCCCGATCCGGTGGGGCACGCACTTGAACTCGCCGGAGCCTCCGCCGAGCACTCGTTCTTCGTCGGTGACACGGTCTGGGACATGCGCGCGGGCACCAGAGCGGGTGTCCTGTGCGTGGGAGTGCTGTGCGGGGGCATCCCGCGCGCCGACCTGGAGAAGGCCGGGGCGACCTCCGTCTACCGGGATCCGGCCCATCTCCTGGCGTCGCTGTCCAAGAGCCCGCTGGCGACCGGAGGCTGACCGGCTCGTGACGCAGATCACGGTCTAGACCGCCCCGACCTGGGAACACCCGTCGGTAGTTTCCCGTTAAATCAGCTGTGGGTGCGGATGGGACAGTGTCCCCGGGCCTCACCTTCCGCCCACAGGGAAGATCGTTCGGCTGAAGCCCTGTGGAGCACACCGCCGAGAGGCGACCGCCATCCGTGGCCACCCACAGACGGCCCCGACCGCGATTCCCCCGTCCGGTCGGGGCCTTTCCCGTTCTCCGGGGGCGTCGCTTGACTTCGAGAGCGCTCCAATCCGTAGCGTCACCCGTATGACCACTGCACAGCACAAGATCGGTTCGGGCTTCGACCGGCACAGCACCGCGGACGACGTCCTCGCCGGCATCGACCTCACGGGCAGGCTGGCGATCGTCACCGGCGGCTACTCGGGGCTCGGCCTGGAGACGACCCGCGCGCTCAGCAAGGCGGGTGCCACGGTCGTCGTTCCCGCGCGGCGCCGGGCGGTCGCCGAGGAGGCGGTCGCCGGTATCGACGGCGTCGAGGTGGACGAGCTGGATCTCGGCGACCTGGAGAGCGTGCGCACGTTCGCCGACCGCTTCCTCGCCTCGGGCCGCACCGTCGACCTCGTCATCGACAACGCCGGGATCATGGCCTGCCCCGAGACCCGCGTCGGCCCCGGCTGGGAGGCGCAGTTCGCGACCAACCACCTGGGTCACTTCGCGCTGGTCAACCGGCTCTGGCCGGCGATCGCCCCGGGCGGCGCCCGGATCGTCTCCGTCTCCTCGACGGGCCACCACACCTCGGACATCCGCTGGGACGACCCGCACTGGAACCGCGGCGACTACGACAAGTGGGAGGCGTACGGACAGGCGAAGACGGCCAACGTCCTGTTCGCCGTGCAGCTCGACGCCCTGGGCAAGGACTCGGGCGTACGGGCCTTCGCGCTGCACCCGGGCGGCATCCTCACGCCTCTCCAGCGCCACCTCCCCCGGCAGGAGATGGTCGAGCGCGGCTGGATCGACGAGAACGGTGTGCCGCTGAACCCGGAGGGCTTCAAGTCCCCCGAGCAGGGAGCGGCCACCCAGGTGTGGGCGGCGACCTCTCCGCAGCTGTCCGGCATGGGCGGGGTGTACTGCGAGGACTGCGACATCGCCGAGATCGCCCCGGCCGACGGTACGCGGGTCGGCGTACGCGAGTACGCGATCGACCCGGCGTCCGCGGCCCGTCTGTGGGCCCTCTCGGCGGAACTCACGGGCGTCGACGCCTTCGCCTGAGACGTGGCCGCAGCAGCAGCGGCAGCGGCAGCGGCAGCGGCAGCGGCTCAACAGGGCGCCCCGCGGCGCGTTGCGGGCTCAGGCACGCGGGGCAGGCGCTCAGGCGGGAGACTCCTCAGGCTCCGGGTCCTCGGGGTGGACCGTGCTCGTGCCCGAATCGCCCTGCCGGCCGGTGCCCGCCTCGTCGGTGTCGGGGACGTCGGTGTCGGGTTTCGCCCGTACGCCGCCGTCCCCGTCCTCGTCCGGCCCCGACTCGGGCGGCGTGATGACGTCCCAGGGGTCCTCGCCCTCCTGCACCTGCTGGTCCGGCAGGTCCCGGGGTACGGGTCCTTCGCTCTCCTCGGGCGTCCTGGTCCCGTATTCGCTCACGGTGCGCTCCCCTCCTCGTCGGGCCGCGCGGGGCGGAAGTCCCCGGTCGGCCAGGGTGCGGGTACCTGCCGGGACCACCCGGCAAACCCGGGAGCCCCGGGCGTCAGTGCGGAGCGCGCTCCTCCAGGGCCGCGCGCCAGGCCGGTGGCGGGGTGTCCCCCGATCCCGGTCCCGTGCCCGGCCGACGGCCGCCGCGGGCGAAGAAGTCGGCCAGCGGAAGGATCGCCGCGCCGACCGTGACCGCGTCGGGCCCGAGGGCGCCGAGCTCGATGGTGACCCGCTCGGCCGGGTGGCGCAGCGCGTACGAGACGGCGTGGGCGCGGACGGCGGGCAGGAAGCGGGAGCCCAGCTGGAGTCCGGCCCAGCCGCCGATGAGGATGCGTTCGGGCTGGAAGAGGTTGATCAGGTCGGAGAGGCCCGCGCCCAGGTACTCGGCCGTCTCCTCCAGCACGGCCAGCGCCACGGGGTCGGGCGCGGCACCGGCGACGGCCGCGCCACCGGCGGACCCGCTGCCGCTCGCCCCACTGCCGGCCGCCGAACCGCTGACTGTGGCACCACCAGCAGCCCCACCAGCAGCTCCACCACCGGGAGTCCCCTCAGGCACAGCCCCACCACCGGCCGCACCACCGCCAGTCGCCCCACCAGCCGCTGCCGCACCATCGGCCGCCGAACCGACCGGGGACACTGACACTGACGCGGATGCGGATGCGGACGCGGACGCGCCGGGGCCCCTGGCCGCCGCGCCGCGCACCCCGCCCTCCGTCCCGCCCTCGACCGGATAGGCCGCCGCCAGCATGGCCGTGAGGGCCGTCTCCTCGTCGACGCCCTTGGGCGGCCGTCCCCCGGCCTCCTCCCAGCGTTGCAGCAGGGCCTCGGCCCCGGCGTACGCCTCCAGACAGCCGAGCGCACCGCAGCGGCAGCGGCGCCCCCTGACCCGTACCGTGAGGTGTCCCCATTCCACGGCCCGGCCCAGTTCCACGTCGTCCGAGACCAGGCTGGCGCCGACACCCGAGCCGAAGAGGACCACGACCGCGTTGCGCGCGCCGCGCCCCGCGCCGAACCACATCTCGGCCTGGCCGAGAGTCTTGGCGCCGTTGTCGGTGAAGTACGGGACGGAGTCGGGCAGTCCGCAGGCGGTACGGAGCAGGGACTCCAGCGGGACGGCGGGCCAGCCGATGGTCTGGCCGTGCACGACGGCGCCGTCCGCCGCGGTGCGTTCCACGATGCCGGGTACGCCGATGCCGACGCCCAGCAGTCGTTCGGGGGCGATGCCGGCGGTGGCCAGTACCTCGGCGACGCCGTCGCGGATGTGGCCGACGATGACGTCGACGTCGTACCTCTGGTGCTCCAACGGGCGTTCGGTGCGGGCGAGTTCGGTCAGTGACAGGTCGAAGAGCTCGACGCGGACGCGGGTCTCGCCGACGTCCACGCCGATCATGTGGCCGCTGGCGGGGGCGACCCGGAGCAGGGTGCGGGGCCGGCCGCCGTCGGAGTCGACGCTGCCCGCCTCCTCCACCAGGCCGTCGGCGACCAGCTCGGCGACGACGTTGCTGATGGAGCCGGAACTGAGCCCGGTGGCGGGCCCGAGTTCGAACCGGCTCATCGGTCCGTCGAAGTAGAGCCTCCTCAGCACGGCCGTGCGATTGCCTCGTCGCAGGTCACGTACCGTTCGCCCGTTCCGCCCCGCCATGTGTTCCCTTCCCGCCGTACCCCCGACCTGCAAGATACCGCTGCGCCAACCCTTGACGCGACTTTCTTACGGAGCTTAACTCACGTCCTAAATTAAGCCGTGAGGGTCGTTCGAGAAGTGAACGCACGACACCTCCTGCTTTCCCTCAGGAAGGGACGCCTGACGTCATGCGCAGAACCCGAGCCGCGGCCGCGAGCGCGGTCACTGTCTCCTTGCTGGCCGCCGTGACCGCGTGCGGCGGTGGCTCGTCGACGGACGGCGGGTCCAACGACTCGCCGAAGTCGCTCACCTACTGGGCCTCCAACCAGGGCCCGAGCATCGAGGCCGACAAGAAGATCCTCACTCCCGAGCTGAAGAAGTTCGAGAAGCAGACCGGCATCAAGGTCAAGCTGGAGGTCATCCCCTGGTCGGATCTCCTCAACCGCATCCTCGCCGCGACGACGTCGGGCCAGGGCCCGGACGTCCTCAACATCGGCAACACCTGGTCCGCCTCGCTCCAGGCGACCGGGGCCCTGCTGCCCTGGGACGCCAAGAACTTCGGGAAGATCGGCGGCAAGGACCGGTTCGTCGGGTCGGCGCTCGGTTCGGCGGGCGAGACCGGCTCCGATCCGGCGGCGGTCCCGCTGTACTCGATGGCGTACGCGCTCTACTACAACAAGAAGATGTTCGAGGACGCGGGGATATCCGGACCGCCCGCCACCTGGGACGATCTGGTCGCCGACGGGAAGAAGATCTCCAAGGACGACAAGTGGGCGCTGGGCGCCGAGGGTGCGAACCTCTCGGAGAACATCCACCACGTCTTCGTCTTCGCCAAGCAGCACGGCGCCGACTTCTTCGACGCCGAGGGCAAGCCCGACTTCACCTCCGACGGGGCCGTGGCGGCGGTCAAGCAGTACGTCGACCTGATGGGCAAGGACAAGGTCGTCGCGCCCGGCAACGCCGAGTACGCGCAGAACCAGTCCCTCCAGGACTTCGCCAAGGACAAGACGGCGATGGTGCTGTGGCAGACGGCGGCGGCCACGCTCAAGGCGCACGGCATGAGCGACGACGAGTGGGGCGTCGCGCCGGTACCGGTGCAGTCCGGCACCCCGGGCGCCGACACGGCCGTCAACTCGATGGTGGCGGGCATCAACATGGCCGTCTTCAAGAACACCGACAACATCGACGGCGCCCTGAAGTTCGTGAACTTCATGACGAGCGTGGACGAGCAGACGGTCCTCAACAAGACCTACGGGTCCATCCCGCCGGTCAAGGCGGCCCAGCAGGACCCCGCGTTCAACACGCCCGCCCTGAAGGTCATCCGGGACACGCTCGCCAAGAGCGCGGCCCCGCTGCCGCAGGTGGCGAACGAGTCGCAGTTCGAGACCGCGGTCGGCACGGCCGTCAAGGAGCTCTTCGCGGACGCGGCGGCCGGCCGGCCCGTGACGACGGCCTCGGTCAAGGAGAAGCTCGACGAGGCCCAGCAGCAGATGCCGAAGAAGTGAGCGTTCGATGACCGTGACCGCCGAGCCCGCGGTCGGTAAGGAAGCACCGCCCGGTGCGACGGCGCCTGCCCCGCGCCGCCGCACCGGGCGGGTACGCCGGATCGCCCTGCCGTATCTGCTCCTGCTGCCCGCCCTGCTGCTCGAACTCCTCGTCCATCTGGTGCCGATGGTGATCGGCATCGTCATGAGCTTCAAGGAGCTCACGCAGTTCTACATCCGCGACTGGGGCGCCGCGCCCTGGGCGGGCTTCGACAACTACAGCCTGTCCGTGGACTTCGACGCGCCCATCGGCAAGGCGCTGCTCCACTCGTTCTTCGTCACCTGCGCGTTCACCGTGCTCTCCGTCGGCCTGTGCTGGCTGCTCGGCACGACGGCCGCGGTGTACATGCAGGAGAACTTCCGCGGCCGGGGCTTCCTGCGGGCCGTCTTCCTCGTCCCGTACGCGCTTCCGGTGTACGCGGCCGTCATCACCTGGGCCTTCATGTTCCAGCGGGACAACGGCCTGGTGAACCATGTGCTGCACGACCAGCTGGGCCTCACCGACAGCCCGTCCTTCTGGCTGATCGGCGACAACAGCTTCGTCGCGCTGCTCGTCGTGTCGGTGTGGAAGGGCTGGCCGTTCGCCTTCCTCATCGTGATGGCGGGCCTGCAGAACATCCCCAAGGAGCTGTACGAGGCGGCGTCGATCGACGGGGCCGGGATGCTGCAGCAGCTGCGCCGCATCACGCTGCCGTCGCTGCGCCCGGTCAACCAGGTGCTGGTTCTCGTGCTCTTCCTGTGGACGTTCAACGACTTCAACACGCCGTACGTGCTGTTCGGCAAGGCGGCGCCGGAAGCGGCCGACCTGATCTCGATCCACATCTACCAGTCGTCGTTCGTGACGTGGAACTTCGGGACGGGATCCGCGATGTCCGTGCTGCTTCTGCTGTTCCTGCTGGTCGTGACGGGTGTCTATCTCGCCCTGACCTCACGCGGACGGAGGGCGGCCGATGTCTAGGACCACCACGGCGGCGCGGCCCGGGAAGCCGGTGGGGGCGCGGCGGTCACCGATGGCCGCACCCAGGTCCTTCGTGTGGTCGCGGCGGATCTTCCTCACGCTGCTCACCGGTTTCGTGCTGCTGCCCGTGTACGTGATGCTGTCCAGTTCGCTGAAGCCGCTGGAGGACGTGTCGGGCGAGTTCCGCTGGCTGCCCAGCGGGCTGACGATCCGCCCGTACATCGACATCTGGTCGACGGTCCCGCTGGCGAAGTACTTCGTCAATTCGCTGATCGTGGCGGGTGCGGCGACGGTCCTCTCGGTGGTGATCGCGATCTTCGCCGCGTACGGCGTGAGCCGCTACCGCTTCCGCGGGAAGCGCCTGTTCACCGTGACCGTGCTGTCCACGCAGATGTTCCCCGGGATCCTGTTCCTGCTCCCGCTGTTCCTCATCTACGTGAACATCGGCAACGCCACCGGTATCGCGCTCTTCGGCTCGCGGATCGGTCTGATCCTCACCTATCTGACGTTCTCGCTGCCGTTCTCGATCTGGATGCTGATCGGGTACTTCGAGTCGGTGCCGCGCGACCTGGACGAGGCGGCGATGGTGGACGGCAACGGGCCGCTCGGCGCGCTCTTCAGAGTCGTCGTACCCGCCGCGGTGCCGGGGATCGTCGCCGTCGCCGTGTACGCGTTCATGACGGCGTGGGGCGAGGTGCTGTTCGCGTCGGTGATGACCAACGACACCACCCGCACGCTCGCCGTCGGCCTCCAGGGCTACGCCACGCAGAACGACGTGTACTGGAACCAGGTCATGGCCGCCTCACTCGTGGTGAGCGTGCCCGTGGTCGCCGGGTTCCTGCTCCTCCAGCGCTATCTGGTCGCCGGACTCACCGCCGGGGCCGTCAAGTGACCACCACCCGCACGTCAGTCGACTCCCCCCGTTCCGAGAGGACTTCTGTGACCATCGATCTCGCCGCACTCCCCCAGGACTTCGTGTGGGGCACGGCCACCTCGGCGTACCAGATCGAAGGTGCCGTGGCCGAGGACGGCCGTTCGCCCTCCATCTGGGACACCTTCTCGCACACACCGGGGAAGGTGGACGGCGACGACCACGGCGATGTCGCCTGCGACCACTACCACCGGTGGCGCGAGGACATCGCCCTGATGAAGGAGCTGGGCACCAACGCGTACCGGCTGTCGATCGCCTGGCCACGGGTGGTACCGGGCGGCGACGGTCCCGCGAACGCCAAGGGGCTCGATTTCTACGACGCGTTGATCGACGGTCTGCTGAAGGCCGGCATCACCCCGTCGGTCACCCTGTACCACTGGGACCTTCCGCAGGTGCTCCAGGACCGGGGCGGCTGGACCGAGCGCGACACGGCACACCACCTCGCGTCGTACGCGACGGTCGTGGCCGAGCGCCTCGGCGACCGCGTCCAGCACTGGACGACCCTCAACGAGCCGCTGTGCTCGGCGTGGATCGGCCATCTGGAGGGCCGGATGGCCCCGGGCCTGACCGACCTCACGGCGGCGGTCCGCGCGTCCTACCACCTGCTCCTGGGCCACGGGCTCGCCACCCAGGCGATCCGCGCCGCGGCCCCCGGCGCCCAGGTCGGCATCGTCAACAACCTGTCCTACATCGAGGCCGCCACCGAGCGCCCCGAGGACATCGCGGCGGCCCGGCGCATGGACGGCCACACCAACCGCTGGTGGCTCGACCCGGTCCACGGCCGCGGCTTCCCGGCGGACATGCGCGAGGTGTACGGGGTCGAACTCCCGGAGCAGGAAGGCGACTTGGCGGTCATGGCCCAGCCGCTGGACTGGCTGGGGCTCAACTACTACTTCCCGTCGGCCATCGAGGACGACCCGACGGGCCCGGCCCCGTACGCCGCCGCCGTCCGCCGTCACGGTGTGCCGCGCACGGCCATGGACTGGGAGATCGACGCGGCCGGCATCGAGAACCTGCTGCTGCGCCTCACGGACGAGTACGGCGCCCGGAAGCTGTACGTCACCGAGAACGGCTCGGCCTACCCGGACGTCGTACGCCCCGACGGCACGGTCCACGATCCCGAGCGCGTCCAGTACCTCGAACAGCACCTGGCGGCCTGCGCCTCGGCGGCTCGCAAGGGCGCTCCGCTTGCGGGCTATTACGCCTGGTCGCTGCTGGACAACTTCGAGTGGGCGTACGGCTACGACAAGCGCTTCGGCCTGGTCCACGTCGACTACCGGACGCAGCGGCGCACGGTGAAGGGGAGCGGGCGCCGGTACGCCGAGATCGTCCGGGAGCACGGCGGGATGCAGCGCAAGGCCGCGTGACGTCTACCGGGTCAACTCGTCGAGCGCCGCGACGAGTTCCGGGGCCACCGCGTCCCGGAGCCAGGTGTCGTGCTCGGCCCCCATCGCCCGGGGGACCGTCTCGGTGAGCATGATCAGGTAGAGGTAGGAACGATAGAGGGCGAGACGGCGGCGGGCCGGGTCGGTGAACTCGGCCCGCCCGCCTCCCTCCTGATAGCCCACCAGGAAATCGCGGTCCTTCTCGATGTCGTCGAGCAGGGCCAGGGACACGAAGTCCGCCAGGGGGTCGCCCCAGAACATCCGCTCGCCGTCGATGAGCCCGCCGATGCGGGGTTCGCCGCGACCGGCGGCGGGGTGTTCGACGAGGATGTTCCCCCGCCACAGGTCGAAGGGGACCAGTCGCGGGACGGTCACTTCGTCCAGGGCGTCGTACGCGGAGGCGGCCGTGCGGGCGATCTCGTCCAGCGGGCGGGGCAGCCAGGGCTCGTACCGGCGGGCGTCGTCCAGGACGGCGGCGTACATGACGGTGAAGGCGGTTCGCCAGTCGGCGGACAGGGGGCCGAGTGCGCCGGACGGGTACCCGAATCCGGGGCCGGTCACTTCATGCAACCGGGCCGTCAGCGCTCCCAACTCGGCGCGCAGGGAGGCCTGTTCGTCCGACGTGAAACGGTCGTCCCACATGTCGCCCGGGCAGGCGGTCATCAGGAGGTGACGGCCGGTCGGTGCGGACACCACGTGTGGGGCGGGCACGTCGGCCGTGGCGGCGGCGCGGTAGAACTCCGCCTCGGAGACGAGGAGTTCGCGCTCGTGGCTCAGGGCGGGGGCATCGGGTGGGGGTGGGGTCTTCAGCACGTACCGGGTGCCGTCGGTGAGGAGCAGTTCCTCGACGGTGTTGTACGTGCCACCGGTGAGGGAGCGACACCGTTCGAGGTCGCTCGCCGGGATCCCGGCCGCCTCCAGAACCGACCTGGCTCGTTCGTCCGGCATACCACCCCACCCGTCCCGTCAGCGTGTTCGTGCGCCGGCCCCAGCGTATGTGCCGCTGCCCGCGCGATCAGGACAACGGCCGTGCACCGGCCGGTTCGACGCGCGCCTAAAAGATTGCGCAGTTCCCCGCGCCCCTAAAAGGCCACGCCCACCACGGAGCGCACCCGGCACCCCCCTAGGGGCGCGGGGAACTGCGCAATCTTTCGGCTTTGCCCTACGGCGGCGCAGGGAACAGCGCAGTCTTTCGGCTTTGACCTTCGCGGGCGCGGGGAACGGGGAACGGGGCAGTCTTTCGGCTTTGGGGGCGCGGGGAACTGCGCAGTCTTTTAGGGGCGCGGGGAACTGCGCGGCCGGCCACAACGGGCCCGCACCGACCCCGCAACGCCCACCCCACAACCCCGTACATGCGAACCGCATAAGCTCCCCGCATGGAACAGAGCGAGATCATCCTCCGAGCGATCGGCGTCCTGACCGAGACTCAGGAAATGGTGCGCAGGCTCAACGAGGACACCGAGGTGGACATCGATGCCGGCGAGGCCCAACTCGGCAGGCTGGTGACGGAAGTCTTCCCCTCCGTGGAGGTCCCCGGCGACGCCACCCCCGCCGAGGCGGGCCAGGCGGTCATCGACGCCCTGATGCCCGCCGCGATCTCCCTCGTCGGCGCCTTCGCCTTCCTCTTCTCGGAGCTCGCCGACGTCCACGACACGGAACGCACCGAGATCAAGAGCACCGATCTCCTGCGCACCCTCGCCCTGCGCCTGTCCAACACGGACGCGAACGGCGGCCCCGACCCGGACCTGGACGACGACGTGTAGCACGTCTGCCGTCACCCTCCACAAAAACACAGTGGCTCTCCATGGATCGGCTACGTAGCCTAGGCCATAACCTAGTGACCCTAGGTTCAGCTTTCGCGCCGCCCCGATCCATCAGGAGACCCCCGTCATGAAGCCGCTCACCGAGCAGGAGATCCGCAGTTCGTTCGTCAACTGCTCCAAGGGAGAGGCCAAGCGCCTGTTCGTGCCGCACGATCTGGCGGACCGGCCGTGGGACGATCTGGACTTCCTGGGCTGGCGCGACCCCGGGGCACCCGACCGCAGTCACCTGGTGACCGAGCGGTCGGGCGGCCCCGTCGGTGTGACCCTGCGCTCCCCCTCGCAGCAGCGCGGCTTCATGCACCGCAGCATGTGCTCGCTGTGCCTGACCACCCACCCGGGAAACGGCGTCTCCCTGATGACGGCCCGCAAGGTGGGCCCGGCCGGCCGCGAGGGCAACTCGGTGGGGGTCTACATCTGCGCCGACCTCGCCTGTTCGCTGTACGTACGCGGCAAGAAGCTGCCCGGCCCCGGCGCGCGCTTCGAGGAGAGCCTCACCGTGGAGGAGCAGGTCGCCCGCATGAACGGCCGGTTGTCGTCCTTTCTGGACCGCCTCCACTCCTGATCCGCTCCCGCCGCGCTCCTGACCGACCGGACGGTAGGAAGCATCGTCGGAGCCGACCCCTCCGTTCGCGTTCGATGCGGCCGTCGAACGGGAAGTGGCCAGGGATGCGAGATGTACGTGAAGTGTGGGCCGCCGGCAGCGCCCAGGTGACCAAGTGGCGGCAGCAGCCCGTGATCGTCCAGACGGTCCGGGCGGCGGCGGCCGCGACCGTGGCCTACGTGGTCGCTCTGCGCTTCAGCCCCGAGGCCGCGCCGCTCACCGCTCCCCTGACCGCGCTCCTCGTCGTCCAGGTCACCCTCTACGCCACCCTCACCACCGGCATCCGACGGGTGAACGCCGTCGTCGCCGGCGTCCTCGTCGCCATCGGTTTCAGCGCCCTGGTGGGGCTGACCTGGTGGAGCCTCGGACTGCTCATCCTGGCCGCGCTGGCCGTCGGACACCTGGTGCGGGTCAGCGAGTTCGTGCCCGAGGTGGCGATCAGCGCCATGCTGGTCCTCGGCGTCACCCGGGTCGGCGACACGGCCTGGGCGCGGATCCTGGAGACGGTGATCGGTGCCGTGGTCGGCCTCGGCTGCAATCTGCTGTTCGCTCCCCCGGTGTGGGTCGGCGCCGCCGGTGAGTCCATCGAGGATCTGGCGCGCCGGATGCGGCGGTTGATGCTGCGCGTCGGCGACGAGGCCGCGGGCCGTACCCAGGTGGCCGCCGCGACCGAGAGCCTCCACGAGGCGCGGCAGCTCGACCACGACATCGTCGACGTGGACGCGGCCCTCAAACAGGCCGAGGACAGCCTGCGGCTCAATCCCCGTGTACGGGAGGGCCTGTTGCACCGGGTCGTCCTGCGCACCGGGCTCGACACGCTGGAGATCTGCACGGTGGTCCTGCGGGTGCTCACGCGTACCCTCACCGACCTCGCCAAGGAACGCACCCCCGAGCCGCTCTTCGAGTCGCACATCGGGACGGTCTTCGAGCGGCTCCTGTCCGAGGTCGGTGACGCCGTGGTCAGCTTCGCCGTGCTGGTCACCACCGACGTCAGCCGCAGCGCCGAGTCGGCGGAGGCCCGGCTCGCCCACGAACTCACCGCCGCGACGGCCACCCGCGACAAGCTGGCCCAGCTCCTCCTGGAGGAGGTGCAGCGGGACGCGCGCCAGTGGCAGTTGTACGGGGCCGTGGTCACCGAGGTCACGCGGATGCTCGACGAACTCGACATGGAGCACCGCTCCCGCCGTCTGCTGGAGGAACTGGACCGCTGTACGCGCGAACAGCGTGAGCGCATGCCCCGGCTGGACCGTCTCCGCCGACGTCTGCGCCGCGCGCGCCGGAACCGCGGGGCCCCCTCGACTCGTACTACGTGATGTACCGGCACCGCCCCGGCAGGGCGACCTGTCCGCGGGGCGGCACATGACGACAGAGGGAGTGCGGATGGCCGACGGCACCGTCCGGATCGACGGGAACTCGCTGCTTCTGGCGGGTGGTGTGCGGGTTCGGTTCATCCGTACCCTGCGCCTGCCCGAGACGGGCACGCACGCGCTGCCTCCGGGGCTCGGCGAGTTCCCGCTGCGGCGCGTGGAGGACCACCCGGAGACGGTGCCCGCCGAGTGGCTGGCCCGCGGCGGGGTGATGCTGCCGGTCTATCTGCGCGAGGCGATGTGGCTGAGCTTCGGCGCCGCGGAACCGGCGGCCCTCCAGGTGGGCGCGGGCAAGGTGTGCGCGGTGTCCGGCAGGCCGTGGAGCCCCCGGCCGGGCCGGGATCCGCAGAACTACGTGGTGCTGCCCCGCCAGCCGTGGCTCGACGGCATCAACTCCGGCAAGGGCACGGTCCGTCAGTTCGTGGCGGTGCCGCTCGGGCTGGGCGCGACGGTCGAGGGCCAGGTGACCGGCGAGGAGGTGTGGGGCGGCGTACAGCTCCAGTCGTTCCCGCTGACCGACACCGCGCTGCACGCGTGGCGGGAGGAGCAGCGCCGGCTGGCGGAGGAGACGGTACGCAGGCGGGCCCGGGCGGCGTCGGGCGGCTACGGCGCCCCGGCGCCGATGTCCGCGCCCGGCGGCATGCCGCAGCCGGCCGGTGCGATGCCTGCGGCCCCGGCGGCAGCCGCGCCCCGCGCCTCGGGGGCGATGGGTCTCGGCGTCGGCGGTTCGATGCGCCAGGAGGTCTACAGGGACGACCGCCCGCTGTCGGACTGGTCGACCACCGCGTCCGGGCGGGTCTTCGTCCATCTCGTGACGCCGCCGGAGTGGCGGCGCATCACGGGCGAGGCTCCCCCGCCGTCACCCGTCGACCGTGCGGTCTACACCCGTGCCGGGCTGCCCTGGTTCGACTACTACGACCAGGACGCCACGGATCTCGACCCCACGGACGAACTCGGCGCGGTCAAGCCGGTCGGCGACTGGCTCGGCGACGACCACACGCCGTGGCAGCCGCCGTCGCCGGGTCAGGTGAAGCCGCTGGGCGACGCGCCGGGCAAGCCGGTTGGTGACGGGGACTGGTGAGCCCGGCTCCGGTCCGCCCGGGGCGCGTTCTCGTCACCCGCCGCCCGCTGGTCGCCCTGCGGTCGGGTCGGCTCTTCGGGTCAGCCCTCGCTCTCCGTGCGCTGCCGCTGCAGCGGACGGGGGCAGCTCGCGCCGCTCGCCTGCGTGAGCAGGATGTGCATGCGCTCGGTGAGCTGCCCGACGTCGTCCGCGGGCCGGTGGAAGGGCAGTCGTACGTCGCCGTGGCCGCGGACGCGCTCGATGCGCAGCGTCAGCCCGTGCCGGTCGACGGCGAGCGGCTGCACCCGGACGGCGCCGTGCAGGCAGTCCGGTTCGACGAGCCGGGTCAGCCGCTCGACGGCGTCCGGGTGCGAATCGGCGAGGTGGGTGAGCAGTTGGGCCTCCGCGAGGGCCAGTGGGTCGGGCTCGGCGGCGGCGTACTCGTCGAGGTCGACGACGACCGCCCCGCCGGGCTCGCGCAGCACGGCGCGGGTCGGGTGGAACGTCAGGTGGTCGTCCTCGGGCGCGAACCAGCCCGCCATCCACAGGCGCGAGCGGATACGGTTGCGTACCGGGACGGGCGCCACGTCGGCGAACTCCAGTACGGCGGACGGCTCTCCGCGGGGCGCGCAGATCGCGGCCGTGGTGAGCACGCTGTCGTCGGGCAGATGCAGCAGCACCCGGCCGTCCTCCGCGACGGTGTGTACGCCGATGAACTCCTCCCGACCGCCTTCCGCGGTCACCGCGCAGGACCACGCCGCGGCGAGCACCGAGCGGGCACGTTGTGCCGTGGCCGGTGCGGCCGTCCAGCTGTGACGGTCACCCATCCCAAACCCTCCCTTAGGTAAGCCTTGCCTAACCTACAGAAGATCGGGGTGTACGCCAACCACGCGGCGCCGCTGACGGCACCTTTGTGACAGCGGGTTCACGGACGGACGGCTCCGAGCAGGGCTCGCGCGCAGACGTCGCGCACCTGTTCCCGGGAGAGATCCGGCTCCTTGAGCCACTCCAGACAGGCCGCCGCCATGAAGGCCAGCCAGCCCCGCACGGCGATCCGCAGGACCGGCAGGTCCTCCTCGGTCCAGGCCGTCTCGGGGTCGGCGGCCAGCGCCTCCAGGATCTGCCGCTGCTGCGCGGCGAGCGTCTCCCGGTACACCTTCCTCACCGCCTGGTCCCCCGCCGCCTCGGCGCGGTGGAAGGCGCGGAAGCCGTGCGCGTGCTTCTGCACGTACTCCAGGAAGGTGTCGAGCCCGGCGTCGATCTGCGTCCGCACCGGCACGCCGGGCACGGCGGCGGTGACCCGCAGCATGCGCCTGCTCTCGCGCTCGACGACGGCCGCGAAGAAGTCCCGCTTGGTCGGGAAGTAGTGGTAGAGCAACCCCCGTGACACACCGGCGAGTTCGGCGACCTGCTCGATCCAGACGTCGTCGTACGGACTCTCCGAGAACAGGCGCGCCCCGACCGTGAGCAGTTCCTCCCGGCGCTCCTCGGTACTGAGCCGACGACGCGTGCGCTCCCCCTCCTTGGCGGCCATGCCCGCACTTTACCCGGCCCGCCGACCCGGCCGGCGTTGTGCGTGCCGTCTTACTTGACGTCGGTTCAACAGCGGGACCAGACTGGCCGCACTATTGAATCCGCGTACAACAGGCGCAACCGGCGGCCGGTGCAGGGGAGATGACGTGATGGCGGGCGCAAAGGAGAACCGGTCGTCGAAAGGCGCGCTGCCGAAGGGGTTCCGCAGCGCGGAGCTGGGCTGGCCCGAGCTGCGCCGCATCCCGCACCCGCCCTACCGGGTGCCGCTGATCGGCGACGCCGTCGGCACCAACCTCCGTACGCCGTTGCAGGATTCGCTGCGCGTCGGACGCAGGCTCGGACCGATCTTCCGGCGCAAGGGGTTCGGCAAGGAGATCGTCTTCGTCTGGGGCGCGGGGCTCACGGGCGAGCTGGCGGACGAGTCCCGGTTCGCCAAGCATGTCGGGCTGGGGGTCGCCAACCTGCGGCCCGTCGCCGGGGACGGCCTCTTCACGGCGTACAACCAC
The DNA here is from genome assembly GCF_055584525.1 of Streptomyces sp. NPDC102514. NCBI lineage: Bacteria > Bacillati > Actinomycetota > Actinomycetes > Kitasatosporales > Streptomycetaceae > Streptomyces > Streptomyces sp. NPDC102514. The sequence continues at coordinate 125,297 of NZ_JBVJLW010000022.1, forward strand.
GAGCCCAACTGGCAGCTCGCGCACGACGTGCTGGCGCCCGGCTTCAGCCGGGAGGCCATGGAGGGCTACCACGCGATGATGCTGGGCGTGGCCGCCCGGCTCACCGACCGCTGGGACGGCGAACAGGCCGCGGGCCGGGCCGTAGACGTGCCCGGCGACATGACGAAACTGACGCTGGAGACGATCGCCCGCACCGGCTTCGGCCATGACTTCGACTCCTTCGAGCGCACCCGGCCGCACCCCTTCGTCACGGCCATGGTGGGCGCGCTGTCGTACGCGCAGCGCCTCAATGTCGTCCCCGCGCCGGTGGCGCCGGTGCTGATGCGCAGCGCCACCCGCCGCAACCGGGCCGACGTGGCGTACCTCAACCGCACGGTCGACGCGGTCGTCGAGACGCGGCTGCACGGGCCGGCCGGCGACGGCGACCTGCTGGACCGGATGCTGGAGACCGCGCATCCGGAGACCGGCGAGCGCCTGACGCCCGAGAACGTCCGCCGCCAGGTCATCACCTTCCTGATCGCCGGGCACGAGACGACGTCGGGCGCGCTCTCCTTCGCCCTGCACTATCTGGCGCGGCACCCCGAGATCGCCGCCCGCGCCCGCGCCGAGGTGGACCGCGTCTGGGGAGACACCCCGGAACCGGCCTACGACCAGGTCGCCAGGCTCCGGTACGTGCGGCGCGTACTCGACGAGTCGCTGCGGCTGTGGCCGACGGCGCCCGCGTTCGCGCGCGAGGCCCGCGAGGACACGGTCCTCGGCGGTGTCCATCCGATGCGCCGGGGCGCGTGGGCGCTGGTCCTGATGCCGCTGCTGCACCGCGATCCGGACGCGTGGGGCCCGGACACGGAACGGTTCGACCCGGACCGCTTCGAGCCGGGAGCCGTACGGGCCCGCCCCGCCCACACCTTCAAGCCGTTCGGCACCGGCGCGCGGGCGTGCATCGGGCGGCAGTTCGCGCTGCACGAGGCGACGCTCGTCCTGGGGCTGCTGCTGCGCCGGTACGAGCTGCGGCCGGACCCCGCCTACCGGCTGCGGGTGGCGGAACGGCTCACGCTGATGCCGGAGGGACTGACCCTGCGGCTCGACCGGCGCTCCCCCGCACCGGCTGTCGAACCGGCCGTCGGGTCGGAGGCTTCGGGGAAACGGGAGGCGTCGGCGGTGTCACGGTGTCCAGTGACCGGGGCGGGTGAATGACGCCGGCAGCCTGGTGCCTGCGCTGCCCTTGGCGGCGTTGAGCTGCGGCTGGGTGAGGAAGAGGACGTCGGTCAGGTCGGCGTCCGTGAGGTCGGCGTCGCGCAGGTCGGCGCCGATCAGATCCGCGGAGCGCAGATCGGCGCCCGTGAGGTCCGCGGCGATGAGGTAGGCGCCGCGGAGGTCGGCGCCCCGCAGATCGGCGCCCTTGAGCCGGGCTCCCATCAGGTCGGCGCCCCGGCGTTCCTTCTTCCTGCCCCGGCCGAGTCCGGCGCGGGCCAGTTCGCTGGTGCGCAGGAGCAGGACGTTGACGTCCTGGCGGACCGCCGGCACGTCCAGCCCGGCCAGTTCCCGCCGCTCCAGGCGGGTGAGCGCCTCGGTGCGTTCGAGCACGACGCGCAGTTCGGGGTGGACCGGGCGGGCCGCGGGCAGTTCCAGTGCCTGGGTGAGATACCAGAGCAGTTCCTGCAGTTGCCGCACGGTATGGAACACGTCGAACATCAGCCGGGAGTGCTCCCGGTCCCCCGAGCGCCAGTCCTCGCCGCCGAAGGTGAGCTGCGAGACCTTCTGGCCCGCGCCGAAGCAGTCGTAGACCGTGCAGCCGTTGAAGCCCCGCTGCCGCAGCTCCGTGTGGATGCCGCAGCCGAAATCCGTCCGCAGGTTCTTGCAGGGGCTCCCCGCGGCCTTGTCGATCGCGAAGTCCGCGGAGGCCGTGAAGGGCAGCGCGACACAGCACAGCCCGAAGCACCGGGCACAGTCGGCTGTCAGTTCGGTGCGGGCCGGGGCCGTGCTGCCGGGTTCGTCTTGCATGTCTCCCAGCGTACGCAGAGCCCGCTCGTGGTGATCACCACGCGCATGGTTCAGCTCCTCCCCCGTACCGGCTGTCAGGTGTACCGGCTGTCGGGTGCACCGACGGTCGGGTCGCTCGGCCTCAGGACATGTCGCGGAGCATCGCCAGGTTGCTCACCAGCAGGCCGCCGTCGACCGGCAGCGCCGCCCCGGTGATCCAGGCCGCGTCCGCCGAGGCCAGGAAGGCGACGGCGGACGCGATGTCGGCGGGCTCACCGACCCGCCCCAGCGGGTAGTGGGCGGCGGCGCGTTCGAGGATCTCGCCGCGGCCGTCCCAGGCGTTGGTACGGATGGTGCCGGGCTCGACGACGTTCACCCGGACACCCCGCGGGGCCGATTCGACGGCGACGGTACGGGTCAGCGAGGCCAGTGCCGCCTTCGCCGCGCTGTACGCGTGGGAGCCGAAGTGCTGCTCGGCGTTGACCGAGCCGATGTTGACGATCGCCCCTCGCCCGCCCGCGGCCACCAGATGCGGCAGGGCCGCGCGGATGCAGCGGTACGTGCCGTGCAGGGTGATCTCGAAGTCCTCGTACCAGTGGCCGTCCTCGTGCTCCTCGAAGGAGGCGGGGTCGGTATGGCAGGCGTAGGCGTTGTTGACCAGCACGTCCAGGCGGCCGAAGGAGTCCACCGCCGTGGCGACCGCCCCTTCGACGGCGGCGGCGTCGGCCACGTCGCACGCGTACGACGCGGCCGTGCCGCCGCTGTCACGGATCGCGGCGGCGACCCGTTCGGCGCGGGTCTTGTCCAGGTCCGTGACCAGCACGGACGCGCCCTCCTCGGCGAAGCGGTGTGCCGTTGCCTCGCCGATGCCCTGGCCCGCGGCTGTGATCAGGACCGCGTGATCGTCGAATCGCCTCATGGGATCAGACTAGGGACGGGAGTTCGGCTGCGGGTCCGATGTGGCCGGGAGCGCAGTTCCCCGCGCCCCTGAAGGGCGCCCCCTCGCGAGGTTGTCAGGCCTCGTCCCTCGCCAGGGACAGGAGGCGGTCCAGGACGCGGGGCCCGCCCGCTCTCACCCCGTCGTGCTCGAACTCGTTCGTGACGTACGTGCGCAGACCGCGGATCGTGCGGGCCGTGCTCAGGGCGTGGTCCGTGTCGACGTACATGTCGTCGTGGTAGACGGCCGCGGCGACGGGGACCTCGTTGGCGGCGAGGCGGGCCGGGTCGTACAGGACGGGCCAGTCGGTGCGCTCGGCCAGCAGGTCCGCGGTCTCGCGCAGCGGGCGCAGGGCGGGGTCGCAGTCGAAGGTCCAGGGGTGGACGGACTCGCCGGTGAAGAGGACGGGGCCGTCGCCCGCGAGGCTCTTGGCCGCGTCGAACTGGGGGAAGTCGGCGCGGACCCGCTCGGCGGACCAGGCGGTGGGGCGCTCGCCCTGTCCGTAGCAGGCCTCGTGGACCAGGGCGTACAGGGGATGTCCGGCGTAGGAGAGGAGGGACTGGACCTCCTCCTGGAAGGCGTCGGAGAGGGCCGCGCCCTGGGCGGTGCGGACGAAGGCGTTCTCCAGGAGGTAGTGCAGCCGGTGGCTGCCCTCGCCGCTGCCGAGGAGGATGCCGAGCGACTGGAAGGCCTCGACGGTGAGCCGGTAACCGCCGTTCAGGACGGGCTCGTTGAGCAGGAGGTGCTCGGCGATCCGCCGGGCCCGCTCGATGTCCTGGGGGTAACGCGCGTAGTGCGCGGCGACCTTGCGCTCGATCCGCGGGTACGCGGCCCGGTAGACGTCGTCGGCGTGGCCGTCGAGGGTCGGGAGACCGCCGGTGATGAGGGCCGCGCTGAGTCCCTCCGGCGCGGTGGAGAGGTAGTGGGTCGTGCAGAAGCCGCCGAAGCTCTGGCCGAGGACGGCCCAGGGGGCGCCGCCGGTGACGGCCGGGCGGATCGCCTCGCAGTCGCGAACGATGGAGTCGGCGCGGAACAGCGCGAGGTAGTCGGCCTGTTCCCGCGGTCCGCCGCGCAGCGGGAGCGTCTGCCGGTTGGCGGGCGTGGAGCTGCCGGTGCCGCGCTGGTCGAGCAGCAGGACGCGGTACTCCTCCAGGGCGCGGCCCAGCCAGGCCTGCTTGCCGACGAAACGGTTGGCGCCGAAACCGGGCCCTCCCTGGAGGTACACCAGCCAGGGCAGGTCCTGGTCCGCCTGGTCGCTCGCGACCACCTCACGGGCGTACAGCTCGATCGTCTCCCCGGTGGGGGCGTCGTGATCGAGGGGCACGGTGAACCGGCGGTCGCTGAGGACGACACCGGGCTGACGGTAACTGGCGCTCAAAAGGGGCTCCCGAGACGGACGGATTCCTGACCGCGAACCAGTTCAGCACAAGTTCTTCGGCGAGCCGAGGGCGGGGATCAAGAAATCCTTACTGACCGGCCGATCAGGCGGTGGAACAGCCGGCGAACGGCCGGGGAACAGGAACGTACTGACCAGCCGCTCAGCACCGCCGCACGGCCCGGAACGCCCCTCAGCGCGGCGGGAGGCTGGAGCGCCGCACCACCAGTTCCGGCTGGAGGACCACGCGCCGGTGCTGGTGGGCGCCGGGGGCCGCGTCGGCCTCGGTCTCCTCCAGGAGGAGTTCCGCGGCGAGCGCGCCCATGGTCACGGCGGGCTGGCGCACCGACGTCAGCGGGACGGCCGCCGCCGCGGCGAACTCGATGTCGTCGTAGCCGACGATCGCGAGGTCGTCCGGGACGCTCACCCCGGCCGCGAACATCGCCTGCAGCACACCGAGGGCGAGCAGGTCGTTGGCGCAGAAGACGGCGGTGGGGCGGTCGGCGAGGCCGAGGAGCCTGGCGCCCGCGTCGCGGCCCGCGGCCACGTCGAGGCGCTCGGTGGGCAGCTCGCGCAGGCATTCGGGGCCGAGTCCGGCCTCGGCGAGGGCGTTCAGGGCGCCGGTGCGGCGGTCGGTGACCTGGGTGAGTCCGGGCGGCCCGCTCACGTACGCGATGGAGCGGTGGCCCGCGTCGATCAGGTGCCGCACGGCGAGTGCGCCGCCCGCGACGTCGTCCACGGACACCGAGCACTCGGTGGTGCCCTCGGCCACCCGGTCGACGAGGACGAAGGGGATGCCGTGCCGGCGGAACGCCTCTATGTTGCGTCCGGTCGCGTCGGCGGGGGTCAACAGGACGCCCCGGACGCGCTGTTCGGCGAAGAGCGACAGATAGTCGGCCTCCTCGCCGGCGCTCTGCGCGCTGTTGCAGACCATCACGCCGAGCCCGGCCTCGCGGGCCGCCCGCTCGGCGCCGCGGGCCACGTCCACGAAGAAGGGGTTGCCCATGTCGAGGACGAGCAGGCCCATGATGCGGCTGCGTCCGGCGCGCAGCTGCCGGGCCGACTCGCTGCGTACGTAGCCGAGCCGGTCGATGGCGGAGAGCACGCGCGCGCGGGTCTCGGAGGCGACCGTGTCAGGGCGGTTGATGACGTTCGAGACCGTGCCGACGGAGACTCCGGCGACTCGGGCGACGTCCTTGATACCCACCGACTGGGCCATCAGGCGGTTACCTCCATGGAACGGTGAGTGGTGGGCACGCAGTCACATTACCCGCGCGCCCACCCGGAACGGACTTCGTCATGCGGGCAGGGCGAAGTCGGTGACACGCAGCGCCGACGGCGTCGTACCGGTGGACCTGACCTGGTACAGGACGGACAGCACGCCGTCCTGGGCGATCCGTGTCTCGTCGACGAGTACCTCGCCGAACGCGTCGAGTCCGCTGCCGTCGAACAGGGTCGTCCAGTCGGTGTGTCCGGAGGCGGCGGACGCGGCGGCGATGCGGCCGAAGGGCAGGATCGCGTACGCGTTGTCGTACGTGTCGAGGATCAGCCGGGTGCGCTGGCTGGAGTTCAGGGCGAGCGGTATCTCGGTCTTGCTCCAGGCTCCGGCGGCGGTCTTGCGTACGTGGAAGGCGCGGCCGTTCGCCGTACGGTCGGCGACATAGTCGGTGGTGCACTGGCCGAAGCGGCCGGGGACGTAACTGATGATCGCGTGCGGGCGGCCCGCGGAGTCGGTGGCCTGGCTCTCCTGGTTCATCAGGGAGTGGTCCGGGTTGAGGGCGTCGATCACCAGGCCGCTGTCGGTGACGGCGACCGTGTTCGAGGTGCCGGTGGTGCCGACGACCGTTCCGGCGTTGTTGCGCCAGGTGCGGCCCCGGTCGTCCGAGTAGACGTACCCCGTGTCGTGGTTGGTGAGGCCGCCGCTGTTGCACATCACGGCGCCGTTCTGCTCGCGCCAGGTGAAGAAGGAGTGCAGCCGTCCGTTGCGGTCGTAGTCGATGCCGTGCAGGTACATATTGCGGACGGTGCTGGAGCCGTGCTCGCTGGTGTACGTGCCGGTGGAGGCGCTCCACTCGCCGAGGGCCGTCCAGGTCGTGCCGTTGTACTCGGCGAGGGCGTTGCGGCCGTTGCCGGACACCCCCACGCGGTAGCTGAGCTGGAGCTTCCCGTCGGGAGTGGAGACGAACTGCGGGTACGTGAACTGCGAGGTGAGCGCGAGTCCGTCGAGGGTGGCCTGGGGCGACCCGAACCGGCTCGTGGTCCAGGTCAGGCCGGCGGGGTTGTCCATGAGCCCGGCCACCGACTTCACGTAGGTGAAGCCGTCGCTGTGGGAGTCCATGTGGAGGTGCAGGCGGCCGTCGGTCTTGGAGACACCCATGGAGATGACGTTGTGGGAGTCGTCGTAGCGCAGGGTGTGTCCGACCTTGACGGTCGACCAGGTGCTCGCGCCGAGCACGCGGCGGCCGATGACGGCGTTGCGGTCGGCGGTGTACCAGGCGGCGTACTGGTAGCCCTTGTGGGTGAGCAGGGCGTTCTTCTGGAACGAGTTGTTGTTGACCAGGCCGTCGTAGGAGACGAAGAAGATGGCCTGGCTGTCGAGCGTGGTGGTCCCGGTCCGGGTGACCGAGGGACCTGGGGCCGCCGCCCTGGCGGTACCGGCGAGGGCCGGGGCCGCGACGGTACCGAGCAGGGCGGTGGCCAGCAGGGTGCGTCTCTTCATGTCCGGGGCTCCTTGGCGTGTGGGGACGAGGAGGGGAACGTGCGGGGGAAGAGCACGGTGATCGAGCCGATGGGCCGGCGGGTCGAAGGGTCGGTGTCGGTGGGTCGGTGTCGGTGGGTCGGTGGGTCGTCAGGCGAGGTGGAACACCTCGGTGAGCGGTTTCATGGCTTCGTCCGGTCGGGCGCCGTCCAGTGCTTCGAAGAACGGCGCCATCTCGGCCTGCCAGCGGGCGTTGACCCCGGTGGCCTCCATGCCGGCCTGCGCGGCCGCGAAGTCCTCGGTCTCCAGGTAGCCGACCAGCAGACCGTCCTCGCGCAGGAAGAGCGAGTAGTTGTGCCAGCCGGTGGCCGAGAGCGCCTCCTGCATCTCGGGCCACACGGTGGTGTGTCTCTCGCGGTACTCGTCGAGCCGGTCCTCACGGACCTTGAGCAGGAAACAGACACGCTGCATGAAGAACCACTCCGGGGTCGTGGGGGGGGAAGTGCCGTCGGCCGGGCCGCCCGTGACGCGGGAGGGCGGCCCTGCTGTCGGCGCCCGTCTCAGAAGTCGAACTGGTCGATGTTCTTGGCGTTGAACACGGTCGGCTTGCCGAGGTTGATCACGCCGTCCTTGCCGATGGTGTACTCGCCCATGTCGCCGGCCTTGAAGGTCTCGCCCTCCTTGCCGGTGATCTGGCCGGAGACCAGCGCGACGGACGTACGGGCGGCCAGCTCGCCGAGCTTCGCCGGGTCCCACAGCTCGAACGCGTCGACGGTGCCGTTCTTGACGTACTTGCGCATGTCGTTGGGGGTGCCGAGGCCGGTCAGCTTGACCTTGCCCTTGTACTTGGAGCCCGACAGGTACTGGGCGGCGGCCTTGATGCCGACCGTGGTCGGGGAGATGATCCCCTTCAGCTTCGGGTACTCCTGGAGCAGGCCCTGGGTCTGCTGGAAGGACTGCTGGGCGTCGTCGTTGCCGTAGGCGGTCTTGACGAGCTTGATGTCCTTGTACTTCGGGTCCTTCAGCTCGTCCTTCATGAAGTCGATCCACGTGTTCTGGTTCGTCGCGGTCTGCGCGGCGGACAGGATCGCGATCTCGCCCTTGTAGCCGATCTGCTCGGCGAGCAGCTGCACCTCGGTACGGCCCAGGTCCTCGGCGCTGGCCTGCGACACGAAGGCGCTGCGGCAGTCGGTCTTGGTGTCCGAGTCGTAGGTGACGACCTTGATGTCGTTCTTCATGGCCTGCTTGAGCGAGGTGCACAGCGCGCCCGGGTCCTGCGCGGACACGGCGATGGCGTCGACCTGCTGCTGGGTGAGCGTGTTGACGTAGGAGACCTGACCCGCGGTGTCGGTACCGCTGTTGGTGCCGACCTCCTTGTACTTCGAGCCCAGCTCGGTGAGGGCCTTCTCGCCGCCCTTGTCGGAGGAGGTGAAGTACGGGTTGTTGACCTGCTTGGGCAGGAAGCCGACGGTCAGGCCCTTCTTGGTGGCCGCGTTCGGGTCGGCCTTGCCGGCCGCCGCGTTCGAGCCGCCCTCGTCCTTGACGTCGTCCTTGGAGGTCCCCCCGCCGCAGGCGGTGAGGGCCAGGGCCAGAGAGGTGGTGGCAGCGAGAACCGCACAGGCTCGGCGGAGGGATGACTTGCGCATGATGGGTCCTTTACAAGGGTGAGTACGGCACGCCCGTCTTTAGGGGCGCGAGGAACTGCGCGACCAGCCACAACGGCCCCGCAGCGAACGAACTACCTGACCAACGGAACTCTGACTGCCTAACCAGTGGAACTGCGCGCCGCCCGGCGCCCGGCCCGTGCGACGGAGACCTGCCGTGCCACGCGAGGCCCGAGCACGGAGAGCACGAGCAGCACACCCGTGACGACGATCTGCGACTGCGCGGAGACGTCCTGAAGGCTCATCACGTTCTGCAGGGCACCCAGCAGGAAGACACCGGCGATCGCGCCGCCGAGCGTCCCCTTGCCGCCGTCGAAGTCGATCCCGCCCAGCAGCACCGCCGCCACGACGGACAGTTCGAGCCCCGTGGCGTTGTCGTACCGCGCGCTCGCGTAGTGCAGCGCCCAGAAGATGCCGGTCAGCGAGGCCATCAGTCCGGTCACGGTGAACAGGATCAGCTTCTGCCGCTTGACGCGGATGCCGGCGAACCGCGCGGCCTCCTCGTTGGCGCCGACCGCGAACAGGGATCGCCCGAACGGGGTGGCGTGCAGCGCGACCACGGCGATCGCGAGCAGCACCAGGAAGGGGAGGAACGCGTACGGGATGAAGGTGTCCCCGAGGCGGCCGGCCGCGAAGTCCAGGTACTGGGTGGGGAAGTCGGTCACCGCGTCGGAGCCGAGCACGATCTGCGCGATGCCCCGGTAGGCGGCGAGCGTGCCGATGGTGACGGCGAGGGACGGCAGTCCCAGGCGGGTCACGAGCAGCCCGTTGATCAGCCCGCACACCACTCCGAGGAGCAGACAGATCGGGATGATCGTCTCGATGGTCATGCCCTGGTTCCACAGGGCGCCCATCACGGCGCCGGACAGACCGGCCGTGGAGGCCACCGAGAGGTCGATCTCGCCGGACACGACGAGCATGGTCATCGGCAGGGCGATCAGCGCGATGGGCAGCGTGTTGCCGATGAGGAACGACAGGTTGAGCGCGTTGCCGAAGCCGTCCACGGTGGTGAAGGAGAGCAGCAGGACGACGATCAGGAGGGCGCCGACGACCGTGTCCCAGCGGACGGCGCGCGTGAGAGCGGAGTCAGCCATGGCGGGCGTTCCTCTTCTTCAGTGCGGTCGCCACGCGCAGGGCGACGATCCGGTCGACCGCGATGGCGAGGATGAGCAGGATGCCGTTGATGGCGAGCACCCAGACGGAGCTGACGCCGAGGGCGGGCAGCACGCTGTTGATGGAGGTGAGGAGCAGGGCGCCGAGGGCCGCTCCGTAGACGCTGCCGGAGCCGCCGGTGAAGACGACGCCACCGACCACGACCGCGCTGACGACGGTGAGTTCGTAGCCGTTGCCGGTGCCGGAGTCGACGTTGCCGAACCGGGCGAGGTACAGCGCGCCCGCGAGGCCCGCGAGGGCTCCGCAGAAGGTGTACGCGGCGAGGATCCGCTTGCGTACGGGGATGCCGGCGAGGCGTGCGGCCTCCGGGTTGGAGCCCAGCGCGTACAGCTCGCGGCCGCTGCCGAAGTGCTTGAGGTAGTACGCCGTGGCGATCAGGACCGCCAGCGCGATCAGCGCCAGGTACGGCACGGCGGAGATGCCGCCGGAGCCGAAGTCGATGAAGCCGTCGGGCAGGCCCGCCGCGGTGATCTGCCGGGAGCCGACCCAGATGGAGTCGATGCCGCGGATGATGTAGAGCGTGCCGAGGGTGACGACGAGCGCGGGTACCTGGCCGAGGCTGACGAGCAGTCCGTTGACCAGGCCACAGCCGACGCCGAGGAGGACCGCGAGGACCACCGCGACGACGGAGTTGCCGCCGCCTTCCAGGTAGGTGCCGGCGGCGAAGGCGCTGATGCCGAGCGTCGAACCGACGGAGAGGTCGACGTTGCGGGTGATGACGACCAGCGACTGGCCGGTGGCGACCAGCACGAGGATGGTCGCGTTCAGCAGGAGGTCCTTGATGCCCTGCTCGGACAGGAAGTCGCTGTTGCCGATCTGGGTGATGACGATCATCACCAGGAAGACCAGCAGGATGGCGAGTTCGCGCATCTTGAAGACGCGGTCCACCAGCCGGGTGCCGCTGGACTTGGGCACCTCGGCGGCGGGGGCGGGGTTGGGAGCGGTGACCGTCACGCGGCTGCCCTCCCGGTGGCTGCGGCCATCACGGTTTCCTCGGTGGCGTCGGTACGTGCGATCTCGGCGGTGAGCCGGCCCTCGTGCATGACGAGGACCCGGTCGGCCATGCCGAGGATCTCGGGCAGGTCGGAGGAGATCATCAGGACGGCGACCCCGTCGGCGGCCAGCTGGCTGAGCAGCCGGTGCACCTCGGCCTTCGTACCGACGTCGATGCCGCGGGTCGGCTCGTCGACGATCAGCACCTTGGGGCCGGTGGCGAGCCACTTGGCGAGGACGACCTTCTGCTGGTTGCCGCCGGACAGCGTGTTGACGGTGTCGGCGATCCGGGCGTACTTGACCTGGAGCTTGACGGCCCAGTCGAGGGAGCGGCTGCGCTCGGCGCCGCGGTCCATCAGACCCGCCCTGACGGTCTTGCGCAGTCCGGTGAGGCCGATGTTGCGCTCGATGGACATGTCCATCACCAGGCCCTGGGCGCGGCGGTCCTCGGGGACGAGGGCGAGGCCCGCGGCCATGGCCGTGGAGGGCGCGCCGTTCGTCAGCTTCTTCCCGTCCAGCTCGACCTCTCCGGCGTCCCAGCGGTCGACGCCGAAGACGGCCCGGGCGACCTCCGTGCGCCCGGCGCCGACGAGTCCGGCGAGGCCGACGATCTCGCCGCGGCGGACGTCGAAGGAGACGTCGGTGAAGACACCCTCGCGGGTCAGGCGCCGCACGCTCAGCGCGATCTCGCCCGCCCGGACGTCCTGCTTGGGGTAGAGCTCGTCGAGGTCGCGGCCGACCATACGGCGGACGAGGTCCTCCTCGGTCATGCCGTCGAGCGGTTCGCTGGAGATCAGGGCCCCGTCGCGCAGGGTCGTGACCCGCTTGCAGATCTGGAAGATCTCTTCCAGGCGGTGCGAGATGAACAGCACGGCCGAGCCCTGCTCCCGCAGTGCGCGGACCACTCCGAAGAGGCGGGCCACCTCGCTGCCGGTGAGGGCGGCGGTCGGCTCGTCCATGATCAGGACGCGGGCGTCGAAGGAGAGCGCCTTGGCGATCTCGACGATCTGCTGGTCCGCGATGGACAGGCCGCGCGCCGGGCGTTCGGGGTCGAGCTCGACGCCGAGCCGCTTCATGAGGGCCAGGGTCGCGGCGTGCGTGGCCTTGTGGTCGATCCGGCCGAGGGCCCGCCGGGGCTGGCGCCCCATGAAGATGTTCTCGGCGATCGAGAGGTCGGGAAAGAGGGTCGGCTCCTGGTAGATCACCGCGATACCCGCGTCGCGGGCGTCGGCGGGACCGTGGAAGAGGGTGGGCTCGCCGTCCAGGAGCACCTGACCGGCGTCCGGTCGGTGCACGCCGGCGAGCGTCTTGATGAGGGTCGACTTGCCCGCGCCGTTCTCTCCGGCGAGTGCGTGCACTTCGCCGGGGAAGAGTTCCAGGGACACGTCCCGCAGGGCGCGTACGGCACCGAAGGACTTCGAGATGTCCTTGAGTGCCAGCACGGGGGCCGGATCCGCGTCGGACCGGTGGGTCATGAGGGCTCCTCAACGACGCGGGCGATGCGGCCTCACGACGTCGTGAAAGGTTTCAACTAGGTTGCCGGGACGTTAGACATGTAGCCCAGGTCACGTCAATGGGTACAGGCCGAAATTTTCGATAGCCAAAGGTCACAACCGAGTCACGGCAAGGCGTCCGCGCCGGAGGGGTTGACAGCCTTTCGGGGGGCTCATAACTTCTGCCTTCTGAATCGTTTCAGAGCCATGGTGTTCAGAAGCCGTTCGGAACCGATGCCACAACGGAAGTCACAGGAGCCCCGAAGTGACCGAGCTCGCCGCGGTGAAGGCCGCCCTCAAGACCCAGGCAGTAGAGACGCCGTCGTGGGCGTACGGGAACTCGGGAACCCGCTTCAAGGTGTTCGCGCAGCCAGGGGTCCCCCGCAATCCTTTCGAAAAGATCGACGACGCGGCGAAGGTGCACGAGTTCACGGGGGCCGCGCCCACCGTGGCGATGCACATCCCCTGGGACCGGGTCGAGGACTACGCGGCGCTCGCCAAGCACGCCGAGGAACGCGGCGTGACCCTCGGCGCGATCAACTCCAACACCTTCCAGGACGACGACTACAAGCTGGGCAGCGTCTGCCACCCGGACGCCGCGGTCCGCAGGAAGGCCGTGGGCCACCTGCACGAGTGCATCGACATCATGGACGCCACCGGGTCGAAGGACCTGAAGCTGTGGTTCGCCGACGGGACGAACTATCCCGGCCAGGACGACCTCCGGGAGCGCCAGGACCGGCTCTCCGAAGCCCTCGCCCAGGTGTACGAGCGTCTCGGCGACGACCAGCGGATGCTGCTGGAGTACAAGTTCTTCGAGCCGGCCTTCTACGCGACCGACGTGCCGGACTGGGGCACGGCGTACGCCCACTGCCTGAAGCTCGGCCCCAAGGCGCAGGTCGTCGTCGACACGGGCCACCACGCGCCCGGCACCAACATCGAGTTCATCGTCGCCACGCTGCTGCGGGAGGGGAAGCTCGGGGCGTTCGACTTCAACTCGCGGTTCTACGCGGACGACGACCTGATGGTCGGTGCGGCCGACCCCTTCCAGCTGTTCCGGATCATGTACGAGGTCATCCGGGGCGGCGGCTTCACCGCCGATGTGGCGTTCATGCTCGACCAGTGCCACAACATCGAGGCGAAGATCCCGGCGATCATCCGGTCCGTGATGAACGTGCAGGAGGCCACCGCGAAGGCGCTGCTCGTCGACCGGGACGCGCTTGCCGCGGCGCAGCGGGCGGGGGACGTGCTGGCGTCCAACGCCGTGCTGATGGATGCGTACAACACGGATGTGCGGCCGTTGGTGGCGGAGGTTCGTGAGGAGCTCGGGTTGGATGCGGATCCGATCGCCGCGTATTCCCGGTCCGGGTGGGCGGAGAAGATCGCTTCTGAGCGGGTGGGTGGGCAGCAGGCCGGTTGGGGGGCCTGACCCCAGCTTCCCTCGGTCTTGGCGGTCCGCTCGCCGTGGGGCCGGGGGCCGACTGCGGGTCGTGTGTGGCTGGCCGCGGCCCCTGCGGGGCTTGAACCCTGGCGGTCCACTCGCCGTGGGGGCTGAGGCCGGGGCCGACTGCGGGTCGTGCGTGGCTGGCCGCGCAGTTCCCCGCGCCCCTGAAAGGGGGCTGCGCCCCTTTCTCGTTTCTCCTCATCTCTTCTTTTAAGGAAACCGGAACATGGCAAACCAAACCCGTCCCCATCCTGAGGCCGCTGCTCTGCTCGGGCGGTCCAATCGGCTTGCTGCTGATCCTCGTAATACCAACTACGCGGGGGGCAACACCTCCGCGAAGGGGACCGAGACCGATCCTGTGACCGGCGGGGACGTCGAGTTGATGTGGGTCAAGGGGTCCGGGGGCGACCTGGGCACCCTGACCGAGGGCGGGCTGGCCGTGTTGCGGCTCGACCGGCTGCTCGCGCTGAAGGACGTGTACCCGGGCGTCGAGCGCGAGGACGAGATGGTCGCCGCCTTCGACTACTGCCTGCACGGCAAGGGCGGGGCCGCGCCTTCGATCGACACCGCGATGCACGGTCTGGTGGACGCCGCCCATGTCGATCATCTGCATCCCGACTCCGGGATCGCGCTCGCCTGCGCGGCCGACGGGGAGAAGCTGACCGCCGAGTGTTTCGGGGACAGCGTCGTGTGGGTGCCGTGGCGGCGGCCCGGTTTCCAGCTGGGGCTGGACATCGCCGCGGTCAAGGAGGCCAACCCGCAGGCCGTCGGCTGTGTCCTCGGCGGGCACGGCATCACCGCCTGGGGCGCCACCGCCGAGGAGTGCGAGCGCAACTCGCTGCACATCATCCGTACCGCCGAGGAGTTCCTCGTCGAGCGCGGGAAGGCCGAGCCCTTCGGTCCGGCGCTCGACGGGTACGCCGCACTCGGTGACGCCGAGCGGCGGGAGCGGGCCGCCGCGCTCGCGCCCGTCATCCGGTCGCTGGCCTCGCAGGACCGGCCCCAGGTGGGGCACTTCACCGACTCCGAGGTCGTCCTCGACTTCCTGGCGAGCACCGAGCACCCGCGCCTCGCCGCCCTCGGCACCTCCTGCCCGGACCACTTCCTCCGTACGAAGGTCAGGCCGCTCGTCCTCGATCTGCCGCCGGCCGCCGGACCCGACGAGGCGGTCGCGCGGCTGAAGGAGCTGCACACCGAGTACCGCGCGGAGTACGCCGCCTACTACCAGCGGCACGCCGACGCCGACTCCCCCGCCATGCGCGGCGCCGACCCGGCCATCGTGCTGGTCCCCGGCGTCGGCATGTTCTCCTTCGGCAAGGACAAGCAGACCGCGCGCGTGGCCGGCGAGTTCTACGTCAACGCGATCAACGTGATGCGCGGCGCAGAGGCCGTCTCGACCTACGCGCCGATCGAGGAGTCCGAGAAGTTCCGCATCGAGTACTGGGCCCTGGAGGAAGCCAAGCTTCAGCGCATGCCGAAGGCCAAGCCGCTCGCCACCCGGGTCGCGCTCGTGACCGGCGCCGGCAGCGGGATCGGCAAGGCCATCGCCGAGCGGCTCGTCGCCGAGGGCGCCTGTGTCGTGATCGCGGACCTCAACGCGGAGAACGCGGCCGAGGTGGCCACCGCGCTCGGCGGCCCCGACAAGGCCGTCGCCGTCGCCGTGGACGTGACCTCCGAGGAGCAGATCACCGAGGCCTTCAAGGCGGCGGTCCTCGCCTTCGGCGGTGTCGACCTGGTCGTGAACAACGCCGGCATCTCCATCTCCAAGCCGCTCCTGGAGACCACGGCGAAGGACTGGGACCTCCAGCACGACATCATGGCCCGAGGCTCCTTCCTCGTCTCGCGCGAGGCGGCCCGGGTGATGATCGCGCAGGAACTGGGCGGCGACGTCATCTACATCGCCTCCAAGAACGCCGTCTTCGCGGGCCCGAACAACATCGCCTACTCGGCGACCAAGGCCGACCAGGCCCATCAGGTCCGTCTCCTCGCCGCCGAACTGGGCGAGCACGGCATCCGCGTCAACGGCATCAACCCCGACGGGGTCGTCCGCGGTTCCGGGATCTTCGCCGGCGGCTGGGGCGCCCAGCGCGCGGCCACCTACGGCATCGAGGAGGAGAAGCTCGGCGAGTTCTACGCCCAGCGGACCATCCTCAAGCGCGAGGTCCTGCCCGAGCACGTCGCCAACGCCGTCTTCGCCCTGACCGGCGGCGACCTCACGCACACCACCGGTCTGCACGTCCCGGTCGACGCCGGCGTCGCCGCCGCGTTCCTCCGATGACGGACCTCGCCCGGGAATCGGCGGTGAAGTCGTACGCCGCGGTCGACCTCGGCGCGTCCAGCGGACGCGTCATGGTCGGCCGCGTCGGCCCCGACTCACTGGAACTGACGGAGGCCCACCGCTTCCCGAACCGGCCGGTGCGTACGCCCGAGGGCCTGCGCTGGGACGTCCTGTCCCTGTACGCGGGGGTCCTCGACGGGCTGCGCGCGGCCGGGCCCGTCGACTCGGTCGGCATCGACAGCTGGGCCGTGGACTACGGCCTGCTCGACGCCGACGGGGCGCTGCTCGGCAACCCGGTGCACTACCGCGACGCCCGCACCCAGGGCGTCGCGGAGAAGGTGTGGGCCACCGTGCCCGCCGCCGAGCTGTACGCGGCCACCGGACTCCAGTACGCCCCCTTCAACACGCTGTACCAGCTGGTGGCGGCCGGCTCCTCGGCTCAACTGGCGCACGCGAAGCGCCTGTTGCTCATCCCGGATCTGCTGACGTACTGGCTGACGGGTGAGGCGGGCACGGAGCTGACCAACGCCTCCACCACCCAGCTGATCGACCCGCGCACGGGTGACTGGTCGTACGACGTGGCGGCGCGTCTCGGTATCGACCTGGACCTCTTCGCGCCGCTGCGGCGGCCCGGGGACCCGGCGGGTCTGCTGCGGCCGGACGTGCTGGAGGAGACCGGGCTGACGGGTCCGGTGCCGGTGACGACCGTCGGTTCGCACGACACCGCCTCCGCGGTGGCCGCCGTCCCGGCCGTGAACGAGCGGTTCGCGTACATCTGCACCGGGACCTGGTCGCTGGTGGGCCTTGAGCTGGACGCACCCGTCCTCACCGAGGCGAGCCGCACCGCGAACTTCACCAACGAACTGGGCCTGGACTCCACGGTCCGCTATCTGCGGAACATCATGGGCCTGTGGCTGCTCCAGGAGTGCCTGCGGGAGTGGGGCAACCCCGACCTCGGCGAACTGCTGTCCGCCGCCGCCGAGGTGCCGGCGCTGCGGTCCGTCGTGGACGCGGGTGACTCCGGGTTCCTGGCTCCCGGCCGGATGCCGTCCCGGATCGCCGCCGCCTGCCGGGAGTCGGGGCAGCCCGTGCCCGCATCGCGCGCCGAGATCACCCGGTGCATCCTCGACTCGCTCGCCCTCGCCCACCGCCGGGCGGTCCTCCAGGCGCAGGAACTGGCCGACCACCCGGTCGACGTCGTGCACATCGTCGGCGGCGGCGCCCGCAACGCCCTGCTGTGCCGCCTCACCGCCGACGCCTGCGGCCTCCCGGTCGTGGCGGGCCCACCGGAGGCGGCGGCCCTGGGCAACGTCCTGGTACAGGCCCGCGCCCACGGCCAGGTGGGCGACCGCACGGAGATGCGCGCGCTACTGGCCCGCACCCAGCCCTTGACCCGCTACGAACCGCAGGGCACGACGGCGGCATGGCGGTCGGCCGAGTCCCGTCTCACCGGCCGATGACATGAAACTCGACCCACTCCACAGCACGCGCCCACCACCGGCGCCCCGGAGGGGCGCGGGGAACTGCGCGACCAGCCACGGTCTGCCCGCAGCCGAGAACCCCGCAGAGGCCACCGCTCATTCCGGCAGGGCCCCGCGCCGCGTAACGTGCATCCATCCGACGTACAACCCCAAGGAGCCGCGATGCGTGTCGCCCTGTTCCTGACCTGTGTCAACGACACGCTCTATCCGGACACGGGCCGAGCCGTCGTGAAGCTGCTGACCAGGCTGGGCGTCGACGTCGACTTCCCGATGGCGCAGACCTGCTGCGGGCAGGCGCACTACAACACCGGATACCGCCACGAGGCCGAACCGCTGGCCCGGCACTTCTCCGATGTGTTCGGCGGGTACGACGCGATCGTGACCCCCTCCGGTTCGTGCGGCGCGATGGTCCGCGAGCTGTACCCCCGGATGGGCGAACGGGCCCGCGCGGAGGGCCGCGGCGACGGCCTCGCCACCACTCTCGCGCCCGTCGTACCGAAGACGTACGAACTGACCGAGTTCCTCGTGGACGTCCTCAAGGTGACCGACGTGGGCGCGTACTACCCGCACACCGTCACCTACCACCCCACCTGCCACGGCCTGCGCAGCCTCGGTCTGGGCGACCGCCCGCGCCGACTGCTCCAGTCCGTCAAGGGACTTGAGCTCAAGGAGCTGCCGGGCGCCGACGAGTGCTGCGGCTTCGGCGGCACCTTCGCCCTGAAGAACTCCGATGTCTCGGCGGCGATGGGCGCGGACAAGGTCCGCAACGCGGAGTCGACGGGCGCCGACGTGCTGTGCGCCGCCGACAACTCCTGCCTCATGCACATCGGCGGCACCATGACCCGGCTCAGGACGGGCATGCGCCCGGTACACATCGCGGAGATCCTGGCGAGCACGGAGGAGGAGCGGGCATGAGCGGTGGCACATTCGTCGGTATGCCGGCCTTTCCGAAGGCCGCGCACGAGGCCGTCCACAACCAGACCCTGCGCGGCAATCTGCGGCACGCGACGCACACCATCCGTGCCAAGCGCGCGAACGCGGTCGCGGAGGTCTCCGACTGGGCCGAGCTGCGCGAGGCCGGCAAGCAGATCAAGGACCACACACTCCGTCATCTCGACCGCTATCTCGTGCAGTTGGAGGAGTCGATCACGGCGGCGGGCGGCACCGTGCACTGGGCCGCCGACGCGGACGAGGCCAACCGGATCGTCACGTACCTCGTGAAGGCGACCGGGGAGAGCGAGGTCGTCAAGGTCAAGTCGATGGCCACGCAGGAGATCGGGCTGAACGAAGCCCTTGAGGCCGAGGGCATCAACGCCTACGAGACCGATCTCGCCGAGCTGATCGTGCAGTTGGGCAAGGACCGGCCCTCGCACATCCTCGTCCCGGCCATCCACCGCAACCGCGGCGAGATCCGTGAGATCTTCACGCGCGAGATGAGCGAGTGGGGCCGCCCGGCACCGGAGGGCCTGACCGACACGCCCGCCGAGCTGGCCGACGCGGCCCGGCTGCACCTGCGGGAGAAGTTCCTGCGCGCCAAGGTCGGTGTCTCCGGCGCCAACTTCATGGTCGCCGAGACCGGCACCCTGGTCGTGGTGGAGTCCGAGGGCAACGGCCGGATGTGCCTGACCCTGCCCGAGACGCTGATCTCGGTCGTCGGCATCGAGAAGATCGTGCCGACCTGGCAGGACCTGGAGGTCTTCCTGCAGACCCTCCCCCGCTCCTCGACGGCCGAGCGCATGAACCCGTACACCTCGACGTGGACGGGCACCACGGACGAGGACGGGCCGCAGGACTTCCATCTGGTCCTCATCGACAACGGGCGCACCGACACGCTGGCCGACGAGGTGGGACGCCAGGCGCTGCGCTGCATCCGCTGCTCGGCGTGTCTCAATGTCTGCCCGGTGTACGAGCGGGCGGGCGGCCACGCGTACGGCTCGGTCTACCCGGGCCCCATCGGCGCGATCCTCAGCCCCCAACTGCGGGGCACCGAGAGCGAGATCGACGCCTCGCTCCCGTACGCGTCCTCGCTGTGCGGTGCCTGCTACGACGTGTGCCCGGTCGCGATCGACATCCCGGAGGTGCTGGTGCATCTGCGGGAACGGGTCGTGCAGGGCGGTGCCGTGACCCGCGAGGGCGCGAAGGTCGTCGTCAAGCCCGCGAAGGGGCACGCCGCCGAGCGGGCGGCGATGCGCGCCGCGCGGTGGGCGTTCAGCCGTCCGGGCGCGCTGCGCACCGGCCAGCGGGTGGCGTCCCGGACCCGCCGTTTCCATCCGCGGACGCTGCCGGGCCCCGGCAAGGCGTGGAGCGAGACCCGCTCGCTGCCGGCGGTTCCCGCGGAGCCGTTCCGCGACTGGTGGCAGCGGACCCGGGGCGGCACGCTGCCCCAGGGCGGAAAGGACACCTCGAAGTGAGCAGCAGGGATCTGATCCTGGCCCGGGTGCGGCGTGCGCTGGCCGATGTGCCGCAGGACGACACGCCGTACGACCAGGCCTTCGCGCGCCCGTATCTGCGCGAGCACGGGCATCGGAGTGTCGCGGAGACGGTGGATCTGCTGGCGGAGAACCTGGCGGACTACCGGGCGCTCGTGCACCGCTGCACGGCCGGTGAGCTGGCGGCGACGATCGCCCGGCTGCTGGCCGAGCGGGGTTCGGCGGCGGTCTGCGTACCGACGGGCCTGGATCCGGCGTGGCTCGCGGCCACCGAGGTCACCCAGGTGCCCGACTCCGCCGCGAACACCCCGGACGCACTGGACCGGGTCGACAGCGTGGTCACGGCGTGTGCCGTCGCCATCGCCGAGACCGGCACCATCGTGCTGGACGGGAGCCCGGATCAGGGCCGCCGCCGGATCACGCTGGTCCCGGACCACCACATCTGTGTCGTACGCGTCCCGGAACAGGTCGTCTCCTCGGTGCCCCAGGGCCTGGAGCGCGTCGACCCGGCCCGCCCGCTGACCTGGATCTCGGGTCCGTCCGCCACCAGTGACATCGAACTCGACCGGGTCGAGGGGGTGCACGGTCCGCGCACCCTTGAGGTGGTGCTGGTGAGCGGAGAGTGACGGACGCGGTTAGCGTGAGGGAATGATCCGGTTCGAACAGGTCACCAAGCGCTATCCGGACGGTACGACCGCGGTGGACGGGCTCTCCTTCGAGGTGTCCGAGGGCGAACTCGTCACGCTCGTGGGCCCGTCCGGCTGCGGCAAGACGACGACCATGATGATGGTCAACCGGCTCATCGAGCCGACCTCGGGCCGGATCCTCGTCGACGGCGAGGACATCGCGGAGGTCGACCCGGTGCGGCTGCGCCGGCGGATCGGTTACGTCATCCAGCAGGTGGGCCTCTTCCCGCACCGCACGGTCCTGGACAACACGGCGACCGTGCCGACCCTCATCGGCTGGAAGAGGGCGAAGGCGCGGGCGCGGGCCGCCGAACTGCTCGACCTGGTCGGGCTCGACCCGAAGACGTTCGGCTCCCGCTACCCGGACCAGCTCTCGGGCGGTCAGCGCCAGCGGGTCGGCGTGGCGCGGGCGCTCGCCGCCGACCCGCCCGTCCTGCTGATGGACGAGCCCTTCGGGGCGGTCGACCCGGTGGTGCGGGAGCAGTTGCAGGACGAGTTCCTGCGGATGCAGGCGGCCGTGCGCAAGACGGTGCTGCTGGTCACGCACGACATCGAGGAGGCCGTCCGGCTCGGCGACCGCATCGCCGTGTACGGGCAGGGCCGCATCGAGCAGTACGACACGCCCGGGGCGGTGCTGGGCACCCCGGCGACCCCGTACGTGGCGGGCTTCGTGGGCGCCGACCGGGGTCTGAAGCGGCTGTCGGTCACCGAGATCGAGCCCGACGACCTGGAGCAGCCGCCGGTCGTGCGCCTCGACGAGGCCGCCGAGCGGGCCGCCGAACGGCTGCGCGCGGAGGGCGCGCGCTGGGCGGTCGTCCTGGACGCGGACGGCGATCTGCACGGCTGGGTGGGCGCCGAGGCGCTGGCCGGGGGCGGCACGGTCGCCGCCCTCGTCCATCGGATGAACTCCTGGGTCGCGGTGGGCGCCCCGCTCAAGCAGGCCTTCGGCGTGATGCTCCAGCACGACGCCGGCTGGGTGGCCGTGCTCGACGGGGCGCGCTTCCTCGGCGTACTGACCCCGGCGAAGCTGCATGAGGCGCTGCGCCGCTCGGTGGACGCGGACGCGCTCGGTGTGCCGCGGGGTCAGGTGGACTTCGACTCGGTGGCGGACGCCTGAGTCCTGGCTTTCCTGCCGCTGTCCGCGCCGACCCTGGCGCCCGTGTCCGGTGTGCCGCCCGGATCCACTGTGTCGTCCGTGTCACGCGTGTCGCCCGTGTCGGCCGTCCGGTCCGCGCCGTAGGAACGGGACGAGCGGTTCAGCAGTCCGAAGGCCCATCGTTCGTTGAAGCCCGACAGGAAGCCGATGGCGCACCAGAACACCCAGAACGAGGTGTTCGCCCCCTCACCGCCGCCGCAGATGTCGGCCGTGGCGACCGGTATCTCGATCACCTGGACGAACTCCGCGCTCAGCAGCAGGAACACGGCGATACCGAGGACCCAGCCGATGACCACGCGGTAGACGCCCTCGTGCCGCATGCTCCGCGACATCTGGCCCGGCACGACGGCCGCACTGTGCCCGTTGGTCTTGCGGCGGGTGAGTTCGTCCCCGCTGTTGCGCAGCCGCGCCAGCACGCTGAAGACCGCGCCGAACGCCCCCGCGCCGCCGCTCAGGAAGACACCCATGAGCGCCCAGCGGTCGCTGCAGCTCAGGGTGATCCCCATGTCCGCGAGCCATCCCCACGCGCCCGCCATCAGCGGGAGGCCGAGCAGCACGAGACTGATCAGCAGCCCGCTGGAGAGCCCGACGTTGAGCCCGCGGCTGATGGCCACCGCTCTGTCCTGGCGGACCCTGGCCCGGATGCCGGCGATCTCCTTGTCCAGGTAGGCGGCCATGCTGGACCTGGCCGAGGCCTCGTCGAGCTGCGGAGAGGCGAGCGCACTGCGCAGCGTGTACTCCACGGTGGCCATCAGCGAGATCCTGGTCTCCCGCTCGAAGGCCCGCTGCGAGACCCCGTACAGCCGCTGCAGTTCCAGCTGCTGCTTCGGGAACGACCTGCCCAGCTTCTCGTAGCCGTCGCGCGGTACGGAATCCAGTTCGCTCAGCAGTCTGGGCCTTTCGAGCGTGGGTGCTCCCACCAGCATTTCCGATAACTTCTCCCGCCTCGTCGGGCGGTGTCCCCCGTTTTCCATGTAAAACGTGTACCGACACGGGGGCCGTGCCGGAAGCCGTTCTGTCGCACCAGTACGGAGACAGTCGTCACGGCCTTGCTACGGGAGCAGTCCGTTCTTCCGCAGATACGTCCGGGCCACGTCCTCGGGCAGTCGGCGCCAGCTGTCCACCTGTTGGTTCATGGACGCCAGGTCCCGTGTCGTCAGTACCCCGTTGAGCTTGCCGAGAGCCGCCGCGACGTTCTTGCCGCCCGCCCGCGAGCGGTTGACCACCGGCACGATGTAGTCGGCGTTCTGGAGGTGTTTGTCGTCCGTGAGCAGGACCAGGCCGAAGTCGTCGAGGGTCGCGTCCGTCGTGGTGGTCAGCACCATCTGGTCCTGGCCGTTCTGCACGGCCCGTTTCGCCTGCGTAGTGCCGACGCCCTTGGGGTCCACACCGGTGATGTCGATGCCGTACGTCTTCTTCAGTCCTGGTTCGCAGTACGGCCGTTGCACGCACTCGTCGCCCGCCGCGAGCCGCACGGCGACGCCGGACGCCCCCAGGTCGCTGAGTGTCTTCAGGTCGTGCTCGCGGGCGAAGGCGCGGGTCACGGCGAAGGCGTTCTGGTCGACGGCCCTGCCGGGGTCGAGGACGGTGAGCCCGCGGGGCGTGGCCAGTTTCCGCAGCGCGGCCATCGTGGCGTCCAGGTCGGGCGAGCCGACGGCGGGGGCGTCCGCCCCGTTGGTCTTGGCGTTCAGCCAGTCCGCGAAGGTCGCCGCGTACTCGGCGACGACGTCGATCTGCCCCGATTCCAGGGCGGGTTCGTACAGTTCGCGGTTGGCGACGGTGAGCGTCGACGTCCTGTAGCCGGCCTGCTTCAGCAGCAGTCCGTACATGGTGGCCAGCAGGTCGCTCTCGGTGAAGCCGGCCGAGCCGATGGTCAGGTTCTTGCTGTCGCCGGGCGGTGCGGTGACCTCGCCCTGGTTCTCCAGGGAGGGACCCGAGGCGCAGGCGGTCGGCAGGAGCAGCAGGAGCACGCCTGCGAGGGCCCCGCCCCATCTGCTCCCGTGCCCCGCACTCATCGTGTGCCCCGTCGGGGCAGCAGCCGTTCGGCCGCCTCGAAGACGGCTTCGACGAGCAGGGCGAAGACGGCCACGAGGACGGCTCCGGCGACGACCTGTGGCGTACTCGCCAGGTTGAACCCGGCGGTGATGATCCGGCCGAGTCCGCCGCCGCCCGCGAGCGCGGCGATCGTGGCGGTGGCCACGAGCTGTACGGCCGCGATCCGCACCCCGCCCATGATCATCGGCATCGCGAGCGGCGCCTCGACCCGCCACAGCAGCTGCCGGCCGGTCATCCCCATGCCGCGAGCCGCCCGCACGACGTCCCGGTCGACCTCGCGCATCCCCACGTACGCGTTGGTGAGCAGGGGCGGTACGGCGAACAGGACGAGCGCGACGACGGTGGGGCCCTCGCCCCAGTCGCCGATGGGGGTGAGCAGCAGCAGGACCAGGACCGCGAAGGTGGGGACGGCCCGGCCGACGTTCGAGATGTTGACGGCGAGCGCGCCGCCCCTGCCGAGGTGGCCCAGGACGAGGGCGACGGGCAGCGCGATCAGACAGCTGATGACGAGGCAGAGGACGGTCAGGACGAGATGCTGGCCGAGCCGGTGCCAGACGCCGTCGTCGCCCGCCCAGTGCGCCGGGTCGGTGAGCCAGTTCCAGGCGTCGGTGAGGGTGTTCATCCGCGCCTCGCTCTCGTCCAGGGGGTGATCAGCCACTGGATCCCGAGCAGCAGCAGATCGGCGGCGACCGCGATGACCACGCACAGCACGGACGCGGTGAGGACCTGGGCCTTGAAGTAGGTGTTCATGCCCGCGTAGATGAGGTTGCCGAGCCCTCCGAAGCCGACGATCGCGCCGACCGTGGCGAGCGAGACCGCCGAGACGGTGGCGATCCTGAGCCCCGCCATGGCGGCGGGCAGGGCCAGCGGCAGTTCGACGGTGAGCAGGAGCCGCACGGGCCCGTACCCCATGCCGCGGGCCGCCTGCCGGGTGTCCTCGGGTACGGCCCGGAGCCCGGCCAGGATGTTCCGTACGAGCAGGGTCAGCGAGTAGAGGACGAGCCCGGCGACGACCAGGGCCGCCGACAGCCCGTACACCGGCAGGAGCAGCGAGAACATCGCCAGCGACGGGATCGTGTAGAGGACGGTCGTGACGGCGAGCACCGGGCCCGCGGCCCAGCCCCAGCGGCGGGCCAGTACGGCCAGCGGCAGGGCGATCGCCAGGCCGATGAGGACGGAGAGCACCGTCAGCTGGAGGTGCTGGCCGACCGCGTCGAGGAGGATGTGGCGGCGGGTGCTCAGATAGTCGCCGCAGATCCACTCGTTGCGCGCGAGGCAGTCGTCCGGGGGCGCGGTCACGGGTCCCTTCCGGTCACGGGTCCGGTCACGGTCCATTCCAGCGGGGTGGGCGGCGGACGGCGCGCATTGATGACCCGTACGGGGAGCCGGCCGCACAGGGAGTGACCCCAAGGAGGAGTTACGGATGGGCCGTGGGGTGAGTTGAACGCCCCTTGCGCCTCCCCCGTACTTCAGGGACAGCGGGCTTCCCCTGCCCGCCGTCCCAGGAGGAATCCCGCCCATGACGACCGCACCCCGCACCGCCGCCCTCGTCGTCCTCGCCGGGACGGCCCCGCTCCTGCTCGCGGTGGGGGCCGCCGGGCCCGCCGCCGCGCACGGGGCGCCGACGGACCCGGTCAGCCGGGTGGTCGCCTGCTCCCCCGAGGGCGGACAGCGGGCCCAGTCGGCGGCCTGCCGGGCCGCCACCGCCTCCGGTGTCGCCGTCTTCGACAACCTGCGGCTGGCGGGTGTCGGCGGCCGGGACCGGCAGGTCGTCCCCGACGGCAAGCTGTGCAGCGGTGGCCTCGCCGCCTACCGGGGCCTGGACCTGGCCCGCGCCGACTGGCCCTCGACCAGGTTGACCGCCGGAGCGGGCATGACGCTCACCTACAAGTCGACGATCCCGCACACAGGAACGTTCAAGCTGTTCCTGACGAAGGACGGCTACGACCCGACGAAGCCGCTCAAGTGGTCCGATCTGCCGACCCGGCCGTTCGCGACGGCCACCGATCCGGCGCTGGTGAACGGCGCCTACCGGATCAAGGCCACGCTGCCCTCCGACCGCACCGGACGCCATCTGCTGTACACGATCTGGCAGAACACCAGTACGCCGGACACGTACTACTCCTGCTCCGACGTGGTCTTCCCCGCCGCGAAGGACGCTGCCGGGTCCGCGGGTTCCGGCAGTTCCGGCGGCTCCGCGACGCGCAAGCCGGCCGCGTCGCCGACGAAGTCCGCGGCGGCGGAGACCAGCGCCGCGCCCTCCCCGTCGAAGTCCCCGGCCGGCGCCACCAGTGCTCCCCCGCAGCCGTCGGAGACGGTGACCAGCGATCCCGGCGAGGCGGTCTCCTCCGCCACCTCCGGCGACGACCGGGCCCCGGCGCTGCCCCTCGTGGCGGGCGGCGCGGCGGGGCTCCTGATCACGGCGGGCGCCGCGTACACCCTGCGCAGGCGCCGCTGACGTCCTCGATCCGCCGCCCGGTCCTTCCGTACACCGGATCTCCCGCCGGTAACTCCCGGCGGGACCGGCCGCCCGGACCTGCCGTCCGCCGAAGATCACGTGACTGGTAGCGTGCGTCGCTTCGGCGGTTGAAGACTGGCAGTCTCAGGAGAGCGGAACGTGCGGACCTGGCGGAAAAGTCTGGAAGCGGCCGAGGTGAGCCAGGGCGTGCTGCGTGACGACTACATGAAGGTCGCGCGGTTCATGCAGCGGCGGGAGCCGGCCGGCTATCTGGCGGTGCGCCTGATGGTGCCCGCGGACCACCAGCCCCATGTCCTCGCGGGTTACGCGTTCGCCTCCTACACCGACGACGTCTGCGACCGTGGCACGGTCGACGAACGCACCCGGCGTTACGACGCGTGGGACGCGCAGGTGCGCACGGCGCTGGACTCGGGAAGCGCCGAGCACCCGCTGCTGCGCGCGTTCCTGAACACCGCTGCCGCCCGTGAGCTGCCGCGCCGGTGGGTCGACTCGTATCTGGACGGCGCGCGGATCGACCTCGACTTCCCCGGCTTCGCCACCGAGGCCGACTACCAGCGGTACGTGGAACAGCTCACCTGGCCGTTCCTGATGATCACCTCGGGGCTGGCCCATCAGGGCGGCGGCAGCGCCGAGTTCGCCGCCGCCTGCCGGCTGTTCGCCGACGCGGCCCAGCGGACGGACATCCTGACCGACCTGCACGAGGATCTGCGCGGCGGGCGCCTGTACCTGCCGGTCAGCGACCTCGACCGGTACGACATCACGCGCGAGGACCTGGAACGGGGCCGCGACCTGCCCGGGGTACGCGCGCTGGTCGCGGCCACCGCCCGCACCGCGCGCGCCACACTCCGGGAGGCGGGCGTGCTGCTCGACCACTGCTCGGACGAACACCGGCGGCTGATGCGCTTCATCCTGGACCTGCACCACCAGCGCCTGGAATCGGTGACGACCCGCGGCGCCACGGTCACCCGCCGCCCCGTACGCGACCGCCCGCTGGCCTGCCTACGCCTCCTGACCCGCCGCCCCGAACCGGTCGGCGCGACGGCGAGGAGCAGCACGCTCTAAGAGCGCCGCGTGACCCCAGAACTCACTTCAGGTGGCGGTCGAAGAAGCGGCCCGCGTCCTCCGCCTCGAACCACGGGGTGCCGGTGTGGCCGCCCGTGTTGGCGTGCAGGGTCTTCTCCTTGGTGGCGAAGGCGTCGAACAGGTCCAGGGCCCGTTGCCGCGGGTTCCCCTCGTCGTCCCACTGCAGCAGGAGCAGCAGCGGGACGGTGACCTGCCGGGCCTCCTCGCGCTGGGCGCGGGGCACGTATCCCCCGGCGAAGAAACCGGCGGCCGCGATACGCGGCTCGGTCACCGCCAGCCGGATGCCGAGGGCGGTCCACCCCGAGTAACCGACCGGGCCGCCGATCTCCGGCAGCGACAGGAGGGCGTCCAGGGTGGTCCGCCATTCCGGGGCCGCCTTCCCGACCAGCGGGCCGACGAGGGACTCGAAGATCTCGTCGACCGGCTCGCCTGCCCGCATCGCCCGCCGGAGGTCGGCGCGGGTCTGTTCGTCGGCGGCGGAACGGGGCCGGTCACCGCACCCGGCGGCGTCGATGGAGGCCACCGCGTAGCCGCGTCCCACGGCGTGCCGGGCCCGGGCCACCAACCGGGCGTCCCTCTTGGGGAGGCCGTTGTTGTGGGCCATCAGGATCAGCGGGGCCGGTGCGGCGGATGCGGTGGATGCGGACGTCCACAGGGTGCCGGGGATCTCGCCGAGGGTGAACTCGCGTGCGAGGACGCCGCCTTCGAGGCGCTGCTCGGACGTGAAGTGCATGGTCGTGTCACGCATGGTCGGGCCTTTCGGGAGTGCTGCTGAACGGCGCTCCCGGACGACCTATCGCCCGACCGTGACCCCGGAGGAGAGCACCCATGTCGACAGTGATGTCACGGGTACCACCTCCTCGTTCTCTCGCACGGCCTCCGGAAAAGTAGCAGGGGCCGCTCGGGTCCGCCAACGGGTTTTCGCGGGCGCGCGGCGTCCCGTCGGCGGATGCCGTCTCACTTGCCGACGAGTCCCAGGTGCATGGGGTTGTAGCGGTCGCCGTGCACGCCGATGCGGGCCGCCGTGGCGTCGAGGTCCGCGATGTCGTCGGCGGACAGGGCGACTTGGGCCGCGCCCGCGTTCTCCTCCAGGCGTGCCACCCGGCGGGTGCCGGGGATCGGCACGATCCAGGGGTGCTGGGCGAGCAGCCAGGCCAACGCGACCTGCCCAGGCGTGGCACCACGGGCGCGGGCGAGTTCGGCGACGTGGTCGACCAGGGCCTGGTTGGCAGCGAGGTTGTCCTGCTGGAACCGCGGGACGGTGGTGCGGATGTCCCCCTCGGTGAACGCGGTCGCGGTGTCCACGGTGCCGGTGAGGAAGCCCTTGCCGAGCGGGCTGAACGGCACGAATCCGATGCCGAGTTCGGCGAGCGTGGGCAGCACCTCGGGCTCGGGGTCGCGGGTCCACAGGGAGTACTCGCTCTGGACGGCGGTCACGGGGTGCACGGCGTGCGCCCGGCGGATCGTCGCCGCGCCCGCCTCGGAGAGGCCGAAGTGGCGTACCTTGCCCGCCTGTACGAGTTCCGCGACCGCTCCGGCGACGTCCTCGATCGGGACGTCCGGGTCGACCCGGTGCTGGTAGAAGAGGTCGATCGTGTCCGTGCGCAGGCGGCGCAGCGAGGCGTCCGCGACCCGCCTGATCTGCTCCGGGCGGCTGTCGAGCCCGGCCGACGTACCGTCCTCGATGCGCCAGCCGAACTTGGTCGCGAGGACGACCCGGTCGCGTACGGGGGCGAGGGCTTCCCCGACGAGTTCTTCGTTCACGTAGGGGCCGTACACCTCGGCGGTGTCGAAGAAGGTGATGCCGCGGTCGACGGCGGCGCGGAGCACGCCGATCATGTCCGCGCGGTCGCCGGGGTTGGGGCCGTAGCTCTGGGACATGCCCATGCAGCCCAGGCCGATCGCCGAGACCTCAAGTCCCTGACCGAGGGTGCGGGTGTGCATCGTGCGGCTCCTCATGCGGTGTCGATGGCGGTCGTGGATCCGTCCTCGGCGGTGGCGGACCGGTCCTCGGCCACGGCGGATGCGTCCTCGGTGGTCGCGGACGCGTCCTCCGTGGCCGCCCAGGCGGCGAGCAGCCTGAGCGCGTCATGGGCGGGGGTGTGGGGTGCGGCGCTGTAGGCGGTCAGGGTGAGGCCGGGCTGGGCGGGGAGGTGCATGGCGTCGAAGTCGAGGGTGATCTCACCGACGGCGGGATGCCGGAAGACCTTGCGGCCGGTGTGGTGCAGGCGCACGTTGTGCTTGGCCCAGGCGGTGCGGAACTCCTCGCTGCGGGTGACGAGTTCACCGATCAGCCCGGTCAGCCCGCTGTCGCCCGGAGCGCGCCCCGCCTCGGTGCGCAGCAGGGACACGGTGGTGTTCACGGACTCCTCCCGGTCCGGGAAGAAGTCGCTCCCGGCGGGGTCGAGGAACTGGAAGCGGGCGATGTTGACCGCGCGTTCCGCCTTCCCTGCGTGAGTACGTTGTTCCTCTCCCCCGTGCCTACGCTGCTCCTTGCCCGCGTAGAGAGGGCTGTACAGGGCGCGGCCGAGGCGGTTGACGGCGAGGATGTCCAGGCGGCCGTTGCGGATGAAGGCCGGGGCGTCGGTCATGGCGTCGAGGACGCGCAGGACACTGTCCGGCAGCGGGCCGCGGGGGCGCCGGGTGCGGCGGGCGGGCCGCTTGGCGGCGGCGCGGGCCAGGTCGTAAAGGTGGGAGCGTTCGGCGTCGTCCAGCTGGAGGGCGTTCGCGACGGAGTCCAGGACGCCCTCCGAGGCACCGGCGAGATGGCCGCGCTCCAGACGGACGTAGTAGTCGATGCTGACCCCGGCGAGGAGGGCGACTTCCTCGCGCCGCAGCCCGGGCACCCGCCGGTTGCCGCCGTAGGCGGGCAGCCCGGCCTGCTGCGGAGTGATCTTCGCGCGGCGGGAGGCCAGGAACTCGCGGATGTCGCTCTCGGTGCTCACGCGTTCCAGGCTAGGGCCTGTCTGACAATTCCCGTCGTCGCCCGGAGCCCGGCAGACGGGAATGGTCAGACAGGCCCTAGGGCCTGTCGTCAAATGTCACGCCCACATCAGGAGTGATGCGAGGGTGATGGCCGCTTTGTAGGACTGGGCGGTTTTGTCGTAGCGGGTGG
>NZ_JBVJLW010000023.1:0-155465 GCF_055584525.1 Streptomyces sp. NPDC102514
TCATCAGGCACAAGATCATCCGGCACCCGCAGAAGTCTGCCGTTGGCTCAGCCCACAACCAAGCCCACAGCCAAGCTCATTCTGCAATGGTCAGTAAGGGGCGCGGGGAACTGTGCGCAGTCCGGGATTCGGGCGGGCGCCTAGGGGGCCACACCTTTGTGGGACCCTGGCGAAATGAACGATCAGTACGTCCTGACGCTCTCCTGCCCCGACAAGCAGGGCATCGTGCACGCCGTGTCGAGCTACCTCTTCATGACCGGCTGCAACATCGAGGACAGCCAGCAGTTCGGTGACCACGACACGGGACTGTTCTTCATGCGCGTCCACTTCTCGGCGGAGACGCCCGTGACCGTGGACAAGCTGCGCGCGAGTTTCGCGGCGATCGGTGACTCGTTCCAGATGGACTGGCAGATCCACCGGGCCGACGAGAAGATGCGGGTCGTGCTGATGGTCAGCAAGTTCGGGCACTGCCTGAACGATCTGCTGTTCCGCGCACGGATCGGCGCGCTCCCCGTCGAGATCGCGGCTGTGGTGTCCAATCACACGGAGTTCGCCGAGCTCGTGGAGTCGTACCACGTGCCGTTTCGGCATATTCCGGTCACCAAGGAGAACAAGCCGCAGGCTGAGGCGCAGGTGCTGGAGTTGGTGCGGGAGCAGGGGGTCGAGCTGGTGGTGCTGGCTCGGTACATGCAGGTGCTCTCTGATGATCTGTGCAAGCAGTTGAGCGGGAAGATCATTAATATTCACCACTCGTTCCTGCCTAGCTTCAAGGGTGCGAAGCCGTATCACCAGGCGCACGTGCGGGGTGTGAAACTGATCGGTGCCACCGCGCACTACGTGACGGCCGACCTTGATGAGGGGCCGATCATCGAGCAGGAGGTCGAGCGGGTGGGGCACCAGGTCACGCCGGAGCAGCTGGTGGCTGTGGGGCGGGATGTGGAGTGCCAGGCGCTGGCCCGGGCCGTGAAGTGGCATGCGGAGCGGCGGATCCTGCTGAACGGGCGTCGGACCGTCGTTTTTGACTGACCGCTTGTGGTCGGACGCGCGACGGGAGAGGTGGGCGGGGGCCGGGGCGACGTGTCCGTCCTCGGTCCGGCGCGATCGAGTGGGATTTGCAGGAGCCCTTTGCGGACGCGCCGGCCGCTGCGGGCGGACACGTCGCCCCGGCCCCCTCCGGTCTCTTGCGGGTGTGCGTCCGGGGGGGGGGGGGCTGTTACATGCGGCTCAGTGATGCTGCTGCGAAGAGGACGTCTCTGATGGCCTCTCGGTCGCCTGCCTGGCCTGCCGCTGCCTCTTCCGGGGAGACGTGGCCCGCTGCCAGTTGGCAGAACTCCACGCCGTCCAGGGCCACGTGGGCCACTTCGCGGTCGGGGGAGGCCAGGGTGCCGGGGGAGTCGAGCGGGATGAGCCATTCGCCGCCGCCGAGGCCCTCGATCTCCAGGCGGAGGCTGCGGCCGGGGGTGCCGGCCGGGACCAGGTGGGGGGTTTCCGCGGGGGCCGCCAGGCCTGCCTGGCGGCGGGCGGCCAGGGCCGAGGGGAGCATGCGGGCGCCCAGGTCGATCATCGCGTGGAGATGGCGGGGCGAGGGCGGCTCGTAGGGGTAGTCGACCGCCTCGGCGATGTCTCCGGCGTGGACCCAGGTCTCGAAGGCCCGGTCCAGCATGGAGTCCCGGAGCGGGAGTTCGAAGTCGCCGTACGGGACGGGGAGGCGGCCGGAGCCTCCGCCCGCGAAGGCCACCGTGCGGACGAGGTTGTGGGACTGCTCGCGCCAGGGACCGCGTACGGAACGGGTGGGCGGGAAGTGGGCTGCGCCCCAGAAGGCCTCGGTGCGGGCCGAGGGGGTGGGGGTGGGGGTGTCCGTCCGGGTTTCCAGGGGGTCTTCCAGGCCGAGTGTGACGGCGACCAGGCCGTCCACGGTCAGGAGGTGGGCGATCACTCCGGCGACGGTGGTGCGTCGGCTGATGGGTTCCTTGCCGTCGAACCAGCGCAGTCGCACCGGGGCGTGCCACTCGGCGTCGCCGATGTCCTGGAGCAGGGCGTCCAGGCGGGCGGTCTCCGCGTCGTACGGGGTGGCCCAGGAGGGGACCGGGATCCGGGGCGGGCGGCGGGTCAGGCAGGCCTGCAGGACGCGGGTGCGCAGGGCCGGGTCCAGGTCGAGGGTCTCCGGCGGGTGCAGGAGGCCCACGGCTTCACGCAGGCGCAGGGCCTCGTCCGCGCAGGCGCCGCAGCCGCCGAGATGATCCTCCACCGCCGCCGTCTCCTCGGGCGAGCAGGCCGCCAGCGCCCAGGCGCCCAGCAGCGCCTTCAGCACCCGGTGTTCGAGGAGGAGGGGAGGGGTGGGGAGGGGGAGGCCCGTGTCCTCTATGGAGGTGCGTGGAATCGGTATGCGTGGGGGGTTCTGGGGGTTCGGTTCTTCTTCGTACTCGTCGAAAGGGTTTGCGCTGTTCACCTTGTGCCCCCTTGGTCGGGGGGTGTTCCCGGTGTGTCGTGGGCCGTGGAGAGGAGTTGGAGGCCCAGGCGCAGGCGGCGGCGGGCCTCGTCCGCGGTGACGCCCAGGTCCGCGGCGGTCTGGCGGTAGTCGCGGCGCTGGAAGTAGGCGAGTTCCAGGGCGGTGCGCAGCGGGGTCGGCATGGACGTGACGATGTAGTCGGCGCGGGCCGCCACGGAGGCGCGGCGGACCTTGCGTTCCAGTTCGGCGGTGTCGTCCGTGCCGTCCTGGGCGAGCGCGGCGGTCTCCGTGGTGCGCAGGCGCTGTACGGCGAGGCGGTGCGTCAGGGTGGCGACCCAGGAGCGCAGGGGGCCCTGTTTGGGGTCGTAGGACTCGGGGTTCTCCCAGACGTGGGCGAAGACCTCGCGGGTGATGCCGTCGGCCGCGTGCTCGTCGCCGAGTACGCGGTGGGCGAGACCGTGCACGAGTGAAGCGAAGCGGTCATAGAGCTCGCCGAGCGCGGCTGCCTCCCCCCGCGCGAGCCGCTGTTGCATCTTGCGGTCCCAGCGGGGTGGCGTGTCCCTTCTGGCCATGCGGCCCCCTCGCCCCTGTTCGTGCTGTGCGCCTGTGCCCGTGTCCACCGGATTCTCCTCTCCGGTCTCCTCACGAATGTAGTCGGCACCCGTGGTGACGCACGCCCCTTTGTGGCAATGCGCGCCCCGGGGAGGGGGTGGGGTGGTAGGGGGATTGTTGCGGTGTGTGTTGCTGTACTTACTTTGGGTGGGGTGGTGGGTGAATTGTTCTGGTTGGGGGTGGCCGGGTGGGAGTGCGTCTGATCGGAAGGGGGCGTGTGGGGTGCGTTTCGATTCGAAATTCCGTGTTTCGCGGCGCGGGGGTGGGGCAGCCACGCAGCAGGGAAGTGACGTTGTGGCTTCCGTTTCCGGGTCCGACATTGTCGAGCGAGGGACAGACGCGTGACGCTCAGGGTGACCGAAGGCGAGCAGCGCGGCTGGGCCGTCGTGCGGGTTTCGGGTGAGATGGATCTGGTGACCTCGCCCGTGCTGCGGCAGCGGGTGCACGAGGCCGTGGCCGACGGGCGGCGGGATGTCGTGCTGGATCTGTCCGGGGTGCTGTTCTGCGACTCCAGCGGCGTGAGTGTGCTCATCGCCTCGCGGCGGCTGATCCGTTCCTGTCAGGGGCGTCTGCGGGTGATCCTCCCCGCGCAGGGGGCCGAGGACGGGTCGCACGTCAACCGGGTGCTGGGTGCCCTCGGTGTGCGCAGGCTCTTCGACGCGTACGCCGATGTCGACGCCGCCGTGGACGATGAGGCGAGTTCACTTTCGGCGTGATTCCCGTCACGCAGGGGGAAGGTCGTTGGGTGTGTTCGTGACGGTGTTGTCGCGGATTTCCCCCGGTCTTGGCGCAAGCGTCGTTTTCCGGCTCCCCGAGGGGGCTGGTCGTCGTACGCTCCTGCCAGACGTACCCACGTGAGGTAAGGCGGCCCGAAAGACATGGTCAGTACCGAGTACGAGCGGAAGATCGCCGCCCGGTTCGCCGGCTTCGATCAGGACGGCAACGGCTACATCGACCGCGAGGACTTCAACGCGGCGACGAAGGCGCTGCTCGCCGAGTTCGCCACGACGGCCCGGTGCGACAAGGGCCAGGCCCTGTACATCGGCGCGGAGGCCTTCTGGCAGGGCATGGCGGGCATAGCGGACCGGGACGGTGATCAGCGGATCACCCGCGAGGAGTTCGTGAACGGGGCCGTGAAGCGGCTGCGCGACAACCCCGACCGCTTCGCCGAGATCGCCCGCCCCTTCCTGGACGCGGCGCTCGCCGTCGCGGACGGCGACGGGGACGGCTCCGTGACCGTCGACGAGACCGCGCGGATCCTCAAGGCCCTGGGTGTGCCCGGGGACACCGCTGCCACCGCGGCCGGCGCTCTCGACTCGGACGCCGATGGAGTGGTCACCGAGCCCGACATCGTGAGTGCCTTCGCCCGCTACTTCACGGTGCCCGAGTAACGCTCCCGGAGCCGGTACTTCAGCACCTTGCGCAGCGTCTCGTTGCGCGGAAGGGCGTCCACCACCTCCAGTTGCTCCGGCAGCTTGTGGGGGGACAGTCCTTCCGCGCGCAGATGGGCCGTCACCTCGGGGAGGGTGAGGGGCGTGGTTCCGGTGATCTGCTCGATCACCGCGCAGACTCTTTCTCCTCGTTCTGTGTCGGGGAGGCCTATGACTGCTGCGTCCGCGATTGCCGGATGGTTGTGCAGTAGGTCCTCCAGTTCTTTGGCGCTGATGTTCTCGCCCTTGCGGATGATCACGTCCTTCAGTCGGCCCGTCAGGACCAGGTGGCCGGTGGGGGTGAGGTGGCCGAGGTCCCCCGTGATCAGGAAGCCGTCCTCGTCGAAGGCCTCCTTCGTCTGGTCGGGGTCCAGGTAGCCCGCGCACACCGCTTCGCCGCGCAGGCGTACCTCGTTGTTCGTGATGCGGATCTCCATGCCCGGTGGGGGTTTGCCCTCCGTCGTCGCCAGGTTCTCCTCGGTGTCGTCCGGGGAGCCCATGGTGATCATCGGGACCTCCGTCATGCCGTAGCCGTGGGTGAGTTTCACGCCCATCTCGCGTACGACCGCGTGGTGGATCTCGGGGGGCTTGGGGGCGCCGCCGCCGGCCAGGAGGCGCAGGGTCGGGATGAGTCCGGTGTCCGGCTGCTTGCGTTGTTCCGCCAGGAACATGGAGTAGAACGCCGTCGAACCGCCCGCCACCGTCACCCCGTGCCTGCGGTAGCCCTCCAGTGCGTCCGGCAGCGCGAACTTCTCGAAGAGGACCGCCGGGAACCCGTACAGCAGCAGCATGACCAGGTAGTCGGGGCCGCCTATGTGGGCGAAGGGGAACGCGATCGAGCCCGTGTCGGCCTCCGAGAGGTGCAGGGCGTGGGCGAGGCAGCTGCCGCCGGCTATGAGTGAACGGTCCGTGTGCAGGACGCCCTTGGGGTCCGAGGTCGTGCCGGACGTCCAGTAGATCCAGCGCACGTCCGTCCCGGTGGTGGGCGGGGCGGGGAGTGATGCGGGGTCGCCGGCGGGGAGGGTGGCGTACGCCTCGAAGGTGCCGCGCGCGGCGATGCGTTCGGCCATGGCGGTGTGGTCGAAGTCGCGCCAGGTGCCGGGGACCGCGAAGAACTCCGCCTGCGAGGTGTGGAGCGCGAAGGACACCTCCCGGTCGCGGTAGATGGGGATGATCGGCGACTGGACCGCGCCGAGCCGTGTCAGGGCCATCGCGAGGACGACGGTCTCGATACGGGTGGGCAGCTGCCAGGCGACCACCGTTCCGGGGCTTACGCCCATGTCGTGCAGGCCCGCCGCCGTGCGTTCGGCGCCCGCGCGCAGCTCCTCGAAGGTCAGGGTGCGGTCGTCCTGGAGGAGGACCGGGCGGTCGGGGGTGAGTGCGGCGCGGCGTTCGACGAGTTCCCAGAAGGTGCGGGAGGTGTCGAGTGTGTGCGCGGTGTCCGTGGGCATGCCCGTGCTCCTCACCGCTGATGGCCAAGGTAACTGACGGGTAGTCAGGTCGCGTGGAGAGCGTAGGCGTCTGCGCCTTGTCGGTCCAGGGGTGCGGGGCTAGCCTGCCTTCTGACGGGTCATCAGATTTGCCGCCGGAGAGGGCTGGACTCATGACCGAACTGCCTCGGATCATCAGCGTCGACGACCATGTGATCGAGCCCGCCCACCTCTTCGAGACCTGGCTGCCGAGGAAATACCGGGACCGGGGGCCGAAACCGCTGACGGCCGGGATCGGCGAGCTGGCGTACGTGGCCGGCAAGTACCGGATCACCATGGATCCGGACGGGCCGCCTACCGACTGGTGGATCTACGAGGACCTGAAGTTCCCGTACAAGCGCAACATCGCCGCCGTCGGCTTCGACCGGGACGAGATGACGCTCGAGGGCATCACCCGTGAGGAGATGCGGCCCGGGTGCTGGGATCCGGTCGAGCGGCTCAAGGACATGGACGCCAATCATGTGGAGGGGAGCCTGTGTTTCCCCACCTTCCCGCGGTTCTGCGGGCAGACCTTCGCCGAGGCGCACGACAAGGAGGTCGCGCTGGCCTGCGTGCGCGCCTACAACGACTTCATGGTCGAGGAGTGGTGCGGCGACAGCGGGGGGCGGCTGATTCCGCTGTGCATCATTCCGCTCTGGGACATCGACCTCGCCGTCGCCGAGATCCGGCGCAACGCGGCTCGGGGCGTGCGGGCGGTGACGTTCTCGGAGATCCCGACCCATCTGGGGCTGCCGTCCATCCACTCCGGGTACTGGGATCCGTTCTTCGCGGTCTGCCAGGAGACCGGGACGGTCGTCAACATGCACATCGGCAGCAGCAGTCAGATGCCCGCCGCGTCGCCGGATGCCCCTCCCGCCGTGCAGGCGTCCCTGAGTTTCAACAACGCCATGGCCTCGATGATGGACTTTCTGTTCAGCGGGGTGCTCGTGAAGTTCCCCCGGCTCAAACTCGCCTACAGCGAGGGGCAGATGGGGTGGATCCCGTACGCGCTGGAGCGGGCCGATGACGTGTGGGAGGAGCATCGGGCCTGGGGCGGGGTGCGGGATCTGATTCCCGAACCGCCTTCTACGTACTACTACCGGCAGATCTTCTGCTGCTTCTTCCGCGACAAGCACGGGGTCGCCTCCCTGGACGTGGTGGGACGCGACAACGCCACGTTCGAGACCGACTATCCGCACGTCGACTCGACCTTCCCGCACACCAAGGAAGTCGCCCTCGACCATGTGAAGGGCCTCGACGACGAGACCGTCTACAAGCTGATGCGCGGCAACGCCATCCGCATGCTGGGCCTCGACCTGGACCGCGACAGGTAATGGATCTTTCGTACTCGGACGAGGACGAGGAGTTCCGGGCGCGGTTGCGGGAGTGGCTGGGTGAGGTACTTCCCGGGCTGCCTCCCAAGCCCTCGGCCGACGACTGGCCGGGGCGGCGCGCGTACGACCTCGGGTGGCAGCGGCTGCTGTACGACGCCGGGTACGCGGGGTTGCACTGGCCGGTCGACGCGGGAGGCCGTGGCGCCACGCCGACCCGGCATCTGATCTTTCTGGAGGAGACCGAGAAGGCGGGTGCTCCCTACGTAGGGGCCAACTTCGTCGGGCTGCTGCATGCCGGGCCGACCATCGCCGCCGAGGGAAGCGCCCGGCAGCGGGCGCGGTGGCTGCCGCCCGTGCTGCGCGGCGAGGAGGTGTGGTGCCAGGGGTTCAGCGAGCCGGACGCCGGGTCCGACCTCGCGTCGCTGCGCACGCGCGCGTGGCGCGACGGCGACGACTACGTGGTCAGCGGCTCCAAGATCTGGACCTCGCACGCCGAAGTCGCCGACTGGTGCGAGCTGTTGGTGCGGACCGACGGGTCGGCGCCGAAGCATCGCGGGATCACCTGGCTGGCGATGCCGATGGACGCGCCGGGCATCACCGTACGGCCGCTTCGTACGCTCGCCGGGTCCGCGGAGTTCGCGGAGGTCTTCCTCGACGAGGTGCGGGTGCCCGTCGCCAACCGGGTCGGTGAGGAGAACGACGGCTGGCGCGTGACCATGGTGACGCTGTCCTTCGAGCGCGGCACCGCCTTCGTGGGCGAGGTGGTGGCCTGTCGGCGGGTGCTCGGCGAGGTGGCGCGCGAGGCCCGGAAGAACGGCCGGTGGGACGACGTGCCGCTGCGGCGCAGGCTCGGCAGGCTCAACGCCGAGTTCCGGGCCCTGTGGCGGCTGACGCAGTGGAACGTGAGCGAGTCCGAGCGCGGTGGCGGAGTGCCGGGCGTGGGCGGCTCGGTCTTCAAGCTGCGGTACTCGCAGGCGCGGCAGGAGCTGTACGACGCGGCGGCCGAGGTGCTGGGTCCCGAGGGGCTCGATCTGGGCCGGGAGTGGACGGTCGACCGGCTGTCGTCGCTCTCGTACACCATCGCGGCCGGGACCTCGCAGATCCAGCGGAACATCGTGGCCGAGCGCATTCTGGGTCTCCCGAAGGGACGGTGAACCGGTGGACTTCCAACTCACCGAAGATCAACGGGCGTTACGGGCCGGGGTGCGCGAGCTGCTGGTGCGGCGGTTCGGGCGGGAGCGGTTGCGGGCCGCCGTGGACCCGGAGAGAGGGGAACGCACCGGCTCCGGGGAGCGGGGCGCCGTCGGTGGGCTCGATCGGTCGCTCTGGCGTGAGTTGGGCGAGGCCGGGTTCTTCGCGCTGCGGCTGCCGGAGGAGCGGGGCGGGGTCGGGCTCGGACTGCCCGAGGCGGTGCTCGCCTTCGAGGAGGCCGGCCGGGCGCTGCTGCCCGGACCGCTCGTGGCCACCCACCTCGCGGCCGGTGAGGTGCCGGGCGCGGCCACCGGCACGTGCGTCGTCGCCGCCGTCGACGGCAACCTCGTCGAATGGCTGGACGAGGCGGACGTCGTACGGGGCGAGGTGACCGGAGCCGTCGCCCTGCGGTCCGTCGATCCGCTGACGCCCCTGCACCGCGTGCCCCGGGCCGCGCCCCCCGACCCGGTCGCCGCCCTGCTGACCGCCGCCGAACAGCTCGGCTCCGCCGCGTGGACCTGTGCGCTGGCCGTGCAACACGCCCGGACCCGTGAGCAGTTCGGGCAGCCGATCGGGGCCTTCCAGGCGGTGAAACACCTGTGCTCGGAGATGCTGGTGCGGGTGGAAGTGGCCCGCGCGGCGGTGTACGCGGCGGCCGTCACCGCCGATCCGCTCGACATCGCGGCGGCCCGGCTGCTGGCCGACGAGGCGGCCGAGCGGGGGGCCCGCGACTGCCTCCAGGTGCACGGCGGGATGGGATTCACCTGGGAGTCCGATGTACACCTCCACCTCAAACGGGCCTGGTCGCGGGCCCGCCGCGGGGAGGGCGCGGCGGCGGCCGAGGAGGCGCTCGCGGAGGATCTGCTGGCGCCGGCGGCACGGCCCGGGACGTGAGCCGCGGGAGCCGGGCGGTGCCGAATGCCGCCGATCGTGGCACTCCCGCGAGGGAGTGGGAGCGGCCGAAGGGGACGGACGTCGCGGAACGTGGCATACCGGAATGACCGAGCGTCGATATCGGGTTGTGTCCTACGCGTGACTCGTCACGGCCTGGAGTCGGCGGCCTGCTCCGGTACCTTGTGTGGGATGCGAGTGGTTCTGATGCCGGGCCATCACGGTGTTGCCCCTGGGGCAGCCCCGGATCCGGCGATGCGTGCCGCTCGCGGGGCAGGAAGCAGGACCGTTCCTGCCTGTTCGACTCCCCGTGGCGAGCGTCGCACAGTATGCCGCACGCGTACTCCTTCGCGCTGGAATATGCCCGAAGCGCTTGTTGGGGTGACTGTACGTCAACCATGCTGTCTCCTGAGGGAATCACGTTCCGTGAGCCCTTTTCTGACCACGATCGTGGCCCTTGCGAGGCGCGAGGCGATGTGTCCGCCGGTTCGGATGGTGTGAGCGGTGCAGGTGCTTCAAGTGCAGCTGGAGATCCGGCCCGACCCCGCGGAGGTGGGGCGAGCCCGGAGGTGGGCCCGTTCGCGGCTCGCGGGTT
Source organism: Streptomyces sp. NPDC102514 (assembly GCF_055584525.1). Lineage (NCBI taxonomy): Bacteria > Bacillati > Actinomycetota > Actinomycetes > Kitasatosporales > Streptomycetaceae > Streptomyces > Streptomyces sp. NPDC102514. The sequence goes on from NZ_JBVJLW010000023.1 coordinate 9,972, forward strand.
CCGGGATAGAGGCCGATGAGCCGCTGGCCGAGACGCTGATCCTGCTCGTCTCGGAGCTGGTCACCAACGCCGTGGTGCACACCGGCCGCCCCGCCGTCCTGCGGCTGTTCATGCCGGACGCGGCGAGCGCGCCGACAGCCGGTGAGCGGGCCGTCGGGGAGGTCGTCGCGACCGTCCGCCTGGAGGTCGTCGACGCCAGCACCCGGGCCCCGCGCCCGCGCTGCGCGGACGGCGACGACACCAACGGCCGTGGCCTCGCTCTCGTCGACGGTCTCGCCGACCGGTGGGGCTGGAGCGCCGAGGGTGCCGGGAAACGCATCTGGTGCGAGGTGGACCGATGTTCGTCGGCGACCACTCTCGTCACGGGATGCGACGCGGCGCCGGTGGTGTCTTCGGTGGCATCTCCCGTGGTCTACGGGGACATGGCGTACGAGGCCGTGTAGGCACCGGCCCCCCGCCGGGGCCCGTCACGCGGGAGCGGGCGCTCGGGCACGGGCGCGCCCGCTGGCGCACGGGTGGCACGCGGTCCGGGGCCCTGGCGGTCGGTGATGTCGAGTGCGCCGGGCCGTGCTTCCGCCCGTGAGCGTCACAAAGGGCGCCAATGGCATGAATCGTCGAACAGGTGTTGACGGCCCGTGTCCGTTTCGTCACGCTTGTGTTCAGCGATTCGCCGTGAGGGGACGTCGAGGTCTTCGGTGACGGGAGCCCTCGGCGAGCGCGGATCGCGATTCGGCGTCGGCTCCTGCGGGGCCAGGGGCAGGCGCGCCGGAGAGCCGGATGGCGGCGCGCGGTGCCGCGCCCGGGGTGGGGTGGGGGCTCCTCTCGCCCGGGTGTGGTCGTACGTGGGCGAGACGCGCCGCCAGCCGGCCCGGTGGTCCTGCGGTGAGGCTCGGGGTTCGGGGCTCGGGATTTCGGGTCCGTTGGGCCGGTTTCCTGGTTCTGCGGTCCGGGTTCCAAGTTCGTCCGGGTTCCGGGTTTCTGGACTCCTGGGGTCCTGGGCGCGTCAGAGGATCGCGACCGGTGCGACGGGGGTTCCCGTGGCGCCGGTGAAGGGTTCGGGCATCGCCGACAGCAGGAACGTAGAGCTGCCGACTTCTCCACAGGCTGTGGACAACTTTTCGAGATTCCAGTTCTGGCCCTGAAGCATGCCCATCTCGACCAGGTGGAGGCCGTGGACGGGTAGCCACAAGTCCTCTATTTCAGGAGGAAATATCTCAAAGGTGAGGGTGTCGTTCGCGACCGCCGCGACATCGCGGGCGTGGAACCACTCCGGGGTGCGCACGGACAGACCGGGGGAGGGGAAGGCGTACCCCTGCCGGTTGCCCGCGAGGAGGAGCTGGATCTGACCGGTGCGTACGAGGACGATGTCGCCCGCGCCGACCTTCGTGCCGCTCAGTTCCTCGGCCGCTTCCAGGTCCTCCGGAGTCACCGCGTGCCCGCTGTCCAGGCGCTCCACGCCGAGCGCCCGGGCCACGTCCAGCAGGACGCCGCGCGAGACGATGTGCCCGGGCTTGTCGATGCCGTTGAACTCGGCGCCCCCGTGGGCGGTGATCGTGTCGGCGGGGCGGCCGTTGTAGAGCCTGCCCGAGTGCGAGACATGACTGAGCGCGTCCCAGTGCGTGGCCGCCTGGAGGCCCATCGTCACGGCGTCGTCGCTGCACGCGATCGTGCCGGGGCCGAACAGCTCCTGGTTGATCTGCACCATCGTGTGCAGCGGATCGACCCGGCCCGGGATCATCCCCGTCTGCACGCCGTCCTGGCGCAGGGGGAGTGCGAGCGGAACGCGACGGCCGGTCCGGACGCTCGCGGCGGCCCCGCGTACGACCTCGTCGGTGATCAGGTTCAGGGTGCCGATCTCGTCGTCGGCGCCCCAACGCCCCCAGTTGTTGACGCGCTTGGCGATCTCGTGGAACTCGGCCGGCAGTGACATGAGTACTCCCCGGGGCTTGTCTCCAGGTATCTGACGGGTCGTAGAATCTGAGCCGAGGCAAATCTAACGGACCGTCAGAAACTGCGGGAAGGGGCCGGGGCGTGGGGAACTTCCTGGAAGGCAGGGTCGTCGCCGTGACCGGGGCGGGCCGGGGCATCGGACGCGCGGTGGCGCTGGCGGCCGCGGCCGAGGGCGCACGGGTCGTCGTCAACGACTACGGCGTCTCCATCGAGGGCTCGGAACCGAGCAGTTCGGTCGCCGACGCCGTCGTCAAGGAGATCGGGGCGGCCGGCGGGGAAGCGGTCGCCGTGGCCGACGACATCTCCACCATGGCGGGCGGACAGCGGATCGTCGACACGGCCCTGGAGGCGTACGGGCGGCTCGACGGAGTCGTCTGCGTGGCCGGGATCCTGCGCGAACGCATGCTCTTCAACATGTCCGAGGACGAGTGGGACCCGGTGATCGCCACGCATCTGAAGGGCACGTTCACCGTGTTCCGCGCGGCGTCCGCCGTCATGCGCAAGCAGGGGGCCGGGACGCTGATCGGGTTCACCAGCGGCAACCACCAGGGGTCCGTCTCGCAGGCCAACTACAGCGCGGCCAAGGGCGGGATCATCTCGCTCGTCCGCAGCGCGGCGCTCGGGCTCCACAAGTACGGGGTGACGGCGAACGCGGTCGCGCCGGTCGCCCGTACGCGGATGTCCGCGAACGTGCCGATGGAGCTGACGGAGATCGGTGAGCCGGAGGATGTGGCCGCGCTCGTGGTGTACCTGCTGTCCGGGCGGGCCCGGGAGGAAGGGATCACCGGGCAGGTGTACACCGTGGCGGGGCCGAAGATCGCGGTGTGGGCGCAGCCGCGGGAACTCCGTGCCGGGTATGCGGAAGGGGGGTGGACGCCTGAGCGGATTGCGGACTTTCTGCCGGGGAGCGTGGGGGTGGATCCCATGCCGTTGCTGGAGCGGGTGCAGGAGATGGAGCGGGCTGCTCGGGCCGCGAGGGGGGCGACGTAGGGGTTGGTCGTGGGTGGGTGCGGGTCGGCTGTGGCTGGTCGCGCCGTTCCCCGCGCCCCGGAAAGCGATGGGTGCGGGTTCGCTGTGGCTTTTGCGCAGTTCCCCGCGCCCCCGAGGAGAAGCGGGTGCGGGTGCGTTGTGGCTGGTCGCGCCGTTCCCCGCGCCCCTGGGTGGGTCGGTCGACGGGTGGTGGAGGGGCTCATGGAGTTTGGGGTCAGCGCGGAGGATGAAGCCTTTCGGGATGAGGTGCGGGGGTGGCTTGCTGAGCATGTGGGGGGTGTCGGGGACCGTAGGGGCTGGGAGCGGGTTCTCGGGGGTGGGGGGTGGATCGGGATCGGGTGGGGGGTCGAGGGGTACGGGAATCGTGCGGTCGGGCTGGAACGGCAGGTGGTGTGGGCCGAGGAGTACGCGCGGGTCCGGGCGCCTGCGCGCAGTGGGCACATCGGGGAGAAACTGCTGGCTCCCACGCTCATCGCGCACGGCAGTGAGGAGCAGAAGAACCGTTTCCTGCCGCCCATCGCCTCCGGTGACGAGCTGTGGTGCCAGGGGTACAGCGAACCCGGAGCCGGGTCCGACCTCGCGGGCATCCGTACGGAGGCCGTGCGGGAGGCGGACGGGTACCGGATCAGCGGGCAGAAGATCTGGACCTCGCTGGCGCACGAGGCGGACTGGTGTTTCGTGCTGGCGCGTACGGAGGCGGGGTCGCGGCGGCATCGCGGGCTGAGCTTTCTGCTCGTACCCATGGACCAGCCCGGGCGCATCGACGTGCGGCCGATCCGGCAGATGACCGGGACCAGCGAGTTCAACGAGGTCTTCTTCGACGGGGCGCACGCACGTGCCGAGCATCTCGTCGGCGGCGAGGGCAACGGCTGGCAGGTCGCGATGAGCCTGCTCGGCTTCGAGCGCGGAGTCTCCACGCTGGCCCAGCAGGTCGGTTTCGCGCAGGAGTTGGCGCAGGTGGTCGAGACGGCCGTCGCCTCGGGGGCCGCCGACGACCCGGTCGTCCGCGACCTGCTCGTGCGCCAGTGGGCCGAGTTGCGCACCATGCGGTGGAACGCCCTGCGGACGCTGGGGAGTTCGGCGGACCGGGGCGCTCCCAGTGTGGCCAAGCTGATGTGGGGCCGGTGGCATCAGCGGCTCGGCGAACTGGCGATGCGCGTGCGGGGGGCCGGGGCGGCGGTCGGTCCCGCGGACTGGTCGGCCGGGGCGCCCTACGAACTGGACGCGCTGCAGCACCTGTTCCTCTTCAGCCGCGCCGACACCATCTACGGCGGCTCGGACGAGATCCAGCGCACGATCATCGCCGAGCGTGTGCTCGGCCTTCCCAGGGAAGCGAAGGGCTGAGGCCATGAAGGGCGTGATCTTCGACGGTGAGCAGGCCCAGGTGGTGGACGACCTGGAGATACGGGATCCGGGGCCGGGCGAGGTGCTGGTCGCGGTCTCGGCGGCGGGGCTGTGCCACAGCGACCTCTCCGTGATCGACGGCACCATCCCCTTCCCCGTACCCGTCGTGCTCGGGCACGAGGGCGCGGGTGTCGTGGCGGAGGTGGGCGCGGGCGTCACCCATGTGCAGCCCGGCGACCACGTCTCCCTGTCCACGCTCGCGAACTGCGGTGCGTGCGACGCGTGCGACCGGGGGCGGCCCACCATGTGCCGCAAGGCCATCGGGATGCCGCAGCGGCCGTTTCTGCGGGACGGCCGGCCGCTGTACCAGTTCGCGTCCAACTCCGCCTTCGCCGAACGGACGTTGGTGAAGGCCGTCCAGGCCGTACGGATCCCGAAGGACATCCCGATGGCGTCGGCCGCGCTGATCGGGTGCGGCGTGCTCACCGGGGTCGGGGCCGTGCTGAACCGGGCGCGGGTCGAGCACGGGGACAGCGTGGTCGTCATCGGGACCGGTGGGATCGGGCTCAACGTGATCCAGGGCGCGCGGATCGCCGGCGCGCTGACCGTGATCGCGGTGGATTCGAATCCGGCGAAGGAGGGGGTGGCCCGGCGGTTCGGGGCCGGGCACTTCTTCACGTCCGTGGAGGGGGTGCGGGACGTCCTGCCGACGGGGGCGGATCACGTCTTCGAGTGCGTGGGGCGGGTGGAGCTGGTACGGCAGGCCGTCGATCTGCTCGACCGGCAGGGGCAGGCGGTACTGCTGGGCGTGCCGCCCGCCGGCGCCGAGGCGTCCTTCCTCGTCTCGTCGATGTACCTGGACAAGTCGATCCTCGGGTGCCGGTACGGGTCTTCTCGGCCGCAGCGGGATGTTGCGCTGTATGCGGAGATGTATCGGGAGGGGCGGTTGTTGCTGGATGAGCTGGTGACGGAGACGTATGGGGTGGACGAGTTCGAGAAGGCGGTCGCCGATGCGCGGGTCGGGCTTGCGGCCCGGGCTGTATTGACGTTCTAGGAACGTGCGGGTCCGGTGGGGGCGGGCCCTAAGGATTGCGCCGTTCCCCGCGCCCCTAAAGGCAAAAGATTGCGCCGTTCCCCGCGCCCCTGGGGGGTGGGGGCCTGCGTGGGTTTGTGGGTGCGGGGTCGGTGGGGGTTGGCCGCGCAGTTCCCCGCGCCCCTGGGTACCTGGGGGCGCGGGGAACTGCGCAGCGGGGGTTCGGGGGCGGAGCCCCTGAGGACATGCGGGGGCTAGCGGAATGTTCGGCGGTAGGACGTGGGGGTGACTCCTAGGGCCGATTGGAGGTGTTGGCGCATCGACTGGGCCGTGCCGAAACCCGAGTCCGCCGCGACCTGGTCCATCGACAGGTCCGTGGACTCCAGTAGATGGCGGGCCCGTTCGACCCGCTGCTGCGTGAGCCACTGACCGGGACTGACCCCCGCCTCCTCCCGGAACCGCCGCGTGAACGTCCGCACCGACATCGCCTCCTGCGCGGCCATGTCCCGCAACTGGATCGGCTCGTGCAACCGGCTCAGCGCCCACGCCCGCGCCCCGATCGTGGTGGCCAACTGCGGCTCCGGAACAGGCCGTTCGATGTACTGCGCCTGCCCGCCGTCCCGGTGCGGAGGCACCACCGTGCGCCGGGCCACCTCGTTCGCGACGGCGGTCCCGTGGTCGCGGCGCACGATGTGGATGCACAGGTCGATGCCCGCCGCGACCCCGGCGGAGGTCAGCACGTCCCCGTCGTCGATGAACAGCACGTCCGCGTCGACCCGCACCTTCGGGAAGAGGCGCTGGAAGTGTTCGGCGGACGCCCAGTGCGTGGTCGCCGGGCGCCCGTCGAGCAGCCCGGCGGCGGCCAGGACGTACCCGCCCGTGCAGATCGAGACGAGCCGGGTGCCCGGCCGGATCAGGGCGAGGGCCGCGGCCAGCTCGTCGGTGAGCACGCCCTCGTCGTGGACCGGCCCCAGCTCGTACGAGGCAGGAACAACCACGGTGTCGGCGGTGGCCAGGGCCTCCGGGCCGTTCTCGACCAGGACGGAGAAGTCGGCGTCCGTCTCGACCGGGCCCGGCGGCCGGACGGAGCAGGTGACGATCTCGTACAGCCTGCGGCCCTGGGTGTCCTTGGCGCGTCCGAAGATGCGCTGAGGGATGCCCAGCTCGAAGGGGAGGAGGCCGTCCAGGGCGAGGACGACGACGCGGTGCCGAGGGGGCGGGGTGTCCGACGTGTGCGTACCCATGGCCCGATCCTAGCGAATGCTGTCCTTCGGGCCACTCGTTCGGGGAGGGCCGAGGACGGAAGCTCGGTGACGTGACCCAGACAACCGACGCCGCGAGCGAGGCGGCACCCGCGCAGGACCCCGGAACCGGCGGAGCCGCGCGGCGGCGTACGCGCGTGCACCGGGCGTGGTTCGTCGCCGCCGTCACCTTCGTGACGATCATCGGCGCGGCGGCCTTCCGTTCCCTGCCGGGTCTGCTGATCGACCCGCTGCACGACGAGTTCGACTGGTCGCGCGGCACGATCGGCCTCGCGGTCTCCGTCAACCTCGCGCTGTACGGGCTGACGGCGCCGTTCGCCGCGGCGCTGATGGACCGGTTCGGCATCCGGCGGGTCGTCGCGCTCGCGCTCGTCGTGATCGCGGTCGGCTCCGGCGCCACCGTGTGGATGACCGCGGCCTGGCAGCTGCTGCTGTGCTGGGGGCTGCTCGTGGGCCTGGGGTCCGGCTCGATGGCCCTCGCCTTCGCCGCCACCGTCACCAACCGCTGGTTCACCGAGCGGCGCGGCCTCGTCACCGGCATCCTCACCGCGGCCTCGGCCTCCGGCCAGCTGATCTTCCTGCCCGTACTGTCGTGGATCGTCTCGGAGCACAGCTGGCGACCGGCCGCCGTGACCGTGGCCCTGGCGGCGCTCGCGGTCGTGCCGTTCGTCTGGCTGCTGCTGCGCGACCACCCGGCGGACGTGGGCCTCAAACCGTACGGGGCGACGGAGTTCGTCGAGAAGCCGCCGCCCGTGCCGGGGGCCGCGCGCCGAGCCGTGAAGGTCCTCGTCGCCGCCGCGCGTACAGGACACTTCTGGCTGCTCGCGGGGACCTTCGCGATCTGCGGTGCCTCGACGAACGGCCTGATCCAGACCCACTTCGTGCCCGCCGCCCACGACCACGGCATGCCCATCACGGCGGCTGCCTCGCTCCTCGCCGTCATCGGTGTCTTCGACGTCGTCGGCACGATCGCCTCCGGCTGGTTCACCGACCGCTTCGACCCGCGCCGGCTGCTCGCGGTCTACTACGCCCTGCGCGGCGTCTCGCTCCTCTTCCTCCCCCTGCTGCTTGGCCCCTCGGTGCACCCGCCGATGGTCTTCTTCATCGTCTTCTACGGGCTCGACTGGGTCGCCACCGTCCCGCCCACCATCGCCCTGTGCCGCGACCGGTTCGGCGACGACAGCGCCATCGTCTTCGGCTGGGTCCTGGCCTCCCACCAGGTGGGGGCCGCACTGGTCGCCTTCCTCGGCGGTGTGGCCCGCGACGCCTTCGGCTCGTACAACGTGATGTGGTACGCCTCCGGGGCGCTGTGCGCGGTGGCCGCGCTGATGGCGCTGGTGATCCGGCGCAGGGCGGTGCCGCAGGAGATGGTTCTCGCCCCGGACCGGTCCTAGGGCCGGTCCCGGACGGTGTCAGGTCGTGAAGTCGCCGAAGCGGCCACGGTGGAAGAGGAGTGGGGCGGCGCCGTTGCCGTCGGCGTCGGGGTCGGGGGTGCCCAGGGCGTTCACCCGGCCCACCACGATCAGGTGGTCGCCGCCCGTGTGGACCGCGTGGACGGCACAGTCGATCCACGCGGTGGCGCCGGCCAGGCGGGGCGAACCGGAGACCGGCGACGGTTCGTGGGCGACACCGGCGAACTTGTCCGAGCCGCTCACCGCGAAACCGCGGCACAGGTCGCCCTGGTGCGCGCCGAGCACGTTCACGCAGAAGACGCCCGCGCGGGCGATACGCGGCCAGGTCGTGGACGTACGCGCGACCATGAATGCGATCAGGGGCGGGTCGAGGGACAGCGCGGCGAACGACTGACAGGCGAAGCCGGCGGGGGCGGACTCCGGATCTGTGGTCGGGGCCGGGGCCGGGGCTGTGATGACGGTGACGCCCGTGGCGAAGTTTCCGAGTACGCGGCGGAACTCGGCCGGGTCGATCGGCGCGCGTTCGTCGTCGCCGACCGCGCGCAGGTCCGGGCGCGGGAGCGGGTCGACCGGTCCCGTGGTCTTCGGCTCCCCGGCCGACCTCAGATAGCGGACGGCTGCCGCGGCCATTCCTGCGTGTCCCATCACACCGTCCATTGAAGGTGACGGGGCGTCAGATGGGAAGGGGTGCGCCGGCGTTCGGCGGTGTTCAGCGGCCCGTGAAGTCCGGGGTGCGGCGCTCCACGAACGCCGTCACGCCTTCCATGGCGTCCGACGTCGTCATGTTGATCTCCTGCGCGGCGGCCTCGGCGGTGAACGCGGTGGCGCGGTCCGAGTCCAGTGAAGCGTTCACCAGTTGCTTGGTGAGGGCCAGGGAGCGGGTGGGGCCGGCGGCCAGGCGTTCGGCCCACGCGCGGGCCGTCTTCTCCAACTCGCCGTCCGGGATGACCCGGTTGACCAGGCCGAGGCGGTGGGCGTCCGTGGCGGTGAGGGCGTCGCCGAAGAACATCAGCTCCTTCGCGCGCTGCGGGCCGATCAGACGGGGGAGGAGGTAGGCGCCGCCGCCGTCGGGGACGAGGCCGCGGCGGGCGAACACCTCGATGAATCTGGCCGATTCCGCGGCGAGGATCAGGTCGCAGGCGTACGCGAGGTGGGCGCCGAGGCCGGCTGCGGTGCCGTTCACTGCGGCGATCACCGGTTTTTCGCAGTCCAGGACTGCGGTGATGAGGCGCTGGGCGCCGTTCTTTATGACGCGGGACACGTCTCCTGGGAGGCGGTCCTTGGGGGGTGGGCCTCCGCGGAGGTCTGCGCCTGTGCAGAAACCTCGGCCGGTGGCTGTGAGGACGACTGCGCGGGTGTTCGCGTCTGCGGACGCGGTTTCCAGGAGGCGGATGAGTTCTTCCCGTTGCTCGGGGGTGATGGCGTTCATGACCTCCGGTCGGTTGAGGGTGATCCAGGAGACGTGGGTGGTGGTGTCGAGGGTGTGAGTGATCACGGGGGCTCCGGGGGGAGGGGAGGGGGTTAGGGGGTGGGTGTGTCGGGTGCGGGCCGGTGGGGCTTGTTGCGCAGTTCCCCGCGCCCCTGGGGGGTGGGGGGGTACCGAGGGTGTGTCGGGTGCGGGCCGGTGGGGGCTGGTCGCGCAGTTCCCCGCGCCCCTTAGGCGGTGGGGGTGGCGGCGGTGTGATGGGTGCGGCGGTGCCTGGGGGCTGAGGGGGTGGGGGGTGCCGTTGGTGTGTTGGGTGTGGGTTCGGTGGGGGCTTGTCGCGCCGTTCCTTGCGCCCCTGGGGCGCCCTTTAGGGGCGCGGGGAACTGCGCGGCCAGCCCCCACCGGCCCGCGGTCGAAAACGCACCCCCCAGCTCCCCCCAGCCCCACGCAGTGGGTCAGCGGCAGATTGCCAAGGCGTCCAGGGCCACCGCTCCCTGGCCGCGGGGCAGGACCATCAGGGGGTTGATGTCCAGTTCGGACAGGTCCGAGTCCAGTTCCAGGGCCATGCGCTGGACCCGCAGCACCACCTCCACCAGCGCGTCGAGGTCCGCCGGAGGCCGCCCGCGGACGCCGTCGAGCAGCGCCCGCCCCCGCAACTCGTCGAGCATCGACCGAGCCTGGTCCTCGCCGAACGGCGGCACCCGTACCGCGGTGTCCTGGAGGACCTCCACGAGTACGCCGCCCAGCCCGACCGTCACCGTCGGACCGAAGAGGTCGTCGTGGGTCACGCCGACGACCATCTCGACCCCCTGTTCCACCATCTGGCACACCAGGACCCCGTCGAGCGACACGTCCTCGTACCGGGCGATGTCGGTCAACTCGCGGTACGCGTCCCGTACTTGGCTGGCCGAGGTCAGTCCTATCTTGACCAGGCCGAGTTCCGTCTTGTGGGCGAGCCGCGCACCGGACGCCTTCATGACGACCGGGTACCCGACCAGCCCGGCCGCCCGTACGGAGGCCGCCGCGCTGGTCACCAACTGCTCGCGCGGCACCCGGATCCCGTACGCCCGCAGCAGTTGTTTCGCCGCGTGTTCGCTCAGCCTGCTGCCCGGCCGCATCAGCGCCTGGGCCTTGCGGCAGGAGGGGGACGGGGTGCGCGGGGCCTCGTCGAAGGGGGAGCGGTAGGAGGCGGTGAAGCGGGCGTGCTCCAGGTGGGCGCGTACCGCCGTGATGCAGTTCGCGAAGGTGCGGAAGGTCGCGACCCGGGAGGAGCCGAGGAGGGTGTCGCGGTACGCGGACTCCGTGCCGACCGGCGAACCCCACACCACGCACACCAGTTTGTCCGTCTGTTCCGCCGCGTCCACCAGGTCCTGCGCGAGCCTGTCGCTCATGGGCGGGAAGGGGCCCGTGATCGGACAGATCAGCACCCCGACGGCCGGATCGGCGAGGATCGCGTCGATGATCTTGCGGCCCCGCCAGTCGCCGACCGGGTGGCCGCCGTTGTCGATCGGGTTCGTGACGTCCAGGTACTCCGGTATCCACTGGTGCAGTTCCGCCTGCTTGGCGGCGGAGAGTGCGGGCAGCTGCAGACCCGCCTCCGTCGCCAGGTCCGAGAAGTGGGCGCCCGTACCGCCGGAGATGGAGTAGACCGCCACCCCGTCGGCGGACGGCGGCCTGGCGCGGGCCAACAGGGCTGCCGTGTCCTGGAGTTCGTCGAGGCCGTCGACGCGTACGACCCCGTACTGGCGCATCGCGGCGTCCACCACCGCGTCCGCGCCCGTCAGTTTGCCGGTGTGGGAGGCGGCCGTGCGCGCGCCCGTCTCCGTGCGGCCGACCTTGACCGCGACGACGGGGACCCCGCGCCGGGCGGCCCGGTCGGCGGCGAGGAGGAAGGAGCGGCCGTCCTTGAGGCCCTCGACGTAGCAGGCGATGGCGCCCACCTCGGGCTGCTCGGAGAAGTAGGAGATGAAGTCGGCGCTCTCCAGGTCGGCCTCGTTGCCCGTGGGCGCCCAGTGGGAGACGCGGATGCCCAGTTCCTGGAGGGTGAAGACCGGACGGCCCTGGTGGCCGGACTGGGTGATCAGCGCGATCGCCGGCCCGTCGAGGTCGTCGCGGAACTTCTCGAAGGCGTTGAGGTTGGTGTTCGGGCCGAGCAGCCGCAGACCGGAGCGGATTCCGGAACGCTGCACGGCTTCGGCCAGTTGGGTCTGTGCCGCGGCGCCCACGGTTCCCGTCTCGGCGAACCCGGACGCGAAGGCGACCGCGAACCGCACCTTGGTCTCCGCGAGTTGCTCGATCACGGGAAGCGGGTCGGAGACCAGCAGCACGGCTAGGTCGACCTGTTCGGGCAGATCCGCGACCGACGGGACGCAGGCCAGACCGAACACGGTCTCTCGGGTGGGGTGCACCGGGTGGAGGCGCGCGCCCACCCGCTCGGCCCAGGCCAGCAGTTGGCGCGTGATGCCGGTGTTCGGTCGTCCTTCGGCGTCCGAGGCGCCGACGACGGCCACCGACTCGGGGCGGAAGAAGCGGTCCAGATCGGGTACGCCGGCGTACAGCGGCCTGCCGCTGACGTCGAGGTCGTCGGTGGCGGCCGGCCTGCCGTGCACGGCAGGGGCCGGTTGCTCGCCGCAGGCGATGACCCGGGCCCGGCGGGAGTCGGTGGTGAGGGTGCCGTGGGTTGATCCAAGCATCGGTCCGCCGCTCCTGTGTCGCTGCCAACAACTGACGCAGTGTCAGATAAGGCCAGATTACTGAACTGACGCTGCGTCAGGAATGGGTCGGGAAGCAAAGAACTTGTGGCGGCCACAGGTGTGGGGTCCGATGGCGTGGGTTCCGAGGGCCAGAGGGCGTGGGTTCCCAGGGCCGGAGGGTGTGGGTTCCCCGGGCCCGACTGTGTGGGTTCCCCGGGCCCGATTGTGTGGGTTCCGGCGCGTGGCGTATTCCCCGCCGGGTGGGCGGGGAACCGTGGGGTGGGTGAGCGGGGGACCGTACGCCGGGTGGGAGCCGTTTATCAGGCGCACGGTCCGGCGGCGTGGGCTTCCGCGGTGGTCTTCAGCTCGCGGAGCCACTGTTCCAGCCCCGCGCCGAGCATCGAGGTCGCCAGGGGGACGTCCGCCTCGACCTGGGCACCCGTCCACGTCTCCTCGGTCTGTACGCGTACCCCGCCCTTGACCTTGGTGAAGTTCCAGACGTGGACGCCCTCGTCGATACTCAGCCCCTCGCCGACCGCGGGTCCTGTCCACCGGATGCAGGAGTTCCGGTCGAGGTCGCGGACGGTGGAGGTGATGTTCAGGGTGGTCTCGGGGGTGGTGGGCGTGGCGGGCGCCGGGGTCGTCCACCGGAACTGCGAGCCCGCGCGGAGCGGGCCGTGGTCGAGCCGCTGCGCGGAGAGGACCGGCGCCTGCCATGACGGCCAGCGCTCGATGTCGGTCTGCAGCTTGAAGACGGTGCTTAGCGGGGCCTTGATCACGATGTCGGTCCGGTAGCGGATGAGGGCGTCGGAATCCGTGCCCCTGCCCTCGCACTTCAGCCCGTCGGTGTGGTGCGCGGCTGCCGTCCGGGCGGGGGTGGGGGCTGCCTGGGCGGGGGCGGTGCTCGCGAGGACGCCTAGGGCGGCGAGTGCGGCCGCGAGCGTGACGGCGGTGCGTGCGTGCGTCCGCGGTCGGCGCCGGCGCGGGGAGGGCTGGACGGGGAGGGAGAAGGGGCTGTTGCTGGGCATGGTGTTCCTCTCGTTGTTGCTTTGGTGGTGGTCGTGGTCGTGGTCGTGATGGCGATGGCGATGGCGATGGCGAGGTGGAGGGGGAGGGCTTCGGTGGGTGTGCCCTATGGGGTTCGCGGGGCTGTGGGGGCGGCCAGGCGCCGGCGTTCGAGGATCGCCGCGAGGGCGTAGGCGCCGCCGCCCGCGAGGGTGAGGACCCAGTAGAGGCCGGGGCTGCCGAGGAGGAGGGCCCCGGCGGAGGTCAGGGCGAGCCAGGTGCCGAGGCCGTAGTGGAGGAGGTTGCGGCGCTGGGCGCCTTCGGCGATGTAGAGCAGGCCGACGACGAAGCCGGAGCCGGTGGGCCAGAGCAGGGACTGCACGTCGGGCAGGTCGAGGGTGGCCGTCAGACCCGTGATGGCGAGGAAGAGGGAGGCGAAGGCGGTGACCCAGGCGGCGCCGAGGAGCTTGCCGGAGAGGACGTCGTCCGGCTCGGCGGCGGCACGCTGGGCGCGCAGGGCGGCGGCCGTGGCCGTCACGGTACCGACGGCCAGCCCGGCACCGAGGAGGGCCATGGGCAGCCAGCCGGGCAGGTCGAGCAGCGGCGTCGCACCCTTGGAGACCGCGGCGGAGCCGTGGCCCAAGAGGTAGGCGAGCCCGAAGCTGATGTAGGTCGCACGGTTGTCGACGTCGATGCCGCCGGGGCCGACGCCTTCGCCGGCGCCGGGGAGGCGCGCTGCGGTCGGGTTGTTGGTGTCGGTGACCGGTGTGGTGGCGGCGTCGGCGGTGGTGACGGACATGGCGGATACCTCCGGGGTGCGCTTGCGGGCTGCGGGCTGCGGGCTGCGGGCTGCGGAGCGGGGGCGTTGGAGTGTCGGCGGGGAAGCGGCGCAGGTGCTTTCGGGGCGCTCACGAGGGCACTGTCACCGCGCCGCGCCGTATTGCCGACGGTGCGTGCGAGTGGCGTCACCGCGGCGCTCGGCGCGTCACGCCTCCTGGGCGGGGACGGGGGCGGGGACGATGACGATCTTTCCGGCGACCGTGCGGGACTCGGCGAGCGTCAGGGCCGAGGCGGCGTCCGGCAGCGGGATCCGCGCGGCGATCTGCGGGGTGAGGACGTCGTCGGCGACCAGACGCAGCACCTGGGTCAGGTCCTCGGTCATCCGCTGCTGCCAGGAGGCCCGGCAACGGCGCTTGCCGGCCCAGAAGTTGTAGAAGTGCGCGCTCCTGCCGTTGGGCAGGGAGTTCCACGCGGCGAGGCGCGCGAACAGCTTCAGCACCGGCACCTGCGAGTTGCCCTCGTCGTCCTTGGTGGCGGCGGTGCCGTACGAGACCAGCGTGCCGCCCCGGCGCAGCAGCTGCCACGACTGCTCCACCCCGGCGCCGCCGACGTGGTCGAACACCGCGTCCACGCCGGCCGGGGCGAGTTCGCGGATCCGGGCGTACATGTCGGGGTCGCGGTAGTCGACCGGGGTCGCGCCCAGTTCCCGTACGGTCGCGTGGTGGCGGGCCGACGCCGTGCCGATGACGGTGATCCCGGCGTGGCGGGCCAGTTGTACGAGCGTGGAGCCGACGCCGCCGTTGGCGCCCAGGACCACGATCGTCCCGCCGGTACGGACCTTGGCGATGCGGTGCAGCATCTGCCAGGCGGTGATGCCGTTGACGACGACGGTCTCCGCATCGGCCGCGTCCACCTCGTCCGGTACGGGCATCAGGTCCACGGCGTCGACCAGGAGGTGGCTGGCCCACGCGCCGGTCTTGGTGACCGCGGCGAACCGGCGGCCGACGAGCGCGGTGTCCACGTCCGGGCCTGCCGCCGTCACCGTGCCGACCACGTCGTAACCGGGGACGAAGGGGAACGCCGGCTGGTCGTAGTACTTGCCGCGCCGCATCTGCTGCTCGGCGAACGACACGCCCGTCGCGTCCATCCGCAGGACGACCTGGCCCTTGGCGGGCGCCGGAAGCTCGCGGTTCCGGAGTTCCAGGCCGTCCGGCTCGACCAGGCCGGGCAGGACGACCTCGGTCGCGGAGACGACGGGGGCGGAGGTGGCGGAGGTGTGGGCGGCGTTGCTGGTCATGGCGTACCCCTTGAAGTTGTTGCCGTGTGCTTACGGTCGTAAGGCTAGGTCTGTTAGCTCACGGATGGCAAGAGGAAACACTCATAAGCTTCGCGCTGTAAGGTGACGGGTATGGGAACAGGTATGGGAGACGACACAGGCGACACCGCAGCGACACCCGTCCGCGTCCGCAACCGCAGGGGGGAAGGGGACCGGCTGCGCCAGGAGATCGTGACGGCGGCGGTCGCGCTGCTCGACGAGACCGGCGACGAGAGCGCCATCACCCTGCGGTCCGTGGCCCGCAGGGTCGGTATCGCCGCCCCTTCGATCTACCGGCACTTCTCCGATCAGCCCGCCATCATGCTGGCCGTGGTGCGCAACGCGTTCGCCGAACTGGACGATCAGTTGCGCGCGGCCGTGGACGCGGCCGACGACTCGCCCCGCGCGCGGCTCACGGCCCTGTGCGAGGGCTATCTGGAGTTCGCCGAGGCCCACCCGGGGCGCTACCGCACGATGTTCGGCGGGTTCTGGATGCCCGATCCCGACGCGAGTTCCGTGACGGCGGAGGACCTCGGCACGCTCGGCGACGCGAGCCTGCGGCGACTCGGTGAAGCCCTCCAGGAGTGCGTCACCGCCGGCTCCTCGGCCAGCACCGACGTGGCGGCCGACGTGGTCGTGCTCTGGCTCGGCCTGCACGGCCTGGCCCACCAGCGGGCGGTGGCCCCGTCGTTCCCCTGGCCACCGAACATCGCGGACCGACTCATCGGAGCGCTCGCGCACTTTACGGAGGGGTAGGGGCGGGAGTGGGGTGAGTGGGCGTGGGCCGTGGCGGCGGGTGGTTGTTGTCGGCGGCGGGCGATGCATTGGTGGTGGGTGGGGGGCTTCGGTGGCCGTGGCGCCGGGTTCTGGGCGGCCGTCACCTCCGGCGGTCGGGGCCCATGGTGGTCGTTGCCAGGAGGTCGGGGCACCCGCAGGTCGGGGCGCCCACGAGAAGGCGACAGCGCGCGACGCGGGATGCGTTGCTCCGGCGGCGCCCGCGGGGCGGACTTCGGCGTGGGACGCGGGCCGGATGCCTTCGGCCGTGACCGTGGGAGGAAGCGGCCCCAGCAGCGGACCTCGGCTCGCGCCGCGTGACGGGTGCCTTCGGCCGCGCCCCTGGCGGCAGCGGACCCCGAGGATGGAGGTCGGCGCGCGCCGCAGGGCGCATGCCTCGGGCCGTGACCTCGACGGCCACGGGGTCCACCTCGGTGGCAATGCGGGATGTATTCCCGCGGCCGTGCCCGCGGGGTAGCAGCCACCGAGGGCGGACCTCGGCGCGCCGCGAGACGGTTGCCGCCGACCACACCCCCGGCGGCAGCGGCCACCGAACGCGGACGTCAGCGCGCGCCGCAGGCCGAATGCCCTCGGTCACCACCCCCGGCGGCAGCGCCCGCCGGGCGAACGTGGAACTCGGCGTGCGACCCGAGGCGGATGCTTTCGTCCGGCGGACCGGCGCCCCCGGGAGCAGCGGTGCCCCCGGCGGCAGCGTTCGCCGGGCGCAGACGTCAGCGGGGCATGCGTGACGGGTTTCTGTGGCTTGTGTCTCGTGCTATCGCCTTCGCTATCTTCTCGGCGTCGATGGCCAGTTCGCGGAACATGCCGCTGATGGGGTTCGTGAAGCCGGTGAAGTACAGGCCGGGGGCGTTCTTCGGTGTGCGGGCGCCGTGGACGACCGGGCGGCCTCGGCCGTCGAGTACGTCGAGGTGGCCGACGACGTTCTCCAGCGCGCGCCGGTAACCGGTCGCGGCGATCACGGCGTCCGGGCCGACGCGGTCGCCGTTCGCGAGGACGACCTTGCCGTCCTCGAAGCCCTCGACCGCGGCCACGACCTCGACCCGGCCCTTGCGGACGGCGTCGATGAGGCCGACGTCCTGCACGGGGATGGACCCCTCGTTCACCCGCGAGTACAGGCCGGTGTCGGGCCGCGGCAGGCCCTTCTCCGAGAGGTCCGGAACGCTGAGCTTGGCCATCGGCCCGGCCAGTCGGTCCACCAGTGCGACCGGCAGCCGTCTGCAGAGAATTCCGGTGTACTGGGCCGCCCACCCGGCCGTCGACCGGCGCACGATGTGCGGCGCGGTCCGTACGGCGAGGCGTACGCGCGACGCCCCGCCCTCGACGAGGTCCACGGCGATCTCGGCGCCGGTGTTGCCCACGCCGACCACGAGGACGTCCTGCCCGGCGAACGGCGCGGGGTTGCGGTACTCGCCCGCGTGCAGGAACTCGCCCGTGTACCCGTCGCGGCCCGGCCAGTCGGGCACGTACGGCGTGTGGTTGTAGCCGGTGGCGACGACCACCGCGCTGCCGGTCAGTTCACGTCCGCCGGTGGCGTGCAGCAGCCAGCCGGTGCCGTCGGCCGTGGGCTCCACGCGGGAGACCTCGACGCCGGTGACGATCTCCAGCTCGTGGTGCTCGGCGTACTTCTCCAGGTAGCGCACCACGTTGTCGCGCGCCACCCACCGCCCGAACGAACGCGGCATCGGCAGGCCGGGCAGCCCGGAGAGCCGCCGCGTGGTGTGCAGCCGCAGCCGGTCGTAGTGCCGCCGCCAGGAGGCCCCGACCCGGTCGGACTTCTCCAGCACGACGGCCCGTACGCCCAGTGCGCGCAGCGCGTGCGCCGCCGCGAGGCCGCCCGGTCCGCCCCCGATGACGTACACGGGCCGGTCCTGCTGAGGCGTGGCCGCCGTCGGCGGTGTCGGCGAAGCGGACGGCGTCGACGAAGCCGGCGGTGTCGGCGCGGGCGCCTCGGACGCTTCGGGTGCCTCGGACGTCTCGGGCGCTTCGGGCGTCTCGGGCGTCTGCGGTGTCGGGTCGGGAGAGTCGGCCATGTGCCGAGCGTATGCATGACGGCATTTGATGGGTCTCGGTCAAGCCCGGAATCGGTTGCGAATTGATCACGGCTGTAGGAGGGGTGTGTGGGGTTTGTGTCGTAGGCCACATGCGGCCGTGTGGCAGGGGAGGTGGCCGCTCCGGGACGGGTGGCCGTAGACCTCTTGCGCAGCCGCGCCCGGTGCGCTGAACTGACGTACCGTCAGATCTGCGGCTGCGGAGGGGATGCGGTGCCATGGACACCATCTGGCTCACCGGTGCGGAATGGGTCGCCGTGCTCCGGGTCGGGCTCGGGCTGTGGTGGCTGGAGAGCTGGCGGCACAAGGACAAGAAGGGCTGGTTCGAGCGGGGCACCGGCATCGCGTGGGCGGCCGACGTCGCCGCGAAGCACCGGTGGGACTCGGTGCGCAGCGGCTTCGACGTGGTGGTCGCACCCCGGCCGCGCACGATGGCGTACGTCGTCGTGTACGCGGAACTCGCCCTCGGCCTCGGCCTCGTCGTGGGCTTCCTCACCCCGATCGCCCTGGTCGGCGGCCTGTTGCTCAATCTCCTCTACCTCGTCCTGATGATCCACGACTGGGCCGAGCAGGGGCAGAACGCGATGATGGCCCTCATCTCCCTGGTGGCCCTGTTCGGCATGTCCTGGCAGACGTGGTCCCTGGACAGCGCGCTGGGACTCTTCTGATGGCGGCCGGCTCCGGCGTACCGGCGCGCTCGGGCGTATCGCCCCGCTTCGACCTGCCGGAGATCGACGCCTTCACCCGGCCCTACTGGGACGCCGCCGCCGACGGGCGTCTGCTGCTGCGCCGCTGCGGCGCGTGCGGGCGCGCCCACCACTACCCGCGCGAGTTCTGCCCGCACTGCTGGAGCGAGGCCGTGACCTGGGAACGGGCGACCGGCCGCGCCACGCTCTACACCTGGTCCGTCGTCCACCGCAACGACCTGCCGCCCTTCGGGTCCCGCACCCCGTACGTCGCCGCCGTCGTCGACCTCGAAGAGGGGCCGCGGATGATGACCGAGGTGGTGGAGTGCGCGGAGGGGGACCTGCGGGTGGGGATGGCGTTGGAGGTGGCCTTCCGCGTGGAGAGTGCGGAGGAGGGGGAGGGGGGAGCGCAGGAAGGTGTCGCGGTTCCGGTGTTCCGGCCCCGCTCCTCTTCTTGAGCCTCTTGGGCCTCTTGACCTTCCTGAGCTTCCTGAGCGTTCGGGGCTCTCGGGGCTTACGGGGTGACCCTCGTCCCGTTCCGGTTCGGGGGCCGTTGTTGAATGGCTCAATGACCGACTTGTACGAGTCCTCCGGCTCCCTCCCCCATCCCGAGATCCGCGGTTACGGACTGCGGCTCCGTCCCTGGGACGCGGACACCGAGGGGGATGTCCAGGCGTGGCTGCGCGGATATCTCGACCCCGAGTTCCAGCGGTGGAACACACCGCTCAGACCGTTGGAGGACCGCGCCGACGCGCTGGAGTCGATGGCGGCGCGGGCCAAGGCGGCCCAGGAGGGGGTGGGCGCCTCCTTCTGTGTCACCGACGCGACCGGCGGCGTACCGCTCGGGCACATCGGGATCAACGACATCGACCACGTCATACGGGTCGCCCGCGTCGGCTACTGGGTGCTCCCCGACGCGCGCGGCCGACAGGTGGCCACGCGCGCCCTCGCCCTGGCCTCACGCTGGGCCTTCGAGGAACTGGGCCTGCACCGCCTGGAGTTGGGGCACGCGCTCGGTCACGAGGCGTCGTGCCGGATCGCCGAGCGGTGCGGGTACCCGGCCGAGGGCACCCTGCGCGGGGCGATGTTCGAGTCGGGGCGCCTGGACGCCTTCCGGGACGTCCACCTGCACGGCCGACTGGCCACGGACCCCGCCACGGACCTGGACCCCGTACTGCCGTAGTGCCCTGCGAGGCCCGCCCGGCCTGCCTGGCCCGCCCGGTCTGCGGTGACCGTCAGGGCCACAGCAGGTCCCTGCCCCATGTGCCGTCCTCGCGGCGGCGATAGGTCAGGCGTACGTGGCGGCGGCGCGCGTCGCCCTGGAAGAACTCCACCTCGTCCGGGGCCAGGACGTACACCGTCCACGACGGCGCCGGGGCGTCCGGTTCGCGCCGGGCGCGGTCCCAGGCCGCGTCCGAGGCGCGCTCCAACTCCTCGTACGAGTCCAGCACTTCGCTCTGCCTGCCCACCAGGGCGGAGGCGAGCGCGCCGGCCGAGCGGGCGTGCAGGTCGGCCTGCGCGACCTCGGGCGGGGCGACGGCCACCGGGCCGCGTACCCGGATCTGCCGGCCCTGCGCGGGCCAGTAGAAGCCGAGCGCCGCGTACGGGCGGGCCGCCAGGTGCCGCCCCTTCCGGCTGCCCGCGTGCGAGGCGAAGTGCCAGCCCTCCTGGTCGGCGCCGTGCAGCATCACGGTCCGTACGTCGGGCAGGCCCCCGGCGTCCGCCGTGGCCAGCGACATCGTGTGCGGCTCGACCTGCCCGGCGGCCACGGCCTCGGCGAACCACTGCTCGAAGAGCGGCAGCGGAGCGGCGGGGGCCGCGGCCGGGGCGAAGTCCGGCAGCTCGGTGTCCCAGACCCGCTGAGCCCTCAGCAGCCGTACGAACTGGGAGGGAGCGGGGGCATCGGAGAGATCGGAGTCGGCGGAGGGGGCGGGGGAGTCGGTCGTGGGCGGGGTGGGGGCGTCGGCGCTGTCGGCACTCATGCCCCGATTGTCACGCGGTGGACGGCCTCAGACCGAACCGAGGTCCGACGACAGCCACCGGTCGGGGCGCATCCGGATGACCACCATCTCGCCGTGCTCCTTCCAGGAGAAGTCGACGTAGCCGTCGACCTTGTCCGCCGGGAGGTAGCGGGCCGAGACCTCGTGGAGCTGTTCGCGGGTGGCGGGGGTCGACGCGACGACCGGCCCTTCGAGGGACACGTACCGGATGGTGGGCTCGACCCGGTCGACCATCAGGGAGAACCTGCCCGCGGCGCTGATCAGCTCGTTCTTGCGGGAGTTCAGCCCGGTCAGGATCCAGACGTCGCCGCCGGGCTCGTACTGGTACCAGATCGGCACGGTGAGCGGGGCGCGGCCCGCCCCCGCGTCCACGGCGAGCGCGGCGATGTGCGGTTCGGCGAGGAACTTCTCGCGTTCTTCACGGGTCAGGGCCATGGGATTCCTCCGGAGGGTCGTCTGGGGCGCCTGGGGTGTCGTTCCGCGGTTCCGTCAGTGGTGCCTTCGGTGGTGCCTTCAGATCCTTCAGCGTGATGCGGCCGTCCGCGTATTCCGGGAGGGCGGGACGGGGGGTACGGCGCAGGCCGGGGGTGGTGCTGGCACCACCATGGATCCGGGTGCGGACTGTCTCGATGGGGCGGCCGGGCGACGGCATTGTTGAACTCGGTCGAAGCCAGTTGATCGAAGGGGCCGCAGCCCCTTCCCCCGGAAGGAAAACCCCCATGAAGGCGCAGCTCGCGGCGGAGCCGGAGACGGTGGGCGTGGCCGCTCCCGGGGCGTTCGCCTCCTTCGTGCGGTTCGTGGTGTGCGGCGGGGGTGTCGGGGTGCTCTCCAGCGGTGCGGTGGCGCTGCTGGCGGGTGCGATGCCGTGGGCTCTGGCGAACGCGGTGATCACGGTCGCGTCGACCGTTCTGTGCACCGAGTTGCACGCGCTGTTCACCTTCGGGACCGGAAAGCGGGCCGGGTGGCGGCGGCACTGGCAGTCGGCGGGTTCGGCGACGGCCGCGTACGCGGTGACCTCGCTGGCCGTTCTCGTGCTGCACCTGGTGCAGTCGTCGCCCGGGGTCCTCACCGAGCAGGCCGTCTACCTCGGGGCTTCCGGGCTCGCGGGGGTGGGGCGCTTCCTGGTGCTGCGGGTGTTCGTCTTCGCGGCGGGTGGGGGCGACGGCG
Source organism: Streptomyces sp. NPDC102514 (assembly GCF_055584525.1). Taxonomy (NCBI): domain Bacteria; kingdom Bacillati; phylum Actinomycetota; class Actinomycetes; order Kitasatosporales; family Streptomycetaceae; genus Streptomyces; species Streptomyces sp. NPDC102514. Next base: position 31,878 of record NZ_JBVJLW010000023.1, read on the forward strand.
AGGGTGAGGGCGGACGGGGGGTCGGGGCTGCCGCACCGGTCTCGGGCGTCGTTCCGGTCCAGGTCGCCCCCGTCCCGGTCGTTCCGGTGTCGATCGTTCCTGTCTCCCTCTCTCCGCTGGTCCTTGCCGCCGGGGCGTGATGGGCTGGGTCGACGGGCTGGGTACCGATGAGTTTTTCCGGCTCTCGCAGTCCAAGTGGTGACCGGTTCGCGGATGAGTGCCGACCGGCTCTTTCGGACCCTGGAGGAACATCATGAGGAAGATCAGCGCCGGACTGTTCATCTCGCTCGACGGTGTCGTCGAGGCGCCGGACCAGTGGCACTTCCCGTACTTCAACGACGAGATGGGCGCGGCTGTCGGGGCGACCTTCGGTACGGCGGACACGATGCTGTTCGGCCGCAAGACCTACGACAGCTTCGCCGGGGCGTGGCCGGAGCGGGAGGCGGCCGGGGGCGAGGACGCGGGGTTCGCCAAGCAGCTCGGTGACGTGCGGAAGATCGTTGCGTCGAGGACGCGGCTGGAGTTCGAGTGGCGCAACTCCGAGCAGTTGGAGGGGGACCTCGTCGACGTCGTGACCGCGCTCAAGAACGAGGAGGGCGGGGACATCGCGCTCAGCGGGTCCGTGTCGGTCGTGCGGCAGCTGTTGGGGGCGGGGCTGTTGGACGAGCTGCATCTGCTGGTGCATCCGATCGCGGTGCGGAAGGGGATGCGGTTGTTCGAAGAGGGGGATTCTCCGGTGCCGCTGACGCTGATCTCGGCGGAGACGTTTCGGACGGGGGTGTTGAGTCTTGTGTATGGGCCGGGGGTGTCGGGGAGTGGGGGTGAGTGAGTGCGCCGTTCCCTGCGGCCCTGGGGGTGGGTGGGGGTGTCGGCGGGGTCTTTGACCGCGGGCCCGTTGTGGCTGATTGCGCCGTTCCCCGCGCCCCTGGGGGGTGGGTGGTTTCGGCCGGGGTGGTGGGTGCGGGCCGGTGGGGGCTGGTCGCGCAGTTCCCCGCGCCCCTGGGGTGGGTGGGGGTGCCGGCCGGGTCTTTGACCGCAGGCCCGTCGTGGCCGGTCGCGCAGTTCCCCGCGCCCCTGAGGGGCTGGGGGCGCGGGGAACGGCGCAGGCGGTGAACTGCGGGACCGTCTACCGCCTTAGGGGCGCGGGGAACTGCGCCGCCAGCCAGTGCCGGGCCGCAGGCGGTGAACCGTGCGGTTGCCCCACGGCGCGTTCCCTTACGGCTACGGCGTTGGCGTTCTGTTTGCCTTGCGGGTGAAGCGGCGTAGGCCTCTGCGGGTGGGTTTGAGGGGCTTGTCCTCGGGGGCCTCCGAGGTGTCGGGCGCTTGGCCCGGTGGTAGGGCCGGGGCCGTGGACGGGGCCGGCGGAACCGCCCGGCTGCCCTGCTCCAGCCGGGTCCGGACCGTGTGCGCCATCGCCTGATGCGCCGGCTCCAGCAGCAGCCCCTCCGCGGACAACCGCCCCCACATGTGGAGCAACTCCTGCCCTCGCGTCACCACTTGACCCTCGTCGTTCAGCCGCTGCCACGCCGCCGTGGCCCGTGCCACATCGGGCGCGGCCCGGTTCAGGTCGACGCGGCACCGGATGCGCGCGACGGTCAGCGCGAGCGTGATGGACAGCGTGTAGTCGCCGCGTAGATGGGCGAGGTACGCCTCTATCGCCCGTGCCTCCAGCGAGAGATCGTCCTCCGGGCCCCTGCGCAACGTCAGGTGTTCCCGCAACGCGCTGGCGAGCACGAACGCGGCATGCAGTTCCTCCCGCTGCGCGTGCTGGATGATCCGCTCGACGCGGGCCAGCGGAGGGAACGCCTCCTCTTCCGCCGCGGTGCGTTCGAGCCCGGGCGGCAGATCGTCCTCGTCGGCGATCGTCCGGCTAGACCCGTCGGGGTGCACCCGCAGGCGTGCCACCTGCATCACGGAGCGGTCGATGACGGTGGCCGCCACCGGGGCACCCAGGGTGCGGGCGAACATGGCGATGGCGTCGAGGATCGCCTCGTTGGGCTTGTGCTTGCCGCCCATCTGGAGCAGATGGCCGTTGACCACGGTCGATCCGTCCTCGGCCACGTAGGCGTCGAGGCGGATCAGCGGCCGTGCGGCGAGCGCGGGCAGGTTTCCCGTGTCACGGGGTGTCAGCGAGTGGGACATCCGCTCATACTCCCGGTCGTACGACGCCGAGAATGGCCATGGAGGCGGCCGGGGCGATCGTGATCGTGCGTCCTGGGCGCGGGGCGTGGACGATCTTCCCGCCTCCGATGTACATGCCCACGTGCGTGGCGTCGTTGAAGTAGATGATCAGGTCGCCGGGCCGCGCGGACGCCAGGCTGACGCGGGTCAGCCCCGCCCACTGCGCCTGTGACGTACGGGGTATGGGGTGGCCGGCGCGCGCCCATGCCACGGAGGTGAGCCCCGAGCAGTCGTACGCCGACGGGCCCGTGGCGCCCCACCCGTACGGCTTGCCGATCTGGGCCATCGCGAAGTTGACGGCCTTGGCTGCTGCTCCGGTGGCCGTCGTTCCGCCGCCGATCGAGCCGCCTCCGTTGCCGCCCCCGCCTCCGCCGCCGGACCCGCCACCCGACCCGTTTCCGGTCGAGGTTCCGCCGCCTCCGCCGCCGGAGCCGGTCCACTGGGACTCGGCCTCCTTGTTCCGCTGCTTCTCCAACGCGGCCAGCTTGCGGGTCTGTTCCTTTTCGAGGCCCGACTCGATCTGCTCGGCCTCGGCGATCTTCCCCTCGATCTTCGTCTTCGCCTCGGCCTTGTCCGCACGGCTGCTCTTCAGCTTCCGCAGTTCCTTCGCGGCGGTGTCGGTCTGCCGGCTCAGTTCCGCGCGGGCGGTCTTCTGGGACTCGGAGACGTTGACCAGGCCCCGCAGGGCCTGACGGGCCTGGGACGCCTCGTTCAGGGCCTGTTCGGGGTGGTCGCCGAGCAGCAACTGGATGCCGGTGGCGGCGAGGTCGCCGCCGCGGTACTGCGTCCGGGCTGCCGCGCCGCCGAGATCGTGCAGATCGTCGACCCGGGTCTCGGCGCGGGCCAGGCCCTTGCGGAGCGACTTGAGCCGCTTCTCCTGCTTCTTCGCCTTCTCGTCCGCGGCGTTGTACGCCTCGGTGGCCACCTCCGCCGTGCGGTAGAGGCTGTCCAGCTCGGTGCGGATGCTCTCGATGGACTGGTCGCCCTGAGGGTCTGGTTCGCCCGGGGCTGCGTAACTCGGTCCGGATATGAGGGAGATCGCGAGGGTGAGGGTGGCTATGGTGGCGCGACTGCGGAACCGTCTGCCGCCGGTCGACACGTTCATCAGCTCCACTTTCAGAGGTCACGTGCGGGCTGCTCGGACGGACTGCTCGTGTGTCGGAGTCGCCACCGCGTTGTCTGCGGGGGGTCGTTCAACCCTCGAACACACTACCGTCCCTTGCACGGCTGGCCCCTGTATCCCCACGCGTGTCAATCTCCACGCAGTCAACTTTTCTACTGCCGTACGTCTTTGGGGGTGCGGGTTGTTTGGGGCGGTGCGGGGTGGTTTCGGCCGGTTTGTTGCGCACGGGCCGGTGGGGGCCGTTCGCGCAGTTCCCCGCGCCCCTGGGTGAGTGGGGGGCCTGCGGTCGAGAGTGTGGCGAGCACCCCCACTCACCTAGGGGCGCGGGGAACTGCGCGGTCAACCCCCACCGACCCGCACCCGGCAACCCCGGCAACCCCCGCGGAGCGGCCCCCTAGCGCCCCAACACCACCGTTCCCGCCGAGCAGAACCATCCCCCCGTCCCCGACGCCACCGCCAGCTCGGGGAGGGCGCCGTCACCCCGGTGGACCTGTCGAGGCCCGCACTCTCCCCGGAGTTGTCGGACCGCCTCCACCAGGAGGAACAGTCCCCGCATCCCGGGGTGCTGGCCGGACAGGCCGCCCCCGTCCGTGTTGACCGGCAGGGTTCCGCCCGTCACCCTCAACCGGTCCTTCTCCACGAACGCACCCCCCTCCCCCTTCGCGCAGAAGCCGAGATCCTCCAGGGTCACGAGCGTCATGTACGTGAACGCGTCGTAGATCTGCGCCACGTCTATGTCACCGGGCCGAACTCCCGCCCGCTCGAACGCGATCCGTCCGCTCACCGCCGCCGGCGACACCGTGAAGTCCGGCCATTCGGACATCGTCGTGTGCGAGACGTGCTCACCGGTGCCGAGGACCCAGACGGGAGCGGTACGGCAGTCGCGTACGTACTCCTCGGCCGCCAGCAGGACCGCCGCCCCGCCGTCCGACCGCAGACAGCAGTGCAGTTTGGTGAAGGGGTCCGCGATCATCGGGCCCGACAGGACGTCGTCGACCGTGATCGGGTCGCGGAACATCGCGTCGGGATTGAGCGCCGCGTTCTGCCGCGCCTGTACCGCCACCGACGCCAACTGCTCCAGCGTGGTGCCGTATTCGTGCATGTGGCGCCGCGCGGCCATCGCGTACTTGGCGATGAGCGTGTGCCCGTACGGCACCTCGAACTGCAGCGGCCCGCGGGCGCCGAACGAGAGGTTGCCGGTGCGCCGGCCCGCCCTGATGTCCGCGCGGGCGGTGGACCCGTACACCAGCAGGACCGCGTTGGCATGGCCCGCGGCGATCGCGTCGGCCGCGTGCGCCGCCATGACCTCCCACGTCGATCCGCCGACGGACGTGGAGTTCACCCAGGTGGGGCGCAGGCCCAGGTACTCCGTCACCTCGACCGGCGCCAGTGTGCCGAGGCCCGCCGAGGACAGGCCGTCGATCACCGACCGGTCGAGGCCGGAGTCGGCCAGGGCCCTGCGCGCGGCCTGGGCGTGCAGCGCGTACGGCGTCGCTTCGTCCACGCGCCCGCAGTCGGAGAGGGCCACACCGACGACTGCCACCTTGCGGTTCCCGGACGGGGTCATGGAATCTGACGGTACATCAGATACGTGGTCCGGGGGAGGTGCGGTGGTGTCGTGACCCTGGGCATCTGCCTGCCGCCGCTCTAACATGACGGCCCGTCAGATCAGGGAACCGGACGCCGGACACCCGGCCCGGGGAGGAGCCCGCCGATGGACGCCACCTTCACCGCGGAACAGGACGAGATCCGCCGCACGCTCCGTGAGCTGCTCCTCAAACGCTGTGGCCCGGAGGAGGTCAGGGCCGCCGTACGGACCGCCGACGGTTACGACCCAGGCCTCTGGGAGACCCTCGCCCAGCAACTCGGCCTGCCCGGCCTCGCACTCCCCGAGGCGTACGGGGGAGTGGGGTGCACGACAACCGAACTCGCCCTGGCGGCCGAGGAGATGGGGCGCGCTCTCGCCCCGTCGCCCCTCCTGGCCACCGCCGTGCTCGGCGCGCCCCTCGTGCTCGGCCTCGGCAGCGCGGGCCAGCGCGCCGCGCTGCTGCCCCGGATCGCCTCCGGCGAACTCACCGCGGCCCTCGTCGTACCGGGGGCGGCGCTGACCACCGCCCTCGGTCTGACCGGCGGCAACCGCGGCGACTGGGCGGGCGGCGGACGGGCCGGCGGCGTACAGGCGCGGCAGACCGACGGCGGGTGGCGGCTGTACGGGGAGGCCGACCAGGTGCTGGACGGGCACAGCGCGGATCTGCTGGTCGTCGCCGCGCACACCGGCGGCTTCGCCCGCTCGCGCACCCTCTTCTTCCTGGTGCGGGAGCTTGTACGGGAGGGGGTGACCCGCGTACGGCAGACCTCCCTCGACGAGACCCGTTCGCAGAGCCGCATCCAATTGAGGCATGTCGAGGCCGAGTTGCTGGGGGACGGGGAGGATGCGGACGTCGCCGGTGTCCTCGCGCGCATGGGGGACTCGGCCGCCGCCGTCCTCGCCGCGGAAGCCGTCGGCGCCGCCGACCGCGTACTGGAACGGACCGTCGAGTACGTCAAGCAGCGTGAGCAGTTCGGGCGGGCGATCGGGTCGTTCCAGGCGGTGAAGCACCGGCTGGCCGATCTGTACGTCCAGGTCCAGGGCGCGCGGTCCGCCGCCTACTACGCGGCCTGGGCGACCGTCGAGGGCCAGGAACGGGTCGGCGGGCTGGCGCTCGCGCAGGCTCTGGAGGCGCTGCGCGTCTGCGCCGCCGAGGCCGTTCAGCTGCACGGCGGGATCGGGTTCACCTGGGAGCACGAGGCGCACCTGTACTTCAAGCGGGCGGCCGGCGACGAGCTGCTCTTCGGTCCTGTGCACCGGCTGCGCGCGTACGCGGCGCAGGAGGCGCGGCTCTTCGGCGGCGGGGAGGTGGCGGTCTGATGGCCACGTCTTCGTCCCGGCGGCCCGGGGTGCGGCTGGTGCAGAAGGTGTCCTCGACCCGCGGTTTCGCGAAGGTCGCGCCGCACGTCGTGCCGGCGCTGGACCGTGCGGTGCACCGGCTCACGCGCGGAAGGGTGCTGCTCAGCGCGCAGATGCTGCCCGGTGTCATCCTCACGGCGCGGGGCGCGAGGAGCGGGCTGCCCAGGCGTACGCCGCTCGCCTGCATGCCGGAGGGGCGTGCCGGAAAGGGCGCGGACGAGGGTGCCGTCGAAGGTGCGGTCGGGAGCTGGATTCTCATCGGGTCCAACTTCGGGCGTACGGACCATCCCGCCTGGACCGCCAATCTGCTCGCCCATCCGGACGCGGAGATCAACTGGAAGGGCCGGGACATTCCGGTGACCGCCCGCCTGCTGGCGGGTGCGGAACGGGACGCGGTGTGGCGGGCGCTGCTGGAGTTCTGGCCGCCGTACGCGACGTACCAGGCGCGGGTGGACCGGGAGATCCGGCTGTTCCGGATCGTACGGAGGTGACCGGTGCGGGCCTGGACCTGGACCCGGGCCCGGGTGCGCGACAGGCGGCAGTCCACCGGGGGGATCCGCCGGGGTGAACTGCCGCCTGTGTGACAGGACATGTGCCTGGAAGCGGCGAGCTGGAAACGGGTGGAATGCCTGGGCGGCCTACTTGGTCGGCTTCTTGCCCGTCACACCCAGATGCACCAGCTGGGCCAGGTTCGGCTTCAGTTCAGCCTGCTTGACGCCCCACGTCTGGAAGCCCTTCTGGTGCGAGGCCACCGCCGCGAGCATCGCCACGAGGGAGCCCGCCATGGCCGCGGGGTTGACGTCCTTGTCGACCTTGCCCTTGGCCTGGAGCTCCTTGACCGTGTCCGTGAGGGAGTTGTTCACGGAGTTGAGGATCTTCATACGGATCTTGTAGAAGCGTTTGTCGCCCTCGGCGGCACCCAGATCGACGACCCGGAGGATGGCATCGTTTTTGCGCCAGAACTCAAGGAATCCGTCCACGAGTTCCTGCGCGGTCTGCCAGCCCGCCTTGCCGACCCAGGAGCGTCCTTCGAGGAGCTCGGTCAACCCGGCGCCCTCGGCCGCCATTTGCTCGGCGATCTCCAGGACGGCGCCTTCGACGTCCGGAAAGTATTGGTAGAAGGTCGCCGGTGAAGTGCCCGCTTTCCGTGCGACGTCGATGACTTTGACGTCGCGGTAGGGCGAGGAGCTGAGCATCTCGCTGAGGCAGTCGAGCAGCTTCTGCCGCGTCGCCTGCCCGCGCCGACCGGCCACACGGCCGTCGACGGTACGCACTTGTCCTGTCATGACGTCAGCTTACCGAGGGGTGATCGGAGCGCGATTCGGCCGACTGCAAATGGGGTGCACGGACCTGCGGGGCGGTGGAGGCGCCCGCTCTGCGGGATGAGTGGAACGCCGTTAGCTTGGCCGCATGGCTGGATCTGACTCTGCCGCGTTCGCCGAGGGCGTCCCCTGCTGGATCGACGCCCAGCTGCCGGACGTCGAGGCGGGCAAGCGTTTCTATGGCGGACTCTTCGGCTGGACCTTCGACTCCGCGGACCCTGCGGACCTGGCAGGCCCGGCTGGCCCCGCGGGCCTCGCCGGCCCGGCTGGCCCCGCGGACCCCGCAGGCCCCGCCGATTCCGCGGGTCTCGTAGGTCCCGCCGATTCCGCGGGTCTCGCAGGTCCCGCTGGCCCCGCGGGCCTCACAGGCCCGGCTGGCCCCGCGGGCCTCACAGGCCCGGCTGGCCCTGCGGGCTTCGCAGGTCCTGCCGACTCCGCGGATCTCGTGGGTCCTGCCGACTCCGGGGGTCTCGTGGGTCCTGCCGACTCCGGGGGTCTCGTAGGTCCCGCCGACTCCGCGGATCTCGCGGGTCCCGCTGACTCCGCGGGCCCCGCAGGACCGGATGGCCCCACGGCGCCCGTCGGTCCGTCGGAGGCTTCCGGTCCTTCGGGGGCTGCCGACCCGTCGGTGGCCGGCGGTCCCTCGGAGGGCGCCGCCCCCTCCGGGGCAGAAGCCGGGACCGGGACCGGGACCGAGGCCGGGACTGGGGCGGGCGCTGGAGCCAGGACCGGGACCGGGACCGGGGTCGGGACCGGGGTCGGGACCGGGACCGGGGCCAGGGCCGGGGCCGAGGGTGTGGCCGCTCAGTGGGCCGACAGTCCGTACGCCGGGGCCGTGCGGGCGCGGCTCGGCGGGGAACCCGTCGCCGCCCTCGTGCCGAAGCGGGACGGGCGGATGCCCACTGTCTGGGCGGTCTACTTCGCCACCCCGGACGCCCAGGACATGGCCGACCGCATCCGCAAGGGAGGCGGCCAGATCATCACGACCCCCGTGCCGGTGGGCCCGTACGGGGTCGGGGCGCTCGCCGCCGACCCCGAGGGCGCGGTCTTCGGGCTCTGGGAGGCCGGTACGCACCCCGGATTCGGCAGCAGCCGCGGGACGGGCACCTTCAGCTGGGTCGAGCTGTACTCACGCGACACCGCCACCGCCGACGCCTTCTACCCCGGTCTCTTCCGCGACGCCCTCTTCGGGCCGGGCGTCACCCGGGAATTCGGCCGCGCCCACATCTCCGACGTCTATCCCGCCGAGATGCCGCCCCATTTCCTCGTACATTTCGCGGTCCAGGACTGCGAGGCCGCCGTGGGCGCGGTGGCGAGGCTCGGCGGCCGGGTGCAGGCACCGCCGTTCGACACTTCGTACGGGCGGGTGGCCGTCGTCAGTGACAATCAGGGGGCGTCGTTCGCGTTGCTGCAGCGCCGGGACGGGTGACGAGGCGTCCACGATGGGGTACGAGTCGTGCTCCAGCGCGGAATTTCAGGTTTCTGCGCCGCTGAAATGGGCGATGCTCCAGCGCTGAAACCCGTGCGGGAAGCTCTGAAAGGCACCGAAAAGCCCCGGCCGGCGTTGAAAAGCAAGGCAGAGGCGGGTCTTTTGCCCGGGAATGGTGGGAGACATCCCGAATGGGTCCCGGGTTCGCAACCGGAGCGCAGGACAGGAAGAATCGGGGTGCGTGCCGCCGGAGCGGCTCGGTGGTGAGACGCTGCGCAGTGGCTGAAGCTGCGGCTGGAGCGGTGGCTGGAAGCGCGGCCGCGTACGGGGAGGTGGCAGGCAAGTGGTGGATCAGCTGACACAGCACGATCCGCGGCGGATCGGGCCGTTCGAGGTGCTGGGACGGCTGGGCGCCGGCGGCATGGGGCTGGTCTATCTCGCGCGCTCGGCCTCGGGCCGGCGCGTGGCGATCAAGACGGTCAGGACCGAGCTCGCCGAGGACCAGCTGTTCCGCGTCCGCTTCTCGCGCGAGGTCGAGGCGGCCCGTGCGGTCTCCGGCTTCTACACGGCGGCCGTCGTCGACGCCGACGCGCGCGCGGCCGTGCCCTGGCTGGCCACCGCGTACGTGCCCGCGCCCTCCCTCGAAGAGATAGTGACCGAGTGCGGGCCCATGCCGGCCCAGGCGGTCCGCTGGCTCGCCGCGGGCGTCGCCGAGGCCCTGCAGTCCATCCACGGCGCCGGTCTCGTCCACCGCGACCTGAAGCCGTCGAACGTCCTCGTCGTCGAGGACGGGCCGCGCGTCATCGACTTCGGCATCGCCTCCGGGGTTTCGAACACGCGTTTGACGATGACGAACGTCGCCGTCGGTACGCCCGCGTACATGTCACCCGAGCAGGCGAAGGACTCCCGCAGCGTGACCGGCGCGAGCGATGTCTTCTCCCTCGGCTCGATGCTCGTCTTCGCCGCCACCGGCCACGCGCCCTTCCACGGCGCGAACCCCGTCGAAACCGTCTTCATGCTGCTCAGGGAGGGCCCCGACCTCGAAGGCCTCCCCGACGAGCTGCGCCCGCTGATCGAGTCCTGCATGCAGATGGACGCGACGGCCCGCCCCAACCCGGCCGACCTCCAGGCCCAGCTGGCACCCCACCTCTTCGGCTCCGGCTCCGACGACAGCGGCACCGCGTCCGCGTGGCTGCCCGAGCGGGCCGTGAGCCTGATCGAGACGCGGCGCGGCGGCCGGTCCGCCCCGAAGCCCCCGTCCGGCCGCAGCGGCGGACGCGGGGTGGCCGTGGTGCCGCCCCCGCCGCCCCACGACCCGCCGATCCCGCCCATGCCGTCGTCCGGACCGCCGCGCATGCCCGTCGGTGCGGGCGTCGGCCGACCGGGTGGCGCGCCCGACGCCGGGCCCGTACGCCTCGCCGGTGCGCAGGTGCCGATCGGGCCCGGCCCGCGCGTCGCCGACGCCCGTGCCGCGGCGGTGAAGGCGCCCCCTCCGGAGGCCGGACTCGCGGCCGCCTGGTCCCGCTCGCGCCCCGGCGTGAACGGCGCCGAGCCCGTCGCGGCCGTCCCCGCGCCCGCCGGGCCCGACGGCGGCACCTCCTGGCGGCCGTGGCGCTTCCGCATGTCGAACGACGTGTGGGGGACGCCCTCCGTCGCCGGAGACCTGGTCTACGTCACCTCCTTCGAGGTGCACGCGCTGGACGTGGCCACCGGCCGGCGCCGCTTCAAGACGCGGGACGTCGCCTGGTCGATGGCGGTCGCCGACGGCCGCGTGCACGCCTCCGACGGGCCCACGCTCTTCGCCCTGGACGCCCGTGAGGGCACCGACCTGTGGCGGCTGCCGACCGACGCCTGGGTGTACTCCCTCAAGGCCGACCGCGGCACCGTCGTCACCGGCACCCGCGGTGGCGGCGTACAGGCCTGGGAGGCCGCCAACGGGCAGAAACTCTGGGAGATCACCGGCGCCCAGACCGACTTCGAGTCGCCGGAGGCCGGTCCTGCCGTGCACGACGGCACGGTCTACGTCTGGAAGGACGCCCGGCTGCGCGCCCTTGAGGCCCGTACGGGGGAGGAGCGCTGGTCGTACCCGATCGGCGACGCGGCCTCCTGCGGGGGTGTGCCCGTCCGCATCACACATGCCGACGACGGATACGTGTACGTGTCCGCCGGGACGCGCGTCCTCGCCATCGACATCGCCGGCGGGCATGTGCGCTGGCACTTCGAGGCGCCGGCGGTGTTCCTGAGCGCGCCCACGTTCGCGCCGGGGCCGGCCGTCACGGGGGGCGGGGTGTACCTCGCCGACTACCTCGGCACGGTGTACGCGCTCGACGCCACCGACGGCCGTGACCGCTGGCGCATCGCGACGGAGGCCCGCTCGTCCATCGACCCCGTGCTCGTCTCGGCGGGACATGTCCATGTGGGCAGCGGCAAGGGGCTCTACACGCTGGACGCGGTCACCGGGACGCCCAAGTGGCGCTTCCAGGCGGGCGGTGACCTGGTGGGGGCGCCGGCCGTGGCCGACGGCCGGATCCACTTCGGCTCCACGGACCACCTCCTGTACACCCTGAAGGCCGACGACGGCCGGCTGCGCTGGAAACTCGCGACCGGTGGGGAGATCACGGGGTCTCCGGTCGTGAAGGACGGGGTGGTGTACGCGTGCAGCAAGGACCGATGCGTGTACGCGCTGGACGCGGAGAAGGGCACGGGCACGGCCCGTTCCTGAACCGGGGTTCACGTGCGGCCCGGTGGGGCCGTCCGCGCCGTTCCCCGCGCCCCTGAGGGGCGGGGGCTGCGGGTCCGTGGCAGGTGCGGCCCCGGTGGGGGTTGCTCGCGCAGTTCCCCGCGCCCCTAGGGGGGTGGGGCCGCAGCCCGGAGACTCGACCGCGGGCCTGTGGGGGTTCCCCGCGCCCCCAAACCCAAAGGCCGGGGCGCACCCCCACCCCCTAGGGGCGCGGGGAACTGCGCGATCAGCCACGACGGGCCCGCAGTCAAGTCTCCGGCCGCCACCCCCACCCCCTAGGGGCGCGGGGAACTGCGCGGCCAGCCACGACGGGCCCGCAGCCAAGCTTCCGGCCGACCCCCCCACCCCCTGGGGGCGCGGGGAACCGCGCGGACGGTCCCCGTCGGGGCCGCAGTGGGGGTCAGCGGGTTCGGGACGTTGGGTGGCGGGCTTTGAACAGTCCTGCCTGGGTTTCCGGGGGCGCGTTGCCCAGGGTGATCAGGTGGGGGGCCTGGGACAGGGCCGTGGACCGGGTGGCCTCCTGGGCCGTCCACAGCGCCCGGACCGTGCCCTGGACGGCCGCGGGAGGATAGGACGCGATCACGGTCGCGCAGCGCACCGCCGCCGTCACCGCCTCCCCCCGCCCCGTCACCTCCGACACCAGCCCCACCTCGTACGCCCGCCGCGCGGAAACCCGTTCGGCCGTTCCCATCAGGGCCATGCGGGCGACCTCCCCGAACGGCATCCGCTGGGCCAGGTACACGGACTCGTACGCGCTGACCATGCCGTATGTCGTGTGCGGATCGAAGAACGTGGCCGTCTCGTCCGCGATCACGAAGTCCGCCTCGCCGAGCAGGTAGAACGCCCCGCCGCATGCCATCCCGTTCACCGCGGCGATCACCGGTTTCCACAGGTCCGACGCCTTCGGGCCGATGGAGACGAGTGGATCGTCCAGCATGTAGGGCGACTCCGGCTGCGGGACTTCCGCGTCCCGGTCGAGTCCGGTCGAGAAGGCCCGGTCGCCGGCTCCGGTGAGGACGATCGCCCGTACGGTGTCGTCGAATCTGAACTCCGCCCAGAGCGCCTTCAGTCGAGCCGTCATCTCCAGGTCGATGGCGTTGAGGCGTTCGGGGCGGTCCAGTGTCACCACCGCGACGCCCGTCTCCTTGTCGGTGGTGGTCCGCAGGGGGGTCATGGCCGCTCCAGCACCCAGCGCGGCAGCCGGAGGCCGTCCCCGCTGTCGGTGCCGAACACCACCTGTACCCGCGCCCCGATCCGGATCCGTTCCCCCGCGACCGAGTTGAGCGCCGCGTCGGGCCCGCTGACGAGGTTGCCCACCAGCCGGATCCGCGGCGCGTCCGCCAGCTCGACGACGATCACGTTGTACGGGGCCTGTGCCGCGTAGTCCGGCAGGAGCGGGGGGTGGGGGATCACGTACGACCAGACACGGCCCCTGCCGCTCATCCTGCGCCACTCGCTGTCGAAGGAGTGGCAGTGCGGGCAGCAGGGGCGGGGCGGGAAGCGCAGTTCGCCGCAGCCGGGTTCGGCGCAGGCCTGGACGCGCAGCTCGCTGCGGGCCGCGTACTCCCAGAAGGGGGCGCCGTCGTCGTCCACCACGGGTGTGAGCATGTGGCCTCCTAGGTTGACTCGGTTCCTCAGTTCCTCAGGAGCAGCGCGGACGTCGGGACGCCCTCGCCCGCCGTGACCAGGCAGGTCGCCGCGCCCGGCACCTGCGCCGTACTGGTCCCCCTGAGCTGCTTCACGCCCTCGTTGATGAGGTTGAAGCCGTGGACGTACGCCTCCGAGAGCCCGCCCCCGCTCGTGTTCAGGGGCAGCCGGCCGCCGATCTCCAGGGCGCCTCCTTCCGTGAACGCGCCGCCCTCGCCCCGGCCGCAGAAGCCGTAGCCCTCCAGGGAGAGCGGGATGAGAGGGGTGAACGCGTCGTAGATCTGGGCGACGTCCACGTCCTCCGGGGTGAAGTCCGCCTGTTTCCAGAGATGGCGGGCGGCGGTCCAGGCGGGGCCGGTCAGCGGGTCGTCGTTCCAGTAGTTGACCATCCCGTGGTGCTGGGCGGGCAGGCCCTGGGCGGCGGAGTGCACGTACACGGGTCTGCGGCGGCAGTCGCGGGCGCGTTCGGCGGAGACGATCACGCAGGCCAACGCCCCGTCCGTCTCCAGGCAGTTGTCGAAGAGGCAGAGCGGCTCGCTGATCCAGCGCGAGGTCATGTACATGTCCCGGGTCAGCGGTCGCTCGTACATCATCGCGGCCGGGTTCTGGTTGGCCCGGTTGCGGCAGGCGAGCGCCACGTTGAAGAGGTGGTCGCGGGTCGCCCCGTACTCGTGCAGATAGCGGCGGGTCAGCATGGCTATCTCGTCGGCGGGGCGCAGGAGCCCGAAGGGGCGGGTCCACTGGGCGGGGGTGGGGAGTTGGACGGCCGTGTTCTTCCACGGGCGCGGTCCGCTGCCGCGTTTGCGTGAGCGCCAGGCGACGCCGACCGTCGCCTGTCCGGTGGCCACCGCGGACGCCAGATGCGCGACCGTGGCGCACGAACCGCCGCCCCCGAAGCCGACCTTGCTGAAGAAGCTGAGGTCGCCGAACCCGACGGCCTTGGCGACCTCGACCTCGTCGGTCTCCTCCATGGTGTAGGAGGCGAGCGCGTCGACCTCGGCCGGTGCGATCCCCGCGTCGTCGAGGGCGGCGAGGATCGCTCGACAGGCCAATGTCTTCTCGCTGTCCGGGAGTTGCTTGGCGAAAGGCGTCTCCCCGATCCCGACGACGGCCGTCGTGTCCTTGAGCCCCGCTGCCCCTGTGCCCGCCCCTGCCCGTGCCATGGACGCACCTCCACCCTGGTCCACGAATGCTGACAGGGCGTCAGGCTACAGCTAATCTGACGGGTAGTCAGCTAGCGGTCGGCCGGTTGATCGGCCGACCGCTCGGGCGAGGGAGGGAGGCCTGCTGTGCGCGGCGACTTGGAGTGGGAGACGATCCCGGGGCTCGTGCGGGCGGCGGCCGAGCGGTACGCGGACGTGGAGGCGGTCGTCGAGGGCCGTACCCGCGTCACGTACGCGGAGCTGGGTGCCCGGGTGGAACGCGCGGCGGCGGCCTGCGTCGCGAACGGCGTGGAACCCGGAGACCGGGTGGCCATCTGGGCGCCCAACACCCTGGACTGGATGGCGTCCGCCCTCGGCGCGGTGTCGGCGGGCGCGGTCCTCGTCCCGCTGAACACCCGCTTCAAGGGGACGGAGGCCGCGTACGTACTGGCCCGGAGCCGGACGAAACTGCTGTTCGTGACGGGCACCTTCCTGGGGACCTCGTACGTGGCGTCCCTGCGGCGGGCCTGCGCCGAGCGCGAGGAGCCGGCCGATCCCGGCGCCGTCGCGGGCAGCACCCGTACGGGCCGGGCCGCGGGCCCCCTCCCGGGGCTCCCGCATCTGGAGCAGGTGGTCGTCCTGTCCGACGACGCCCCCGCCGACTTCCGCACCTGGAAGGACTTCCTGGCGAGCGGGGACGGGGTGAGGGAGGCCGAGGTGCGGGCACGGGCGGCGGCGCTCGACCCGTCCGCCCCCTCGGACATCATCTTCACCTCGGGCACCACGGGCCGCCCCAAGGGCGCCGTGATCACCCATGCGCAGACCCTGCGGGCGTACGACGTCTGGTGCGAACTGGCCGGTCTGCGCGAGGGCGACCGCTATCTGATCGTGAACCCCTTCTTCCACACCTTCGGCTACAAGGCGGGCGTGATCGCCTGTCTGATGCGGGGCGCGACGATGATCCCGCAGCCGGTGTTCACCGTGGACACGGTCCTCGCGAACGTGGCCTCGGAACGCATCTCGGTGCTCCCCGGCCCGCCCACCCTCCACCAGTCCCTCCTGGACCACCCCAAGCGGGACGCGTACGACCTGTCGGCCCTGCGGCTGGTGGTGACGGGCGCGGCGGTCGTGCCGTTGCTGCTGGTGGAGCGGTTGCGGGCGGAGCTGGGCGTGGGCACGGTCCTCACCGCCTACGGGCTCTCCGAGGCGAGCGGGATCGTCACGATGTGCCGCCGCGGCGACGAGCCGGACGTGATCGCGTCCACGTCCGGCCGCGCGATCCCCGGCACGCAGGTGCGGGTCGTGGACGGGGAGGGCACGGCCGTCGCCCCCGGCACCCCGGGCGAGGTCCTGGTCCGCGGCTTCAACGTCATGCGCGGCTATTACGAGGACGCCGCGGCCACCTCGGAGGCGATGACCCCGGACGGCTGGCTCCGCACGGGCGACATCGGCGTCCTGGACGCGGCCGGCAACCTCCGGATCACCGACCGCATCAAGGACATGTTCATCATCGGCGGCTTCAACGCGTACCCGGCGGAGATAGAGCAGCTCCTCGGCCTCCACCCGGACGTCGCCGACGTGGCCGTGATCGGCGTCCCGGACGCCCGGCTCGGCGAGGTCGGCAAGGCGTATGTCGTACGCCGTCCGGACGTCCCGCTCACCGGCGACGACCTGATCGCCTGGGCGCGCCGCGAGATGGCGAACTACAAGGTGCCCAGGGCGGTGGAGTTCGTCGGCGAACTGCCCCGGAACGCGAGCGGGAAGGTCGTCAAGGGGGAGCTGCGCAGCCGGCGTTGAGGGGCCCCGCCTGTTTCAGGCGGGGCCCCGGACCGCTCACGCGCCGTGCGCTATTCGCGGGCGGACAGCGCGTGGGCCGGGGCCGTGCGCAGGGCCTGCCGGGTGGGGAGTTCGACCGTGACGAAGGCAGTGGTGATCACGGTCAGCGCGACCGCCGGGAGCAGCCACACCGGTCCCGCGGGCCACGGCCGGTCCAGGAAACCGATGCCGAGCAGCACGAGCGGGATCGCGGACAGCAGCAGCCCGGTGGCGACCGCGGCGACCCCGATCACCGCGGCCTCGCGGCGCATCATCGCGAGGATCTGGCGCGGGGTGGTGCCGTTGAGGCGGAGCGTGGCAATCTCGTTGCGCCGCTGGGCGGTGGTGGCGACCAGCTTGTTGGCGATGGAGAGGAGGAGGTAGCCGAGGAGCACGACGATGGTGGCCAGGTTGATCCAGACCGTCGCCGGTGCGTCGCTCAGGCTGTCGCCGGACCCGGTGTCGGTGGGCGCCAGGGCCAACCCGGTGCGGGAAGCGGCGAGTTCGGCGAGGGTGCGCTGTGCGGTGTCGGTGCCGTCGGTGCGTACGAGGACCCTCTGGTCGAGGCCGGCGGTGGTGTGCCCCGCGGCGAGGTCGTGGGAGACGGCTACCGGGCCGAAGCCGAGGCCGCGGTCGTAGACGGCGACGACCTTCGGGCTGACCCGGCTGCCGTCCCCGAGGACCAGGTCGATCCGCCGGCCGACACCGGCGTCACGGGAGCGGGCGACCTCGCTGTCCACGGCGACCGTGTCACCGGTGAGCCCGGCCAGACTGCCGTCCCGTACACCGAGGTCCAGGACGCCCGGCGCGGCCGGGGTCAGGATCATCGCGGAGGCGGCCTCGACCTCCGGTTCGCCGAACATCTCGTACTCCCACACGACCGTGGTGTCGCTGACCGGGGCCGCCGCCCGTACGCCCTCGGTCCTCCGCACGTCCGCGAGGGTGCCGGCAGGCACACCGCCGAGTCCCGGTGCGCTCAGGCTCTGCTGGGCGAGGGTGCCGGTACGGGTGTCCTGCGCGGTGGCGCTCATGACGGTCGTCTGGGCGAGGGTGTAGGTCAGGACGAACACGACCGCCATGGCGAGGGCGCTGACGACCCCCGACAGCCGTAGCGCGTACCCGCGGATGTTCGCCACCGCGAGCCAGGTCGGGGCCGAGACCCCGGGCCGCAGCCGCCGGGCCGCCGTGTCCCCGATGCCCTTGACCAGGACGGGTCCCGCCAGGGCGAGACCGATCGCGCCGATGATGCCGGCCATGGAGGTGGCCGCCGCGCCGAGGACCGTCCGGCTCAGCAGCGGCACCACCGAGAGCGTCGTCGCGGCGACGATCAGCAGCAGGCCCGCGCGGATCCGGATCTTCGACGGCGTACGGGGCTCGCTGCGCGACTCGGCGACCGCCTCGGTGGCCGGCAGCCGCGAGGTGCGCCACGCGGCACCACGGGCCGACACCTGCACGGCGATCCCCAGAAGGAGCACGGCGGCGAGCGCGGGCAGCGGGCTGTACGTGAGCGGCAGCCCGTCCGGGATCACCTCGCGGTCGACGAGCATCCGCCGGAACTGCCCGGCCAGCAGATAGCCGAGGCCCACACCGGGCACGACCGCCACGGCGGCGATGACCGAGGCCTGCGCGGCGGCCAGCCGCCTGATCTGCTTCGGGGTCGCGCCGACGGCCCGCATCAGGGCGAGGTCGCGGCGCTGGCCGCCGATCGACACGGCCAGGGCGCTCGCCAGCACGAACCCGATGATCAGCATGATGATCCCGGAGAGCGAACCGGCGAGCAGGATCAGCAGCGAACGGGCCGCGCCCGCACCGGGGGAGGCGATGTCCCCGCGGGCGGAACCGGTGGAGACGATCACTTCGGCGCCGTGGTCCCACTCCTTGCCGGCCTTCTTGTTCGCGTCCTTCTCGTCCGCGTCGGTGCCGGCGTTCCTGATCGTCTCGCGGGCCGCGGCGGCCACCGCGGCCTCGGCGCCGGGCTCGGTGCGCAGGCCGACGAGGTCGACGGTCCCGGCGCGCGCCGCCGCATCGCCGCTGCCGCCGTCGCGGCCCGCCAGCCGCCGGGCCGTCGGGTCGGCGAAGAGGATGCCCGCGCCCGGGGCGTCGACCACCGCCGTGACGCGGTACTCGACGGCGGACCGGCCGGCCGCGACGATCTCGACCCGGTCGCCCGCCCGGACCCCCGCGGCCTCGGCCGTCGCCCTGTCGAGCGCCACCTCGGCGGCCCCGGACGGCTCGTCGCCACCGACCTCCGGATCCGTGAGCAGCTTCGTCGAGGACCAGCCGTGACCCGCCGTCTGCGGTTCCTCGGCCGGTACGACGCGGCCGTCGGCGTCGACCACGGAGGCGGGGAAGCTGACGTCACCCACCGCCGCGGTGACACCGGGCAGTTCGGCGAGCCGGCCGACCAGGGAGGCCGGGACCGTGCCGCGTTCCGGGAGGGCGATCGGCAGATCCCCGGCCGGACGGAAGCTCTGGTCGGTGGAGACCACGACGTCGGCTCCGGCGAGCCGGCCGGCCGGCAGCTGGGAGCGGAGGCCGGACTCGGCCAGCACCCCCGTGCCGGTGATCAGTGCCGCGCCGCCGAGCACCGCGCACGCCACCGCGGTCAGGGCGGTGATCCGGTGTCCTGCCATACGGACCGCGAGATGCAGCATGGTTCTAGACCTCTCCCAGCTTGACGAGACGGTCGGCCAGTTCGGGGGCGGTGGGCCGGTACAGGCGCTCGACCACCCGGCCGTCGGCCATCACCACCGCGTGGTGGGCCTGGGCGGCGGCGGCCGGGTCGTGGGTGACCATCACCACCGTCTGGCGCAGTTCGTCGACCAGTTCGCGCAGCAGGCCCAGCACCTCGTGGGCGCTGCGCAGATCGAGGGCGCCGGTCGGCTCGTCGGCGAACACGACGGCGGGCTTCGCCACCAACGCCCTTACGATCGCGGCCCGTTGCTGCTGGCCGCCGGAGAGTTCGGCGGGCCGGTGCGACATCCGGTCGGCGAGACCGACCCGCTCGACCAGCGTCCGCACCCACTCCCGGTCCGGGGCGCGCCCGGCCAGCCGCAGCGGCAGCGTGATGTTGTCGGCGACGCTCAGGGCGGGGACCAGGTTGTAGGACTGGAACACGAAACCGATGTGTTCGCGGCGCAGTTCGGTACGGCGGGTCTCGTTCAGCCCGCTGATCTCGCGCTCGCCGATCCGGATGCTTCCCGAGGTGGGGGAGTCGAGTCCGGCGGCGCAGTGCATCAGCGTGCTCTTGCCGGAACCCGAGGGCCCCATCACGGCGAGGAACGTGCCGTGCTCGACACTCAACGACACGTCGTCGAGGGCGCGGACACCTCCCGCGTACGTCTTGCTGACGTTCACCAGCTCGATGGCCGGAGCGGTCGGCGCCGCCATCGGGTGGCCGGCTCCCGCGAGGACCCCGCTCATCGCCGGCCCCGCAGGTGACGGACGACGAGCGCGGTCACGCACAGGGCGGTGACCCCGCCGCAGAGCAGGTGGACCCCGGTGGAGGCGGCGCTGTAGGAGGCCACCATGTTGCCGACGGTGCTGATCACCAGGACCAGCCACAGCACCGTACGCACGAAGCGGTCCCGGGTGAGGCCTTCGCGGGGCGCGTCCTGCCGGGCGGGGTCCGTGCTCCCGGCGAAGCCGTCGAGGCGGTAGGGGTCCGTGGTCGTCATGGCTGTCCTCTTCGGAGTCGTCGAGTTCTTCGGACCCTGCGCGGTTCGCGGTTCGCGGTGAGTGGTGCCTGGTTCGCGGCCGGCGGTTCGCGCTGCGGGTCTCGCTGTCGTGCCTTCGAAATTACGGATCAGGACCCCGGCCGGCCGAGCCCGCCAGCAGCCCGAGTGGGGGTACAGCAGGCTGTACCTCTACGCTCCTCCACGACGGTGAAGCGGTCGCTCGTACAGGGCCGTGAACGAGCGAGAGAGGAGGGGCGGATGCCGACCCCGACCCCGCCCGGCGTACCCGGTGACGGCGGCGAGGACGACAGGCCCGGGATCCGGGAGACCGTCGTCCGGGCGGCCGGTGCGGCCGTCGCCGCTCTCGAACAACTCGTCGGCGGACTCGGCACCGCGCTGATGGCCCTGCTCGTCCTCGCCTGGGCCGCCGTCACCGCCGTGACGTCCCTGGTGGGCGTCGGACTGCTGATGGCACCGCTCACCCTGCGCGCCCTGCACTCGCTCGCCGGCCGCGAACGCGACCGGCTCGGCCGGTGGGGACCCGAGGTCATGGGCCCGGACCCGGCGCCCACCGCGGTACGGCTCGCCGTCGTCGACCCGACCACGCGCCGCGAACTGCGCTGGCTGACCCGGCACGCCACACTCGGTCTGCTGCTCGGCCTCGGCGGCCTGCTGCTGCCGCTGCTGGCCCTGCGCGACTCCCTCTTCCCGCTGTACTGGCGCCTGCTGCCGGAGGGCGCGACCAGCACGTCCCTCGGGATAGGGGTCGCGGAGACCTGGGCCGACGCGGCCGCCGCCGCCCTCCTCGGGCTCGGCTGGACCGCCATCATCCTCGGCCTCAGCCCCGGCATGGCACGCCTCCAGGCAAAGCCCGGCCGACTGCTCCTCGCGGCCGGGCCCGACACCGACCTGTCGCTGCGCGTCGCGGAACTCACCGCCACCCGGGCCGCCGCCCTGGACGCCCACGCCACCGAACTGCGGCGCATCGAGCGGTCGTTGCACGACGGCACCCAGAACCGGCTCGTCACCGTCACCGTGCTCCTCGGCGCCGCGCGCCGTATGGTCGCCCGCGATCCCGCGGGCGCCGACGAACTCCTCGAACGCGCCCAGAGCGCCGCCGAACAGGCCCTGTCCGAACTGCGTTCGGTGGCCCGGGGCATCCTGCCGCCCGTACTGGCCGACCGAGGGCTCGCCGGCGCACTCACCGGACTCGCCGCGAGCTGCCCGGTGCCCTGCCGGATCGACGTCCAGGCACCCGAGCGGTGTGCCGCGTCCGTGGAGGCGACCGCCTACTTCGTGGTGGCGGAGACCCTGACGAACATCGCCAAGCACAGCGGGGCGCGACAGGCGGCGGTCACGGTCCGCAGCGGTGGCGGGCGGCTGCGCCTGGACATCACCGACGACGGCCGGGGCGGCGCCGACGAGAAGAACGGGTCCGGGCTCACCGGCATCCGCAACCGGATCGCCGCACACGACGGCACCCTCGAACTGGCCAGCCCGCCCGGCGGCCCGACGACTCTCAAGGTGGAACTGCCATGCGGATTGTGATCGCCGAGGACGACGCGCTGCTGCGGGAGGGGCTGGCGCTGCTGCTGCGCGCGGAAGGCCTCGACGTGGTGGGGACGGCCGCTACCGGTGACGGCATCCTCGACGCCATCGACACCCACAAGCCGGATGTCGCCATCCTCGACGTACGCATGCCGCCGACGCACACCGACGAGGGGATCGTCGCGGCGGTGGAGGCCCGGCGGCGACGGCCCGATCTCGCGGTTCTCGTCCTGTCGGCGTACGTCGAGCAGTCGTTCGCCACGGAGTTGCTGGGTGGCGGGGTGAGCGGGCTCGGCTATCTGCTCAAGGAGCGGGTGGGGCGGGTGGAGGAGTTCCTGGACGCGCTCCATCGGGTGGCGGGCGGGGGTACGGCCATCGACCCGGAGGTCGTCGCGCAGCTGTTCACCCGCAGCCGGCAGGACACGCGGCTGGAGCGGCTGAGTCCGCGCGAGCGGGATGTGCTCGCGCTGATGGCGGAGGGGCTCGGCAACGGGGCGATCGCCGAACGGCTCGTGGTCACGGAGGGGGCCGTGCACAAGCACATCCGCAGCATTTTCGCGAAGCTGGACCTGTCGCCGGCGGATCAGGTGGATCGGCGGGTCGCGGCGGTTCTGAGGTACCTGGACGATGCGCGTCGGCGGGCCTGACTGGCCGTCATGGGGTGGCACCGGCGGGGTTGTGGGGTGCGGGTTCCTCCGGCCGGGGTGTGGGGTGCGGGTCGGTGGGGGCCTCGGCCGGGTTGTCGTGTGCGGGTCGGTGGGGGCTGGTCGCGCAGTTCCCCGCGCCCCTGAGGTGGGAGGGGGTTTTGGTCGGGTGTTGACTGCGGGGCGGTGGGGGCCGGGCGCGCAGTTCCTCGCGCCCCTGGGGTGGTGGGGGGCTGCCGGGTTGGGTGCGCAGATTCCCGCCGTGCTCAGAGCGGGGGTACAGCAGGCGCTACCTTCTTGCGGGGGAGTGCACCCCCTTCTGCTGGGGCGCCTGCTTGATCGTGATGCACAGGTGGAGTTTCTAGCGTGGTGGTCGTACCGCGACGACGGCCCGACCCCGACCGAGACGCTTGGAGCCCGTGACCCATGAAGACCGAACTCACCTCCCGAGTGGTGGCCACGACCCTGGCGACCGTACTGGCCGGCATCGGCCTGACCCTGCCCGCCGCGGGCGCGACCGGCGCCACCGGCACACCCGCGCACAGCGCCTCGCACAGCAGGGCGCTGCAGGCCGGTGTGGACGCGGTCATGAAGACCGGGACCGTCGGGGTCGTGGCCCGCTCGACGGGTCCGCGAGGCGCGCGGTACGCCACCGGCGGGGTCGCCGACCGGACCACGAAGGAGGCCGTACGCCCCGGTGACAAGTTCCGGATCGCCAGCGCCAGCAAGACGTTCGTCGCCACGGTGATCCTGCAACTCGTCGGCGAGGGACGCCTGTCGCTCGACGACACCGTGGAGCAGTGGCTGCCCGGAGTCGTCTCGGGCAACGGCAACGACGGCGGCGCGATCACCGTACGGCAGCTCCTCCAGCACACCAGCGGGCTGTTCGACTACACGTCGGACTTCCCCGAGTTCACCAGCACGGCCGGCTACCAGGCCGAGCGGTACCGCACCTGGGCCCCGGAGGAACTGGTCGCCGTCGCGATGCGGCACACCCCCGGATTCGCACCGGGCAAGGGGTGGAGCTACTCCAACACCAACTACATCCTCGCCGGAATGATCATCGAGAAGGCCACCGGGCACAGCTGGAACGAGGAGGTCACCAACCGCCTCATCCGCCCGCTGGGCCTGCGCGACACCCTCGTGCCGACCACCGAGTCCCGTATCCCCGGACGCCATCTGCGCGGCTACTCCAGCTTCGAGGAAGCGGGACCGGCGATCGACATCACCGAACTCAACGCCTCCGCGGGCGGCGCGGCGGGCGCCATGATCAGTACGACGGCCGACCTGAGCCGCTTCTACCAGGCGCTCCTCGGCGGCCGGCTGCTGCGCCCGGCGGAGCTGACGGCGATGAAGACGACCGTGCCGGCCCCGGAACTGGATTCCGCCTGGCCCGGCGTGCGTTACGGCCTCGGCCTGATGAGCGTCCCGCTGTCCTGCGGGGGCGTCTACTACAGCCACGGGGGCAACCTGCCCGGCTACACCACCCGCAACGGCATCAGCGCCGACGGCCGCCGCACCGTGGTCCTGAACTCGACCGGCGACGGTTCGACGGACTCGTCCACCCAGGACACCGAGAACGCTGTGATCGACGACGAACTCTGCGCGTGACACCGACCCCGGGCGCACCCCGTCAGGGGCGCGGGGAACTGCGCGACCGGCCCCCACCGTCCCGCAGACGGGCAACGAGCCTACGTGGATGTCGACGTAGGAGTCCCTGAGCCCCGCGCCAGCGACGCTCGCGCCGCCGCGCGCAACGCATGGATCTCGTCCCGGGCCCCACGCCGCGCGGGAGCGCCCCGCCCGGCGGCCCCCACCGTGTGCTCGGCCTTGCGGAGCCGCGCGGCCGTGGACGGGAACCTCGCGATCTCCACGGTGACGGCCCAGGTGTCGAGCAGCTGGATGATCGGCCCGAGACTCCCGGTGCGCGCGGCGGCCTCGATGGCCCCGTCGGTCTCCCGCTCCAGTTCGGCGAGCCGGTGCGGGGCAACCCGGATGACGGCCGCGCGTAGGGCGCCGGGTGTCCGTTCCGGCCGGGGAACGAGGGGTCTGCCGGGCTCGATGGGCTGTGCTGTCATCGTGATCCGCACAGTACGGCGTACGGGCGGGCACCGCGAGGGGCGGGACGGGCCCGGCGACGAATTCCGGCCGCACCCCCGGAAGCCCGGGACACGACGACGGGCCGAGCGCCGTAAGGGGCCCGGCCCGTCGAGGTAGTGGACGTCAGGGTGCCGGGACGGCCGGCGCGGCCGGTACGGTCACGGTCGCGATGTCGTCCGGCGCGGGCGCGGGCATCGAGTTGTCGGCCAGCGCCGGACTCGCGGCCGCGGCGGTGACGCCGAGCATCAGGGTGAGGGTCGTGAGTAACTTCTGCGTACGGGTCATACCGACTCCTGGGTGAGAGGGAACGGCCGGACGCCCGAAGACGCCGGTCACTTACGGGTGCTACGTCCCGCCGGGCCGAAACGGCTCACGTCGCCGATCGGCCGGATCGTGTCCGGACAGACTTCGGCCGCGGTGGCTCCCCCTCCGCGCCACCGCGGCCGATCCCCGTCGGGAGAAAGGTCTCTACTTGCCGCCGTCGAGGTCCAGCGCGGGCGGCGAAGGCATGCCGTTGTCCAGCGTCCGGATGTCGCTCTGGGGCGGCGTCGGCATCCCGTTGTCCAGCGGAGTGACGACCGGGTCCTCGGCGGGAGGGGTCGGCATCCCGTTGTCGAGCGGAGTGGCCACGACCGGGTCCTTCGCGGGAGGAGTCGGCATCCCGTTGTCCTGCGTGGTGGCGGTGGGGTTCGTGTCCTTCGTCTGGTCGCTCATGGCCTGTGTCCTCCGTTGTGTTGACGAGTGAGGAACGCCCGTCCAGAGACTCCCCCGAGGGCCGCTGGACGGGCGTTCGGAGCCGCACACTAGCCGTTGGGCTCCTGGTCAGACCGTCTGCCCCCCGACGCGACGGTGTGACAGATATGAGAGTGCCGCGCGGAGATAAACGAATGCTGAACGTCCGCAACGGCCCGGGCGCGGGCCCGTCGCTCACGCCGCCGTGGCGGGCGTGAGCAGGACCCTGACCTCCTCGGCCTGTGCGGAGCCGCCGTTCTGCTCCAGGAGGTTGACGGCCTCGCGCCAGCAGGCCCTCGCCCGGTCCACCTGCCCGACCATGGTGAGCGCCCGGCCGAGCAGCATCAACACGGTCCCCTGCATCCGGTCGCCCCCGATGCAGCCGAGCGCGAGTGCCTGTTCGGCGTGCTGGGCGGCCTGCGCGGGCCGGCGGGCCGCCAGATGCACCTCTGCCATCCGGAAGTTGGTGGTGCCCTCCCAGAGGCGCTGGCGGTGGCTGGCGAAGACGGCGAGGGCGTCGGAGAACTGGTTGAGGGACTCGGCGTGCCGGCCGGCCCGGGTCAGCGCGATGCCCAGCGTGAAGTGCCCGTTGGCCAGCCGCAGCGTCTTGCCGATCTCCAGGTACGTGGCCAGGGCGCGCTGCGCGATCTCCACGGCCTTGTCGGTGTTGCCCATGCCGAGGTGGGCGCGCGAGAGGTTGCACAGGCTGAGCGCTTCGAGGGGCCGGTTGCCGATGGCGGCGTATCCCTGTATCGACTGCTCGAAGTACAGCTTGCCGCTCGCGTACTGCTCCTGGTGGAGGAAGGTGAGCCCCCTGTCGTTGGCAGCGAAACTCATGGCCATGGCGTCCCCGGCGGTAGTGGAGAGGTCGATGGCGAGCTGCGCCTGCTCGGCCGCCTGCTGGATCCGGCCGGAGACCAGCAGCGGGTGGGTGAGCGTGGTGCGTGCTCTGCCCTCCGCGTGGGCGTCCCCCGCGGCCCGGGTGGCGTCGCACATCGCCCTGGCCGTCGTTTCGTACTGGTGGGAGTTGGCGCCCGACTCAGTAAGATCCCGGGCGGCCCAGAGCAGGTCCACCGCTCGCCGCAAGCGCTCCGTCCCCGCCGACTGTCGTACGCACGCCAGCAGCGGCGCCGCCTCCGTGTAGAGCCAGTCCAGCGCGGCGCTGCCCCCGGTGAAGGTCAGGCCCGGGTACTGCGTCGTCTCCAGGTGGTCGACCAGGCGGTCGCCGGGGCGCTCGATGGCGTACACGCCCGCGGCCGTGGCGAGGTAGAAGTCGAGCAGGCGCGACATCGCGGCGGCCCGTTCGCCCGGCGGCTGTTCGTCGCGTTCGGCGCACGCACGCGCGTAGAGCCGTACGAGGTCGTGGTAGCGGTAGCGGCCGGGGGCCGCCGACTCCAGGAGCGAGGTGTCGACGAGGGATTCGAGGAGTTCCTCGGTGTCGTCGAGGGGCAGGTCGAGGACCGCGGCGGCGGCGGCCAGGGACATGTCCGGGCCGTCCGCGAGACCGAGCAGCCGGAAGGCGCGGGCCTGGGCCGCCTCCAGCTGGCCGTAGCCCAGTTCGAAGGTGGCCTTCACGGCCAGGTCGCCGGCCTGCAGTTCGTCCAGGCGCCGCCGCTCGTCGGCGAGTTTCGCCGCGAGGACCGAGACGGTCCAGGTGCGGCGGGCGGCCAGCCGGGAGGCGGCGATCCGGATGGCGAGCGGCAGGAAGCCGCAGGCCGCCACGACGTCCAGCGCGGACTGGCGTTCCGACTCCACCCGCTCGGTGCCGACGATCTTCGTGAAGAGCTGGAGGGCCTCCTCCGGCGACATCACGTCGAGGTCGACCAGGTGGGCGCCGGCCAGGTCGACCATCCGTACCCGCGAGGTGACCAGCGCGGCGCAGCCCTCCGTGCCGGGCAGCAGGGGCCGGACCTGGGCCGCGTCGCGCGCGTTGTCGAGGAGGACCAGGACCCGGCGGCCGTCCAGCACCGAGCGGTACAGGGCCGCGCGCTCCTCCAGGGTGTCCGGAATGGACGAGTCCGGGGTGCCGAGCGCGCGCAGGAACGCGCCCAGTACGGCTTCCGGCGCCGCGGCCCGCGCACCGGCGCCCTGCAGGTCCACGTACAGCTGCCCGTCCGGGAAGGCGACCCGCGACTGGTGGGCGACGTGGACGGCGAGCGTGGTCTTGCCGACGCCGCCGATGCCGGCCAGCGCGGAGACGGCCATCACGCGGCCCTCGGCGCTCGCCAGGACCTCGCACAGTTCGGAGACGAAGGACGAGCGGCCGGTGAAGTCCGGGACGGTCGCGGGCAGTTGGGCCGGGCGCACCGGGGTGGCCGCGGTCTCCGGGGCCAGCGGCGCCGAGGGTTCGGCGAGGCCCGGGTCGGCCTGGAGGATGCGCTGCTGGAGTTCCTGGAGTTCCGGGCTCGGGTCCACGCCCAGCTCGTCGGCGAGCAGCCGCCGGGTGTCCGCGTACGCGGCCAGGGCCTCGGCCTGCCGGCCCGAGCGGTACAGCGCCAGCATCAGCAGCCCGCGCAGCCGCTCCCGCAGGGGGTGCGCCGCGGTGAGCGCGGTCAGTTCGGAGACCGCCTCGGCGTGGCAGCCCTGTTCGAGGTCCATGTCGAGGCGGGACTCGGTGAGCTGGAGCTTCCACTCCTGCAGCCGGGTGCGCTGGGTCTCCGCGTACGGGCCCGGAACGCTCGCCAGCACCTCCCCGTCCCACAGGCTCAGCGTCTTGTTCAGCAGGGCGCGCGCATGGCACAGATCGCCCCTGCTCTTCGCCTTCTCCGCGTCGGCCGCCAGCTCCTGGGCCAGCGCGAGATCGAGGGTGGCGCCGCTGCCGGAGGCGTCGGTGAGCCGGATCGCGTAACCGCCGGACTCGCTGACCAGGACGCCGGGGGAGAGGATCTTGCGCAGTCGCGAGGCGTACGTGCGCACGGCCGCCAGCGCCTGCGACGGCGGGTCGTCGCCCCACAGGGCGTCGATCAGCTCGCCGGACGTCGCCGTGCGGCCCTCACGGAGCAGCAGGGCGGCCAGCAGGGCGCGTTGCTGTGGGGACCCCGTGGGCAGCGCCTGTGCCCCCCGCCAGGCGCGCACCGGCCCGAGCACACTGAAGCGCAGGGCCACCGATTCCTCGGGTTCCCACTGCTCCGGTACTCGCGGTACACCGTCCATCGCTGTCCCCCTGCCGAACCGTCATGACAACCAGGCCAGTTTGCCTTGTTCATGGCGGATGCGTCAGCCGTGGGAGACACCGATCACAGGCCGCCATGCCAGATTCACGCAAGCCCACACAGGGCCCACACCCCCTCCCCGCAACCATGCGGGGCCCTGCCCGCATTCCGGAGATCGCCCTCCACTAGCTGACGGGCCGTCAGATCAGCGCTACCGTACAACGCATGGAGACCTTCCCGAAGATCATCTCGGTGGACGACCACACGGTGGAGCCCCCCAACGTCTGGCGGGACCGGCTCCCGTCGAAGTACCAGGACATCGGGCCGCGCGTCGTACGCGCCCCGCTGAAGGAAATGACCTTCCTCGGCGGGAAGTTCGCGCCCGTCATGGGCAGCCCCGGCGACGACGGGCCGATCGGCGACTGGTGGGTCTACGAGGACCTGCACCGCCCGCTCACCCGCCTCGACACCGCCGTCGGCTACGACAGGGACGAGATCAAGCTGGAGATCATCACGTACGAGCAGATGCGGCCGGGCTCGTACGACGTCCCGCAGCGCCTCGCCGACATGGACGTCAACCACGTGCAGTCCGCGCTCTGCTTCCCGACCTTCCCCCGGTTCTGCGGCCAGACGTTCACCGAGGCCGCCGACCGCGAACTGGGGCTGCTCTCCGTGCGGGCCTACAACGACTGGATGGTCGAGGAGTGGTGCGGGCCCGAGGCGCGGGGGCGGCTGATACCGCTCACGCTCATCCCTCTGTGGGACCCGCGGCTCGCCGCACAGGAGGTACGGCGCAACGCCGCCCGCGGAGTACGGGCCGTCGCCTTCTCCGAGATACCTCCGCACCTCGGACTGCCCTCCGTTCATACGGACGAGTGGGATCCGTTCCTCGCCGCGTGCGACGAGACCGGCACGGTCATCGCGATGCACATCGGGTCGAGCAGCCGGATGCCCTCCACCTCCGCCGACGCGCCGCCCGCCGTCGGCTCCACCATCACCTTCGCCAACTGCTGCTTCTCGATGGTGGACTGGCTGATGAGCGGCAAGTTCGAACGCTTCCCGAACCTGAAGGTCATGTACGCGGAGGGCCAGATCGGCTGGATCCCCTACATTCTCGAACGTGCCGACGTCGTGTGGGAGGAGAACCGCGCCTGGGGCGGCGTCGCCGACAAGGTCCACCGCCCGCCGTCCGAACTCTTCACCGAGCACGTCTACGGCTGCTTCTTCGACGACGCCTTCGGCCTGAAGAACCTGGACGCCATCGGCGTCGGCAACGTCCTCTACGAGACCGACTACCCCCACTCCGACTCCACCTGGCCCGAGTCCCGCCAGGTCGGCGAGGCCCAGATGTCCCACCTGGACGCGGAAGTGGTGGACCGAATAGTCCGCACCAACGCGATAGAACTCCTGTCCCTGACAAAGGACGGCCTCTGGTCCCCGTGACACCCCCGCCCCCGCCCCCGAAGCGGCGCGAGGAACGGCGCGCTCAGCCACGACGCACCCGCACCCACACACGAGGCCGCACTCCCACCCCCTAAGGGGCGCGGGGAACTGCGCGGCCAACCACGACGAGCCCGCACCCACACACGAGGCCGCACCCCCACCCCCTAAGGGGCGCGGGGAACTGCGCGGCCAACCACGACGAGCCCGCACCCACACACGAGGCCAGCCCCCTCCCCCTCAGGGGCGCGGGGAACGGCGCACTCAGCCACAACGCACCCGCACCCGCACACAACACCCCCACCCACCCCAATGACGGCCCGTCAGACAAGGGGCGCCGCTCATGCAGATCCTGCCCGAAGGACGACTGGCGTACGGGATGCAGCTCCCGGTCCAGTCACAGAGCACCCTCTACGCCGAGGCGTGGGAGGCCGACGCCGGCCCGGACGACCTCGTACAGATCGCCCGCACAGCGGACGCATCCGGCTTCGCCTACCTCGCAAGCTGCGACCACGTAGCCATCCCACGACGCCTTGCCGCCGCGATGAGCACGATCTGGTACGACCCGGTCGCCACCCTCGCCTTCCTGGCGGGCGTCACCGAACACGTCCGGCTCCTCAGCCACGTGGCGGTCGTCGGCCTGCGCCACCCCCTCGCCACCGCCAAGCAGTACGCGACCCTCGACCACCTCAGCGGCGGACGGCTGATCCTCGGGGTCGGCGCAGGACACGTACAGGAGGAGTTCGAGGCGCTGGGCGCGGACTTCGAGCGGCGCGGGGCCGTACTGGACGAGAACATCGACGCGTTGCGGGCCGCGCTGGGCCCGGAGGAGTTCCCGTCCCACCACGGGAAGCTGTACGACTTCGAGGGGCTCGGCCAGCGGCCCCGGCCCGCGCAGGAACACGTACCCGTGTGGATCGGCGGGTCCTCGCCCGCGGCCGTGCGGCGGGCCGCGGTCCGGGGGGACGGGTGGCTGCCGCAGGGGGATCCGCGGGAGCGGCTGCCCGAGCAGATCGCCCGGCTGGGGCGGCTGCGGGAGGAGGCGGGGGTGACCCGGCCGCTGACCGTCGGCGCCATCACCGAGCCGCTGTACGTGGGGCGGCCCTCGTGGTCCGTGGGACGCCGTACGGTCTCCGGCTCCGCCGAGGAGATCGCCGAGTCGCTGCGGGCGTACGGGGCGATGGGGGTGCATCAGATCCAGGTGCGGTTCCGATCGCGGAGCCGGGCCGAACTGACCGACCAGATCGCGGCGTTCGGGTCGGGGGTCGGCCCGCTGCTCGGGTAGACGGCCGGCCCCGTACCCGTACCTGTACCCGGCCGCGGATGCGTCGTGGCTGGCCGCGCAGTTCCCCGCGCCCCTGAGGGGGGAGGGGGCTGGCCCCATACCCGGCCGCGGGTCCGTCGTGGCTGGCCGCGCAGTTCCCCGCGCCCCTGACGGGGCGCCGTTCGCCGCGCCCTGACGGGGCGCCCATCGGCTAGGGAGTGATCATGGGCAAGTTGGACGGTCGGGTCGTCGTCGTCACCGGGGCGGCTCGGGGGCAGGGGGAGCAGGAGGTTCGGCTCTTCGCCGAGGAGGGGGCCTCGGTCGTCGTCGCCGATGTGCTCGACGAGCAGGGCGAGACCCTCGCCAAGGAGCTGGGGGCCCGCGCCCGGTACGTGCACCTGGATGTGAGCCGGGAGGACGACTGGACCGCCGCGGTGGCGGTGGCGAAGGAGGTGTACGGGAAGGTCGACGGGCTCGTCAACAACGCCGGCATCCTGCGCTTCAACGCCCTCGTCGACACCCCCCTCGACGAGTTCATGCAGATCGTGCGGGTCAACCAGGTCGGCGTCTTCCTCGGCATCAAGGCCTTGGCGCCCGAGATCGAGGCGGCCGGCGGCGGGACGATCGTCAACACCGCCTCGTACACGGGGCTCACCGGCATGGCGTACGTGGGCGCGTACAGCGCGAGCAAGCACGCCATCGTCGGCCTGACGCGCGTGGCGGCGCTGGAGCTGGCCCCGAAGGGGATCCGCGTCAACGCCGTCTGTCCCGGCGCGATCGACACCGCCATGAGCAATCCGGCCCTGCTCGACCCGGCGACGGCGGACACCGGCTCGGCGGAGGCCGCGGAGGCGGCTTCGGCGGCCGTCGCCAAGCTGTACCGCAAGCTCGTGCCGATGGGCCGGATCGGCCGGGCCGAGGAGGTGGCCCGTCTCGCGCTCTTCCTGTCCTGCGACGACTCCTCCTACATCACCGGCCAGCCCTTCGTGATCGACGGCGGATGGCTGGCGGGCGTGAGCGCGATGTGAGCGGCGGTGGGGGACGACGAGCCGGATGTGACGGCCCATCAGCTATTGACGCCTCACGGGTGCGGTGCCACAGTCGGCGGCAGGTCAATCTGACGATGCGTCAGGTTCGGCGTTCGCCGGACGAATGACGGACACAGGGGACGGTGAACCTCCTTGGAATTCGGGCTCTTTGTACAGGGATACGTGGGCAAGCGGGCCTTGACCGATCCGCTCGCGGAGCACAAGGCGCTGATGGAGGAGACCGAGTACGTCATCCAGGCCGACAAGTCCGGCTTCAAGTACGCCTGGGCGTCGGAGCACCACTTCCTGGAGGAGTACTCGCACCTCTCCGCCAACGACGTCTACCTCGGCTATCTGGCGCACGCCACCGACCGCATCCACCTGGGATCGGGCATCTTCAACCCGCTCGCCCAGGTCAACCACCCCGTGAAGGTCGCCGAGAAGGTCGCCATGCTCGACCATCTCACCGAGGGACGGTTCGAGTTCGGCAGCGGACGCGGGGCCGGCTCGCACGAGATCCTCGGCTTCCTCCCCGGCATCACCGACATGAACCACACCAAGGAGATCTGGGAAGAGACCATCGCCGAATTCCCCAAGATGTGGCTCCAGGACGAGTACGTCGGCTTCCAGGGCAAGCACTGGCAGCTTCCGCCGCGCAAGATCCTGCCGAAGCCGTACGGGAAGTCGCATCCCGCCATGTGGTACGCCGCCGGGTCGCCGCCCTCGTACTCCATGGCCGCCCGCAAGGGGCTCGGGGTGCTCGGGTTCAGCGTGCAGAAGGTCTCCGACATGGAGTGGGTCCTTGAGCAGTACAAGACGGCCGTCGTCGAGGCCGAGCCGGTCGGGGACTTCGTCAACGACAACGTGATGGTGACGACGACGGCGGTGTGCGCGCCCACGCACGACGAGGCGATACGGATCGCCGTGAGCGGCGGGCTGCACTATCTGCCCTCGCTCGTCTTCCGCTACCACGACACGTTCCCGCGGCCCGAGGGTTTCCCGGTCTGGCCGGAGACGCTGCCGGAGTACAACGAGGAGTTCATCGAACTGCTCATCGCCGAGGAGCTGTTGATCTGCGGGGACCCGGACGAGGTGCTCACGCAGTGCAAGCGGTGGGAGCAGGCCGGGGCCGATCAGTTGTCGTTCGGGCTGCCGGTGGGGGTGCCGAAGGAGGAGACGCTCCAGACGATCCGGCTGATCGGGGAGCACGTGATTCCGAAGATCGATACCGACCCCGTCCACCGGACCACTCGATTCCGCGGGGCGGTCTGAGGTTCGTCGGAGGGTGCGGGTCCGTCGGGGCTGGTCGCGCAGTTCCCCGCGCCCCTGGGTGGGTGCGCCCGCCGCAGGCCAGAAGGTGACAGGAGATGAGGGGCTGTCGTGCTTGACCATCTGATCAAGGGTGCGCGAGTCGTCGACGGGTCGGGGCGGCCCGCCTTTGTCGCCGACGTGGGGATACGGGACGGGCGGATCGCCGTCGTCGGGGCGGTCACCGAGGAGGCGCGGACGTCCGAGGACGCCTCCGGGCTCGTACTCGCGCCCGGGTTCGTGGATCCCCACACGCACTACGACGCCCAGCTCTTCTGGGACCCGTACGCGACGCCCTCCCTGAACCACGGGGTGACCACCGTCGCGGGCGGGAACTGCGGTTTCACGCTCGCGCCCCTGCATCCGTCCCGCCCCGAGGACGCCGACTACACGCGGCGGATGATGTCCAAGGTCGAGGGGATGTCGCTGGTCGCGCTTGAGGAGGGCGCGCCGTGGAGCTGGCACTCCTTCGGCGAGTACCTCGACGCCCTGGAGGGCCGGATCGCGGTCAACGCGGGCTTCATGGTGGGGCATTGCGCGCTGCGGCGGTACGTCATGGGTCCGGACGCGGTGGGCGGGCAGCCGTCGGACGAGCAACTGGCGGCGATGGTCGCGCTGCTCGACGAGGCGATGGCGGCCGGCGCCTGGGGGCTCTCCACCACCCAGTCCTCGACCCACTCCGACGGCGACGGGAAACCGGTCGCCTCCCGGCACGCCGGACCCGCCGAACTCATCGCCCTCTCCCGGGCGGTGGGCGAGCGCGAGGGCACCCAGATCGAGGCGATCGTGGCGGGCTGCCTCGACCAGTTCAGCGACGACGAGATCGATCTGTTCGTCGAGATGAGCGCGGCGGCCGGCCGGCCCCTGAACTGGAACGTCCTGACGATCGACGCGGCCGTCCCCGAGCGCGTGCCACGGCAGCTGGCGGCGAGCGAGCGGGCCCGTAAGGCGGGCGGGCGGATCGTGGCGCTCACGATGCCGATCCTCACGCCGATGAACATGTCGCTGGGCACCTTCTGCGCCCTCAACCTCATCCCCGGCTGGGGCGAGATCCTGGCCCTCCCGGTACCCGAACGGATCGAGAAACTGCGGGACCCCGGGGTCCGCGCCGAGATGCTGCGGCGGGCCGACTCCAAGGAGGCGGGCGTCTTCCGCCGCCTCGCGGACTTCGGCCGGTACGTCATCGGGGACACGTACAGCGCGGAGAACGAGGGCCTGACCGGCCGCGTCGTACGGGACATCGCGGCCGAGCGCGGCCAGGAACCCTTCGAGTGCCTGGTGTCGATCTGCTCCAACGACCTTCTCCGTACGGTGCTGTGGCCGATGCCGACCGACAACGACCCCGACTCGTGGACCCTGCGCCAGGAGACGTGGCGGCACGAGGACGTCATGCTCGGAGGGTCGGACGCGGGCGCCCATCTGGACCGGATGTGCGGGGCGCCGTACACGACCCGGTTCCTGGGGGATTGCCTGCGGGGCCGGAAACTCGTCACGCTGGAGCAGGCGGTGAAGATGCTCACGGACGATCCGGCACAGCTCTTCGGGCTCCGTGGGCGCGGACGGATCGCGGAGGGTTTCCATGCGGACCTCGTGCTCTTCGACCCGGAACGGATCGACGCCGGCAAGGCCACCCTGGTGCACGACCTGCCGGGAGACAGCCCGCGCCTCGACTCCAAGGCGATCGGCGTCACGGCCGTGTGGGTCAACGGCGTCGAGTCGATACGCGACGACGTGGTGACCGGGGCCGTACCGGGCAAGGTGCTCAGGTCGGGCCGGGACACGCACACGGTGAGCACCAAGTGATGACCCGTCAAGCGGGGGCTGAGCAGCGGTTGTTCATCGGCGGCTCGTGGGTGGAGCCGGACGGCGGCCACTACGAGGTGATCGACCCGGCGACCGAGGACGTCGTCGGGTTGGCGCCGGAGGCCTCGCGGGATCAGGTGCACGCGGCGGCAGGCGCGGCCCGCGAGGCCTTCCGGACGTGGTCGCGCACGACACCGGAGGAACGGGCGGCCGTCCTGCACCGGGCGGCCGAGGAGATCCGGCGCAACCTCCTCCCGTACGCCGAACTGGCGCAGGCGGAGACCGGGGCCACCACCGGCACCGCGCGCGGGATGCAGGTGGGGGTCGGCGCGGCCCGATTCCAGCGGTACGCGCGCGTGGAGCCCGTCGAGGAGCCGCTGCCCCCGCAGATCAACGAGGCGGGCCCGTTCGGCGGGGCCGCCGTGCTGGGCGCGCTCGCCGTACGCCGTCCGGTGGGCGTGGTCACCTGCATCACCTCGTACAACAACCCCTGGGCGAACCCGGCGGGAAAGATCGCCCCGGCGCTCGCGATGGGCAACACGGTCCTCGTGAAACCCGCCCCGCAGGACCCGCTCTCCGTCTACCGGATGGCCGAGGCGCTGGAGGCGGCCGGCGTACCGCCCGGGGTCGTGAACGTCGTCTCCGGCTCGCGTGCGGAGGCGGGGGAGGCGGCCGTCGACTCGGACGACGTCGACATGGTCAGCTTCACCGGCTCGACGGCGGTCGGCCGGCGCATCGCCGAGGTGTGCGGGCGCGGGATGAAACGGCAGCTGATGGAGCTGGGCGGGAAGGGCGCGGCGATCGTCTTCGAGGACGCTGACCTGGAGTCGGCGGTCCGGGGCATCGGAACGACGTTCTCGTTCTACAGCGGCCAGATCTGCACGGCCCCGACCCGGGTACTCGCGCAACGCCCGATCTACGGCCGCCTGGTGTCCCAACTGGCCGACTGCGCAGCCCGGTTGCCGGTGGGCGACCCCCGCTCCCCGTCCACGGTCGTCGGCCCGCTGATCTCGTCCGCGCACCGGGACCGGGTGGAGTCGTACGTCGAACTGGGCCGCAAGGAGGGCGCGCGGGTCGTCGCGGGCGGCGAACGCCCACCGCTCGACCGGGGCTTCTACGTGGCCCCGACCCTCCTGGCGGACTGCACACCCGACATGCGGGTGGTCCGCGAGGAGATCTTCGGCCCGGTCGTCGTGGTCGTCCCCTTCGACGACGAGGAGGAGGCGGTCGCCCTGGCCGACGACACCGACTACGGCCTGATCGACTACGTCTGGTCCGGCGACGTGTCCCGAGCCTTCCGCGT
Organism: Streptomyces sp. NPDC102514; assembly: GCF_055584525.1. Taxonomy (NCBI): domain Bacteria; kingdom Bacillati; phylum Actinomycetota; class Actinomycetes; order Kitasatosporales; family Streptomycetaceae; genus Streptomyces; species Streptomyces sp. NPDC102514. The sequence goes on from NZ_JBVJLW010000023.1 coordinate 68,223, forward strand.
GGCGTCCCGCCTCCGCGCCGGCGGCGTGGGCATCAACACGGTGGGCCGCAACATGGAGGCCCCGTTCGGCGGCTTCAAACAGAGCGGAGTAGGCAGAGACGTGGGCTCGTACGCCCTGCACGCGTACGCGGAACTCCAGTCACTGGTGTGGCCGGGCTGACGTCTGCCGAGCCGTCTGCCCGCCACCGCCGCACTCGGTGAGGCGTCAGGGACGAACTACTCGCGGACGAGGACCTCTGTCCCGGGCGCGAACGCGTCGACGGCCGCTTGAAGGGCGTGCGGGTCGAGGCGCCAGAGGTTGACGGGGCGGCTGGCCAGGAAGAGTTCGTGGTCGACGTGGGGAGCGAGTTTTGTCGTCTGAGCCGGGCTGAGTCCGGCGTTCTGGCCCGGCAGGGGCGGTGCTCCCGCTCGTCGCTGAACCCCGACGTAGGCCATCGACGGGCCGGACATGCGCTGCTTCCACAGCACGACCGCGGTGACGTCCGCCCACGGCACGAACGCGGTCTGCGCCTTGTACCGGGCCGGAGCACCGCCGAGCAGTACGCCCTCGCCGTCCACGCGGAAGGCGACGAGCGGCGTCCACCCGGCCCCCGCCAGCACCTGGATCAGGGAGCGGCTGAAGCGGGCCTCGTACACGGCGTCATGGGAATCAGGCATGGCCAGAGGCTATCGGGGCGCTTTTCGTCCCGGTCCGGCCGTCTAGCCTGTGCGGCATGCAGCAGGCTCGGAGGCGTGATCGGCGGCCGGACCACCGTGCGGGCGCGGTGCCGGCCCGGCACCCGGCTCCGGCCTTCGCGGTCGAGGGCGCCGATGTCGTGCTCGTCGGCTATTTCTCCGGGAAGCAGAAGGACTTCGCCGCGTTGATGGACGCGGCGGCCCAGCAGCTGACGGACCGCGGGGCGCGGGTCGTGGGCCGCATCGTGCAGCGGCGCGGGGTCTCGGCCGGCGGGGCCGGGAAGATGGCCCTCCCCTACTCCTCGCGGACTCTCCTGAGCTACGGAAAGGTCCGCGAAGCGGCCACTCTCTGCGAACGGACCGGAGCCGACGCGGCGGTCTTCCTGGCGCCCCTGACCGAACGCCAACGCCGCGTCCTGCCGGGGCTGCTCGGCTGCCCCACGCTGAGCCTCACCGATGCCCCGACGGGGGACTGATGGGGGACTGATGGCGGATTGACGACGGACTGATCGGGTCTGCTTCCTCGCGCCCTCATCGCCGGGCCACCCGCGCCCAGCATCCAGCGCCCAGCCCCAGCACCCCAGGGTGGCGTCCTCGCTCTCGGCAGGCTCCGCCGCGATGGTCTCCATCTGGTCAGCGGCGCCGCAATGCCGGGTCCAGCAAGGACGGTGGGGTGTCGTTCTTCTCGGCGGGCGCCAAGTCCGTGCCCGGCGGCACGATCGTGTCGATGGCGTCCAGTACGTCGGGCGACAGCACCGTGTCCGCGGCGGCGAGCTGTGTGTGCAGGTGGTCCAGGGTGCGGGGGCCGATGAGTGCGCTTGTGACCGCGGGGTGCGCGGTCACGAAGCCGAGGGCCAGCTGGATCAGGGTCAGGCCGGCCTCGTCCGCTACCCGGGCCAGCCGCTCGACGGCATCGAGTTTGGCCCGGTTGGACGGGACCGCGGTGTCGAAGCGTTGCGGCATGAACGCCGAGCGGTTGGTGGTGACCTCCCGGCCCTCCCGGATCGCCCCCGACAGCCAGCCCGAGGCCAGCGGGCTCCACGCCAGCACCCCGAGCCCGTACTCCTCGGTCACCGGCAGGACGTGCGTCTCGATGCCGCGCTGCAGGATCGAGTAGGCGGGCTGCTCGGTGACGTATCGGCCCAGGTGGTGCTCCCGCGCGGCCCACTGCGCCTGCACGACGCGGTACGCCGGGAAGGTCGAGGAGCCGAAGTAGCGGATCTTGCCCGCGCGTTGCAGATCGGTCAGGGCCGACAGGGTCTCCTCGTCGCTGGTGGCCGGGTCCCACCGGTGGACCTGGTAGAGGTCGACGTGGTCGACACCGAGGCGCCGCAGGCTGTCGTCCAGCGCGGTGACCAGCCAGCGCCGCGAACCGCCCCGGTGATTGCGTTCGTCGCCCATCGGCAGGTACGCCTTCGTGGCCAGCACGATGTCGTCGCGGCGGCCCGCGATGGCCTTGCCGACCAGTTCCTCGGACTCCCCGGCGCTGTAGGCGTCGGCGGTGTCGATGACGTTGACCCCGCCTTCGAGGGCGGCGTCGACGATCTGGGTGGCCTCCCCCTGGGTGGTGCGGCCGATCCTGCCGAAGTTCATCGCGCCGAGCGCGAGGGAGCTGACCTGCACACCGGTGCGGCCCAAGGTGCGGTACTGCATGGCTGTGTTCCTCCAGGTGGTGCGGCTCCGCAGCCACCTCGTCGGTAAGCGGAGCATCGTTCCGGTAAATATACGGAACGCTGTTCCGTTTTGCAAGGTCGGCCGCTTCGCCCTCATTCGTAGCGGCGCTACGGTCAAGGGGTAGCGTCGATACGGTATCGGTGTTAGCGTTGCTCTTGTCGGGAAGCGAGCAGCGCTACCCGCCGAGACGAGGAGCACCGTCATGACCGAGCAGACCGGCACCGGAACCGGTACAGCTACTGGCACCACCCGCGTCGCCATCGTCACCGGCGGCTCCCGCGGCATCGGCCGGGAGACCGCGGAGCGCCTGGCCGCCGACGGATTCGCCGTCGTCGTCAACTACGCGGGCAACCAGACCGAGGCCGACAAGGCCGTCGGCACGATCACCGAGGCCGGCGGCAAGGCGTTCGCCTTCCGGGCCGACGTGGCCGACGAGAACGAGGTCGCGGCCCTCTTCGACGCCGCCGAGTCGACGTACGGCGGGATCGACGTCGTCGTGCACGCGGCCGGTGTCATGACCCTGGCCCCGCTCGTCGACCTCGACCTCGACGCGCTGGACCGCATGCACCGCACCAACATCCGCGGCACCTTCGTCGTCGACCAGCAGGCCGCGCGCCGGCTGCGCAAGGGCGGCGCGATCCTCAACTTCTCCACCAGCGTGCTGGCGCTCGCCCTCCCCGGCTACGCGGGATACGCGGCCACCAAGGGCGCCGTCGAGGCCATGACCCTGATCCTGGCCCGCGAGCTGCGCGGCCGGGACGTCACCGTCAACGCCGTGGCCCCCGGCCCGACCGCCACCGCCCTGTTCCTGGACGGCAAGGACGACGAGACCATCGCGCGGATGGCCGCCCAGCCGCCGCTGGAGCGCCTGGGCACGCCCGGCGACATCGCCGGGGTCGTGTCCTTCCTGGCGGGCCCGGCCGGCCGCTGGGTCAACGGCCAGGTGGTCCGCGCCAACGGCGGCATCGCGTAACCCCACCCTCTTTCCTCCCCTCTCCCTCAGGAGTTCCGTCATGGGCAAGACGATCGTCATCACCGGGGCGGGTTCCGGTTTCGGCGCGCTCGCCGCGCGGGCGCTGGCCGACGCCGGGCACACGGTGTACGCGGCGATGCGCGACACGGCCGGGCGCAACGCCCACCGGGTCGCCGAGGCCGAGTCCTACGCCGCCGAGCACGAAGTCGACCTGCGTACCGTCGAGTTGGACGTCCTGTCGCAGGAGTCCGCGGACGCCGCCGTCGCCACGGTCCTGGCCGGGGCGGGCGCGCTGGACGTGGTCGTCCACAACGCGGGCCACATGGTGACCGGACCCGCCGAGGCCTTCACCCCGGCCGAACTGGCCGCGGTGTACGACACCAACGTGCTCGGCACCCAGCGCGTGAACCGGGCCGCACTCCCGCACCTGCGCGCCCAGGGGCACGGCCTGGTGCTCTGGGTCGGCTCGTCCTCGACCAGGGGCGGTACCCCGCCCTACCTCGCCCCGTACTTCGCCGCGAAGGCCGCGATGGACGCGCTCGCGGTGTCGTACGCCGGTGAGCTGGCCCGGTTCGGCATCGAGACGACGATCGTGGTGCCGGGCGCGTTCACGTCGGGTACGGAGCACTTCGCGACCGGCGGCCACCCGTCCGAGCAGTCGGTGATCCCGGCGTACGAGGAGCGGTACGCGGGCCTGATGGAGCAGGTCGCCGAGCGCCTGGCCGCCCTCGAACCGGCCGGCACCTCCGCGTCCTTGGTGGCCGACGCGATCGTCGAGGTCGTCGGCGCCCCGCACGGCAAGCGGCCCTTCCGCGTCCACGTCGACCCCTCGAACGACGGCTCGGAGGAGGTCAGCGTGGTGGCGGACCGTATCCGCGCACAGTTCCTGGCCCGCATCGGCCTGGCCGACCTGCTCACCCCGCAACCTCCGCACTCCCCGGCCTCCTCCCCGCGGCCCGCCGTATGACCTCGGATAGCGTCACGGCCGTGAGTACGAAAGCGCGCATTCTCGAAGTGGCGGCGGCCCTGGTCGCCCAGTCCCCCGACGGGGACGTGTCGACCAGGGCCGTGTGCGAGGGAGCCGGGGTCGGCGCCCCCGCCCTCTACCGCCACTTCGGGGACAAGGAGGGCCTCCTGTCGGCGGTCGTCGACCACGGCTGGGACAAGTACCTCGCGACCAAGCGGGACCGGCCGCCCGGTACGGACCCGATCGAGGATCTGCGGGACGGCTGGACCACCCACGTCGAGTTCGCGCGGTCGAACCCGAACCTGTTCCGGCTGATGCACTCGCCCGCGATGCGTACGCCCCCGGCGGCGGCGCTGGAAGCCCACCGCATCCTCACCGCCGACCTGCAACGGGCCGCGGCGCAGGCCAAGTTGTGCCTGGCGCCCGAGCTGGCGGCCCAGATGATCATGTCGGCGAACGTCGGCGTGGCGTTGATGCTGGTCTCGCGCCCGGCGACGTTCACGGACGAGTCGGTGTCGCGCCGGGTCCGGGACGCGGTCCACGCGACGGTGTTCACGCCGGACGTGACGGGGGCGGCCCCGCAGGGGGCTGTCGAACCGACCGAGCCCCACGTCCCCTCCACGGCCGCCCACCTGAACGCCCTCCTCCAGCAGACCCCGCCCCCGGCCCTCACCCGGGCCGAGGGCGCGCTGCTCACGGAGTGGCTGGACCGCCTGTCGAACGGGTCGGCCTGAGCCGGCGGGTCAGTCGCTGAGATCGACCCGCACGGTCAGCAGGTTCGACCCGACGAGGCGGACCGCTGTGCTGTTCATGCGCGGCAGGGACTTCAGGCGTGCGCGGGGGTCGTCGCTCGGCAGCAGGTGGGCGATGCCGTGGTGCCAGCGCCCGCCGACGCGGACGCGTACGCGCGGGTCGGCCTGGATGTTCCGCACGTACTGCGACTTCTCGCCGTACTCGGAGACGAACCAGAACGCCCGCCCGATCCGGCGCCCCCCGACCGGCGTGCGCCGGGGCAGTCCGGAGGTGCGGCCGGTGGTCTCCACGAGCGTGTGGAACGGCAGCCGGCGGGTGAGGGGGTTCGCCAGATACCGCTGAACCCGGGTGACGACCCGAAACCGCAGATCACGCTCACGCGCCATGCGGCTGCCGCCCCTTCACGGCACTGAGCAGCGCGGAGAAGGCCCCGGGGGAGGCCCCGAGTATCGCTCCGCGGGGGTCACCGCTCTCGGTGAGGTGGATCGTTTTTGCGGGGGCGGAGGCGGCCACGTGGAGGCAGGCTTCGCCTTCTTGGCAGAGGGAGGACTTTTGCCACGTTTCGGCTACGTGCAGGCAGGACTCGCCCTGGCCGCAGTGGGAGGACTTCTGCCAGTCATCGGTAGACATGGGGCTCCTCTTCACAGGTCTTGCGCGATTGCGTGGATCAGGTCCCGGGACTTCTCGGGACTCAGGGCGACCGACTCCACGACGTCGAGCAGGTTCCGGTACTTCTCCAACAATGCTTCGGCGTCCAGCAGTACGGGACCGTGAAACTGGTCGAGTGACGCGGTGTCGAGCTGTGGGACGGGACCGCACATGTAGTTGATGGACTGGCCCGACCCCGGGAATGCCCCGACCTCGAAGGGGAGCACCCGCAGGGTGATGTGCTGCCGCTCGCTCATGTGCGGAGCGGTGAGCGCGCCGACTCCCCACCGGCGTGACGCCTGAGCCGTCCGGTTCGGGAAACCGCCCTTCCGACAGGCCAGTTGGCCGGATGGGCCCGGCGGACCCCGTCCGTGAAGCTCGTCCGCATGACGAAGTCCCTGCGAAAGTCCAAGCGGTACACCGCCCTCCGCACCGCCTCCGGCGTGGTCCTCGGGCTCACGCTGCCCGTTGCCGCGACGGCCGCCATCGCCGCGACGACCGCCGCCCCGGCCGGAGGCCACAGCAATCCCCTCACCTGGGGCACGTGCGAGGGCACCGGCCTCGACCCACGGCAGCGGTGCGCCACCGTCGATGTGCCCCTCGACCACTCCGATCCCGGAGGCGCGCGGATCGGGATCGCCGTGTCGCGGATTCCCGCCGAGAAGCCGGAGGCCCGGCGTGGCGTCCTGTTGATGATCGCCGGTGGTCCCGGCGGGGGCAGTCTCGACGAGGTCTCCGGGAAGGGGCAGCGGCTGCCGCAGGCCGTGCGGGACGCGTACGACCTGGTCGGGTTCGATCCGCGCGGGGTCGGACGGTCCTCGCCCGTCAGTTGCGGGCTCGACCGGGCCGACCTCGCCCTCACCAAGTTCTGGCCCTGGCCCGCCGCCGACGGGTCCGTCGACGCGAACATGGCGACCGCCCGCCGCACGGCCGCCGCCTGCGACCGCAACGGTGGCGACCTCGTCCGCCACATCAGCACCGCGAACAACGCCCGCGACATCGACCGCGTCCGCGCGGCCCTCGGCGAGCGGAAACTGTCCGCGTGGGGCGTCTCGTACGGGGCCTACGCCGGCGCCGTCTACAACGAACTGTTCCCGCACCGCACCGACCGGCTCGTGCTGGACAGCAACCCGGACGCCACCGGAGCGCGCAGCGGCGGCCAGTTCGCCCGGGGCGCCTGGGCCGCGTTCGAGACCGGTGTCGAGGATGCGTTTCCGGAGTTCGCCAAGTGGGCCTCCCGGGAAGGGAATCCGTATCGGCTCGCCGACAGCGCCGCCAGCGTGCGGTCCCTCTTCCTGCGGCTCGCCGAACGGCTCGATCGCGAGCCCGTCCCCTGGCCCGGCGCCAACCCCGCCGAGCTGAACGGCAACGTCCTGCGGCAGGCGATGGTCTACGCCCTGTACGAACCCGATGATTTTCCCGGGCTGGCCCAGTTGATCCTGGCCGCCCGGAAGGGGGAGGTCCCGGCCGCGCCCGAACCCGCCCCCGAACCCCTCCTCCAGAACGGCATCGCCGTCGCCACCGCCACCTTCTGCAACGACGGGGACTGGCCGACCGCGACAGCCGTGTACGAGGCCGACGTCGCGCGCAGCCGCACGGCGTACCCGCTCACCGCCGGGATGCCCCGCAACGCCACCGCCTGCGCCGCCTGGCCGACGCATCCGGAACACAGCCCCGTACGGATCACCGACCGCGGGCCGTCCACCGTGCTGCTCGTGCAGAACGAGCGGGACCCCGCCACCCCCCTCGCCGGCGCCCGCGCCGTCCGGGCCGCGCTGGGGCAGCGGGCCGTCATGGTGACCGTGGACGCGACCGGCCACGACGCCTATCTCGGCAACGGCAACGCCTGCGGAGACCGGGCCGTCACCCGCTACTTGGTCACCGGACACCGGCCCGCGGGGGACAAGTACTGCCGATAGAGGCAGGGTTCACGCGCGCCACTGCCGTCACATCTCCTATCCTCGCTGCGAAGGCGTCTGCGGCGATGCGGCGGCGATTCGGCGGGTGTCGGGGATAGAGGAAGTACGCATGGACGGGTTGAGCCCGGACGATCCGGGCTGGATAGGCAATTACCGACTGCTCGGCAGACTCGGCGAGGGCGGCATGGGGCGGGTGTACCTGGCCCGCTCCGACCGGGGCCGTACGGTCGCGGTCAAGGTCGTCCAGGAGCAACTGGCCCGCAAGCCCGACTTCAGGCGGCGCTTCGCCCAGGAGGTCAAGGCAGCCCAGCGGGTCGGCGGCGAGTGGACGGCTCCCGTCCTGGACGCCGACACGGAGGCGGCGACCCCATGGGTCGCCACCGGTTACGTCGCCGGGCCCTCCCTCGCCGAGGTGGTGGACAAGCAGTACGGGCCGCTGCCGGCGAACTCCGTACGGGCCCTGGGCATCGGACTCGTCCGCGCGCTCCAGGCCATCCACGGCGCCGGACTCGTGCACCGCGACCTGAAGCCGTCCAACGTTCTGGTCACGATCGACGGCCCCCGCGTCATCGACTTCGGCATCGCCCGCGCGCTCGATCCCGCCATGCAGTCCACCGACGGGCTGACGATGACGGGCGCCGTCGTCGGCTCGCCCGGCTTCATGTCGCCCGAGCAGGTGCGCGGCGAGCGCGTGACGTTCGCGAGCGACGTCTTCTGTCTCGGCGCCGTCCTCGCGTACACCGCGACGGGCAAGCTGCCGTTCGGCACCGGCGAGGGCGGGATCCACTCGCTGCTCTACCGGATCGCCAGCGAGGAACCGGACCTGACCGGCGTTCCCGCTCCGTGGGACCAGCTGATCGCCTGGTGCCTCGTGAAGGACCCCTCCCAACGGCCGTCGCTGGACACGCTGTTGGCGCGTATCGAAAGCATGGAGGACACCGGCGGCGCATGGCTGCCGGGCGAGGTGCTGGCCGAGCTGGGCCGGCACGCCGTGCAGCTCCTCAACAGCGAGGACCCGCAGAGTCCCCAGCGCCTGCAGAGCCACGCGCTCGCCGCGCACCCGCCGCCGGCCGGAGCCGCGCAGCCCCCGGCGCCCGCCCCGATCCAGGGTTTCGGGCCGCCCGTCTCGTTCGACCCGGGCCACCACCCGCCCCCCTGGCAGCAGAGCCCTCCGCCGGGCAGCCTCCACGCGGGCAGCCCCCCGCCCGGCAGCCTGCCGCCCTCGCCGCACTACTTCTCGCCGCGCCCGCCGGCCCGCTCGGCCCGTGGACTGGGCATCGGGCTGGCCGTCCTGCTCGGCTTCTACACCGTGCCCCTGCTGCTCAGGGGCGCCGTCATGGGCGAGATCTACCTCCGGCTCGACGCGCAGGACGGAACGGCCTCCCCGGGTGTCATCCGGGACTACGGGACGCTGTCCTTCGCGACGGACGCGCTGGAGGCCCTCGAAGCGGTGCTCGGGCTGGCCCTGGTGATCCTGTGGCCGATCTGGTTCCAGCGCATGCGCAACAACGCCGACACCTTCGCGCCGGTACGCCTGCGCTTCGCGCCCGGCCTGGCCGCCGGCGCCTGGTTCATGCCGTTCGTCAACCTCTTCATGCCCAAGCAGATGACGAACGACATCTGGACGGCGACGGCGGGCCGGGCCCGGGGCGCCGGACGCTGGCTGATGAACACCTGGTGGTGGTGCTGGATCCTCTACGTCCTGGCCTACTCGAACAGCTTCTTCAGCAGCTGGTACAGCCACGACACCGTCTCCGCTGCCATGTCCGACATCGTCGACACGCAGGTCGCCGCCTGCGCCGGAGTCATCAGCGCGGTGGCGGCCGTCTTCTTCGTCAAGCGGCTCACCTCCATGCAGCAGAAGCGCATCGACGGGGCCCAGGGCATCGGGACCGCCTGACCACTCGCCGCAGAAGGGGCCGGGCCGTCCCGGAGCCCGGCCCCCACCGGCCGATCAGCGCGCTACCGGCCCAGGAAGATCGGGTTCGTGAGGGCCGCCAGCGCCCCCGGCAGCGGGCCCGCCGCCGCCTCGTGCCGCACCTCGGCGCGTACGTACGCCGCGTACTGGGCCGTCGTACGCCACTCCACCGTGCCGGAGCCCGCCACCGGCAGGACGGCACCGGTGTGCAGGACGCCCTGGTCCGTGACGAAGCGGACCGTGCAGCGGGGTGCGCCCGAGAGCTCCAGGCGGACCGTGACCGGGTCGTCGCCGTCCACCTTCAACCGGCCGCCGATCCCCGCGTGTTCGCCCTTCGGGCCGGTCGCCGAGAACGACAGCGACACCGCCTTCGACTCCGCCACGTACGACCGGCCCGCGCGGATGCCCTCCTGGATCGCCTCGCGGGACAGTTCGTCGGCGAGGACGACCGTCTGCGGGGTGCCGACCGGGTCGGGATCGCGGTGGGCGTCGCTGTTGCCCATCGCCGGGATCCAGTCCCGGCTGCCCCGCCCCTCCCGTACGGAGGCCACGAGCATGCTGTCCCAGTCGGCGAGCGAGACCTCGTCGTCGGGCCCGTACGCGCCGTTCCACACCTCGACCGCGTCCGCCTCGCCGAAGCCGAACTTCCAGTTGCAGCCCACGCAGGTCGCGTGCGGATGGGCGGGGACGACCAGACCGCCCGCCTGCCGGATACGGCGCGCGTACTTGCCGAAGCGGTTGTCGCGGGCCCGGTAGCGCCAGTCGACGAACGTGCCCGGGTCCGTGCCGAGCGCGACGACGTGACCGTTCCTCGTCGTCACCTCCTCGCCCAGCAGGATCAGCAGTTCGCCGTCCGGGTGGGGGCCCGCCTGGTCGGCCCAGTGGGCGTGCGCGGAGTGCGTGTTGTGGTCGGACGAGTTGATGAAGTCGAGGCCCGCCGCCCGCGCGAGCGCCGCGATCTCGGCCGGGGTGCGGCGGCCGTCCGAGTACCAGGAGTGCAGATGGCAGTCGCCCCGGTACCAGGCCCGGCCGCGCCCCTTGGCCCGCGACGGCGGGTACACCGGCTTCACCGCCTCGCCGGGTTCCCCGTACGTCAGCGTGATGGTGACCTCGTACGCGAGGCCCTGCGGGGCGACCGTGTACGGGCCCAGCGCGATGTGCCAGGTGCCCTCGCGGACCGGGCCCGGGACGTAGCCGGGCGTCGCGTCGTCCGCGCGGATGAAGAACTCCGTGCGCGCACCGCCCGACCAGCCCCGGAAGCCCCGTCCGCCCAGCTCGGTGCCGTGCTGGTCGAAGATCCCGATGTCGAGCGCGTTGCCCGCGGTGCCCGTCGGTACGGCGGGCCGCTCGTAGGTGTACGCGACCTTGATCTCCCGTACGCCGGACGGGACTTCGACGGGCAGGTACACGAAGTCCGGCGAACCGGTGGGCAGGGTGCCGCGGACGGTCCGGGTCTCGGATGCCTCGGCCGCGTCGGCGGCCTCGCTCGGGAAGCTCACGGTTCCCAACGTAAGCGCGGCGGCGGCCCCCGTCACGAACAGGGCGCGTCTGCCGACGCCGTGGTGTTCGTCCTCGCACATGTCTGCTGCTCCCGGTTCTCGTGAGTCATGGGCGGTGCATGGGGTGCATGGCGGTGCAGGAGTGGTACCGGCAACCCTCGTATTCAGCCGTGAACTGCGGGGCAAGGGAAGGGGATCGGCAGCTTTCGGGAACGGACCACTCGAACGACGCTCCTACGCCCCGGTGTGAACGCGCGCCCCTGTGAATGCCGACCGGTCGGTATCGACACTTGTGCTGCCGACCGGTAGAGATGGGGCATGCGCATCTCCGTGACGATCTTCCTCACCGATGAGACGATCACTCCGACCCGGCTCGCCCGTGAGCTGGAACAACGCGGCTTCGCCGGGCTCTATCTGCCCGAACACACCCACATCCCCGTGGAACGGACCACCCCGTACCCGGTGGGCGGTGAACTGCCGCCCGAGTACGGCCGCACCCTCGACCCCTTCGTCGCCCTCGGCCAGGCGTCGGCCGTCACCGAGGCCCTCGCGCTCGGCACCGGCATCACGCTCGTCACCCAGCACGACCCGATCGACCTCGCCAAGCAGGTCGCGACCCTCGACCACCTCTCCGGGGGCCGCTTCACCCTGGGGATCGGCTTCGGCTGGAACGTCGAGGAAGCCGCCGACCACGGCGTCGAGTGGCGTACGCGGCGGGAGCTGGGCCGCGACCGGATGGCCCTGATGCGGGCCCTGTGGGCCTCCGAACCGACTGCGTACGAGGGCGCGTTCGGCTCCGTACGGGCCAGTCACGCCCACCCCAAGCCCGTGCAGAAGCCGCGCGGGCCGGTCGTCGGGCCGCGCACGCTCATCGGGGGAGCGGCCGGGCCCAAGCTCTTCGCGCACATCGCCGAGTACGCGGACGGCTGGCTGCCCATCGGCGGCCGGGGCCTCACCGAGTCGCTGCCCGTGCTGCGGACCGCCTGGGCCGAGGCGGGCCGTGCGGCCGACAGCCTCCAGGTCGTGCCGTACGCCGTACTGCCCGGCGCCGGAAAGCTCGCGCACTACGCGGACCTCGGCATCGAGGAGGTCGTCCTGCAGCTGCCGCCGGCCGGCGAGAGCGAGGTACTGCGCGTACTGGACGAGTTCGCGCCCTACTTGTAGGGAGGGCTCGGACGAAGTCCTTGCAGGACGCCTGGGCGGCTCGCCCCGTGGGCCGCCGCCGGTGTGTCGTTTGTGACGCGGCACACCGGTAATGCCTGATCACTGCGATCGTATGCTCGGAGGATGACGACTTCCGCGACCTCCGGAACCGGGCCCACCGAGAACGCCATGCGGCGCGCGCTCAAACGCGCCCGCGACGGCGTCGCCCTCGACGTCACCGAAGCCGCCGTGCTGCTCCAGGCGCGCGGCGCCGACCTGGACGACCTCACCGCGTCCGCCGCCCGGGTGCGTGACGCGGGCCTGGCGGCGGCGGGCCGCCCCAGCGTGATCACGTACTCGAAGAGCGTCTTCATCCCGCTGACGCGGCTGTGCCGGGACAAGTGCCACTACTGCACGTTCGTCACCGTCCCGGGCAAGCTGCGCCGGGCCGGGCACGGCATGTTCATGTCCCCGGACGAGGTCCTGGACATCGCCCGCAAGGGCGCCGCCGAGGGCTGCAAGGAAGCCCTGATCACCCTCGGCGACAAGCCCGAGGACCGCTGGCCCGAGGCCCGCGAATGGCTCGACGCGCACGGCTACGACGACACGATCGCGTACGTACGGGCCATCTCCATCCGCATCCTGGAGGAGACGGGCCTGCTGCCCCACCTCAACCCGGGTGTCATGTCGTGGACCGACTTCCAGCGGCTCAAGCCCGTCGCGCCGAGCATGGGCATGATGCTGGAGACGACCGCGACCCGCCTGTGGAGCGAGCCCGGCGGCCCCCACTACGGCTCCCCGGACAAGGAACCGGCCGTCCGGCTGCGCGTCCTCGAAGACGCCGGCCGCTCCTCCGTCCCCTTCACCAGCGGGCTGCTGATCGGCATCGGCGAGACGTACGAGGAGCGCGCGGACTCCCTCTTCGCACTGCGGCGGGTGTCGCGGGCCTACCACGGCATCCAGGAACTGATCATCCAGAACTTCCGCGCCAAGCCGGACACGGCGATGCGCGGCATGCCCGACGCCGAACTGGACGAGCTGATCGCGACGGTCGCCGTGGCCCGGCACATCATGGGCCCCGTCGCCTGCCTCCAGGCACCGCCGAACCTCGTCGACTCCGAGTACGCGCGGCTCATCGGCGCCGGGATCGACGACTGGGGCGGGGTCTCGCCGCTGACCATCGACCACGTCAACCCCGAGCGCCCCTGGCCGCAGATCGACCTGCTGCGCGAGCAGTCCGCCGAGGCGGGCTTCGCACTCCGCGAACGCCTCTGCGTCTACCCGGAGTTCGTGCAGCGCGGCGAGCCCTGGCTGGACCCGCGCCTGCTCCCGCACGTACGGGCCCTCGCCGACCCGGAGACCGGGCTCGCCCTGGCGGACGCGGTCGTGGAGGGCCACCCGTGGCAGGAGCCCGAGGAGGCGTTCACGTCGTCGGGGCGTACGGATCTGCACGCGTCCATCGACACCGAGGGCCGCACCTCCGACCGGCGCGAGGACTACGACCACGTGTACGGCGACTGGGAGTCGCTGCGGGAGGCCGCGGCGCCCGGAATGGTTCCGTCACGCATCGACACGGACGTGAGGGCGGCCCTCGCCACCGCGGCCGACGACCCGACCCGCCTCACCGACGACGAGGCGCTCGCCCTCCTCCACGCGGACGGCCCGGCCCTCGACGCGCTCTGCCGGATCGCGGACGACGTCCGGAAGTCGGCGGTCGGCGACGACGTCACGTACATCGTCACGCGGAACATCAACTTCACCAACGTCTGCTACACCGGCTGCCGCTTCTGCGCCTTCGCCCAGCGCCGCACCGACGCCGACGCCTACACGCTCTCCCTCGACCAGGTCGCCGACCGGGCCGCGCAGGCCTGGGATGTCGGGGCGGTCGAGGTCTGCATGCAGGGCGGCATCCACCCCGACCTGCCGGGCACCGCGTACTTCGACATCGCGCGGGCGGTGAAGGAACGCGTCCCCGGCATGCACGTCCACGCCTTCTCACCGATGGAGGTCGTCAACGGGGCCACCCGTACGGGTATGTCCATCCGCGAGTGGCTGACGGCGGCCAAGGAGGCGGGCCTCGACTCCATCCCCGGCACCGCCGCGGAGATCCTCGACGACGAGGTCCGCTGGGTCCTCACCAAGGGCAAGCTCCCGACGGCGACCTGGATCGAGGTCGTCACCACGGCCCACGAACTCGGCATCCGCTCGTCCTCGACGATGATGTACGGGCATGTGGACCAGCCCCGCCACTGGCTCGGACACTTCCGCACGCTCTCCCAAATCCAGCAACGGACCGGCGGCTTCACGGAGTTCGTGACCCTGCCCTTCATCCACACCAACGCGCCGGTGTATCTGGCGGGGATCGCCCGGCCCGGCCCGACCACCCGCGACAACCGCGCGGTGATCGCGATGGCCCGGCTCCTCCTGCACCCCCACATCCCCAACATCCAGACCAGCTGGGTGAAGCTGGGCACGGAGGGCGCGGCCGAGATGCTGCGCTCCGGTGCCAACGACCTCGGCGGGACGCTGATGGAGGAGACCATCTCCCGTATGGCGGGGTCGAGTTACGGCTCGTACAAGTCGGTGAAGGACCTGATCGCGGTGGCGGAGGCGGCGGGCCGCCCGGCGAAACCGCGGACCACGCTGTACGGGGAGGTGCCGGAGGAGCGGCAGCAGGCCGCGGCGATCTCCGACGGGCACCTGCCGGAGCTGCTGCCGGTCCTGGAGTAGACGGGCCGGACCACGGTGAGGGCAGGCCTCCGGTTCCGGAGGGAGTTCCCCGTCGGAGTAGGATGATCGGACCTCCGACGGGGTGTCTCCGACGGGGTGAGCCAGAGCTGAGGAGATGCGTGCCCGTGCCTGCCCGACGGCTTCCCTCGTGGGCCTGGGTCACCGGTCTGACCGCCGCCGCCCTGGTGCTGGTGGCCGTGCTGGCCGTCAAGGCCGGGGACGGGCCCCAGCCGACCGCGTCGGCGAGCAAGAAGACCGACAGCCCCTCCGCGAGTCCCAAGCCCTCCGCCTCGCCCGACGAGGCCGCGCCGGTCGCCGTACCGGACGGCTCCGGCACGGGACGGCGGATCGTCTACTCCCTCGCGCAGAAGCGCGTGTGGCTGGTCGACGCGAGCGACGCGCCCCGGCGCACCTTCAAGGTGTGGCAGGGGACGGTGAGCCCGGACCCCGGTACGTACACGGTCGGCACCCGCCGCGAGACCGGGACCGGCAGCGACGGCGTGGAGATCGAGAACATCGTCTACTTCGCCCTGGCGTCCGGCACCAACGTCGCCTTCTCCAACGCCCTCGACGGCTCCTCCCCGCCGCCGCCCGAGTCGGGCGCGACGACGGGCGGCGTCCGGATGAAGGCGGCGGACGGGGACGCGGTGTGGAAGTTCGGCACGGCGGGGACGACGGTCGCGGTCGTGAAGTAGTCCCGGGAGAGGCTCCGGAAGGGGATTCGGACGGGGTTCCGGGAAAGGTTCCGGAAGAGGTCCCGGGAGAGGTTTTCAGCCAGGTTCGGCGTCGGTCCACGCGTGCAGTTTGTCCGGGTTGACCACGAGCCACAGATCACGGACCCGGCCCGCGCGGACACCCACGCCGACCACGGCGACGGTCGTCCCGGCGATCCGGACGACGACCCCCGGGAAGCCGTTGACGTCGTCCTCCACGGCATCGAGCCCCGGGTCCTTGCGCAGCAGCCCGAGCAGGAACCGGGCCACCTTGTCCGCGCCGACGACCGGCCGCAGCGCCGCGCGGACCTTGCCGCCGCCGTCGCTGCGCGCCTCGACCGCGGGGTCGAGGAGGGCGACCAGCGTGTCGAGATCGCCGGTCCCGCACGCGTCGAGGAACGCCGAGACGACCCGCCGGTGCTCCGTCGTCGTCGCGCCCACGGGCCGCCGCTCGGCGAGCCGCCGCCGCGCCGAGGAGGCGAGCTGGCGGCAGGCCGCGGGGGAGCGGCCGACCGTCTCGGCGATCTCGGCGAACGGCACCCCGAAGACGTCGTGCAGCACGAAGGCCACGCGCTCGGCGGGGGTGACCGAGTCCAGCACCACGAGCATGCCCATGCTCACCGACTCGTCGAGCGTGACGCGGTCCGCGGGATCGCCGCTGCCTGCGCCCTCTCCGCCGCCCGCGCTGGTCCAGGTGGTGGCGCCGCCCCTGACGGGCTCGGGCAGCCACTCACCGGTGTAGCGCTCCCGGCGCACGCGCGCCGACGCCAGCTGGTCGAGGCAGATCCGCGAGGCGACCCGGGTCAGCCAGGCCAGCGGCGCGACGATCGCCTCCTGTTCGGCGTCGGACAGGGCGTACCAGCGGGCGTACGTCTCCTGGACGACGTCCTCGGCGTCCTGCACCGAGCCGAGCATGCGGTA
The DNA here is from genome assembly GCF_055584525.1 of Streptomyces sp. NPDC102514. NCBI lineage: Bacteria > Bacillati > Actinomycetota > Actinomycetes > Kitasatosporales > Streptomycetaceae > Streptomyces > Streptomyces sp. NPDC102514. The sequence goes on from NZ_JBVJLW010000023.1 coordinate 84,756, forward strand.
GCCCAGCCCGAGCAGCCGCCGCCGCTCGGCCATGAGGTCCCCGAGGCCGGGGCCGGGACCGCTGCCACCGCTCACTCTCCCCGTACCTCCTTCTGCCCCTGCCCGACGTGCTCGGCCAGCCACGCGTCGAAGGTCTGGCCGCCCCGGGGTCCGGCGGACCCGGTCGGCAGGTTGCCTCCCTCGACCATGGCAGTGCCCGCCCTGCCGGGCATCTTCACCGGCAGCAGCAGTCGGCGCCGCCCGCGGGCCCGCAGCAGCCGCCGTGTCATGTCGACGAGCTCCTCGACCTGCGGCCCGGCCAGCTCGGGCGCCATGCCCCGCGGCGGTCCGAGGACGAGTTCCACGAGGTGCCGGGCGACCTCGCGGGCCGCCACCGGCTGCGTACGCATGCGGGGGACCACGGCGAGCGGCCCGGGGACCCGGTCGAGGACCTGGAGCGGGAACTCGTGGAACTGCGTGGCACGCAGCACGGTCCACGGAACGGCCCCGCCCCCGGCCCCGGCCTGCGCGACGACCTGCTCCTGCCGCAGCTTGCCCTGGTAGTAGCCGAGGCCGACGCGTTCGAGACCGACGATCGACAGGACGACGTGGTGCCGGACGCCGACCCGGGCGCCGGCGTCCAGCAGACGGCGCCCGGCGCTCTCGAAGAACGCGATCGCCGTTCTGGCGCGGGTGGTGTCCAGATTGCTGACGTCGACGACCGCCTCGACGCCCGCCATGGCCGTGTCGAGCCCCGCGCCGGTCACGAGGTCGACACCCCGTGACCTGGCCAGCACCACGGGCTCGTGCCCGGCCGCGGTCAGCTCCCGGACGACGTGTCCGCCGACGAGTCCGGTCCCACCGGCTACCGCGACGCGCATGACGAATCTCCCTCGGTCGTTACGGGCTTCACGGGATTCACGGGCTTCACGGGCTTCACCGGTACGAGCAGGACGGCCGACGCGAGTACCAGGGCCGTCAGCAGGACGACGTTGAGGACCTGGTCACGTGTGCCGTACATCCCCAGATGCCGCATGTGATAGCCGAGGTGCAGCACGTTGAAGACGAGCCACACCGCGCCGGTGGTCTGCACGAGCCGGGTGTTCCGTACGGAACACAGCGCGATCGCCGTGAGCGCGGCCAGCGCGAGGAACATGGCCCCGGCGTCCTTGGCGAGGTGTTCGTTGTACGGGCCCAGCTGAGGCAGCCAGCTCATCCCGAACCCGGGAAAGCCCGCGTGCCACTCCTTCGGCGCGAAGTAGGCCCAGGCCCCGGTGTACAGCGCGGTCACGCCCAGGAAGCCGAGGGTGGCGTACCGGATTTTCGTGTTCATGCCTCTCTGACGAGACGGCCCGCGAAAGTGTGAGGCGGGCCCTGTCCGGCCCGGCCGCTCAGGGCTCCGGCGGCCGGGCGGCGGGACCGTCGGTCAGGGCGATGTGGGCGGTGACGCGCTTGCCGGTGTCCTCGAGACGGACGTAGAAGTCCTCGGCGACGGCCGCGACGATCTCCAGGCCGTGCCGGCCGATGCGCTGCGGGTCGGAGGCATGGACGGTGGGCCGCACAGCGACGCTGTCCTGCACGGTCACCTCCACCGTGGAGTCCGCGATGCGCAGTTCCATCAGCGCAGGCCCTGGGGCGTGCCTGCGCGCGTTGGTGACCAGTTCGCTGACGACCAGCTGGGTGAGGCCCAGGGCGTGGTCGGAGACGATCACGTGCTGCTCGGTGCCCGCGCGGGCGAGGAATTCGGCCGTGAGACGGCGGGCCGCGGCGATGCACGAGGTGTCACCGCTCAGCTCCATCGCGGTGGATATGACAGGCGGGTCCGATCCGTTCTCACCGTCGACTGACTGCACGACCTCGGCCCGCCTTCGCGTTCGCCCGTGGCGGCCCGGTTCCGGACACGGTCCGCGCTTCCCATGACTCTGGCAGTCGCGGGCCGACCGGTCGAGACGGCACGTCGTCCGCCGACTCCTGTTCAGCCAGAGCCGAGTTGATCCACACTGGGACCCGTACCCGACCCGGCGTGGCGAGGAGGCGGACCGGTGGCGCAGGCAGGGCCGTCGTGGCAGGAGCTGATCCAGCAGGGCAACCGCGCCGGATTCGTGGGACGGGACGCCGAACGGGCCGCGTTCCTCGCGAACTTCGACCTTCCCGTGACCGACACCCGGCAGCGCTTCCGCTTCCATGTGCACGGCCCCGCGGGCGTCGGAAAGACCTTCCTGGTCCAGGAGTTGCGGCAGCTCGCAGGCGAACGCGGGGCGCTGACCGCGTACATCGACGAGCGGGTCGGCAGCGTGCCGGAGGCGATGGCCGAGGTGGCCCGCCAGTTCGCCGACCAGGGGCGGCGGTTGAAGGAACTGGAGCGGCGGCTCGCCGTGTACCGGGACCGGCGGCACGAGGCGGAGGCCGCGGCGCTCGCCGCCCTTGCCCCGGAACAGGCGCAGCAGCAGGGACAGCACGGGCAACCGCAGCCGCAATCGCAGTCGGCGTCCGCCGGGAGCAGGACCGCCGTCGGACTCGGCCTCGCGGCCGTGGAGGCCGCCGTACCGGGCGCCGGACTCTTCACGAGCGCCCTGCCCGCCGACCTGCTCGCCCAGGGCGCGGACCGGCTGCGCACCGGCCTCAGCGCCCGCTTCCGCAACCCCGACGACATCGAACTCGTCATGTCCCCGGAGAAGGTCCTCACCCCGGTCCTGCTCCGCGAACTGCGCGCGGCGGCCTCCGCCACCCCCTGGATCGTCCTGTTCCTCGACACGTACGAAAGGACCGGCCCGTTCCTCGACCCGTGGCTGTACGACCTGGTCACCCGCCAGGAGGCGGACAGCGGACTGCCCGCGACCGTCCTGGTGGTCACCGCGGGACAGCGCCCCCTGGACACCGACCGCTGGAGCGGCCTCGGCTCCGTGGCGGACGTGCCGCTGGCGCCGTTCACCGAGTCCGAGTCCCGCGGCCTCCTCGCCGGGAAGGGGGTCGTCGCCGAACCGGTCGTCAAGGAGGTGCTGCGCCTCACCGGCGGCCTGCCCGTCCTCGTGTCGACGCTCGCGGAGACCCGCCCCGGCGTCCCGGACGACGTGGGCGACCCGAGCGCCGGAGCCGTCAAACGCTTCCTGCAGTGGGAGCCCGATGACACCCGCCGCCAGGTCGCCCGCGTCTGCGCGCTGCCCCGGCAGCTGGACGCGGACGTCTTCCGGGTCCTCGTCGGCCACCCCGACGACGGCATGGACGTGCCGGACGAACCGGACGAGCTGTACGACTGGCTGACCGGGCTGCCGTTCGTCGGCGAGCGCGGGACCCGCGTGCGCTACCACGACGTCGTACGGGCCCCGATGCTGCGGCTGGAGCGACGCCGCTCCCGGCGGGAGTGGGCCGGCCGCCACCGGCGCCTCGCGGAGACGTTCGCCCGCTGGCGGACCGAGGCCGAGGCCGGCCGGGAGACCGGGACCGAGCACCTGTGGGCCGACGAGGAGTGGCGCGAACTGCGCCTGGAGGAGACCTACCACCTGCTCTGCGCCCGGCCGCCCGCGGCGCTCGGCGCGGCCCTGCGCACCCTGGTCGAGGCCTGCCGCGAGGACGCCGTCCTCGGCCGGGCCTGGGCGCGGATGCTGGAGGACGCGGGCCGCGACACCGACCACGCCGACCTCGCCGAGTGGGGCGTACGACTCGGTGCGGCGCTCGACGACGACACGGCCGGGATCGCCGGCGCGATGGCCCTGCTCCTGGCCCGTCCCGGCCCGGACCCGGCCGGCCGGGCCCTCGCGCACACCCTGCGGGGCCGGGAACTGCGCTACGGCGGCGAGCACCGCCGGGCCCTGGAGGAGTACGGCAGAGCCCTGGAACTGGACCCGCGGCTCGCCTGGGCGCACTACGGCCGCGGCTACACCCTCCAACTGCTGGACGACTTCCCGGCGGCACTGGCCGCACTCGACCGGGCGGACGAACTGGCCCCCGGCACCGGATGGATCATCGCCGGACGCGCCGAGACCTACCGGCTCGCCGGCCGCTTCGAGGAAGCCGTCGCCGACTTCGACCGCGCCGTCGCCCTCGTCCCGGCCGACGCCGATCCGCTGACCGGCCGGGCCGTGAGCCGGCACGCACTCGGGCGGTACGACGAGGCGCTCGCCGACTTCGACCGGGCGCTCGGCATCGAACCCGACAACGCGTGGGCGCTGGTGCGCAGGGCCCGGTTGCGCCGCACCAGGGGCGAACCGGCCGAGGCGTTCGCCGACCTCGACCGGGCGGTCCGGGTCGCCCCCGAAGCGGCCTGGGTCGCCTCGGAACGCGGGGACGCCTACCGGCTCGCCGACCGCCCCGAGGAGGCCGTCACCGAACTGACCCGCGCGCTCGCCCTGCGACCCGACTACGCCTCCGCCCTCGCGAGCCGCGGCGCCGCCCTGTGCGACCTGGCCCGTTACGAGGAGAGCCTGGCCGACTTCGCACGGGCCGTCGAACTGCGGCCCGACTACGCGTGGGCGCTGGTGATGACGGCCCGCGTGAAGAACGGACTCGGCGACCGGGCCGCCATGTTCACGTACCTGGAACGAGCCGTCGACACGGCCCCGGACATCGACTGGATCAGCCACGAACTGGCCGTGGAGTACCGCGACGAGGGCCGGTACGAGGAGGCGGTCGCGGTCTTCCGCCGCATTCTGGACGCACGCCCGGACGACGAGACCGTACTGGCCTGCCTGAAGGGCCTGGGCGGCACGCACCTCCTCGCGAGGCAGTACGAAGAGGCTTTCGTCCTCCTCTCCCGCGCCCTGGCACTGAGCCCGGACGACGGCTGGACGTACGCCATGCGCGCGCGGGTCTGCCTGGCGACCGGCCGGACCGGACAGGCCCTCGCCGACCTGGACCGCTGCGCCACGCTGGAACCGTCGTCACAGGCGGCCTGGGCGCGCCGCACGGCCATCGAACTCCTGACGCGGTGCGACCGCTGGGACGAGGCGACGAGCCGACTGTCGGCGGCGGACGAGACGGATGAGGCGGGCGACCTCGACGACCTGCGCTGCGACGTGCACCGCCACGCGGGACGGTGGCCGCAGGCCCTGCGCACGGCCGAACGGCTCCGCGCGACGGCCCCGATCCCGGGCACCTTCGCACTGGCGATGACGGTGAGCCAGTCGGAGGGCCTGCCGGCCGCGGAACCGCTGTGGCGGGAACTGGCGGCCCTGGTGGCCTCCGACGCGGAACTGCCCGCCCCGGAGAGCAGCCTGGGCGACCTGGAACGCAGCCAGGCGCGCTGCTTCCTGGCCTGCGCGCTGTCGGACTGGCAGGCGGCACAGGAAGCCCTGACGGACTTCCTGACCCCCACCCCCGACTGGGACGACCTGGCGACCCTCACCCAGATCCTCAAGGACCTCCACACGTCCCCGGAGGCCGACGCCCCGCGCATGGACCGGTTGCTGACCGCGGCAACAAGGGCCGACGAGGAGATCAGATCCCACCAGGCCCCGTAAAGGACTCCCGTCGGCTGCGACCCCGGTGGGGGCTGGCCGCGCAGTTCCCCGCGCCCCTAAAAAGCGGGGCTACGCCCCTGCTTTTGCCCCTTCAGGGGGCGCGGGGAACGGCGCGACAAGCCCCCACCGGACCCGCAGACCCCGACAACCTGCCCACCCTCTCCGGGAGGCTCCTAGGCGTCCGCCCCCACCCCCGCCCCCCGATCCACAGGCAGATGGATCACGATCAGTACAACCGAACTCAGCAAGAACACCCGCATGGCCGCATCCAGCCCGTTCCAGTCCTCCGACTGCCACATCGCGAACCACTCACCCCCCACCGCGAGAAACCCCGCCCCGAAGAGCAGCATCAGCATCAGCAACCCCGCCGTGGACGTCCGCCGGGCCCGCGCGACATCCCGCCGCACCCACTGAACCGTGCCCAGGATCAGCACGAGCGCAGCCACCGTCTCCCACGCGATGATCGCGACGTACGCCGCGTCCTGGAGCGCCTTGGACTCGACGGCCCGCCACATCAGGTCGTCGTCCTTGAACGTGGTGTCCATGGCCAGAACGTGCCGCACGAACTGCTGGTTGGTGCCGAAGTCGGTGATGTTCCCGAACGCGACCAGCGTGATGTAGAGCGCGACCGTGCCGGTGAGCAGAGTCGCGGTGATCGGTAGGGCCCGTGCTGCCGCCATCCTCAAGTCCCCTAGCTGTCAGGTGTGTTGCGGAACGGAACACCTGACACCAGACACCATCCACGCCACACGGACCACCGATTTTCCGTCGCACCGGCTTCAACCGGCCGTACCGGCGTCACCGCAGCCGGTCGACGTACCGGTCGGTCCCCGGCACCGTGGGTATGAACGGCGCCACCAGCTCCACCCGCCCCAGCCCCGTCTCGGTCACGGGCTCCTCCAGCCCGGTGAAGTACTCCTCCCAGCACTCCCGCGGATCCGCCTCCAGGAACCACAGCAGCGTGAGCCGCGTATCGACTCCCTCGACCTGTTTCACGTACGTCATGCGGTCGCCGGGCAGCGGGGTCGGCCGGAAGACCGTGACCATGGCGGCGGGGGAGCCGGCGAGCCGTTTCGGAAGGTGCCGGGACCGCAGCCATTCCAGCAACTCGGCGCGCCCGGCGGCGGATTCGGCGTCGACGACCTGAAGCACCAGACCCTGGTACGGATGGTCCAGCGCGTGGAAGTCGCGCGGCCCGGCGGCCCCGTCCCGGTACACCGTCGCCTCGTGGTCCTGGAACGCGGTGAAGACGTGCGTACGGTCCTGGTAGACCCGCCCGTCCCTGTTCAACCGCTTGTTGATGCCCACGGTCCACTTCATGTGGTCGTCGTGGCGGCCGTCCGTGATCCAGTACGTGGAGAGGTAGCACCCGGCGGTGACCGGCTGCGCGACCGCCGATTTCTCGGGCCGGCGCAGCAGCTGGAGGTCGCGGGTCGCCACCCACCGCCGCCCCGCGTACATCCAGGGCATCGCCATCGCGCCCGCGTAGTAGTGGTCGTCCTCGTACCACCGGTTGTACGCGTACTCGTGCCCCGGATGCGGTTCCACCATCGTGATCAGGGCATGGCCGGGACGCACCCCGTACGGGCCGACGGCGGCCAGCTCCCCGTACACCTCGCTGCGCGTGTCGTCGAGCATGACGCTCCCCTTCCACCGCTTCGCGCTCTCTTCCGTCATCTGCCGGACGCCCCTACTCTGACGGACCGTCAGATCGACCGCCAGGGCCGGGAGGACCGCAATGTCACTGCTCCAGGGCAAGACCGTCGTCGTGTCGGGGGTCGGGGCCGGGCTCGGTCACCAGGTCGCGGCGGCCGTCGTGCGGGACGGCGGGAACGCCGTGCTCGGGGCGCGTACCGAGGCGAACCTCGCCAAGGCCGCCGCCGAACTCGACCCGGACGGCGCGCACACGGCGTACCGGGCCACGGACATCACCGACGAGGGCCAGTGCGAGGCGCTCGCGGCGCTGACCCGGGAGCGGTTCGGGCGGCTCGACGCGGTCGTCCACGTGGCCGCCTGGGACAGCTACTTCGGTGGCCTCCAGGACGCGGACTTCGCGACCTGGCAGGCCGTGCTCGACGTGAACCTGCTCGGCACGCTGCGGATGACCCGCGCCTGTCTGCCCGCGCTGAAGGAGCGCGGCGGTTCCGTGGTCGTCATCGGTACGCAGTCGTCCGTCGCCGCCCCCTCCCAGGTGCGCCAGGCGGCGTACGCGGCCTCGAAGGGCGCGCTGACCAGCGCGATGTACTCGCTGGCGCGGGAGCTGGGGCCGGACCGGATCCGGGTGAACACCGTGCTGCCGGGCTGGATGTGGGGCCCGCCGGTGGAGGCGTACGTGCAGTTCACGGCGTACACCGAGGGTGTGCCGGAGGCCGAGGTGCTGGAGCGGCTGACCTCGCGGATGGCGCTGCCCGAGCTGGCCACGGACGCGGACGTGGCGGATGCCGCGGTGTTTCTGGCCTCGGACCGGGCGCGGGCGATCACGGGACAGTCGCTGCTGGTCAACGCGGGGGAGTTGATGCGGTAGCGCCCACTTGTCCCGTTCGCCTCGTCGATCGAAAACGTTCAGGGACATGAACCGAGGTCAGTAAGCAGAACTATTTTACTCCCCTTTGACCGTACAGGCAGTTGTCGCAGTCATGCCATCGAACCCACGATGAGCGGGCGCTTCACGACCCTGACGATCCTGGGAGAGGGCATATGAACGGTCTCGACTGGGCCGTGCTCATCGGCTACTTCGGCGTGATGGTCGCGATCGGTGTCTGGTCCCACAAACGGGTCGACAACGTGAGCGACTTCTTCACGGCCGGCGGCAAGATGCCGTGGTGGCTGTCGGGCATCTCGCACCACATGTCCGGCTACAGCGCGGTCATGTTCACGGGGTACGCGGCCATCGCCTACACGTACGGCGTCACTTCCTATGTCACCTGGTCCTTCCCGATCGCCATCGGTATCGCGATCGGCGCGAAGGTGTTCGCGCCCCGGCTCAACCGGGTGCGCTCACGGCTGCACGTGGCCTCGCCCCTGGAATACCTGAAGAACCGCTACAACCTGCCCACCCAGCAGGCGCTCGCCTGGTCCGGCGTCCTGCTGAAGATCGTGGACGTGGGCGCCAAGTGGGCCGCCATCGCGACCCTGCTGTCCGTCTTCACCGGTGTCTCGCTCAACATGGGCATCCTCATCACCGGCGCGATCACCGCGATCTACTGCACGGTCGGCGGGCTCTGGGCGGACGCGCTGACCGAACTCGGCCAGTTCATCATCCAGTTCATCGCCGGTATCGCGATGCTCGTCGCCGTCATGGCCGAGCTGAACGGCTTCAGCACCCTGTGGAGCGTCTGGGACGAGCCCGCCCTCGACGGCCACACCAAGCCGCTGGCCGGCCCGTACATGATGGTCTTCCTGATCGCGTATCTGTTCATCAAGACCTTCGAGTACAACGGCGGCATGTGGAACCAGGCCCAGCGCTACATGGCCACCGACTCCGCGAAGTCCGCCACGCGCTCGGGCGTCCTGTCCGCCTCGCTCTGGCTGATCTGGCCGCTGGTGCTGTTCTTCCCCATGTGGGTCGCGCCGCTGATCATCAAGACCGACGTACCGGCCGATTCGTACGCGCTGATGGCCGAACACCTGCTGCCGCACGGGCTGTTGGGTCTGGTCATCGTCGGGTTCTTCTCCCACACGATGGCGATGTGCTCCTCGGACGCCAACGCCATCGCGGCCGTCGTCACCCGCGACATCATGCCCGCGGTCTCCCGCAAGGCCCGCGAGTGGGACACCCGGATGGGGCTGCTGGCCGCGCGCTGGGCCACGCTGCTCTTCCTCGGTCTGTCGATGGCCATCGCGACGCAGGTCAACACCGCGTTCTTCGGCGACATCATCACCGTCGTCATCAAGTGGGTGGCCGGTCTGATGGGCCCGATCGCGATCCCGCTGATGCTGGGCCTGCTCCCGTGGTTCCGCAAGAGCGGTCCGACGGCCGCCCTGATCAGCTGGGCCCTCGGCCTCGTGACCTTCTGGCTGGTCAACTACCCGATCAGCTGGAACGTCGACGGCGGGGTCCCGCTCCAGTACCAGGTGTCGATCCCGCTCGCGGTGTCGCTCGTGCTCTACATCCTCATCGGCTATGTGAAGCCCGAGGACACCCCGGAACGGGACGCGCTCATCGCGAAGATCAACAGCGACGACGGCGGGTCCGCCGCCGCGGCGATCCCGACCCCGGCCGGCCCGGCGGACGACGTGGTGGGCGCACCGGTCAAGGACTAGGGCCTGTCGTCAAATTCCCGCCTGCCGGGCGACGCCTGGCACGCTCCCCCAGCCTCCGGCCGGGGGACCCCCACTCGCCGCACCGGGCGAAAGCCCAAGTACGTCCAGTACGCGGACTTCCGCCCGGCACTCCCCCAGCCTCCGGCCGGGGGGACCCCCAGAGCACGCACCAGACGCCGCCCGGCCCGCCCTCCGGGCGGACGCCGGGAATGTGACGACAGGCCCTAGGGCTGAACCGCGCGCACGACGCGTACGTACGACTGAGAGGGTGGCCGCTTCCTGACGAGCGGCCACCTTCTCCCGTACGGGGCGGGAAAGAGGCGCGTCGCCCGGGTGCGTCGGACCAAGGTGCGTCGGACCCGGGCGGTCAGGCGCGTGCGGTCAGGCCGGCCGGGACCGGGGTGGCGGCCGTGCCGGAGAGGGCCGCGTAGCCGCGGGGGTAGCGGGCCAGCCAGCCCTGGGACGAGCCCGCCGGGCCGTGCAGGGCAGGGCCCTGGGTCATCTCCATCGCGAAGTCGTCGGCGAGGACGAGCATGGTGGGGCGGCCCTCCAGCTCGGCCAGCCAGCCCGGCGGCAGGGCCGTCTCGCCGTGCAGGGCGCCGAGCAGCCCACCGGTCAGGGCGCCGGTGGCACCCGAGGCGCCGCCGTGGTTCACCGACAGGCACAGCCCGTGCCGGGTGTCCTCGCCGACCAGGGCGCAGTACACCGCCGCCGAGAGCAGCTTCTCGGCCGTGCCCTCCCCGGCCAGATCCTCGACCCGCTGCGGCGACGGCATGCCCTGCCGTACGGCCCCCAGGGCCCGCTGGAGCGCCTCGGCCACCTGTTGCTGCCCCGGGCGCGGTGCCAGCAGCTGCAACGCCCGCTGGACGGCCGTGTCGAGGCTCTCGCCGCGCGCGAGACCGTGCACGACGACGGCGTACGCGCCCGCCGACAGGTAGGAGAGCGGGTGGCCGTGGGTCTGCGCCGCGCACTCCACCGCGAGCTGCATGACGAGCTGCGGCTCCCAGCCGACGAGGAGCCCGAAGGGCGCGGAGCGGGTCGCGGCCTCGACGCCCCGCTGGTCGGGGTTCTTGGGCGCGTCCAGGGTGCCCATCGTCTCGTCGCCGAGGCCCAGCAGATTGGCGCGCGCGGGATCACGGCGGGCGTACAGCCACTCCTCGCGGGCCAGCCAGCCGTCCTCCTTGCGCCGCTCGTCCGGGCCCCAGTCGCGCTGGGTGGACGCCCAGCGCAGATACGCCCGGTGCAGATCCGTCGGCGGATGCCAGGCACCGGTGTCCCGGCGGACCTGGGCCCTGATCAGCCCGTCGATCGAGAACAGGGTCAGCTGCGTGAGGTGGGAGACGGCTCCGCGTCTGCCGTACCCGTGGGCCAGATCGGTCAGGCCCTCGGCGCCGTGTGCCGCCCGGATCTGTTCCATCGAGAGGTCGCCGACGGGGGAGCCGAGCGTGTCGCCCACGGCCGCGCCGAGGAGCGTGCCACGCACCCGGCTGCGGAAGTCCTGCTGTTCGGCACGGCCCCAGACGGCACCGGCTGTCGCACCCACCGAGGCCTCCCGAGATCCCGATCCGATTCCGTCCGTACGGCCGACAACTCAGCACTGTAATCGAACGGGAACGTTCGGTTGAGAGCCGGATCGGTATGCGAACAGTGGGACGACTGAGAGTGTTTGTCAGCGATCGGTATGCATTTCCGTCGGCCGACCGCGGCGGAACCCCCGGGAAATGAAGATCCATGCGAATGACGACGACTTTCATGCGCAATACCTGCGCAGCATGCGCACAATTGCGGGAGGATCTTCGAGGAGGTCGCGGACAGGATCGAGCCCCCTCGGCCAGGACGGCGGGCCAGTCGAGAGGGCTCTTTCACGGTGCGTATGCAGTTGTCGACGCAGTTGTTGATCGGGTTGCGCATGCAGTTGTTGATGCAGTTGTTGATGCAGTTGTTGATGAAGTTGTTTCTTCGGGCGTGGATGACGCGGATGTGGTCGTGCTGTGCGAGGCCTCCGCCGACGTCAGACGGTGCCCCGGCTCACTTCTGCGACGAACGCGTTCCAGGACTCCGCCGGGAAGGCCAGCGCGGGCCCTTCGGCGACCTTCGAGTCGCGGACGGCCATCGCCGCCGTGACGGGGGACTTGACCTCGACGCACGCGCCGTTTCCCTGCGAGTACGAGGACTTCGTCCACGTGTCCGTGACGCCTTGCTTGATTGCCATGTTCACTCCGGTGGCCGGTTGCTGAGTAGCTGTCACCGAGTTGCGGGTTCCTTCCGGAACCCACGGTTCGGATTGCGCCAAGGTTGTTCCCCCTTGGCGTGATCGACGCTACTCGCCAACATCGGCGTACGAAGCGACTATTCACTCGACCGGGTGACATATGCCAGCTGAGTCTTCCGCCGGGATAGGAGAATGGTGTATCTTCCCGCCGCCATCCAGCTACCTACCTCCCCGGCTACCTCAGTGGGCGTAGTCCTTCGCGACATCCGCGATGAACTCCCGCGACTGGTCGGCGTTGAGCGCCTGCGCCCGCAGATGCTCGTACATGACGCTGTACTTCTGGACGTCGTTCGCCTTCTCCAGGTACAGATCGCTGGTGACGCCCTCGATGTAGACCACGCTGGAGTCGGCCGCGTCGGGGAATTCGAGGATGGCGTACTGGCCGCTGACCCCCGGATGGGCACCCATCGCGAACGGGATGACCTGAACCGTCACGTGCGGCACGTGCGACATCTCGACCAGATGCTCCAACTGCTCGATCATCACCTGCTTGTTGCCGACGGTCCTGCGCAGCGCCGCCTCGTCGAGGACGGCCCACAGCCGCAGCGGGTTCTCCAGGTCGGAGATACGTTCCTGTCGACGCAGCCGCACCTGTACGCGCTTGTCGATGTCGCCGGCCGCCGCCTCTGGCAGCGCGCCCTGGATCAGCGCCTCGGCGTACGGACGGGTCTGCAGCAGGCCCGGCACGACCAGCGGGTCGTACACGCGCAGGCTCGCCGCGTCGGTCTCCAGACCGATGTAGACGCTGTACGGGATGTCGCCGAAGGAGTGCCACCAGCCCTGCTGGCGCGAGTCCTTGGCCATCTGCATCAGCGAATCGACGATCCGGACGTCCTCGACCTCGTACACCCCGCACAGGTCACGGACATCGCGCTGGCTGATGCTGCGCCGCCCGTTCTCCAGGCGGCTGATCTTCGACTGCGAGACGAGCAGCCGCTCGGCCACCTCTTCGGCCGTCATGCCCTTGAGCTCCCGGAGCCTTCGCAGCTCCTGGCCCAACCGGCGTCGCCTGACGGTGGGATTGACGTTGGACGCCACGGGACGTGCACCTCCGGCTGCGGACTGCCTGTACTTTGCGTATCTGCTGTTGAGCAGATTGCCACCAAGGTGCTTGCTACCGCTGGGAAACAGCGGATATGCAGTGCGTACGCGCCACTTGTCGCCACCTCGCGCCACCTGCCGCCACCTGGTGGCGGATATGACGACAAGCGACCATGGGCATACGCATTCACGGACATGCGTACAGGGGACGTACGCACAGGGGGCATGCGTACAGCGGGACATTGCGTATTGCGTAGGGGGACGTGCGGACATGCGGACGCGCGGGGCGGCGGGCCGTGTCGTCGTCCGGACGTACGGCCCGTCGCCCCGCGCGTCCCAGCGGCTCCCGAACCGGCTCATGGGGACTGCGGTGCGGCGCTGACGTGCGTGACGCGCGAGGCGTGGTGCACGGTGGGTGCTGCGGATAAAGCGAATACAGCGGTACTTCGGGGACTGCGGTCGTGCGGTGTCGCGGTGCTCCGTCGTGTCGGTGGATCCGTGCCGTGGACCGGTGACTCAGTGGGCCACGGCACGTGCCATCGAACTGCGGTGCGGTTGCATCGGGACGCCCCTGGCGGGCTCCGGTGCGGGCCTGGCTCCGGGGGCGGCCTGACGGCCGGTCGGTGCCGGGCTGCGGCGTGGCTGTGCGGCCACTCCGTTCTGGACGTCCATCACGGCGTGCGCCACGAGTCCGCCCATGGGGTCGTGCCTGATCAGGTCCCGGAGTCGGGAGCGCGACGAACGCCCTTCGTTCCCCGGGTAGAGGTGCTTGCCCAGGCCTACGGCATGCGCCAGTGCGGCCAGAGCGGCGGTCCGCGGGTCCGGCGGGACGCCGGTGCGGATCGCGCTGTCCAGCCGGGCCCTGATCTCCCGGCTGATCTCCGTGTCCGTCGCTTGGTAGCGAGTCGTCGGAAGCACCCCGCACATCTGGCCCGCCACGGCATGAACCATGCCGCATCGCTCCAGATGCGAGAGATATGTCTGGCGCAACCCCAGTCGGGGCCCGCCGATCCAGTTCACAGCGCGTACTGGAGCACCCCGCCTGCGGAGTAGTTCCAGCGCACAGTCCAAGGTCGGATCTCCGGTCGGCCGTGGTGCCACCACGGCGATACGATCCCCGTCTGGGGCTATCCGTCCGGCCAGCGCCAGCTCCACTAGCTGTGCTCCGGCCAGACCGAGGTCGAGCGACTGCGGCTGTGCGGTGGTACCCGTGGTCGGGTCCAACGCCAGCAGCAGAAGCTCCTCCGGAAGTGTTCTGCGGCTCCTGCCCATCCATGCCTCCCCGCGTGGATGAATGACAGGGTGACCCCTCTCACATTGGTCTGTCGAGAGCACGTGACCGGTTCGTAGTGGAACCAGTAGATATGTCGTTCTCGTCTACCGCAGGGGTCAATCCCTCACACAGGACACTGGTAGATGGTTCGGACACGGGTGTCCGGGCCGCGTGTGCACTGTTTAACGGGTTCATGGTTCGGTTGGGCGCACGGTGTGTGGCGCACGGAGGAGGCATCGGTGGCGGGCGAGTCCCCCGACAGGTCGAAGCAGCACGAGTCGTCGGCAGAACCGACGTCGGGGAGCAAGGTTCCGGATCCGCGGCTGGCGGTCGCGCGGGAGACCGTGACGGCGGCTGCCCGGGCGGACACGGCGACAGCGGTGTTCTCGACGAAGCGCTCCGCGGACTCGACGGGTTCCGCGGGTTCCGCGGGGTCCGCGGACGCGGAGGAGTCGGCGGAGCCGGCTGCCGGGAGTTCCCAGGGGAGTGACGGTTCTGCGGAGCCGGAGAAATCCGCGGAGGGTGCCGGGAAGGGCACCGGAGGCGGCGACGCGCGCCTCCGGTCCGCCGTGGCGGCCTGGGCCGCCACAGCGGACGAGGAGGCGCCTGAGGGCGCTCCAGCGGATTCGGCTGCGCCGGGCGCGGGCGAGGGCGCGAGCGGGGGTGACGGCGACGACGCCGACGCTCGTGCCGACGGTGACGGTGACGGCGCCGACGGTGATGGCATGGAGCCGGAGGCGTCGGGTGCGGGGTCGGGTGTGACCGGGGGAGATCCGGGCGACGGCTCCGGCCAGGATGCCGACCCCGACGCGGACGCAGACTCGGACACCGGCTCCGGCGAAGCGGGCTCGGGCGCCGGTACGGATGCGGCTGCGGGCGCTGCTGCCGACAGCGCCGCGCGGGACGCGGCGCAGCCGCGGCCGAAGGTCGGGGCCGGGGCTCCGGACGAGGTCGCGGGCGAGGCGAAGGGCGGGTCGGAGGGTGTCGCTCCGGCGGACGCGCCGGCCGAGCGCGCTGTTCCGCAGGCCGACTCCGCTGCGGACGCAGACGCCCCGCCGAGCAGCGGAACCGCTGCCTCCGGTGAGAGCGCGGGGAACGCCGCGGCCGGTACGAAGGCGGATGCGAAGGCCGGCTCGACGGCCGGTTCGAAGGTCGATGCCAAGCGCACGGCGGACGACCCGGAGGCGGAAGCCCCCGCGGCGAAGCCGCCCGTGGGCGCAACTCCCGCCGCGGACGCGGACTCCGCGTCAGAGCCGGGCTCCGGTCCTGACGCGGACTCCGGTCCCGAGTCCGACTCCGCGGCGAAGCCGGACTCCGCCGCGAAGCCGGATGTGCCGGATGCGGCGGATGTGGCGGCGAAGTCGGGCTCCGTCGGGACGTCGGGTCGCACGGCGAAGCCGGACTCCGCCACCGACGCGGGTCCCGCTGCTCCCAGCGCGAAGCCGGACTCCCCGTCCGACGAGGGCGAGCCCGAGCCCCCGGTCGACCAGGCCACCGCGATCTTCAAGCGGCCCCCGGCGGTGGATCAGCCCACGACCATGCTCAAGCTCGGCGGCGCCAAGCCGGACGCCGGAGCAGGCAAGACGGCCGGACCAGGCAAGGCTGCCGAGCCGGGCAAGGGTGCCGAGTCGGACAAGAGCGCTGACTCGAAGGCCGAGGCCGATAGCAAGTCGGCCGCCGGGTCCGGGGCCGAAGCGGCGGTGGCGTCCAAGGCCGAGGCCGAGGCCCCGCCCGAGCGCACCAGCAAGTTCGTCGCGCTCAAGCCGCTCGACGAGCCCGCCCCGCCGAAGGCGAGGCCCGCCGTCCCGCCGCCGGGACCCTCCGTCTCGCCCTCGGCAGCACCGGCCGGCGCCGCCCACCAGGCCGGCCCCGAGCGGACGACCCAGCAGCCCCTCCCGCCGAGGCCCCCGCTGGACCTGCTGGCGGAGCTGACGAACACCCCGCCGCGCCGCCAGACCCCGGTCCGTACCCTCGTGCGCCGGGTCAAGATCTGGACACCGCTGGTGCTCCTGCTGGCCGTGGTGTTTGCAGTCGTACAGGCCGTACGTCCGCTGCCGTCCCCCACCCTCGCGCTGACCGCCGACGAGACCTACGCCTTCAAGGGCAACAAGGTCTCCCTGCCGTGGCCCGAGGAGGGCCAGGGCTGGATGGACGTCAACGGCATCGGCACGGTCGACTCGTTCGGGGAGCAGAAACCCGTCGCGATCGGCTCGGTCGCCAAGGCCATGACGGCGTACGTGATCCTCAAGGAGCACCCGCTGAAGGCCGGCGCGGACGGCGCGAAGATCCCCGTCGACAAGAAGGCGGAGACGGAGGGCGGCTTCGACGCGCAGGGCGAGTCGACGCTCAACACCGTCAAGGAGGGCGACACCCTCACGGAGAAGGACGCCATCGCGGCCATCATGATCCCGTCCGCGAACAACATCGCGCGGCTGCTGGCGCGTTGGGACGCGGGGTCCGAGGCGAAGTTCGTCGAGAAGATGAACGCCGCCGCCAAGGACCTGGGGATGAAGAACACGAAGTACACCGACCCCTCGGGCCTGAAGGAGACCACCGTCTCCACCGCCGAGGACCAGGTGAAGCTCGGCAACGAGCTGGTGGACATCAAGGCGCTGGTCGACATCACCAAGCTGCCGACCTGGGTGGACCCGTCCGGCAAGAAGTGGGACAACTACAACCGCCTCGTGCCGTACAACAACGCCATCGGCATCAAGACCGGCTCCACCACCAAGGCCGGCGGCAACCTGCTCTTCGCCGCCACACAGGAGGTCGGCGGTGAGAACGTCATCGTCGTCGGCGCGATCCTCGGCCAGCACACGCCGCCGATCATCGACACGGTCAACGCGGTCAGCAAGGAGGCGATGATCGCCGCCCAGGACGCGCTGACCTCGCAGAAGATCCTCAAGAAGGGTGACGTCGTCGGATACGTGGACGACGGGCTCGGCGGTCAGGTCCCGGTCGTCGCCACCAAGGACGTCTCCGCGGTCGGCTGGGCCGGACAGACGGTCAAGCTGAAGCTGGACGAGGGCGGCACGGCCATCCCGCACGAGGCGAAGGCGGGAACCAAGGTCGGCTCGCTGAGCGTCGGTGACGGTACGGGTGACGCGGTCGAGGTTCCGGTCGCGCTCCAGTCGGATCTCTCCGAACCGGGATTCGGCGCCAAGCTGACCCGGGTCGCCTGACGGAACGTACGTCCTCACGGGGACGTACGCCCGCAAAGAGCGGAAGAACAGACAAGCAAAAGAACCGACCGCACCCCGCCCGCGGAGCACCACCCAGGAGCTCCGCGGCGGGGTGCGTGCTAGCGTCGCCAGGATGGGGCAAGGCCGCCCGCCGCGGGGCCCGGCCGAGAGCGGAACAACGGGACACGGGAGTGCCAGCACGTGGCGACAGCGGAGCCGACGCATGCCGACGACGCCGAGCCGGGCCGAGAGGCCGGCCCGCGAATAAGCGTGCGCACGCGGCACGTCGATCCCCCCGGCAACGCGACCGGATCGCCGCCCGACAGGGCCGAGATCCCGGGCATGGCGGACAGCCCCGACACGGCGGAGATCCCGGGCAGCGCTGCCGGGTCGCCGCCCGGCCTGACGGAGCCCCCCGGCAGCGCTGCCGAACCGTCGCCTGACGCGGCGGAGACCCCCAGTGCGGCGGAGACCCGCGGCACGGCCGGAAGCCCCGCCGCCGGACGGGACAGCGGCCCCGGACAGGGCCAGGGTCGGGTTTCCGATCAGGATCAGGAACCCGGACAGGACGCTGCTTCCGGACCGGCTCCTGTCGCCGAGCCGACCCTTGACCCCGACCCCGGCTCCCACGCCGAGGCGAACCCTGCCCCCGAGCCGGCCCCCGAGGCCGACCCGAAGAGCGACACCGCACCGGGCCGCAAGGCCACACCGGGCCGCGGTGCCAAACCGGACCCCGACGCGGATCCGGACGTGGACCCGGACGCCGACCCGGCCGACGGTGACGGCCCCGGCCCCCGAGGTCGCGAAGGCACCCGACTCCACCGTTTCCTCCGGCACCCCGCGATCCTCGCCACCGCCCTCTCCGGTGTGCTGCACATCATCTGGTTCTTCACGTTCGCGAACAGTGGGGGCGACCTCGCGGCGCAGGACGCGTGGGCGGAGTTCGTGGGGCGCAACCCCGGGTCCGCGTACAACCTCGCCTGGTACGGCGGCATGCACCCGGTGTCGTACAGCGTGGTGTCCCCGTACCTGATGGCCGTGCTCGGTGTGCGGACCACGATGATGATCGCGGGGACGCTCTCCGCCGGACTGCTCATGCTGGTGCTGATGCGCAGCCGGGCCGTCCGCAACCCCGTGGCCGCCGCTGCCGCCGGAGTGTTCGCGCTGCTGTGCAACGCGATCTCGGGCCGCGTGACCTTCGGCCTCGGCATGGTCTTCGCGCTCGGCGCCGCCGCGGTCGTCTTCTGCTGGCCGTACCGCTGGCGCTACAAGCGCTGGGCGAAGGCCCTGTGCGCCGCCCCCCTCGCCGCGGCGGCGACCGCCGCGTCCCCGGTGGCCGGCCTCTTCGTCGGCTTCGTGGCCGTCGCGCTCTTCCTGCAGAAGCGCCGCCCGGGAGCGTGGGCGCTGGGCCTCGCGCCCGCCGCGGTCGTGGGCGTCTCGGCCTGGATGTTCCCGTTCTCCGGTACGCAGCCGATGATGTTCGGTTCGGTCCTGCTGCCGTTCGCGACCGCCGCCTGCGCCTTCCTCCTCGTCCCCAAGGAGTGGAAGACGGTCCGGATCACGTCGGCGGTGTACGGCCTGGCCGTCGTCCTCGTCTGGCTGATCAACTCGCAGATCGGCTCCAACATCAGCCGGCTGCCGATGCTGCTGGGCGGGGTCACGCTGATCGCCGCGCTGCCCTTCACGGTGCCGCGCTCACGCAAGTGGTACGCGATCCTGCTGGCCTTCGTGACCGTGAACGGCTGGATCGCCTTCAAGGCCGTCGACGACATCGTGCACACCACGCCCGCCGCGTCCTGGGCCCGCGAACTGGCCCCCCTCGTCAACCAGCTCCAGGTGGCCGGCGCCGAGAAGGGCCGCGTCGAGGTCGTACCGGCCCGCTCGCACCGCGAGGCTTCCGCCCTCGCCCCGTACGTCAACCTCGCCCGCGGCTGGAACCGGCAGGCGGACATGGAGCGCAACCCCCTCTTCTACGACGACACCCTCAACTCCGCCAACTACCACGAGTGGCTGCAGCGCTGGGCCGTGCACTACGTCGTCGTCCCCAAGGGCGAGCCCGACGGTGACGGCGGCGAGCGCGAGCGCGAACTGGTCCAGCGCGGGATGCCGTATCTGAAGCAGGTCTGGGGCGACGCCAACTGGCAGCTCTTCGAGGTCACCGACCCCATGCCGATGGCTGACCCGCCCGCGGTCGTCGACCGTGCCGAGCAGGGGGAGCTGACCCTGGAGGTGAAGCGGGCGGGGCGCGTGCTCATCCGGATCCCGTACTCGCCGTGGCTCGGGCTCGTCGACGCGGAGGGCAAGAGCGTGAAGCCCCCGCAGGAGACCGAGGAGTCCAAGCAGCGGGAGGACGGGGCGCCGAAGTCGTACGACAACGTCAACGGCTGCCTGATGGAGACGGAGGAGGACGCCCAGGGCGATCAGTGGACGGAACTGCTGGCGCCCAGGGCCGGCACGTACCGTCTCGCGGCGCCCTACCAGCTGCCCCGGGGCACGGGATGCCCCGAGGAGCTGCGGGAAGAGGTCCGCGGCAGCGAGGAGTAGCGCGCGCCGCCGGGCCGCCGAGGAGGCCGGGTGGGCGCCGGGCTCGGCCGATGCGGGCCCGCGCCTCAGCCGTGAGGGACCGGCGTTCAGCCGATGTGGGCCTCGACCGCGGCCACGAGCTCCGCGGACTCCGGCTCGGTCTGCGGCGAGAAGCGGGCGACCACCGCGCCGTCCCGGCCGATCAGGAACTTCTCGAAGTTCCAGCGGATGTCGCCGCTGTGCCCCTCGCCGTCCGCGAAGCCGGTGAGCCGCTGGTAGAGGGTGTGGCGCGCGTCGCCGTTCACGTCGACCTTCTCGGTCATCGGGAAGGTCACGCCGTACGTCGCCGAGCAGAACTCCGCGATCTCCTCGGACGAGCCGGGCTCCTGGCCCATGAACTGGTTGCACGGCACCCCGAGCACGGTGAAGCCCTGTGCCGCGTACCGCTCCTGCAGCCGCTCCAGACCCGCGTACTGCGGGGTGAGCCCGCACTTGGACGCCACGTTGACGATGAGCACGGCCCGGCCCTTGTACTGGCCGAGATCCGCGGACCCGCCCTGCAGCGCATCGATGTCGACGTCGAGAGCGGACGCGCCGGAGGCGGCGGAGGAGGCGGAGGCGTTGTCAGTAGTCATGAGCGGATGCTAGCTCCGCTCCGCCGGCGCCGGATCGGCACCCTGCGCCCCGCGCCCCGAGTTCCCCGGGCTCTGGGCCCCGACGAGCACATCGCCCTCGGCCGTCCGGAAGTAGAGGACCGACCGACCCGAGCGCCGCCGCCCCACCAGGCGCGCGTCGAGCAGCAGCCTCAGATGGCGCCCGACGGAACCGAGTCCCTGCCCGGTCACGGCGACCAGCTGGCTCGTACTCATGGGGGACCCGAGCAGGACGAGCACGCGGGCCCGGGCGCCGCCGAGCAGCCGGGAGAGGCTGTCCGGAACGGCGACGGGGGAGGGCGCGCGCCCGCACTGGTGGGCCTGCGCCAGCACGCCCGAGCAGGGGTACACGACCCCGTACCGGCGGTGCTGGTCCGTGCCGGAGCGGGGGTGCTCCCGGGGCTCCTCCCACGACACCCACCCGTGCCGCTGCGGAGTCACCGGTACGAAGACGATCCGGGCGCCCGAGATCTCGCGGGGCGGGTACTCGTGCAGATTGACCTGCAGCCGGTTCTCGCCGAGCCAGCGCATCCCCGGCCGCATCGCCCCGAGCGCCGCCGCCCAGCCCTCCTGGCTCAGCCGCGCGGTGCGGGCCACGACATCCGCTTCGAGCACGAGCCGGCGCCGGTGCCAGTCGGGGCGTACGGCCTCGGTCCAGACGCGGGCGAGCAGGTCGGCGGCGCGTTCGGGAAGGTCGTCGCGGTCCCGGAGGAGCGTGGGGAGCGGACCGCGCAGGGCGACGGCGAGATGGGCTCGGGCGGCCTCGGGGGAGGCCTCGCGCACCCGGGCGACCTCCGTGGCGAAGTCCTCGTCGCCGCGCGGGGTGGGCGTGAGGAAGTCGGCGATCCACTCGCGTCCGAACCCGGCCCGGACGAGGGTGGCGGTGACGGGATCGGACGCCAACCACCCCTCGTAGGTGGGCAGATGGGTGTCAAGCCAGAGCCGTTCACCGGGATGCGCGGCGCTCCGGGTGTGCAGCGCCTTCAGGCAGGCGAAGGTCTCGGCGAGCGGCGAGAGCACGAAACGGCTGCCGGCGAGGGTGTCGGCACTGACCTGCCACCAGCCCATTTCCGCCCCCCGGTTCGTGGTCGTTTCGCACAGACGCGAAACACTAACGGTCGCCCCGGCGGGGGCCCGAAACTCCGGCGCATGCCAACGACGTACCGGTCCCTCTTCCGCACTCCGGAGTTCACACCCCTCTTCCTGGCCTCCTCGGCGCAGGTGGCGGCGCAGACGATGAGCGGACTCGCGCTCGGCACGCTGGTCTACCGGGCCACGGACTCACCCCTCCTGTCGGCCCTGAGCATGTTCGGGCCCTCGCTCGCCCAGGTCCTGGGCGCGACCACGCTCCTGTCGGCGGCCGACAGGCTGCCACCGCGCGCCACGATGACGGGCACGGCACTGGCGTTCGCGGCGGGTACGGCACTCCTGGCGCTCCCCGCCCCCCTCTGGACGGTCTTCGCGCTGATCCTCACCCTCGGCCTGGTGGCCTCCCTCGGCGGAGGCGTCCGCTGGGGCCTGCTCAACGAGATCCTGCCCAACGACGCGTACATCGTGGGGCGTTCGGTCTTCAACATGGCGAACGGCATCACACAGATCACGGGTTACGCCACCGGAGGCGTCCTCATCACGCTCCTGTCCCCGCGCGGCACCCTGCTCACAGCGGCGGCCCTGTACGCGACGGCCGCGGTGGTCGCCCGCTGCGCCCTGACCGCCCGCCCACCGAGAGCGAAGGGCCGCCCGTCGGTCCGCGCGACCTGGCACACGAACAGAACCCTGCTCGCCCCGCCCTCCCGCCGCCACCTCTACCTGGCGCTCTGGATCCCCAACGGCCTGATCGTCGGCTGCGAGTCCCTCTACGTCCCGTACGCTCCCGAGCACGCGGGCCTGCTCTTCGCGTGCGCGGCGCTGGGCATGCTGGTCGGGGACGTGGCGGTGGCCCGCCTCGCCGGACCGGCCCTGCGCCCCCACCTGGGCGTACCGCTGCTCCTGCTGCTGGCGGCCCCGTATCTCCTCTTCGCCCTGCACCCGCGTCCGTCCCTGGCCGCGGTGCTCGCCGCGCTGGCCTCCGTCGGCTTCGGCGCGAGCCTTCTCCAGCAGGAACGCCTCATGGCCGTGACGCCGCCCGAACTGGCGGGCCACGCACTGGGGTTGCACTCGTCCGGGATGCTGGCGATGCAGGGTGTGGGCGCGGCCCTGGCGGGCGCGGCGGCCCAACTGACGTCACCGGCAACGGCGATGACGGCGACGGCGGCCGTATCGATCACGGTCACGCTGGTACTGGCACGAGGCCTGAGCCCCGTACGACCGTCGCCCCCGCCGTCCCCCTCGCCCGCCGGTGCGCCTATCGAGCGACGAACTGGGTGAGTATCGCCTGGACTTCGTAGATGTCGACGCCCTTGGTGAAGGTCTTCTCGATGGGCGTGGGCGTACCGGAGATCCAGATCTTCAGCTCGGCGTCGAGGTCGAAGGTTCCGGCGGTCTCGACGGCGAAGTGCGTGATGCTGCGGTACGGAACGGAGTGGTACTCCGTCTTCTTACCGGTGATGCCCTGCTTGTCGACCAGGATGAGCCGGCGGTCGGTGAAGAGGATGGTGTCGCGGATCAACTGGAAGGCGGCGTGCACCTGCTCGTTCTGCCCCAGCAGTCGCGCGTAGTCGTTCTGAGCCTTGGCCGGATCGACGGTGTGCGCGTTTCCGAACAGTGCCATGACAAACCCCCATGGGATGCGTGAAGTCCCAAGATCCTCGCACCGTGACTCATTCGGAGCAATGCTCTGTTTCCAGGCTGTCGCAAGGGTGCGACAGCCTGGAAACGCGGCTGCCCGTGCTTTCAGGGTGACGTGTGCGGCGTCAGTTCTTGCTGCCGTCCACGATGACGGGCGTGCCGTTGGAGTCGGTCCCGCACGGGACCGCGTACACCGGGTGGGCCTTCGCGGCTTCCTTGTAGGCCTCCAGGCACTGGTTGTACAGCACCTTGTCGCTCAGCGACTTCTCGATGATCTTGTTGGCGCGGGCGACGCCCTCCGCCTCGATCCGCTTGCGCTCCGCCTCCGCCGTGGCCGTCCGCGACGCCTCGGTGGCCCGCTCGGTGGCCTGCTCCTGCTGGATCTTCTTGTCGATCTGCTCCTGCAGCTTCTTCGAGGGCCGCACATTGCGCAGATTGACGAAGGTGACGTCGATCCCGCGCGGCGCCAGGCGCTCCTTGACGAGGCCGGCGATCTCGGAGCCGATCTGCTCACGCGCGGAGGCGTAACCCTCCTCGCTGGTGTGCTTGGCGAAGACGTTGCGGATGATCTCGCGGCTGTCCGGCAGCACCAGCCGCTCCTCGACAGCCTCCTCGCTGCCGGCCAGCCGGTACAGGCCGACCGCCTTCGCGGGCACCACGGCCCACTTGATGGTGACGTCCGCGTAGAGCACACCGCCCTGCGAGGAACGGACCTCGACCACGTCGTCGTCGTTGAGGTTCAGGTCCACCGGGCGGGTGGAGAAGGACGTGACGTCGGTGAACGGCGACTTGAAGTGCACGCCCGAGGTCAACGGCGTACCCACCTTGCCGAAGGTCACCGGGACACCGACCTCGTAGGCGCTCACGACATGCACGCAGGCGAAGATGCCGGCCAGCAGCCCCGCCACGGCACTGAGAGCGGCCCCGAGCCGCCAGCCCGAGGCGCTCCGCTCCCCACCCCGCCCGACAAGAAAGAGCACGACTGCGGCTATGAACAACAGGACGGACAGTACGAACACGGCTCTCCCCCTAGAAACACCTACCCGCGCCCCCCAGGCGCGGCGGGGCGCATCGTAGCGAGGTCGGGTGACGGGAGGGGGGTGACTGGATGATCGGAAGGGATCGGATCCGATCCGAAGGGATCGGAAGGGATCGGGTCGGATCCGGGGTGGTGGTGCCGGCCGGGTGCGGGTGTCAGCCACCGAACAACTGCGGTTGCGGGCAAGGCTCCAGTTCGCCACCTGGCCGGTCGGACCACGTCCACCAGACGTGCCGGCCGGCGCACACCCAGACCTGCCGACAGACCCGTCGCCCGTCGTCCTCACGCCGACAGAGAACCATGCCGCCAGCGCTCAACTGCCGGTCGCACTCCGGGCAGACCGCATGGAGGGGCGCGGCTTCAGGTGACATGCCGGGCAGCGTAACGGGGGGTGGGGCCCAGGTTCCGCCATCTGCGGCTTCGTATCGGTACCGTGCCGGGCAAGCGAGGTGCTGAGGCCTCGGACGGGGCGGTCGGTCACGCAACGGTGGCGGGGGACTGAGTGAGAGCGCGCATGGTCAGGATCATCAGCAGGACGTGGTGGGCCGAACTCGCCGCGTACCTGGCCCTCGGGGTGCTGGCCGCGACGGCTGTGTGCCTGGCCGCCTCACTTCTCCTGATGGGCCTGCCCCATGGCTGGCAGGCGGCGACGACCTGGTCGTACATCGAGCACCGTTTCGTCTGGCTGGTCAGCCGGCTCGTGCCGGTGTCGGCGGCGGCGTACCTCGTCGTGCGTCTACGTCGTCACGCGAGGGAACGCCGGACGCGGAGCGGCTCGCCCACGTCGACTCGTTATCGGGGCCGGCACCTGTGAGTCGCGTTCGGCGGAGTCCGACGGCCCGCGGATGTCGAGAACGTGGCACCGGCTTCGTCCCAGGGATGACACCGGCCACCACCGGCCGCGCGACGCGGAACAAGTCGTAGAAGTCGACCTAGAAGGAGAAACCAGCATGGCGATTCAGCGGATGGACAACGTCGGCATCGTCGTCGAGGACTTGGACGCCGCCGTCGCGTTCTTCGTGGAACTCGGTATGGAACTGGAGGGCAGGGCGCAGGTCGAGGGCCTCGTCGCCGACCAGTGCACCGGACTCGACGGCGTCCGCTGCGACATCGCGATGGTCCGGACCCCGGACGGCCACAGCCGCCTCGAACTGGCGAAGTACCTCAGCCCCGCGGCGACCAGCGCAGGCCCGCGCAACAAGCCGCACAACATCCTGGGCACGCACCGCGTGATGTTCGCCGTCGACGACATCAAGGACACGGTCGCCCGCCTACGCCCCCACGGCGCCGAACTCCTCGGCGAGATCGCCCAGTTCGAGGACAGCTACCTGCTCTGCTACGTCCGCGGCCCGGAGGGCATCATCGTCGGCCTGGCGGAGCAACTGGGCTGAGCGGTTCAGTCGCCCGGCTCAGTCGAGCAGCGACTCCCCGAACCGTGATCCGCTCGCGAGGCCGAAGTCCGCGGAGCTGAGGGACGCGGAACCGGAACCGGTGAGGCCGGACGCCGTACCCGGCAGGGTCCACAGGCCTCCGCTGCGGTCGTTCTCGAAGGAGGCGGTCACCGCCAGGTCGGCCTTGCCGTTGTTGTCGTAGTCGGCGAGCCGGACCTGGGCGCCGAAGAGGTCATTGGTCTCGGCGGCGCCCGGAACACCGGCGGTGTCCTGGGAGATGCGCACGACACCGGACTGCGAGACACCGGAGGCGGAGCCGCGGAAGACGGTCACGTCGCCGGCGTTCTCCAGGTCGCCGAGCCGTTCGCCGTTGGCGCCTACGACCAGTTCGGCCCTGCCGTCGCCGGTGATGTCGCCGATCGCCACCGAGGAACCCCAGTTGTCGCCGTCCTCGTTGACGCCGGGCACACCGGCGCTGTCCTGGTGCAGGGCCAACGGGTCGCCGAAGCCCGTAGCACTGCCGTATCGGACGGTCACGTAACCGGCGCCGTTGCTGGGGTCGTCGATGAAGAACGTGTCCGGCCAGGTGAGGGAGGTGGCCATGTCGTCGAACCCGTCGCCGTTGATGTCACCGAGGGCGACCGCGGTGCCGCCGTCGTCCACCCGCTGTATCCGGTTCGGCCGGCCCTCCTGACCCGTCCAGATGTCGGTGCCCGGACGCCCGGTACCGGGATCGCCGGTGACGGCCAGGTCGTCCTTGCCGTCTCCGTCGACATCGCCGACGGCAACAGCTACTGGTCGCGCGGAGGTTTTTCTTGAGTGGCCATAAATCCACCAAAACATACCTCCGCCTGCACCTGGCCTCCTCATCGATTGGTATTAACTTCCGGCGATGCGCAAAAAATCACTCCGCGTGCAGTGCCGGTTAGTCTTTGTAATGCCATGATCAATCGCTGGGTCAGCGCTGTCCCGTCATTACCGGCGGGTTGGCGGACGGGCGGCATTGAGTGCGGTACAGCGCAAGGTGGAGAGTATTCCCATACTGGGCACATTCGGGCGATGTAGGCAATGTGGCGAGATGCTGTGGCTATCGCCGTGTGCCCCGATGTGGGCTGACGCGGCAACTCGTGGCGCGCTCCCGGTGGGTCATTGCGGAGAATCTGGAAAAAGAGGTATGTCCGAACTCCACGACCACGCGCGGATCCATCAAGGGCAACCCCGCCCCCGCGTATCGATCCGGTCATTCTGGTCATCCGCGGCACGCTTGCGGTGTCACAGGCGGCCCATGGTGACGAGTTCTGTAATGCGAGCATCATCGCGCAAGAAAGAGGGATAAGTTGTGAACATGCGTAATCGGGTGGCGGGTTTTTCTGCCGCAACCGCACTGGCCTGCGCCTCGCTCACCGCGTGCAGCGGCTGGACCGACGAATCGCCAGGAATTGTTATTGGGATGTCGGACGAAATCCTTTCCACGGACCCGTCTTCCGGTTACGACCCGGGTTCATGGCTGCTTTTCAACAACGTCTTCCAGACTCTGCTGAGTTTTCCGAATGGAAGTACGGATCCGCAACCGGAGGCCGCGGAGAGTTGCGCCTTCGAGGGGGCTGGGGTACGGGTTTATCGTTGCGTACTCAAAGATGACCTGAAATTCAGTAACGGTGATCCGCTCACCGCCGAGGATGTCAAGTTCTCCTTCGACCGCGTGCGGCTCATCGATGACGCGGCCGGCCCAGCCGTCATGTTCACCATGCTCGACTCCGTTGAGGCACCCGACAGTAAAACTGTAGTGTTCCGCCTCAAAGTTCCTGACGCCACTTTTCCCAGCAAAATAGCATCTGGCGCCGGTTCCATAGTCAACCACCGTCAGTACGAGGCCAAATCCTTACGCGAGGACGGTCAGGCTTCAGGCTCCGGGCCGTACAAGCTCACATCAATGAGCAAGGACGAGGCAGTCTTCTCCCCGAACGAAAATTATAGAGGCCCCGCCGAGGTGAAGAACGGCGGAGTCACGCTGAAACTCTTCCATTCCGACCAAGCCCGTCTGAGGCAGGGCCTGACGGACCACGACATCGACCTTGCCTTCCGGGGCCTGCCCGCGAAGGACCTTGTCGGCGCCGACAGTCTCGCCGATGAGCCGGGAATCCAAATAGTCGAGGGCGACAGCGCTGAGGTCCAACATCTGGTCTTCAACATGAACGACCCGGTGGCCGGAAAAATCGGCTTCCGCAAGGCCATGAGTCACCTACTGGATCGGGACGCTCTGATCAAGCAGGTGTACCAGGACACAGCGATTCCTTTGTATTCGATCATTCCTGCCGGGGTCATCGGTCATACAACGGCGTTCTTTGACACCTATGGAGACCGCCCTTCCCAGGAAAAAGCCGAAGCGGCGCTGCGCGCCGACGGGATCGAGGGAAAGGTGGAAGTGACACTGTGGTCCACCCCGTCCCGTTACGGTCTTGCCACCGATCAGGAACTGCAGGTCATCGCCGAGCAGCTCAACAGCAGTGGCCTCTTCAAGGCCAAGGTCAGGTCCGTACCCTTCGATCGCTATGAGAAGGACATTGCCGCGGGTAAGTACGGCGTGTATGTGAAGGGCTGGCTGCCGGACTATCCCGACGCCGATAATTTCACTTCCCCGTTCTTCGGCGACGGCAACGTACTGGCCAATAATTATTCGAACCGAACGATAAGCGAGACGCTGATTCCGCGCTCAGCCACCGAAAAGAACCGCGCTGAGGCGAGTGGCGACTTCGGCAAGATTCAGGACATCGTGGCCGACGATGTCCCCGTATTGCCGATCTGGCAGGCAAAACAGTACGCGGCGGTTCACGATGACATCCGCGGATACCAGTACTGCCTGGACGCCTCGACGGTGTTCAGGTTCTGGGAACTCAGCAAGGTCTGACGGGACCGAGCTGACATCGGAGAGCGCCGTGTGCGGGTTCCAGCCCGACCGCTACGACGCCGATCCTGCCGTCGTAGCCGCAGAACGCGAACTGGTACTCGTAGGCGCTGAGTACCAGTTCGCGCATGCGCCGGTCGCGCTGTCTGCGCGCGGGCACGAGACGCGCGGTCTGCTTCCGAGGTGTCCAGCTCTGTAGAGCAGCCGCATCCCCGGTTCTGTCTGGGGACGGCCCGGGGTGAACCCGGGACCTAACCGACGGTCGGGCTTCGTCGATGGCCAAGAGTGAGACCTGTCAGCGCCGGCCGCGCACCCATCAGGGCCGCACGTCGACTGCATGTGCACGCTTTCCAACTGTGGTGGTGGGGCTGTGGGCTGCAGGCACGGGCGTTCGTCTGCGTTCAGTAGGGACTGCTCTTTGGAGCGGCTTGCGCTCGCGGCTTCCGTCTCGTCTGAACGGTGCTGGATGAGACGGAAACTGAGACCGCCGCGCTGTGCCCCGTACGGGTGACACGTGACCTGTTCGGCCTCGGTCGCCATCCGCACGCTTCTATGGTGCGTCTCGCTCTAGCACTCTCAACTTCACCATGGAGCCGATGCAGTATGGCGACACCACCCGGTCAGCAGCCTGCTCAGCCGTACGGGCAGCCCCCGATGATCATCATCAACAACAGCACTTCCGCTGCGGCGTCTTCAGCAGCGTTTATTGGTGGGGCGGGCTTGAGGCGTCGACGTCAGTCGCTGTGGGCCCACTTCTGGCTGTTCATGCTCACCGCGGGCATCGGCAACGTCTTCTACGGGATGCACGTGAGCCGCTGGAACCGGGATCGAGGTCTCTGACCGCTGGCAGAAAGGAGGGTTTCGCGGCTCGGTGCCCTCCGAGGAGGGCGTTCGCCCCTGACCTCACCAGACCAAGGGCGGCCAGGAGGCGATTCGCGGAGCCCCAGCTCGGCTTCCGGACGATTGCTGGGCTGACCTGTGGCGGAGCGGCTACGGCACATGACCGGCTGACCACTCAGTCCCCGTCACTCCCCATCCGACCTGGCACGGGTCTGGCGCGGCCTCTTCCCTGCGCTGCGGTCCTGTTGATGCCAGAAGTGGATGCCGAAAGGCCCCGGACCATGATCGGTCCGGGGCCTTTCGGCTGGTGCCCCCGGCAGGATTCGAACCTGCGACACCCGCTTTAGGAGTGGGATTGGATCCTTGCTGGGTCGTGCCGGAGGCTGCCGCGTGGGGCTGTTGCACCTGGTCAGCGCCACGCCGCCTCGTGCTCAATCCGCTCGTTGACACCTCGTGCCGGATTGTCCGCTCACGCATCGCTCACGCGCCCGGAATGCTAATCGCTCAAGGCGGAGCGGGCACTGACGCACGCGAGCCCAGCAAGATCTACGAGGAACTGTGCTGACGCAGTTGTTGGACTACCGGCACCACGGCCAAGCAGAGCAGCGCGGTTCCTCCGAACGCCGCACCTGCCGAGAGCAAGGCCGCGGGAGCCGGGGTGCCGTCGAGGGTCCTGAGGAATCCGACGCATACCCCGACAAGGGCAGAGAACAGCACTATGACCAGCAGCCAGGGGATCCAGGCACTGTTCACGGGCTCGGAGGCCGACACGGGAGGGGGTGTCGGAGCGGACGATTGTTGTCGGGTGTTCACAACGACTCTTCTTTCTTGAATCAGCGGCGAGGGAAGGTGGCAGGAGCGGGTTCGGTAGACGGGCCCAGCAGCGCATCGGCCAGGGCGATGCGGGTGCGTCGCACTGAGGCAGCGGCAGCCAGATACGCGCGGTCCAGCCCGTCAAGGCCGTTCAGCGCGGCCACGATCTCTTGCTGCTCGGCCGGCTCCGGCAGTGGAATCCGCAGCGACCCGAGGGATTCGGACCGGAGCGACGGGGCAGCCGTGGCGGCGGCCCGGTCTCGCATCCAGGCGACGGACTCGTCCAGGCACAGGTAGTGGAGCAGGTACTCCGGCAGCACCTGGTCCTTTTGCGCCTCGGGAACACGGAGCCGGATGACATTGGGGCTCATCAGCCAGCCGGCCTGATGCTGCTGCACCAGTGCCGGCGGAACGATCGCACCGGAGCGGACACACACGATGTCCTTGTGCCGCAGCTCGAAGTTCTTCAGGCGACGGGCAGTCTCCTCTGCTACCCGCTCGTCTTCCTCGTCAGTGATGCGCCGGTCCTTCAGGTGCCGTGGAAACACCACGGGAACCGGGCCTTGGGTGCTGCGCTGCTTCTTGCCGAGTTTGGAATAGGACGGTCCGGCCTGGATCTCGCAGATTGAGTCGAGGCTGGCCACGCAGGCTGGCTGTGTCCTCCGCAGCAGCGGCCCACGGCCCCCGACGAACGGCAGCTGAGCGGCGCCGTCTTGTATGTCCCGTAGGTGCTCTTCGGTATCGCGCAGCCGCTCCCAGGCGGACGCGAGTTCGTGCTCGATACCCTCCCCTCCATCGCTCCGGCGTTCGACATGGTCAAGAGGGTTGAGGGAGTAGTCGCTGAGCCGCAGTTCTTCCCGGGACACCAGGGCGGCGGGTACGCGCGGCTCCTCGGGCGTCGTCCCGAGGGGAGGCGCGGCCCCTCCCTCGTTCCTGTGAGCGCGGTAGGCGTCGAGGAGGGATTCGGCGTCCAAGGCGCTGAGAACCCGGCGTGCTCCGTTCTTCGCTCCCATGTGTCGTGCGTCGAGAAACAGCGTGCTGGTGCACGGGTTGTCGGGGTGGCGCAGCATCCACACGGAGACCGGTACGGCGGTGCCGGTGAACAACTGGGCCGGCAGGGCGACGACACAGTCGACGACTCCGCTCTCCACCAGATTCCGCCGAATTGTCTGCTCGGCCTTGTGACCGGAGTTGCCTGCTTTGTTGGGCATGATGATCCCGGCTCGGCCCCGCTCGCGCAGCTTCGCCAGACAGTGCTGGACCCAGGCAAGGTTGTCGTTGTCGAGCGGCGGAGCCCCGTACTCCCACTGCCCCTCACGACGCTCTCCGCGGCCGGGGTCGCTCATGTTGAACGGTGGGTTGGTGAGCACGATGTCGTACGACTCCAGCGGAGCCCGCCCCGGGCTGTCGTGCCAAGGGGGTGTGCGTTTGAGGTCAAGAGCAGGGGAGACGCCATGAAGAAGGAGATTCATGGTCGCCAGTCGCCATGTGTCGGCGCGCCGGGTCTCGCCATACGTCTGCAGCGTCTCGTTGCGAGGCAGACCATCCTCGTCCACGGCGCAGGCGGCCGTGGCCTCGATGAGGAATCCTCCGTCACGGGCGTACGGGTCGTAGGCGGATTCCGGTTCCCCTGGACCGAACTCCGAGCAGGCCAGCCGTGTCATCAGCCGGACCACAGGGCGAGGAGTGAAGAACTCGCCGCTGCCCAGAGCGGCTTGTTGCTCGTACTCGTCGAGGATGAGCCCGAACACGTCCTCGGAGAGGCGGCTCATCGCGTCCACGACGTTGCGAAGGTCCCGAGCGGTCCGCGGCTCCAGGCGCCCCAACGCCTCCTGCATGCTCGAATGGACCCCGAGTCCACGCATGTCCTCGTCCGCCGCGCGACCGACGTCCCGGAGCAACTGGGCCGCATCGTCGAGGCCATTGAGGACGCGGGCGCGGGCGGCCAATGTGTCGAAGCGGTCAGGGGCGGCGCCGCGGAGATAGTGGAGGCAGAGCAGCAGGTTCAGATAGTCGAGCACGCTGGCTGCCCCCCGCACCCGGTCGATGAGGCTGCCCATCAGATCGGTTACGATCCGCCGGTTCTCGGGGCGGGGTTCATCGACAGCGCCGGTCGGCATGCGGTACGACGACCCTGTGCGGAGACGGTGCTTCGCCGCGTCGGCTAGGGGCTTACCGGCTTCTTCCTCCTTCCGGGCACGGTCCCCGTAGGTGGTGCTGGCGGGCTCTCCTGCGACGAGCCGCCCAGACGGCACCGGTCGCCGGTCCAGCCAGTCCATGATTTCCGAGCGCCGGAAGTAGTCCTGTCCGTTGGAACGCTGCGGAGAGGGGAAGCCGGTCTCCTGCCCTTCCCAGGCTGTTACGGTCGGTCGGCTTACACCCGCGAGCGTGGCAATCTGCGCTCGTCCGATCAACGGATCCTCACTGGTCGGCGGATAAGGCATGAGTGCGGGCCCCCTTCAACTGCGCCATGAGTAGTGGTTGATGAAGAGTGATCCTAGAAGCGACTGACTCCGCTGAACCAGTGCGCACCTGGAGTGCGCATTCTTTCTTGGGCCGTCTGAACTTGAGCCGATGGCACGGGACGTCGGCATGAACTTAACGTTCTAGCCGTCGTCACAGGGTGGTGTGACTGCCGCGTTCGCCTGAAGGGGGTTTTTGGGTTGACTGTTCGCTCGCGAGTGTGGGGGCGTCAGAACTCCTCTTGCTGAACTGGCTGGCTCCGGTCGCGGATCCCCGGTGTCGGGATCCCGATGTGGGTCCGGCGATCGCCGAGGCCACAGCCGGGCTTGTGCCACGTGCCTGGAGCCCTTTGGCTACTAACGGCGATGGTAGACTGTGAGAAAGTTGGAAAGTTAGAGAGTCGCAATTTAACTAAATCCTGGGTAGTCTGAGTAGCGAAGAAGACATGGAAGGTGAGAGTGGGAGGTCATCCATGGCTGTGGCTACGTTCCAGGCCGGCGTGCGCGACAAGGGGCAGCTGACGCTGCCCGCGGGCGTGCGCGAGGCGCTGGGGGTCTCCCCAGGTGACGAGCTTGAGTTCGAGATCAACGATGCCGGAGTCGTCGAGGTTCACGGGCTGAGGAAGATCCGCACCGATCAGGCATGGTTCTGGTCGGAGCGGTGGCAGGCGGGTGAGCGCGAGGCCAGCGAGGACATCGCGGCTGGGCGCACAACCCGTCACGAGGACGTGGACGGCATGTTCGCGCACCTCGACAAGGAGAGCTGACCCCGACCCGCCAGGAGACCCTATTGCCGACTTTCGTGACGACTGCCCGCTTCGACCGCGATTTCAAGAAGCTCCTTCCGCAGGAGCGAGAGCGGTTCGAGGACACCGTCCGGAAGAAGTTCGTACCGGATGTTGCGACTGGGCAGTTTCGGCCCGGCCTGCGGGTCAAGCCGGTCCAGGGAGTCAGGCTCCCTGACGGCGAGCGTCCCATCATGGAAATGACTTGGGCGCCTGACGGGCGCGCCACCTGGCAGTACGGAGACGAACTCCGCGAGGGTGAGCCGCACGTTGTCTGGCGCCGGGTTGGTGGACACGAGATCTTCGATCCCGGTCCCGCCTGAGGAACCGAGAGCGGCCCCCCACCTGATACACGTGGGGGGCCGCTCTCGTGTCGCCCTGCTGAGGTCGTGCCGCCGAACGGCGTGGCGTGGTTTCCACCCGCTGGATTGGAGAACTGATCCACCTCGCCAGCGTCACCGCGGTTCATCGAGCTGTGCGAAGGCATCGCCTCCCGCCGGTCTTGCTTCACGACCTGCGCCACGGCGCGGCAACGTCGGCCTATGCGGCCGGGTGTTCGCCATCACCGAGGCCGCAGGTCGGCTCGTACCACCGCGGTGCCACTTCCGAGAACCCCGTTCTTGAAGCGGAGGTCGAACCCCGCAGCGCGGACACACTCGACCCGCAGTCGGTGTCGGATGCTCCCCGTTGGGAGATTCTCGGGAGATCAACTCCCCGTCCGCTCACGCAAACGGCCCCGGACGAGGAGTCCGAGGCCGAATAGGGTGCCTCCCTGAAGAGGAAACCCCAGGTCAGCGGCGTAATGCGCTGTGCCCCCGGCAGGATTCGAACCTGCGACACCCGCTTTAGGAGAGCGGTGCTCTATCCCCTGAGCTACGAAGGCGGGGCTTGTGCGAAACCTTGCGTGGAACTCGATGCACGAGTCGTGGCCAGGTCTCCCGGTCAAGCCCTGAGCGTTCTCGGTCGTTGCCGCGGGGATGAGGTGCGGGAACCGCGCCACGTGCCGCAGCGCCGGCCAGGGACGCTCGCACCACAGGGTACCGGATCGGGGCTCAGGCGGGTGATGGGTCGCAGACCATGACGTGGCCTGGTGGTCCACCGTGTTGAGGGGCGGTGGAAGATCATGCCGTGACCTGGTGGCTTGCCGTGCTGAGGGGTGATGGGCCGGCGGCCGTCCGGTGGCTCAGTGGCCGAGAGATCCGCCCTCCCCGTGGAGGGCCCAAGCTCACCCCGCAACCCGCTTACCCCCCCCAAGCCCCCTCCCCCCACCCCCCTCACCCCCGCAAAAACGCCAGCACAGCCAAAACCCTCCGATGCGTCCCCTCCTCCAGCGGAAGGTTCAGCTTCGTGAGGATTCCGTTGATGTGTTTGCCGATCGCTGCCTCGGAGACCACCAGGTCCTTCGCGATCGCGCCGTTGGATCTGCCCTCCGCCATCAGCGCCAGTACCTCGCGCTCGCGCGGGGTGAGGCGTTGCAGGGGGTCGCGGCGGTGGCGCAGCAGGCGGCGGACCACTTCGGGGTCGAGTACCGTGCCGCCGTTGGCGACCTCGTGCAGGGCGTCGACGAACTCCTCGACCTGGCCGACGCGGTCCTTCAGCAGGTAGCCGACGCCGGATCCGTCGCCGGAGTCCAGGAGTTCGGAGGCGTACGTCCGCTGTACGTACTGGCTGAGGACCAGGACCGGCAGCGTGGGGCGCCTCTCGCGCAGCCGTACCGCCGCGTGCAGGCCCTCGTCCTGGAAGCCGGGCGGCATGCGTACGTCCGTCACCACGATGTCGGGCGCGTGCTCCTCGACCGCCGCGTGCAGGGCCGGCGCGTCCCCGACGGCCGCCGCCACCTCGTGGCCGAAGCGGGCCAGCAGGCCGATGAGTCCTTCCCGCAGCAGCACACTGTCCTCGGCCAGCACTACCCGGAGCGTTCGGCCGCCTCGGCCGGGGCCACCTCGCAAGGAACCTCCACAAGCAACAGGGTCGGGCCGCCCGGCGGACTGGACAGGGCGAGTCTGCCATCCAGTACCGACACCCGGTCCGCGAGGCCGGTGAGCCCGGTGCCGGCCGAGGCGTCCGCGCCGCCCCGCCCGTCGTCGCACACCTGGAGGATCAGACGGCCGTCGCGGTGGCCGCCGCTGACCCGCGCGCGTCCGGCCCCGCTGTGCCGGGCGACGTTGGCCAGCGCCTCGCAGACCACGAAGTACGCCGCGGACTCCACCGGGCCGGGCAGCCGGCCCGGCAGTTCGAGGTCGACGTCCACGGGGACCGCCGAGCGGTCCGCGGCGTCGGCGACCGCGGCCTGCAGGCCGTAGTCCGCGAGGACCTTGGGGTGGATGCCGTCGATCAGTTCGCGCAGCTCCGCGAGGGCTTGGGCCGCCTGCTCGTGGGCCCTGGCGAGCTGGTCGGCGAGCGGGCCCGGCGGTGCGTCCAGCCGGGCCAGGCCGAGGGTCATGCTCAGGGCCACCAGGCGTTGTTGGGCGCCGTCGTGCAGATCGCGCTCGATCCGGCGGCGCTCCGCCTCGAAGGCGTCCACCAACCGCACGCGGGAGCCGGCCAGTTCGACGACCCTGGCGCCCAGTTCGTCCTCGCGGGAGGCGATCAGCAGCCGGGCCAGCTCGGCGCGGGCGCCCGCCGCGACACCGAGCACGTAGCAGCACAGGGCCATGAGGAGCAGGCCCAGTACGGCGACGCCGAACGCGGTCGGCCACGTGGTGACCGTCCACAGCTTGAGCACCTTCGTCTCCTCGCCGCCTCCGGCCGTGGCCATCAGCAGGGGCGTGGCGGCCATGGACAGCGGGAAGAGCAGGGCGACCGTGATCGCCAGGGCGTCGACCGGCCACAACAGCACGGCGAACAGCAGCGCGTATCCGAGTTCCCGCCAGGTCGCCCGCTCGCGCAGCCGGGTCGTCAGCCAGGCACGCAGGCCCGGCGCGGTCGGCTCCCGGTGCCGGCCGGTCGCCGGATCGTCGTCGATCAGCCGCAGCCTGCGCCGCTCCACCCCCGCCACGGGAAGCCCGCTGAGGGCGACCACGACCAGGAGGGGAAGGCCCACCACGAGGAGAGCGAGCGCGCCGCAGACCACGGTCACCGTCACGAGCGCCGTCAGGGCGACGACGCCGGTGACCGCGCCCGTGAGCAGGTACGCGGCAGCGCGCCAGGGCCAGGCCGACAGCAGGAAGCCCGGACGGGACATGGCCTGCCACACGTTCCGGGGGTGCATGGGGATCACGGTAGGACCGTACGAGCGCGGGATCGTCCGCGCCATCGGGCCAGGGCGTGGACCGGGGGTAGGCCTGGCCCTACCCCAAGTCTCGTCCCTGCCGTAGCGCGCCACGAGGGTGCGCCGACCGACCCTGGAACCGCCGACGGACAGCGCCGACAGCGCAGGTGCAGAGAGCCGGCGGACAGCACCGACACCGACATGAGCGGGGACGCATGACCCACGACGTGACCGACTACGTGACCGACGGCGTGACCCGGGACGGGGCCGACCACGCCTCCGACCACGCGATCCGACTGCGGTCCGTGACCCGGCGTCACGGCTCCGGCGGTACGTCCGTCACCGCTCTCGACCAGGTGTCGCTCGGCTTCCCGAAGGGGACGTTCACCGCCGTGATGGGGCCGTCCGGCTCGGGCAAGTCGACCCTGCTGCAGTGTGCCGCGGGTCTAGACCGGCCCACCTCCGGCTCGGTCGTCGTCGGCGGGACCGAACTGACCGGGCTGAGCGAGACCGGGCTGACGCTCCTGCGCCGTGAACGCATCGGCTTCGTGTTCCAGGCGTTCAACCTCCTGTCCTCCCTGACCGCCGAGCAGAACGTGGCCCTGCCCCTCCGGCTGGCCGGCCGCCGCCCTCCGAAGGCCCGGGTCCGCGAGGTGCTGGAGCAGGTCGGACTCGGCGGGCGGGCCCGGCACCGGCCGACCGAGATGTCCGGCGGCCAGCAGCAGCGCGTCGCCCTGGCGCGCGCCCTGATCACGCGCCCCGAGGTGCTGTTCGCCGACGAACCCACCGGTGCGCTCGACTCGCGGACCGGCCGTGAAGTGCTCGGCCTGCTGCGCGGCATGGTCGACGGTGAGGGCCGTACGGTCGTCATGGTCACCCACGACCCGGTCGCCGCCTCGTACGCCGACCGCGTGGTCGTCCTCGTCGACGGCCGCGTCAACGGCGAGCTGATCGGCGCAGGGGCCGAGGACATCGCCGCGCGGGTGACCGAGCTGGAGACCGCGCCGTGTTGAGCACCACCCGGCTGAGCACCGTCCTGCTGAGCACCACCCTGCGTACGCTGCGCACCCGCTGGGTCACCTTCGTCGGCAGCTTCGCCGCCCTCTCCTCGGGCGTGGCGCTGATCGCCGTCATGGGACTGGTCCTCGCGTCCTCGGCGGACGCGCCCGACCGCGGGCCCGAACGGTTCGCCGCGGCGCCCGTCGTCGTCAAGGGCATGGACACACTGCGGGTGACCACCCCGAACGGTGTCCGCACCCGCGGGCTCGCCCAGCCGCGCACCCTCCCCGAGAAGCTGGTCGCCAGGCTGCGAACCCTCGGGACCGTCGTCGAGGACCGGTCGTTCCCCGTACGGGTCCGGGGCGGGGCCGGCCCCGCCGATCTGGTCGGCCACCCCTGGTCCACCGCCGCGTTCGCCCCGTACGAGCTGGTCGCGGGGCGCGCGCCGAAGGCCGCGGACGAGGTCGCCGTCAGCGGCTACCGGGCCCGCCCCGGCACGCGCATACGGACCGACGACGGCACCGTACGAGTCGTCGGCGTCGTGACAGCGGTTGGCGCCGAACGGGACGCGGGCCCCGCGCCCGGAGCCGGTTTCGAGAACGCCGTCTTCCACACCGACACCGCCGCCGCCCGGCTGGCGCCCCGCAGCGTCCAGCTCGTCGTCGACGCGGACGCGGCGGCCGTGCGTGAGGCCGTACGCGAGACCGTGCGCGCGAGCGACGGCGTCCAGGTCCTCACCGGTGACGCCCGCCGCTACGCCGACGCCGATCCCGACCGGGACAGGGACGCGCTCACCGCGATGAACGCCCTGTTCGGCACGGCGGCCGGTGTCACCGGGTTCGTGTCGGTGTTCGTGGTGGCGTCGACCTTCGCGTTCGCGGTGGCCCGGCGCCGCCGGGAGTTCGGGCTGCTGCGCACGGCCGGGGCGACCCCGGGACAGCTCCGCCGCATGGTCGTCCTCGAGGCACTCCTCATCGGTGTGCTCGCCTCGGCGGCCGGCTGCGTGCTCGGCTCGTACGGGGCGCCGCGGCTCGCCGCGTGGGCGGTCGACGAAGACCTCGCGCCCCGCTGGTTCACCGTCGGCGACCACACCTGGCCGTACTGGACGGCCTTCTGGACGGGCCTGCTCGTGGCGCTGTCCGGAGCGGTGGCCGCGTCCTGGCGTGCGGGGCGCACCCGCCCCGTCGAGGCGCTGCGCGAGGCGGCCGTCGACACCGGGACGATGACGTGGGGCCGCCGGCTGTTCGGCGGCGGCCTGCTGCTGACCGCCGTGGTCATGCCGGTCCTGGCCCTGGTGGGCGACCCCGGCGAGCTGCTGCACCGCAAGACCTACATCAGCCGGCCCATGCTGCTGATCACCGCGGTGGCGCTGCTCGCACCGGTGCTGGTGCGCCCGATGGCCCGGCTGATCGCCTGGGCGCCGGCCCGGCTGCCCGGCGCCACGGGCATGCTGGTGCGGGAGAACGCCGCCGCGGGCGTCCGGCGTACGGCCGCCGTCGCGGCGCCCGTGCTGGTCATGGTCGCGCTGACGGGCTCGCTGCTGGGTGCCGTCGCCACCCTCCACGCGGCGAGGGCGGCCGAGGTCCGGGCGCGGACCACCGCCGACTTCGTGGTCACCGCGCCGCGCGGGGCGGGCTTCGACGAGGGCACGTTGCGGAGGCTGCGGGACGTGCCGGGCACCGAGGTCTCCGTGACCTCGTCGAGCGCCGTGTACGTACTGGAGGACGGTGTGGCGCTCATCGGGTCCGAGGCCCACGCCGCCGAACCCGGCCCGCTCACCCGCACCGCTCGGCTGCCGCTCGTCGCCGGGAGCGCGGGCGACCTGGACGACGGCTCGATCATCGTCAACGAGGAGTGGGAACGGCACACCGTGGGACAGCGCGTGGACGTCTGGCTCGGCGACGGCACGCAAAAGTCCCTGAGGATCGCCGCGGTCATGCCGGTCGGCACCGGCGACAACGGTGTGTACGTCACCCCGCGCAACGCTCCGAAGGCGTACGCCGACCGGGTCGACGTACGCCTCACGGGCGCCGGGGACGCGACCGCCGCGACCTCCGTCGCCGCCGAACTGCGGGACGCCGTACGGGAGTCCGGCGGGGACGTGTTCACCGCCGGGCAGTGGGTGCGGGCGACGTACCCGCAGACCGACCGGACGACCCGTATGGGCTTCGTCCTGGTCCTCGGCATCGCCCTGCTGTACACCGGCATCTCGCTGGTCAACACCATGGTCATGGCGGCCTCCGGCCGGGTCCGCGACCTGGCCGTGCTGCGGCTGGCCGGGGCCACCAGGTGGCAGGTGCTGCGGCTGGTGGGCGCCGAGGCGCTGATGGTGGTCGTGCTGGGCGGGGTACTGGGGCTGCTCGTCGCCGGGTTCAATCTGCTGGGCATGTGGAGCGCGCTGCGGCTGCTCTCCGTGCGGACGTCGGTCGAGCTGCCGTGGGCGGCGCTCGGGGCG
This sequence comes from Streptomyces sp. NPDC102514, assembly GCF_055584525.1. Lineage (NCBI taxonomy): Bacteria > Bacillati > Actinomycetota > Actinomycetes > Kitasatosporales > Streptomycetaceae > Streptomyces > Streptomyces sp. NPDC102514. Next base: position 125,025 of record NZ_JBVJLW010000023.1, read on the forward strand.
ACCGCGGGCGCCTGCGCGGTGCTCGCCGTGGTCTCGTCCGTAGTGGCCGCCGCCCTCGTCATGCGCCGCGGAGCGGTGGAGTAGGCCGTGGACCGGCCGAGGGAGCAGGGGGTGGATCTGCCGAGGGAGTGGGCGGTGGATCGGCCGGGGGAGTGGGCGGTGGAGCAGGAGGTGGGGTGGGCCGGACCCGTCACCGCCAGTCCGGCGCCCCCGAAGCCGACGGGAGCGCGCTCTCGATCTTCGTGCGGGTCTCCCTCATGACCGCGATCACCCGGGCCTCGTGGGACTCGCTGAGGCGGGCCACCGGCACCGAGCAGCTGATGGCGTCCGTCGCCGGGGAGTCGTACCGCAGGGCGAAGCCGAAGCCCGCGATGCCGGGCACCGTCTCCTCGCGGTCGATGGAGTGGCCGCGGGCGCGGACTCCCGCGAGGTCGGTGAGCAGGGTGGCCCTGGTGGTGTGCGTGTTCTCGGTGAGGGCGGGCAACGGGCCCTCAGGGAGAGGGAGTTCGCTGTCGGGGCGTTCGGCGAGCAGGGCCTTGCCGAGCGCGCCCGCGTGGGCCGGGATACGGCGGCCGACCCTGCTGATGGTCCGCAGGTACTCGTGGGACTCGCGGGTCGCGAGGTAGACGACGTCCGGGCCGTCGAGCCGGGCCAGGTGGATCGTCTCGCCGAGCGCGTCCGAAGCCTGGTCGAGATAGGGGCGCACCAGGCGGACGTGCGGGTCGCTGTCGAGATAGCTCGTGCCCGTGAACAGGGCGCGGATGCCGATGCCGTAGAGGGACCCGGTCGTGTCGGAGCGCACCCAGCCGCAGTCGATGAGGGTCTGGAGCAGCTGGTACATGCTGCTGCGCGGTACGTCCAGCTCCTCGGCCAGTTCGTCCAGGCGGGCGGGCCGGTCACCGCGTGCGGCGAGCAGTTCGAGCAGCGCGACCGTCCGGGTCGCCGACTTCACCCCGCGTACGCCCCGTGCTCCCCGTGGTTCCTGCGCTCCCCGTACCCCGCGGCCCCCGCTGCTCTCCGGCATGGCCTCATCGTAAATCCGCGCTGCCGCACCCATTGACCGTGCCCGGTTCACCGACCTAACCTCCGTTCTCATACGTGTACGCCATCTGCATATAGAGATGAGAGGTCGGAGATGCGGTACAGCGCGGAGATCGGGAGCGTGGTGCAGCGGCTGCGCGACGGCATGGCGGGCGGAGTGCTGTCCTTTCCTCTCACCAGCTTCCGCGACGGCGGTGACGGCGACGGTGACGGCAGCGGCGGGCTCGACCTGGAGTCCTACCGGGCCTACCTGACCGCCCAGTTGGCCCCCGGACCCGGTGCCGCCGCCCCCGGCGCCGTCTTCCCCGCCTGCGGGACCGGCGAGTTCTTCTCGCTGGACGAGGACGAGTACCGCGCGGTCGTCGAGGCCACGGTCGAGATCGCCGACGGCCGCCTGCCCGTGGTCGCCGGCATCGGCTACGGCTGGGCGCAGGCCCTGCGCTTCGCCCGGATCGCCGAGGAGGCCGGCGCCGACGCCCTGCTCGTGATGCCCCACTACCTGGTCGGCGCCCCGCAGGACGGCCTGGTCGGACAGCTGCGCCGGATCGCCGCCGGCACCCGGCTGCCGCTGATCGCGTACCAGCGCGGGCAGGTCGCCTTCACCGCCGACAGCGTGCGGCGTATCGCGGAGATCCCCACCGTCATCGGCCTCAAGGACGGACACAGCGACCTCGACCGGCTGCAACGGCTCACCCTCGCCGCCCCCGACGGCTTCCTCTTCTTCAACGGCGCCTCCACCGCCGAGATCCAGGCCCGCGCGTACGCCACCGTCGGCGTCCCCGCCTACTCCTCGGCCGTCCACGCCTTCGCCCCCGAGATCGCTAGGGCCTGTCTGACCATTCCCGTCGTCGCCCGGAGGGCGGCCGGGCGGCGTCAGGTGCGTGCTCTCGCCGTGCCGGGCGCAGGGCCTCGTACTGGACGTACTTGGCTCTGTGCCCGGTGCGGCGAGAGGGCGTGCATGGCGTCGCGCGGCAGACGGGAATGGTCAGACAGGCCCTAGCGCCTTCTTCACCGCCCTGCGCGGGAACGACGAGGCCACGCTCACCAAGCTCCTGCGCGACTTCTACATCCCGCTCGTCGAACTGCGCGACCGCGTGCCGGGGTACGCCGTGTCCCTCGTCAAGGCCGCCGCCCGGCTGCGCGGCCTGCCCGTCGGGCTCGTACGGGCCCCGCTCACCGATCCCGGCGCCGCCGACCTCGCCGAACTGGAGGCGATCCTCGACACCGGCCTCGCCCTCGTCGGAGCGCCGCTCCGACGCGCCACCGCCTGATCCGCCCCACGTTCCGCCCGATCCACCGCTTGACACACGGCCAGTTCAAAGGGGAACTGCATGCCTCTGCTCGTAGTCGGGATCAGCGTCCTGGTGCTGCTGTTCCTGATGACCCGGATGAAACTCAACGGCTTCGCCGCGCTGCTGCTCGTGGCGGTGGGCGTCGCCCTGGTCCAGGGCATACCGGTGGCCGACATCCCCGACGTCCTCTCGGAGGGCATCGGCGGCCAGATCGGCGACACGATGCTCACCATCGGCCTCGGCGCCATGGTCGGCCGGGTGATGGGGGACTCCGGCGCCGCCCAGCGGATAGCCGGCCGGCTGCTCGACGCGTTCGGGCCGCGCTGGGTCCAGGTCGCCATGGTGGTCACGTCCATGCTCATCGGCGTGACCATGTTCTACGAGGTCGCGTTCATCATCATCGTGCCGATCGCGTTCACGCTGGTCAGGGTCACCGGGGTGAAGCTGCTGTGGGTCGGCCTGCCGATGTCGATCGCCCTGTCCACGATGCACAGCTTCCTGCCGCCGCACCCCGGCCCCACCGCCGTGGCCGCGACCTTCCACGCCTCCGTCGGACACACCCTGTTCTACGGCCTGTTCATCGCCGTCCCGGTGGGCGCGTTCATCGCGCTGCTGTGGCCGCGGCTGCCGTTCATCCGGGCCATGGACCCCTCCATCCCCAAGGGCCTGGTCAGCGACCGCGAGTTCGAGGACGGCGAGATGCCGGGCCTCGGCTGGTCGCTGTCCGTCGCGCTCTTCCCCGTCGTCCTCATCGCGGGCGCCGCGGTCATCGACATGACGGTCGCGGGGGACGGGCCCGTCCTGCACTTCGTCGCCTTCATCGGCTCGGCGCCGATCGCGCTCATGCTGACCCTGCTCCTGGCGATCTGGGCGTTCGGCCCGCGCATCGGCCGCAGCCTCGCGGACGTCAACACGTCCTGCACCTCCGCCGCCCAGTCGATGGCGATGATCCTCCTCGTCATCGGCGCGGGCGGCGCGTTCAAGAACGTCCTCGTCGAAGGCGGCATCTCCGACTACATCAAGGACGCCACCGACAGCTGGTCCATCTCGCCGATCGTCCTGGCGTGGCTCATCGCGGTCATCCTCCGCGTCGCGCTCGGCTCGGCGACCGTCGCCGTCGTCACCGCCTCCGGGGTGGTGCTGCCGCTCCTCGCGGGCAGCGGCATCCACCCCGAGATCATGGTGCTCGCCGTGTCCTGCGGCTCGATCGCCTTCTCCCACGTCAACGACCCGGGATTCTGGCTCTTCAAGGAGTACTTCAACCTCTCGGTCATCGAGGCGATCAAGGTGCGCACCACCTATACGACGGTCCTCGCGGTCCTCGGCCTGGGCGGGGTCCTCGCGATGGAGTGGGCCCTGGACGTCCTCAGCCTGTGAGTTCCCCCCCCCAAGAGACCCCTCCCACTCCGAAAGGTCATGGATCCGCATGAGTCAGCCGACCGTCACCGAGTTCGCCGTCTACCCCGTCGCCGGCCGCGACAGCATGGAGCTGAACCTCTCCGGCGCGCACGGCCCCTGGTTCACCCGCAACATCGTGGTCCTCAAGGACTCCGAGGGCCGTACGGGACTGGGGGAGGTACCGGGCGGCGAGAAGATCACCCGGACCCTGCGGGACGCCGAGTCCCTGGTCGTCGGCGCGAAGGTGGGCGACTACAAGCGCGTCCTGCGGGCGATCGGGGACCGCTTCGCCGACCGCGACTCGGGCGGCCGGGGAGCCCAGACCTTCGACCTGCGCACCACCGTGCACGCCGTGACGGCCGTCGAGTCGGGACTGCTCGACCTCCTGGGCCAGCACCTGGACGTACCGGTCGCGGCGCTCCTCGGCGACGGCCAACAGCGCTCGTCCGTACGGGTCCTGGGCTACCTCTTCTACGTCGGCGACCCCGGCCGCACCGACCTGGAGTACGTCCGTGAGCCCGACTCGGACGTCGACTGGTACCGCGTCCGGCACGAGGAGGCGCTCACGCCGGAGGCGATCGTGCGACAGGCCGAGACGGCGTACGACCTGTACGGCTTCCGGGACTTCAAGCTCAAGGGCGGTGTACTGGCCGGTGCGGAGGAGGTCGAAGCCGTACGGGCGCTCAAGGACCGCTTCCCCGGGGCACGGGTCACCCTCGACCCGAACGGGGCGTGGTCGCTGAGCGAGGCCGTCGAACTGTGCAAGCCACTGGTCGGCACGCTCGCGTACGCCGAGGATCCCTGCGGGGCGGAGGACGGGTACTCCGGGCGGGAGATCCTGGCGGAGTTCCGGCGGGCGACCGGACTTCCGACAGCCACGAACATGATCGCGACCGACTGGCGGCAGATGACGCACGCGCTGGCGCTCCAGTCCGTCTCCATCCCGCTCGCCGACCCGCACTTCTGGACCATGCAGGGGTCCGTGAGAGTAGCTCAGCTGTGCAACGCCATGGGGCTCACCTGGGGATGCCACTCCAACAACCACTTCGACATCTCGCTCGCGATGGTCACGCACTGCGGGGCGGCGGCGCCGGGGGAGTACAACGCGCTGGACACGCACTGGATCTGGCAGGAAGGCCTGGAACGGCTCACCGTCAGCCCGCCGCGCATCGTCGACGGGGAGATCGCGGTGCCGGACGCGCCTGGGCTGGGCGTCGAACTGGACATGGAGCGGCTGCTCGCGGCGCACGAGCTGTACCTGAAGAAGGCGCTGGGCGCGCGGGACGACGCCGCAGGCATGCAATACCTGCTCCCGAACTGGCAGTTCGACGCGAAGAGCCCGTGCCTGGTCCGTTGACACGCTGCCCGCCTGCGTTCACATGTGCGGGTGGGTGGGGGCTGGCCGCGCAGTTCCCCGCGCCCCTGAGGGGCCGAAGGCCCATGCGCGTTCGCACGTGCGGGTGCGTTGTGGCTGATCGCGCCGTTCCCCGCGCCCCTCAAAAGCGGGGCTGCGCCCCTGCTTTTGCCCCTAAGGGGCGCGGGGAACGGCGCGCCCAGCCCCCACCGAACCCGCAGCCAACCAACCACGGGGCAAAGCCCCTTAAGGGGCGCGGGGAACTGCGCGGCCAACCCCCACGCGCCCGCAGCCAAGCAACACAGGGGTTGCGGTCACGCCCCGCCGGGGGCGCAGCCGGACAGTACGGCCCCCGCACCCACCAAGTCGCCCCCCACATCCGCCCCGCCGACATACCCCCCGCTGGCGATCGGGATGTTCGACAGCACCTCCGCCGGCAGGTCGAACGCGTCGACCAGTGTCATCAGGTGCGGCGCCAGAGACCCCACGACCGTGTCGACGGCCTTCGGCAGACCCCGTACGTGGTCGGCCGTGATGCGGCCCTCGGCCAGCAGGTCACCCGTGTGCGCGCCCACCTGCCGAAGCAGGAACAACCGGCACAGGTTCCGCATCAGATGCCCCGCCCGCGCATCCGCGGTCCGCGCGATCGCCGCCAGGAACGCGTCCGCCGCCCGGAGCCGCGCATGCGCGGAGACCATCTCCAGCGCCGCGTCGGACGTCACGTTCCAGCGGCCGACCGGGTCACCCGAGGGCCCCTCGCGCAGGGCGGCCCGCGCCCGGTCCTGCCAGATGCGTTCGACATCGGCCAGCAGGGAGCGGAGGTAGGGGAGTTCGGTGATCTCCCGGTCGGCGGGAGGGGCAGGGGTGTCGTCCGTCCGCGTCACCTGATGGCCGAAGACCATCTCGGACGCGGCCTTCACCCAGATCACCAGGTTGTCGCCCTCGGCGGTGATGCCGCCCTCGATGTTGAGGGGAAGGTCGGCCAGCCCGTTGGCGGGGAACAGCCCCTGCGCGCCGCAGCGTTCACGGCATTCGGTGGTGATCTCCCGTGCCTGCCAGGTGATCCACCCCTTGGCCACGGCCACTTCACGTTCCACCTCCGCCCGTTCCTCCTGGGCGTGCGTGGCGAACAGGTTCACCGTGGACCGGTGCAGGAACGTCATCGCGTACGCCGTGGCCAGCGAGTGCAGCAGCCGGCCGTGGTGGCTGCGGTGGGCGGCGAGCGGGATGCGCTCGCCGGCCCTGGGGCCGGACAGGAGGCGGCTGTGGGCGTAGCGCACCGCGATCGTCAGCGCCGCGCGGGACATGCCCAGGGTGCCGGCGCTCATGCAGAGCTTGCCCATGGTGACGCGGTTGATGGAGCGCAGCAGCCGCTTGCGTCTGTTGCCGAGGCTGCTGGTCAGCGTCCCGTCGGCGGCCAGCCGTCCGTGCTCGGCCTCCAGGAGGGCCTCGCGCGGCAGCCACACCTGGTCGAACGCGGTGAGGCAGTGGTCCACCGGGGTGCCGGTGCGGCCGGGCAGCGGACGGACCCGTACGCCGGGAAGGTGGCCGCTCTCGTCGCTGAGCGGGGTCAGGAAGAGGAACGTTCCCCGGTCCTCGCCGTCGACGAGGAGACGGGCCGCGACCACGGCGGTCTTGGGGCCGCCGGCGAGGCTGGTGTTGGGCATGAACTTCTGTGCGCCCTCGGTCGGCGTGGTCAGCCGGAAACCGCCCGTGGCCCGGTCGAACACCGCGACCGTCTCCATCGACGCCACGTCGTTGCCGTGCTCCAACTCCGTGCAGAGAAACGTTCCTGTGCTCTGCAGGGACGTAAAGCGGGAGAGGTCTCTCTCACGGCCGCCGTCATGGTCGATGACGCTGCCGAGGAAGAGGTTGTAGTGGATGCTCGCGAGTGTGGTCAGCCCGCCGTCCACCGGCCCCGTCCACTCGTGCAGACCCGCGAGGCGATGCGGGTCGGCCGCCAGCGCCACCGGGTCGCCCACCGCCTCGTTCAGCAGCCGCAGCCGCTCGTACGAGAGTGCCGTCCGCTCCTGCGGCGACAGTTCCGCCCGGTAGGCGAACTCCCTGCCGCGGACGAGCCGGCGCCAGTCCCCGTGGACGCGCTCGCGGTCGGCGCCCTCGAAGAGGAGCCGGGCCAGCTCGTCGGCGACGGGGTGGGTCTTCGTGTGTGCGGGCACGGACATCGAACTCCCCAGGGTGTGGGACCGGTCGGATGCGGACCACTGCCCCACGAAGATACGTACCAACCGGTTTTCTTTTCAAGGTGCGCGGAGGGAGGTGGCGGGGCTCGATCGGGGAGCGCCGGGAAGCGCCGAAGGCGATATCTTTCCATCATCGCAGCTCAGTGAGGTGCGGCCAGTTCGGGCCGGAGGACTCCTTGAGAAACCGTTCGGCTGGTTTTATTCTGAGCCGCGAGGTCGTGGGCGTACGGTACAGACCTCTTGGTCTCTTTTTCCCGGTGAGCGGGATGGTACGGAGGTTCCCCGTGGCGCGGCAAGAGCGAGCCATTCGGACGCGACGCGCGATCCTCGTCGCGGCGGCCCAGGTCTTCGACGAGGTCGGATACGAGGCGGCGACCATCTCGGACGTCCTCAAGAAGTCCGGCATGACCAAAGGCGCCCTCTACTTCCATTTCACCTCCAAGGAGGAGCTGGCCCAGGCGGTCCTCGCGGGACAGGTCGACTCCCTGCCGCGCGTGCCCGAACAGGAGCTGAAACTGCAGCAGTCGCTGGACGAGGCGCTGCTGCTCGCGTATCTGCTCAAGCAGGACACCGGGGACCCGATCGTCCAGGGCAGTGTCCGGCTGACCGTGGACCAGGGCTCTCCCAAGGACCATCTCAACCGCCGGGTGCCCATGCAGGCCTGGCAGGAACACACCCACGCCCTCTTCCGGGAAGCCAAGGCCAGGGGTGAGGTGCTGCCGCACGCCGACGTGGACGCGCTGGCCAAGCTGTTCGTCGGCGCCTTCACCGGCGTCCAGGTGCTGTCGCGGATCATGACGGGCCGCGCGGACCTGGCGGAGCGGGTGGCCGACCTCTACCGGCATCTCATGCCGTCGATCGCGGTGCCCGGCATCCTCGTACGGCTGGACTTCTCGCCGGAGCGGGCGGCGCGCGTCCATGCGGACGCCATGCGGTTGCACGAGGCGGAGGCCGAGGCGGAAGCGGAAGCCGGGGGTGACCTCGACTCGGAGAGCGAGGCCGCGGACGGGGACGGCGACGGCGACGGGAACGGGGACGGGGACGGCGACGGGGACGGGAAGGCGCCGCGGGCCGTGCCGGCGGCGGAGACCGTGACCGCCGTCCAGTGAGACGCCCGCGCCGGGCGCCCCGGTAAGACGCCTCCCCGTGTCGGCGGGGCGTGCGAACGACCTACCGAACGGAGTGCACGGATGGACATGCCCGCTTGCCCGTACGCGTTGGACGTCACGGGACGCGATCTCGCCTCGGAGGCCGGAAAACTGCGCTCACGAGGCCCGGTGGCCCCGGTGGAACTGCCGGGCAAGGTGACCGCCTGGGCCGTCGTACGGCAGAAGTACGTCAAGCAGCTCCTCCTCGATCCGCGGGTGTCCAAGGACGCCCGACGGCACTGGCCCGCCTTCGTCGACGGGCGGATAGACGCCGAGTGGCCGCTGTATCCGTGGGTCGCCAACGAGAACATGCTGTTCGCCTACGGAGAGCACCACGCCCGGCTGCGACGGCTGGTCGCGGGCGCGTTCACCGCACGCCGGAGCGAGGCCCTGCGCCCGCGCGTCGAAGAACTCACGGCCGGGCTGCTGGACGAGCTGGCCGCCCGCCCGGCCGGTGAACGGACGGACCTGCGGGCCGAGTTCGCCAAACTGCTGCCGATGCGGGTGATCTGCGAGCTGTTCGGGGTGGCGGAGGAGGCGCGCGAACCCCTGTGCACCGCACTGGAGTTGGTGTTCGGCACGGCGGTACCGGCCGTGGAGATGGCCGCCGCGCAGGTCGAGGTCTTCGGCATGCTGGCACAGCTCGTCGCCGAGAAGCGGGAGCGCCCCGGCGGCGATCTGACGTCCGCGCTGATCGAGGCCCGCGACCAGGACGGCGGGCTCAGCGAGCAGGAACTCCTCGGCACCCTCTACCTGATGATCGCCGCGGGCCAGGAGACGACCTGCACCCTCATCACCAACGCCGTCGGCGCGCTGCTCGCCCATCCCGGCCAACTCGCCCACGTACGCGAGGGACGGGCAACCTGGGCCGACGTGGTGGACGAGACCCTGCGGGCGCACAGCCCGGCGGCGTACTCCCCGATGCGGTTCGCGGTCGACGACATCACGCTGGGGGACGGCGGACCCGGGACGGACGCCGACGAGGATGACGGCGGGGGTGCGGTGACGATCCGTCAGGGTGACCCCATCCTCATCTCCTTCGCCGCGGCTTCCGGCGACCCCGAGGCGTACGGGGACGACGTCGCCGTCTTCGACGTACTGCGGCCGGGCCGGCGCGAGGACCTGGCCTTCGGGCACGGGGTGCACCGGTGCCTGGGGGCCCCGCTCGCGCGGATCGAGGCGGGTGTGGCGGTGGCCGCGCTGTTCGAACGCTTCCCCCAACTGGCCCTGGCGGTACCGGTGGACGGGATCGAGCCCGTGGAGTCCTTCATCGTCAACGGCTACGGCTCACTGCCGGTACTTCTCTCGCCGGCGCCGTAGGCGCTATAGAAACCGCGCGCGCGGTTTGTTATCGTGATTCTGCCTTTCCGGCATGCCCTCGCAGCAACGGAGCGTTCTGATGGCCCAGCAGGAGCGAGCGGTGCGTACGCGCAACGCGTTGATCGAGTCGGCGGCCGAACTCTTCAGCAAGGACGGCTTCGACGTCGTGTCCCTGTCCACGATCAGCAGCCGCGCCGGCGTCAGCAACGGCGCGCTGCACTTCCACTTCGCCAGCAAGGCCGCGCTGACCGCGGCGGTGTGGGAGGCGGCGGCGCAGCGGCTGCGCCAGATCACCCACGAGGGCGCGGCACGCGGCCAGGCCGCCGGGAGCGGGGGGCCACTGCAGGTGCTGGTCGACACGACGCACGCCCTGCTGCGGGGGCTGCGGCACGATGTGATCCTGCGGGCCGGGTTCGACCTGAGCGAGAGTCCCCTGCCGGTGGCGGCCGGGGCGGATCTGCGGCGGCGCTGGCAGGCGTGGGTGGAGAGTCTGCTGATTCAGGCGGCCAGGGAGGGCGCGTTGGCGCGGGACGTGGCGCCGCAGGACGCGGCTCACGCGGTGGTCGCGGCGACCGTCGGGTTCGGGGCGCTGGGCAGCCGCAACGCGCAGTGGCTGTCCCAGTCGATGCTGACGCGCTTCTGGGCCCTGCTGCTGCCGCGCCTCGCGGCGGAGCCGACCCTGAAGGACCTGGTCGCCTCAGGCCGCCGCCGAGACCCCACGCCGACGCCCACGCCCACGCCGGAGGCGCCCGCACCCCAGCACCGCCCGGTATCCCGCCAGACGGCATGATCCGACACCGCCCAAAGACTGCGCAGTTCCCCGCGCCCCTAAAAAGGGCCACGGGGAACACCGCAGTCCTTCGTCTTAAGGGGCGCGGGGAACGGCGTAATCCTTTGTCCTTTAGGGGCGCGAGGAACTGCGCGATCAGCCCGCACCCGCCCGCACCCGGGCGTCCACCGTCGGTGGCGGGCCGGTGGCGGGCGGATGGTCCGGGAAGGGGACCGCATAGCGCGGGTCGCGCTCCGCGGTGACGCGCGCGTGCCGCAGCAACTCACGCACGATGCCCGCGCCACCCATGGCCCAGCCGCTGGCAGGCGCGAGCACACTGGGCACGTCCCGGTGTTCGACATTGGACCAGCGCACACCCCCGCCGTCGACCGTCGCCCGCGCCGCGAGATCGGCGACGAGGACATCGGCGAAGTCACGGCCGTCACCGCGTTCGACCATGCGGTCGCAGGCGAGGGCGAGCACCCCGGCGGTGCCGCAGCAACGGCCGTTGTTGTCCCAGAAACCGGGCCGGATCCGCCGGGGGATTCCGGAGCCGACGAGGGTGTGCCAGCACCGGTCGACGAGGGCGGGCCAGACCGGATCACCGGGCAGGACGTGGGTCAGCAGCCGGAACGCCTGCGCGTCCCCGGCCGGCCCGTGGCACCAGCCGTAGTTGTGGCGGCCGACCCTCTCGTGCTGCTGCTGCGGGTCGGAGTGCCCGACGAGGAACCCCTCGGGGCCGGCTTCGTTCCGGGAGACGACGTCGGCCGCTCCGGTCACCGCGAGGTCGACGAGATCGGAGCGGCCCGCGGCCCGGCCGACGGCGGCGAGCGCGTGGACGATGCCGAGGGTGCCGTGCGACATGTGGTGCATGCGGGGGAAGGACCCGGCCGTGAGCTGCCACCGAACGCCGGCCCCGGTGGACTCGGCGGTCCGCGTGTAGCGGTCCACGGCCAGCAGCGCGAGGTCGAGATCGCCGCACTCCAGCGCGGCGAGCGCTATGCCGGCGTTGCCGGATATCAGCTCGTACCAGTCGTTCCACCCCGCGCCGTCGTAGCGGGACCGCAGGACGTCCAGCGCACGGTCGGCGGCTGTGCCCGCCGCCGCGTTACCGAGCACACGGTGCACGCCCCGCAGGGCGACAGCCATGCCGGCCACTCCCGCGTAGAGGCCGCTGTCCTCCCAGTCGTCGACCGCGGCGGCGACGCCGCGGGCGCCGCGCAGGGCCATGTCCGCGTACCGGTCGTCGCCGAAGTACCTCCATGCGTCGAGGAGCGCCGGCAGCACCCCCGAGGTCCCGTCGTACAGCCGTGGCGTGACCTGACCGTCGGCAAGGGTGTCCGGCCAGACCACACCGGTGCCGGTGCCGCCACCAGGGTCGTCCCGCGCCGCCTTCATCAGCCAGTCGAGGGCCCCGAGGGCGAGCGCCTCCGCGTCGTCGGGTGCGCCGGTGGCCGGCGCCTCACCACGCGTCGGGCGCGTCACGGGTGGAGTTGCCACCGGCCTTCGGACACCACGTCCACCTTGCCGTCCCTGACGCGGACGGCTGTCTCGTCGTCGATGAAGTAGATCGGGAAGTCCGCCCGTTCGGCGATGCGATCGGCCCAGGCGTCGTCCCGCTCGGGGAAATCCGGTGAGTACAGGTGGGGCTTGAGGTACCAGTCGAAGAGGCCGAACGGCGGTTCCAAGGTCGTCGCGCCGAGGACGTGGAGGTCCGCGGTGTCCCCGATGACGTCGGCGGAGTGTGCGGTGAGATGACGGCTGAAGATCATCGATCCGGCGCTGAATCCCACGTAGACCCGGCTCTCCAGCGCCTCCAGGAAGCCGTCGGCCAGGCCGTTGCCGGTGATGCTGCGTGCGAGGTGGTAGTGGTTGCCGCCCCCGACGTAGATGGCGTCGGCGTGCAGCAGTCGGTCGAGCACCAGTTGCCGGGGCAGGCCGTTGAGTTCCAGGACGTCGAACTCCCGCCAGCCGAGGGCGCGCAGCCGGTTCAGGTCCTCGACGAACCACCCGTGGTCCCCGGGCTCGGCGAGCGACGCCGTGGGAACGTACACGACGTTCGCCGATCCGAACGGCTTCCCCAGCATGTCCCGCAACGCGTCCCGCTGCGTGCCGTTACGCAGACCACTGGCCGTCAACAAAAAGTTCATCGCCCGACCCAAGCACGACCGCCGCGCACACGCAACGAACCCCTGTCACACATCAGGGGCGCCCAAGGGGCGCGGGGAACGGCGCAGTCTTTCGTCTTTAAGGGGCGCGGGGAACGGCGCAATCCTTTGTCTTTTAGGGGCGCGGGGAACTGCGCGGCCAGCCCCCACCGGACCCGCACCCGACCCGCAACACCCACAGCACCCGCAACCCCGTTCCATCCCCCCGCCGGCTAGGCGACAGGTACGCGCGTGAAGCGCCCCGCAACCCGCAGATCCGCCTCGATCGATCCAGCCGTGGCCGCCAGCTCCGGGAGCACCTCGGCCACACACCGCTCGACCGTCCGCCGAGAGCTGTGCATGGCCACGTTCACGGCGGCCACGACGGCCCCCGTACGGTCCCGGACCGGAGCGGCGATCGACCGCAGCCCCTCCTCCAACTCCCCGTCGACCAGCGCGTACCCGGCCGACCGTACGCGGTCCAGGACGGCCGCGAGGGCTGCCGGGTCCGTGACGGTGTGCGGCGTCAGCGCGTCCAGGCGGCCGGTCAGGAACGGCTCCCGCCCGGCGGGGGAGAGGTCCGCCATCATCACCCGCCCCAGCGAGGTCGCGTACGCCGGCAGCCGTGTGCCGACCGTGATGTTGACGCTCATGATGCGGCTGGTGGCGACACGGGCCGTGTACTGGATCTCGTCGCCCGTCAGGACCGCGAGGGACGCCGAGTCGTGCAGCCGTCCCGCGAGGTCGGCGAGGTGCGGGGCCGCGATCTGCGGCAGCGTCGTACGGGAGAGGGGTGGGAAGCCGAGTGACAGGACGCGGGGCGTCAGCGTGAAGTGCCGTCCGTGGGACGTGACATGGCCCAGGTGTTCCAAGGTGATCAGCGCACGCCGTGCCGTCGCCCGCGCGAGCCCCGTCGCCTGCGCCACCTCGGTGAGCGTCAGCTCGGCCCGCCCCTCGCCGAACGCCGTGATCACGGTCAGCCCGCGGGCCAGCGACTCGACGAACTCGCGGCCCAGTTCCTGTTTGGAGGCGCCGGTCCAGGCGGCGAGCCCGGCCGGCGCGGCGGGCGGCCGGGCGGGCGCCTCGCGCAGATCCCGTTCCATGGCGTGTACGGTCGCCCGCAGCCGCGGCAGCATGGTCTCCCGCAGGGAGTCCGCCGTGTGCCGGCTGGTGTGGCTCACCACGCTCACCACGCAGGCGACGTGGCCGCCCCGGTCCCGTACGGGCACCGAGACGGCGATCAGGCCCGGCTCGATCAGCTGGTCGTCGAGGGCCCAGCCGCGGGTGCCCGCCTGGTGCGTCCGTTCCTCGAACTCCGCGTCCCGGGTGGGGCGTTCGCGCGGGGGGACCGCCGGGAAGGTCCGGTCCTGGGGATCCGCCGCCCGTCTGTCCCGCCACCGTGCCCAGTCCTCCAGCGTCCACTCGGTGGCGAACAGCGGGCCCGGCGCGGTCCGTTCGGCGGGGAGCAGGTCGCCGATACGGAAACTCAGGGACATCGCGCGCCGGCGCGTGGCCTGGTGGATGAAGCGGATGCCGTCCCGGTCGGCGACCGCGAGGGAGACCGACTCGTCCAGCTCGTCGGCGAGGGCGTCGGCGCGGGTGTCCAGCAGTCGGGGGAGCCGGAGCGCGGCGAGGTAGGCGTTGCCCAGCTCCATCAGCCGCGGGGTGAGGACGGCGTCGCGGCCGTCCAGGCGCAGGTAGCCCATCCGGGCGAGGGTCGCCGCGATGCGGTCCACCGTGGATCTGGCGAGTCCGGTGGTCTTCTCCAGGCCGCTGAGGCTCAGCGTGCCGTCCGCCTCGGTGAGGCGGTGGAGCACGGTGAGGCCGCGCATCAGTGGGGCCACTGCCTCGGCGGGTTCGGCCGCGTCGGGCTTGGGCGGGGTGAGGTGGGTCGGTGGCATGGCTCCCCATAACGGTGTGCCGACCACGGTAATGAATGGGAGGGGGGAGGCGGGGCGGGGGCGTAGGTGACCTGCGGGCCCGGTGGGGGCTGGTCGCGCAGTTCCCCGCGCCCCTTGAGGACAAAGGATTGCGCCGTTCCCCGCGCCCCTGAAAGGCCGGGGTCGACAGTCGAGTGCGGGCCCGGTGGGGGCTGGTCGCGCCGTTCCCCGCGCCCCTTGAGGACAAAGGATTGCGCCGTTCCCCGCGCCCCTGAAAGGCCGGGGTCGACAGTCGAGTGCGGGCCCGGTGGGGGCTGGTCGCGCAGTTCCTCGCGCCCCTTAAGGGCAAAGGACTGCGCCGTTCTCCGCGTCCCTGAGAGGCGCGTTTCCTATTGGGGGCCGCGGGTCACGTATACGCGGTGGTTGCCCTTGGGGTCCTTGCCCGCGACCGTGATGCGGATGCCGGATTCGAGGTCTTTGAAGTACTGGCCGGGGGAGAAGGGGGCGTCGGAGAGTTCGGCGTGGACGTTCGGGCTGCGGGTGCAGCCGCCGCTGTCCTTCGTGGAGTCGATCACCGAGATCGGGCCGTGGCCGGTGTCGACGTCCGCGTTCACCTTGTAGATCAGTACGCCCGTCTTGCAGACCGACTCGTCGTTGCCCGCCTGTGTGCGCAGTTCGGCCGCGTACCCCGTCTTCGCGTCGACCGGGACGAAGAGCAGTTTGCTGCCGTTGCCGGGCTCGGTCAGCGGGGTCAGCACATGCTCGGTCGTGCCGGGTGAGGCCGCGCAGCCGACCTGGGAGTCGTCGAGCCAGCCGAGCTTCCACTTGTGCCAGCCCAGCAGGTCGTTGTCGGCGCCCCAGTCCTCGCTCATGATGTCCCAGTGCCCGACCGCGCCGCCGCCGTCCTGGGTGTAGAGGTCGGGCAGTCCGAAGACATGGCCGTTCTCGTGGGGGAGTACGCGGTAACCGGTCTCGGCGTACGTGCCGGAGCCGTCGTCCTGGCGGCTGTAGACGAAGGACGCGTTGGCGACGGGCACCCCGTCCGCGACCGGCGCCTCGGTGTTGCCCGCGAAGGTGACGGACAGGACGGTGTCCAGGGCGGAGGGGCCGGCGTTCGGCGTGATCAGGACGTTCAGCAGGTCGTAGTCCTGGAAGTTCACCTTCGGGTCGGCGGTGCTCACGATGTCCTGAACCAGCTCGCGGTACCCGGGGTCGAAGGGGGCGCCGCGTTCTATCCCGTACTCCTTGAAGGGCTTGGGCATACGCAGCCAGTCGCCTATCGGGGCCTGCGAACGGTAGTCGAGACGGCCGTACGAACTGGTGCGGAACCAGTCCGTGGTCTGCGGGAAGAACTCACCGAAGCGGTCGAGCGCCTTGCCCTGGCCGGGCGCGTCGGAGAAGTCGACCATCAGGTTGAGGGCGCGGACCGTGCCGGTGGAGCGGGCGTAGCCCGTGGGGGTGGGGATGCCCTCCGACATCTGCACGCCCGTCGAGCCGCTGATCATGCAGGGACCGAGCGGGGAGGTCCCGGCCGCCGGTGCCACGGGGCCCGCCGCCGAGGTCGAGCCGGCCGTCAGATGTCCGGACCCGGCGGAGGTGCTGACCGCGAGGGTGAGGGCGGTGACCGAGACGAGGGCTGCGGTGCGGCGGCGCGGGCGTATCCGGCGGCTGGTCGGCTGCATACGAAGCCCTTCGCTCCGGGCAGCCGGCCGTTGTGGGCTGCACCCTGTCCGATCACCCTGTGCCGCCGGATGCGGGGGCGCGCGCTGGAGGAGACCGATCGTGGGAGGAGGCCGGGGAGACGGGGCCTTTCCGAGGGCGGCAAACCCCCCTGGAGTCACATGTGACTCAGGTCACAATGAATCTCTTCGGGATCGGGAAATAACCGGGGACCCCCTCCCCGTTTAGCCATGTGTCCGCGTGAAACGGGGAGCGGATCCCCGGATCGCCCGGACGGCAGGAATCAGTAAGAGCAAGAGCCACCGACTACGAACACGAAGCACCAACACGAAGCACGAACCACCCACACGAACCACTGAGAGAACGCGAAGGAGTACGCCGTGGAGACCGCAACCGTCGCCCAGCGCAAGGTGCCCCGCCCGAGGGCCGATGCTCTGCGCAACCGGGAGCGGATCGTCGCCGCCGGACGAGAGATGTTCGTCGAGTTCGGTGCCGAGGTGCCGCTCGACGAGATCGCCCGCCGGGCGGGTATCGGCAACGCCACGCTGTACCGCAACTTCCCGGACCGGGCGGCCCTCCAGCGCGAGGTCGTCTGCTCGGTCATGGACCGCGTCTCGGAACAGGTCGAGCAGATGCTCGCCGAGACCGGTGACGCCTTCGAGGCACTCTCACGGTTCGTGCACGCTTCGGCCGACGAGCGGATCGGCGCCCTGTGCCCGATGCTCTCGGAAGCCTTCGACGAGAACCACCCGGACCTGGTCGCCTCGCGCGAGCGGGTCGAGGAGCTGATCGACACGCTCATGGGGCGGGCCCGGACCGCGGGCCAGCTCCGTCCTGACGTCGCCGTCGGGGACCTCATGATCGCCATCAGCCAGCTCACCCGGCCGCTGCCCGGTACCGCGTGCCCGAACATGGACCGCTTCGTACACCGCCACCTGCAGCTGTTCCTGGACGGGCTACGGGCGCCCGCCCGATCCGAACTGCCCGGTGCGGCCGCGACCATGGAGGACCTGCGACGAGCCTGACCGATCGAGCGACCACCCGACCGGCTCACTGACCGACCGGCCGACCGATCAGATCCGCGCGTTTCGAAAGTCACCACTCACACCACAAGCCACCGGTCGTCATCGACAAGGACGTCGAGGAGGGCGTCGACAACGTAGTCGACGAAGACGTCACCGGTGACGAGCCGTCCCTTCCGTCACGTTTTTTCGCCACGAAGTCCTGAAGTGGGTACTCCCATGTCTGAAACAGTCCAGGCCAACGCCGCCAAGGCGCCGGCTCCCGATTCGAACCGCTGGAAAGCGCTGGTCTTCATCGCGCTCGCCCAGCTCATGGTCGTGCTCGACGCGACCATCGTGAACATCGCCCTTCCCTCGGCCCAGCAGGACCTCGGGATCTCCGACGGCAACCGGCAGTGGGTCATCACGGCCTACGCGCTCGCCTTCGGTGGACTCCTCCTGTTCGGTGGTCGCATAGCCGACCTGTGGGGTCGCAAGCGCACCTTCGTCGCCGGTCTGATCGGCTTCGCCGGCGCCTCCGCGCTCGGTGGCGCCGCCACCAACGAGGCGATGCTGCTCGGCTCCCGCGCCCTGCAGGGTGCCTTCGGCGCACTGCTCGCGCCCGCCGCGCTCTCCCTGCTCGCGGTGATGTTCACCGACTCCAAGGAACGTGCCAAGGCGTTCGGCATCTACGGGGCGATCGCCGGTGGCGGTGGCGCCGTCGGCCTCATCCTCGGCGGCTTCCTCACCGAGTACCTGAACTGGCGCTGGACGTTCTTCGTGAACATCCCGTTCGCGGCCGTCGCCGCCACCGGTGCGTACTTCGTCATCCGTGAGCCGTCCGGCAGCCGCAACCGCTCGCCGCTCGACATCCCGGGTGTCGTCCTGTCCACCCTCGGCCTGGTCTCCCTCGTCTACGGCTTCACGCGCGCCGAGTCCGAGGGCTGGGGCGACTCCATGACGATCGGTCTGTTCGTCGTGTCGGCGCTGCTCCTCGCGTCCTTCGTCGTCGTCGAGTCGAAGGTCAAGGCCCCGCTGCTGCCGCTGCGTGTCATCACCGACCGCAACCGTGGCGGTATCTACCTCTCGCTCGGCCTCGCGATCATCGCGATGTTCGGTCTGTTCCTCTTCCTGACCTACTACCTGCAGATCGTGAAGGGCTACACGCCGGTCAAGACCGGCTTCGCCTTCCTGCCGATGATCGCGGGCATGATCACGGGCTCCACGCAGATCGGTGCCCGCCTGATGACCCGCGTTCCGGCGCGGCTGCTGATGGGTCCCGGCTTCCTGGTCGCCGCGCTCGGCATGCTGGTGCTGACCCAGATGGAGATCGGCTCCTCGTACGCGACCCTGTTCCTGCCCGGCATGCTCCTGCTCGGCCTCGGTATGGGTACGGCGTTCATGCCGGCCATGTCCCTGGCCACGCTGGGTGTCGAGCCGCGTGACGCCGGTGTCGCCTCCGCGATGGTCAACACCTCGCAGCAGGTGGGTGGCGCCATCGGTACGGCGCTGCTGAACACGATCGCGGCCTCGGCCACGACCGCGTACGTCAAGGACCACATCGGCGGTGCGGCCACGCAGTCGCAGCAGCAGCTCGTGCAGTTGCAGGCGCAGGTGCACGGGTACACCAACGCGATCTGGTTCGCGGTCGGGATCCTCGTCGCGGCCGCGGCGATCGTCCTCACCCTCGTGAACGCGAAGCCCACCGATGTGGCACCGTCCACCGGCGCGGTCGACGGCGCCGAGGACGAGCTGCTGGTGCCGGTCGTCGCCCACTAGCCGCTTCGCGGTGAGCGGGCCCGGAACCGACTGGGTCACCCACTGACCTCGTGCGTACGCAGGGGTGGGGACGCCTTCGTACGCACGAACCCCGATCTGCCCCGACTCCGACAACGGAGCCGGGGCAGATCCATGCCTTGAGCTCCGCACCTGAGCTCCGCACCACGACGGCCGGCCGGTACTCGACCTGCGGCTGCGTCGTGGCTGGCCGCGCAGTTCCCCGCGCCCCTTAGGGGGCCGACGGCCGCCTTGCGCCTGCGGGCCGGTGGGGGCTGGTCGCGCAGTTCCTCGCGCCCCTTGTGGGGGTGGCGGCTGTTTTGTGTCTGCGGTCGGTGGGGGTTGCCCGCGCCGTTCCCCGCGCCCCTCAGGGGCAAAGGCAGGGGCGCAGCCCCGCTTTTGAGGGGCGCGGGGAACTGCGCGACCAGCCACAGCGCAGCCGCACCCGACCATCGACCCCCACCCCGTCAGGGGCGCGGGGAACTGCGCGAACGGCCCCCACCGGCCCGCACCCGGAGTCGGCTACCGGAGCCAGGGAAGGTCCGCCCCCGCCCCCTCCGGCTGAAGGCCCTCCGCGATGAGCAGCATCGCCTCCCCGAGCGCCTTCTGCTGCTCAGGCGTGAGCCGGTCGAACAGCGCCTGCCGCACCGCGGCCACATGCCCGGGAGCGACCCGTTCGAGAACGGCGTACCCCTCGTCCGTCAGGACGGCGAACTGCCCCCGCTTGTCGGACGGACAGTCCTCCCGCCGTACCCACCCGTTCTTCTCCAGCCGGGCGATCGCATGCGAGAGACGAGACCGCGTGATCTTCGCCTTCATCGCCAGCTCGGTCATCCGCAACCGCCGCCGCGGCGCCTCGACCAGTTGCACGAGCAGCCCGTAGTAGATGTGCGGCATGCCCGCGTCACGCTGCAACTGGCGGTCGAGATGGTCCTCGAGAAGCGTGGTCGCGTGCATGAACGCACGCCAGGTGCGCTGTTCCTCGTCACTGAGCCAGCGCGGCTCGTCAGCGGATGCCGTGTTCATACACCTACTGTACGAGCCCCTTCTTGAATCTTAAACAAGTAGGGAGTAGGCTCCGCCCAGGAAAGCTTGATACTTCAAGCATCAGCTTCAGGCAATCACTTCGAGCAGCACGAGAGGGAGTAGCAGTCATGTCCGCAGCCACCGGGGAACGTCCCGCCGTGGAGCGCATGCCCGCCCTCTACCTCTCGCACGGCGCCCCGCCCCTGGCCGACGACCCGATCTGGCCCGGCCAGCTCGCCGCCTGGTCCGCCGACCTCCCGCGCCCCAAGGCGATCCTGATGGTCTCGGCGCACTGGGAGGAGGCCCCGCTCGCCCTCGGCGCCGTCGCGCCCGTGCCGCTGGTCTACGACTTCTGGGGCTTCCCCGAGCACTACTACAAGGTGCGGTACGACGCCCCGGGCGCCCCCGCTCTCGCGGAGTCCGTCCGCAAGCTGCTGCGCGCCCCCGGCACGCCGGTCCAGGACATCCCGGACCGCGGCTTGGACCACGGCGCGTACGTCCCGCTCGTGGAGATGTTCCCCGAGGCCGACATCCCGGTCCTGCAGGTCTCCATGCCGACGCTGGACCCCGTCCGCCTGATGGAGATAGGCCGCAGGCTCGCGCCCCTGCGCGACGAGGGTGTCCTGATCGTCGGCTCCGGCTTCTTCACCCACAACCTCGCCGCCCTCCGCCAGGGCGGTGTCCCCGGCTGGTCGGCCGAGTTCGACGCCTGGGGACACCAGGCGCTCGACTCCGCGGACGTGGACGGCCTCCTCGACTTCCTCCACAAGTCCCCGGCCGGACAGCTCGCCCACCCGCGTACGGAGCACTTCGCCCCGCTGTTCGTGACCATGGGCGCGGCGGACGCCGCCGGCGACCTGGCGTCCCAGCGGTCCGTGATCGACGGCTTCTGGCTGGGCCTGGCCAAGCGCTCGGTCCAGTTCGGCTGACACGAACCACTCCTCCCCGGCAGGGGTGGCCCCTCCCCGGCAGGGGGCGCCCCTTGCCTGCCGGGGGCGGACCTTCAGAGGTCCTTCTCGTACCGCGCCACATCCCAGTACCGGCCGAACTTCCGGCCCGCCTCCCGGTACGTACCGAGGTGCCGGAAGCCGAACCGCTCGTGCAGCCGCACGGACGCCTCGTTGGGCTGCGCGATCCCCGCGTACGCCCGGTGCAGGTCCTCGCCCGCGAGCGCGTCGAAGAGGGCCGCGTAGAGCTGCGTGCCGATGCCCCGCCCGCCCGCGCCGGGAACGACGTACACCGTCATGGCCACGGACGTCGCGTACGCGGGCTTCGGCCGGAACTCGCTCGATGTGGCGTACCCCAGAATCCGCTGTGAGTCCGCGTCCACGGCAACCATCAGCCGATGCGGGCCGTCTTCAGGGTGAGAGAGCAGCCAAGGACGTCGCTCCTCCGGGGTGAAGACGGCCGTGTCGAAGGTGATGGGCGTCTCACGGACGTAGTGGTTGTAGATGTCCGTGAGGGCGCCGAGGTCGGCTTCGGCTCCGGGTCTGACCTGGACCTCTGTACGTTCCGACGGCACCGCGCCTCCTTTTATGGCGGCACAGGGTACTGCAAGATCAGAAAAATCGAGGGCCGGGTTGGGAATTCTGTCCGGATTCCAGTCGTTGTTTCCATGGGAAGCAGGGCACTCGGGAGGGTGTCCGAGCCACCAAAGCCACCACTAGGTCCCGCAAGCCCACCATCGCAAGGGAGCACGCATGGCAACCCGTGCCGTCGCCCGTCGTAAGTCCGCCTCCGGCGAGACCGACGCGGCACGCAGTGTTCGCGTCGTAGGCGGCGAGATCGCCGACCGCGACCTGGTCGGCATGTATCTCGACGAGATAGCGCGTACACCGCTGCTCGACGCCGCCAAGGAGGTCGAGCTGTCCCAGACCATCGAAGCCGGCGTCTTCGCGCGGCAGCTTCTCGACGGTGAGACCACCGACACCAAGGTGAAGGCCTCCCACGAGGAGCTCGAAGCGCTGGTCGCCGAGGCCGAGCGGGCCAAGGAGGTCTTCATCAAGTCGAACCTCCGCCTGGTCGTCGCGGTAGCGCGGCGCTACCCCCGCAGCGGCCTCCCGCTGCTGGACCTGATCCAGGAGGGGAACGCGGGCCTGGTGCGCGCGGTCGAGAAGTTCGACTACCGCAAGGGCTTCAAGTTCTCGACGTACGCGACCTGGTGGATCCGGCAGGCCATCACCCGGTCCATCGCCGACCAGTCCCGCACCATCCGGCTCCCCGTCCACCTGGTGGAGGAGCTGGGCCGGATCCGCCGTGTGCAGCGCGAGTTCAACCGCGAGCACGGCCGCGATCCGGAGCCCACGGAGATCGCGGCGGAGCTGGACTCCAAGCCGGAGCGCGTCATCGACGTCCTGGACTGGGCCCGCGACCCGGTCTCGCTGAACATGGCGGTGGACGACGAGGGCGACACCCAGTTCGGAGACCTGCTGGAGGACACCTCGGCCGTGTCGCCCGAGCAGTCCGTGCTGACGCTGCTGCGCAGCGAGGAGCTGGACGACCTCATAGGCCGCCTCGACCAGCGCACCGCCTCGATCATCAAGATGCGGTACGGGATAGACGACGGCCGCGAGCGCACGCTGACCGAGGTCGGCAAGGAGCACGGCCTCACCCGTGAGCGCATCCGCCAGATCGAGAAGCACGCGCTGATGGAACTGAAGAAGCTGGCCCGTTCCACGGGGTTCGACGCCGCGGCGTAGACCGCCTGCGGGCTCCGGCGGCGCCCCGGTCCGGGCAGCGGTTCAGGCCCTGGTCCGGGGCCCGGTCCGGGATGAGGAAAACTCGTCCTCTTCGAGGGGATTGGGTCCCCGTTTCGGGGGCATGCGAGCCTACCGCGGGACGGACGAGCAGATCTGTGTCGGCCACGCCTCACGGCATGGCTGGTCAGAGCCGCTCACCGGGTCGCACAGAAGTCCGTTTACAGCCGCTTCAACACATCGGTCCCGGGGCACAAACCCCAGGACCCCCCAAAGCCGAGTCCCGACGCACTCCCCCCGGTGCCGGGACTCTTCCAGAGCCGAGCTCCGGCGCCTCCCCCCCTGGCGCCGGGGCTCGGCTTCATGTCCGGGGTCGTACGGCCGTTCTGCGGGGACGTACGGCGCGCGGCGGGCGGCGCGCTGGGTCCGGCGTACGGCGTTCGGCGTTCCGTGTGAGGCATGCGGACACGACGACTGGGCCACCCCGAACCTGAACCCCGGGGTGACCCAGGCGGCACATTGTGTCACGGAGGCGCGCCGCCCCGGCGGACACGTCGTTCGCCGGGACGGGCACCCCCTGCCACCCGCGCAGCCCGCTACCCCTTGACGGCCCGGCTGAGCCGTCCCCCCAAGTCCCTTACACACGCCACGAGTTCCGCGGGTGCGTGCACGGTGAACTCGCAGTCGACCATCGCGAGCCGCACGGCCATCCACTCCACCGCGTCCCCCGTCGAGGCACGCAACCGGCACCGCCGGTCGTCGATCGGCTCGGGCGCCCCAAGCCACGCGGGCAGCCGCGCCGTGACGAAGTCCGCCGGTGCCACGAACATCACGTCGAACTCGTACGTCTCCTGCCGCCGGTACATCGACTGCCGCAGATACTCGGCCGCGTCCCCCGTGGGCAGCTCGCGCTTCGTGAAACGGGCCCCGGTAGCGAAGGGCTCGGACACCCGGTCGACCCGGAACGTACGCCAGTCCTCGCGGCCGAGGTCGTACGCGACGAGATACCAGCGGCGGCCGGTCGACACGAGCCGGTACGGCTCCGTCCGGCGCCGGCTCTCGGCCCCGTCCCCCGCGCGGTACGCGAACCGCAGCTGCTCCTGCCCGGCGATCGTCGAGGCCATCGTGGTCAGCGTCTCGGGCGCGATGCTGGCGCCGTCGCCCGTCGTCAGGGGAGTGGTGGCGGCCTGCAGGGTGGAGACGCGGTGGCGCAGCCGGCTCGGCAGGACCTGTTCGAGCTTGGCCAGCGCCCGTACGGAGGCCTCGTCGACGCCCTCGACGGCGTGCCCCGCGCCCGCGCGCAGGCCCACCGCGATCGCCACCGCCTCCTCGTCGTCGAGCACCAGCGGAGGCATGGCCTTCCCGGCGACCAGCCGGTAGCCGCCGTCCGCGCCCTTGGTCGCCTGCACCGGATAGCCCAGCTCCCGCAGCCGGTCGACATCCCGCCGCACGGTCCGCCGGGACACCCCGAGCCGCTCCGAAAGCTCCCCACCGGGCCACTCCCGAGGAGTCTGAAGAAGAGACAACAACTGCAACAGCCGCGCCGGAGTATCCGTACTCATAGATGTCTCCCTCTCATGGAACCGACCGGGGACGCGGACCCCCTAAGGGCGCGAACCCCAAGGGGCGCGGGGAACGGCGCAATCGTTTGTCTTTCGCTCTCAGGGGCGCGGGGAACGGCGCGACCGGCCACGACGCACCCGCACCCTCCGAACGCACCCACCCCGTCCGCCCGCACCCCGAGCATCCCCCACAACTAGGACACGACCTGACCTACATCCCCCCTAGCGTCGAACCATGACCTCACCGAGCACCACCCCCGCGTCCCCCCGGCCGGAGGCAGACCGCCGCCGCTGGTACGCCCTGGCCATCGTCATGACGGCCGCCTTCATGGACCTGGTCGACGTGACGATCGTCAACATCGCGATCCCCTCGATCCAGCGGGACGCGGGCGCCACGTTCAGCCAGATCCAGTGGATCACCGCCGGTTACGCGCTCGCCTTCGCCGCGGGCCTGATCACCGGCGGACGCCTGGGCGACATCCACGGCCGCAAGCGCCTCTTCCTCATCGGCATCGGCGGCTTCACCCTCGCGTCGGCCCTCTGCGGCTTCGCGGTGAACCCGGACATGCTGGTCGCCTCCCGCATCCTCCAGGGAGCGATGGCCGCGCTGATGGTCCCGCAGGTCCTGTCGATCGTGCACGCCACCTTCCCGGCGCACGAACGCGGCAAGGTCTTCGGCCTGTTCGGCGCGATCGTGGGCCTGGGCGCGGTCTCCGGCCCCCTCTTCGGCGCGCTGCTCACCGAGTGGAACCTGTTCGGCCTGGAGTGGCGGCCGATCTTCCTCATCAACCTCCCCGTGGGCATCGCCGGCCTGATCCTCGGCCGGAAGTTCATCACCGAGTCCAAGGCCCCCCGCGCCCTGAAGCTCGACCTCGTCGGCGTCGCCCTGGTCACCCTCGGTCTGCTGATGCTGCTCTACCCGCTGATCCGGGGCCGCGAGCTGGACTGGCCGACCTGGGGATACGTGTCGATGGGCGGCTCCCTCGTCGTCTTCGGCGCGCTGGTGGCGTACGAGAAGCACAAGACTGCGCGTGACGGTTCGCCGCTCGTCGAACTCTCCCTGTTCAAGGTGAAGAGCTTCGCGGCGGGCATCGCCGTCCAGACCGTCTTCGGGATCGGCCTGGGCATCTTCTTCCTGATCTGGACGCTCTACATGCAGACCGGCCTCGGCTGGAGCCCGCTGCGGGCGGGCCTGACGGGCGTACCGTTCTCGATCGCGGTGTCGCTCGCGGCGGGTCTGTCGGTCCAGAAGCTGGTGCCGCGGTTCGGCCGGAAGGTGCTGCAGGCGGGCGCGCTCACCATGGCCGCCGGCGTCCTGCTCTACATCTGGGAGTCCGAGCGGTACGGCCTGTCCATCGCCTCCTGGCAGATGGCCCTCCCGCTGGTCGTGATGGGCCTCGGCATGGGCCTGATCGTCGCCCCGCTCACGGACGCGGTGCTCTCCGAGGTCCCGCGCGAGCACGCCGGTTCGGCGTCCGGCCTGATCAACACGGTCCAGCAGATGGGCAACGCCCTCGGCCTCGCCCTGGTCTCCGTCGTCTTCTTCGGCACGATGTCCGACCGTCTGGCACCGCCGGAGGTCGGCGCCGCGTTCGTCGACGCCTTCCAGCACGCGCTGGTCCATGTCGCCGTCGTGATGGCGGTCATCTTCCTGCTGATGTTCGCCCTGCCGAAGCGTCCGGCCCAGCACGTGGAGGGCGCGGAGGCGACGGAAGCCACGGAGGGTGCGGAGGCCACGGACGAAGCGCCCGCGGCGGCGACCGCGTCCACCCCCGCCGACGACCAGGAGCCCGAACTCGTCCGCTGAGCAGCGGCCGGGCAGTGACCGAGCAGCAATATCCGCTCATGCCCGTTCATGCCCACATCGATGCCCGAACCTGTTTACTTTCCCGAAACGCGGGCGTAGCCTGCGAGTGAAACCACAGGTTCGGGCAGAGAGTGGAGGCGAACGGGCATGTACGCACCTGAGCGGCAGCAGGAGATCCTCCGGCTCGCACGTGACGGTGGACGCGTGGACGTCGTATCGCTGGCCGAGGAGTTCCAGGTCACGGCCGAGACCATCCGGCGGGACCTGAAGGCCCTCGACCGGGCGGGACTCCTGCGCCGGGTGCACGGCGGTGCCATACCGGCCGGGCGGCTCGACTTCGAGCCCGACCTCGCCGAGCGCGAGACCACCGCCGCGGACGAGAAGGACCGCATCGCCAAGGCGGCCCTCGCCGAACTGCCCGACGAGGGCACGATGATCCTCGACGCGGGCACGACCGTCGCCCGCCTCGCCGGGGCCCTCCCGCTGGAGGCCTCGCTCACCGTCGTGACGCACAGCCTCCCCATCGCGGCCCGCCTCGCCGACCACCCCGGCGTCCAGCTCCATCTCATCGGGGGCCGCGTCCGGCACCGTACGCGCGCGGCGGTCGACGCCTGGGCGCTGCGGGCGTACGGCGAGATCCGCGCGGACGTGGTCTTCCTCGCCGCGAACGGCTTCTCCGCCGAACACGGCCTGACCACCCCCGACCTCGCCGAAGCCGCCGTGAAGCGCGCCGCCCTCGCCGCGGCCCGCCGCGTGGTGCTGCTCGCCGACTCCGCCAAACACGGCCAGGAACACTTCGCGCGCTTCGGTGGCCTCGACGAGGTGGACCTCCTGATCACCGACAGCGGTCTGAGCCCCGAAGACGCCACCGCCATCGAGCGCGGCGGCACGGAAGTAGTGCGCGCATGATCCTCACCGTCACCCCGAACCCGTCGCTGGACCGCACGTACGAGGTCCCCTCGCTCGACCGCGGTGAGGTCATCCGGGCCACCGGCGAGCGCATGGACCCGGGCGGCAAGGGCGTCAACGTCTCGCGGGCCGTCGCCGCGGCCGGCCGGCGCACCGTCGCGGTCCTGCCGCTCGGCGGCGCCCCCGGCGCACTCGTCGCCGACCTCCTCGACGCACAGGGCATCGAGGTCGCTCCGGTCCCGGTCGCCGGCGCGACCCGTTCGAACATCGCGCTCGCCGAGGCCGACGGCGTCCTCACGAAGATCAACGCACCCGGACCCGAACTCACCTCCGCCGAGGAGGAGTCGCTCCTGGAGACCGTGCGCGAGCAGTCCCGCGACGCCGACTGGATCGCCTGCTGCGGCAGCCTGCCCCGCGGCCTCGCACCCTCCTGGTACGCGGAACTGGTCGCCCGCGCCCACCGGGCGGGCGCCCGCATCGCGCTGGACACCTCGGGACCGGCCCTGCTCGCGGCCCTGCGCGAACGGCCCGACGTCGTCAAGCCGAACGTCGAGGAGCTCGCCGAGGCGGTCGGCCGCCCGCTCGCCACGGTCGGCGACGCGGTCAAGGCCGCCGAGGAACTGCGGGAGCTGGGCGCGCGGGCCGTGCTCGCCTCCCTCGGCGCCGACGGGCAGCTGCTCGTCGACGAGGACGGCGCCTGGTTCGCGAGCGCCCGCGTCGACGTCGTACGCAGCAACGTGGGCGCCGGCGACTCCTCCCTCGCCGGTTTCCTCATCGCCGGCGGCAGCGGGCCCGGCGCGCTCGCCTCCGCCGTGGCGCACGGAGCGGCGGCCGTCCAACTGCCGGGCAGCGTGATGCCGAGCCCGGCGAACCTCGACCCGGGCGCGGTGACGGTCACCGCGGAGATCCCGGTCGACCGCGTACTGACGGAGCCGGCGTCATGACCACCCCCTCAGCCCACCCCGCACCAGCCGCAGTGGCTGAGGCGACTGAAGCAATCCCCGTCCCCATCCCCATCCCCACCCTCGCCCACCACTCTCCCCGGGCGATACGCGAGCGAAGGAGCCCGCGATGAGCGAGATGATCACCGCGGAACTGGTCGACCTCGACCTGTCCGCCGATACGAAGGAAGCGGCGGCCCGTGCCCTCGCCGAGCGCATGGTGTCTCTGGGGCGGGTGACCGACCTGGACGGATTCCTCGCCGACGTCGCCGCCCGCGAGGCCCAGATGCCGACCGGCCTCGACGGCGGCATCGGCATCCCGCACTGCCGCAGCGAGCACGTCACCGAGCCGACCCTGGCCTTCGGGCGCAGCGCGGCCGGGGTCGACTTCGGCGCGCCGGACGGCCCCGCCGACCTGATCTTCCTGATCGCCGCTCCGGCCGGTGCGGACGACGCCCACCTGACGATCCTGTCGTCGCTGGCCCGCCAGTTGATGAACGCCGAGTTCACGACCGCGCTGCGGTCGGTGGACGACGCGCAGTCCGCGGCGGCGCTCATCCGCGGGGACGAGACCCCTGGGGCCGCACCCGAGCCCGCGCCCGCCGCCGAGCCCACTGCCGACGCTCCGGCCGAGCCGGCGTCGACCCCCTCGGCTCCGTCGGCCCCCTCGGCCGCAGCGGCCCCGGCCGGGGCCGAACCCGTGGCCGAGGGCCACGCCCGGCAGCCGTTCCGGATCGTCGCCGTCACCTCCTGCCCCACCGGTATCGCGCACACCTACATGGCGGCCGAGTCGCTGGAGAACGCGGGCCGCGAGGCCGATGACGTCGAGATCGTCGTCGAGACACAGGGATCGGCCGGCTTCACCCGGCTCGACCCCGCCGTCATCGCCGCGGCGGACGGCGTGATCTTCGCGCACGACGTGCCCGTACGGGAGAAGGAACGGTTCGCCGGCAAGCCCACCGTGGACGTCGGTGTGAAGGCGGGCATCAACAAGCCCGCCGAGCTGATCGCCGATGTGCGCGGCAGGGCCGAGCGCGGCGAGTCCACCTCGGCCGCCCGGCCCGGCGGCACCCCGGTGGACCGGGCGGGCGACCCCGGCGACGGCTACGGCACCAAGCTCCGCAAGTGGCTGATGACCGGCGTGAGTTACATGGTCCCCTTCGTGGCCGCGGGCGGTCTGCTGATCGCGCTCGGGTTCGCGATCGGCGGCTACCAGATCAACGAGGCCAAGCCGGTCACCGAGGTCTTCAACTGGGGCCAGATCGACAGCTGGGGCGCGCTGCTGTTCCAGATCGGCGGCGTCGCCTTCGGCTTCCTGATCCCCGTCCTCGCCGGCTACATCGCCTACGGGATGGCCGACCGGCCGGGCCTCGTGCCGGGCTTCGTCGGCGGCATGATCTCGGCCAACATCAACGCCGGTTTCCTCGGCGGTCTGGCCGCCGGTCTGCTGGCCGGCGCGGTGGTCCTCGCCATCCAGCGGATCAAGATCCCACCGGTGCTGCGCGGCATCATGCCGGTGGTCGTGATCCCGCTGATCTCGTCGATGGTCGTCGGCTTCCTGATGCTGATCGTGATCGGCAAGCCCATCGCCGAGGCCCAGAAGGCGATGACGGACTGGCTCGGCGGGCTCTCCGGCACGAACGCGGTGCTGCTCGGCGTCCTGCTCGGCCTGATGATGTGCTTCGACCTGGGCGGCCCGGTCAACAAGGTCGCGTACGCCTTCGCCACGGCCGGGATCGCCGTGCAGGACCCCAGCGACTCCGCGATGAAGATCATGGCGGCCGTGATGGCCGCGGGCATGGTCCCGCCGCTCGGCATGGCGCTGGCGACCACCCTCCGCAAGAGGCTCTTCACCCCGGCCGAGCAGGAGAACGGCAAGGCCGCCTGGGTCCTGGGCGCGTCCTTCATCTCCGAGGGCGCCATCCCGTTCGCGGCCGCCGACCCGCTGCGGGTCATCCCGGCCTCGATGGCGGGCGGCGCGGTCACCGGCGCCCTGACCATGGCGTTCGGCTCGACCCTGCGCGCCCCGCACGGCGGCATCTGGGTCACCTTCCTGATCGGCAGCCCGTTCCTCTACCTGCTGGCCATCGCGGCCGGCACGGCGGTCACGGCCGGCCTGGTCATCGTCCTGAAGGGCATGCGCAAGCAGGCTCCCGACGGCAGTACGAAGAAGTCCGCCGAGACGGCGACGGCACCGCAGCCGAAGGAGCCGGTGGCGGCGTAAGCACTCAGCCGCAGAACCGGCACACGGCCGTGGGGCGGGGGGGGGGGCCCCCCCCCCCCCCCGGGGGGGGGGGGGGGGGGCGCGGGGGGGGGGGGGGGCGCGCGCCCGGGGGGGGGGGGGGGGGGGCCGCCCCCGCCGCCCCCCCCCCCCGCCCGGGCCTCCGGGGGGGGCGCAGCCGCGTTTTGGGGGGCCGGGGACCGGCGCGACCAGCCACAGCGCAGCCGCACCCGACCATCGACCCCCACCCCGTCAGGGGCGCGGGGAACTGC